>JAOZFT010000001.1 GCA_027492035.1 Thermoproteota archaeon
ACTACTGCATTACCTACTTTGCCGGGATGCCTTGAAGCACCTATCACTGCCACACTTGATGGATTAAAGAGTTTTTGTACAGCATCCTCTGAAGCCATGTTTCCAACCCTTCTTTTTTGTAAGTGAACACATAGAAAAGACAAGGAAAGAATATTTATTCTTAAATTTTTACTGAATTTTAAAACTTTCCTTTCTGACTAATTTTTAAACAATTAAACCAACCTGTTAAGTTATGTTTTTTTAATTTTATTTCTGAAAGCTCCTCCTTCAAGTTTTAGGAAGGTAAGAGTTTGTGTAAGCTACTTTAAACATACATGCCGTAAAAAAAAGGATCAGTTTTCATGTGAGTTAAAAATTAAAAGAAATAATTTCATCTTTTGCAGAGCCAAAGTGAAAGATAATCAAGTAAACGTAGAATTGAGAGAATATTTTTGGTTCCATAAATGTAGACTTTAAGATAAAGGTAAAAGAAACCTTTTTCCAGTTTAAGAAAAAATTGCTATGTTTCGTAAAAGCTGTGTTTGGAGAGTAAATCAATTATTCACAACTTAGGTTTCAGTGAAAAATATAAGGAATTACAGAGAGAGTTTACTGGAGCAAACTGTTGCAAAAAATCTGTTAAAAACAATAATGTTTAAGCATTTTCTTTTAATTTACTGGTTGAACCAAGTATTTAAGTTTAAGGAGGGGTCCAAGGTTTCTGCTGCCCATTATAGGAAATGTGGAAGAAAGACTCATTTAAAGATTGGCCACAAGGTTTTAACTGTTTTAAAGAAAAATTTAAGAGAAATTCTTTAGGTAAAAATTTTAAAAATTCAGCCTCCACCTATTAACGGCATAAAAACTATTTTGCTTCCGTTTTTAAGTTTCAATTTTTCTCCTCCTTTTAAAGATGAGCCGTCGATTAAAACAATGATATTCCTTTTCACTTTCCCTTTTTTAATAACTGCTTTGCATAACTCTTTATTTCCAATTTTTTCCAGGAGAGAAGCGAGGCTGACTTTGTTCCTTGTTTTAAATGACATTTTTCCGCAGCCTGTAACTTGGGTAAGGAAACCAAGAAATCTAAGCTCAACCTCTACATACTTCTCAGCTTCACTCACTTAAAACACCTTTATTGTTAATTTTTTAGTTAATTCCTTACTTTTTTATATACGTCACCAGGTTTCCTAATTTTTTTGCTTATTCCCCAGTTCTTTCTTTACTTTGATACAGGGCTCTTCTAAAATTTTTTGCAAGTTTGTGTTAAAAAAACTTTTTAAATGGTTCTTTTTATGCATAAAGAGTATTAAACCTTTTTCAAGTAACCTTACTCCAGCCTCTTTTCACGCTTGGATGTTGTTTAATTAAAAAAAAGGGAAATGTATGAGGCGGAGAAATGAATTTAAGGAAATGAATGAAAATATATACAGTGAAGTAACTGTTGAAATGAAAGGAATAACCAAAACCTTTACTGGTGTAGTTGCTAATTATAAAGTAGATTTTAAAGCTGAAGCAGGGAAAATTCATGCTGTTTTAGGTGAAAACGGAGCTGGAAAAACAACTTTAATGAATATCCTTTACGGCATTTACCAACCTGATGAAGGTGAAATTTTTGTTAAAGGAAGGAGGGTAAAATTAAAATCACCCAGAGACGCCATAAATTTAGGAATCGGAATGGTTCATCAACACTTCATGTTGATTCCCCCCCACTCTGTTGCTGAAAACATTGTTTTAGGTTTAAAGGGAAGCAGTTTCTTTTACCCTGCTGAAAAAATAAAAAAGAAACTTTTAGAGATTTCCAGTAAATACGGTTTAGAGATAAACCCCGACGCTAAAGTATGGCAGCTTTCAGTTGGTGAGCAACAAAGAGTTGAAATACTTAAAACTTTGTTCAGAGGATCTGACATATTGATCCTGGATGAACCTACTTCTGTCCTTACTCCTCCTGAAACCAAAAACCTCTTTAAAACCTTGAAAAAAATGGCTGATGAAGGAAAAACAATAATTTTTATCACACATAAATTAGAGGAGGTAATGAATGTAAGCGACGAAGTAACAGTGTTAAGGGAAGGAAAAGTAGTTTTTACAAGTGAAACTTCAAAAACAAACAAAAAGGAGTTAGCTAAAGAAATGGTTGGTAGAGAAATTCTGTTTAATTCAGAGCTTGGAAACGGTAAATTTGTGAAAGACAGGGTTTCTTTGGAAGTTGAAAAAATTTCTGTTTTAAACGATAAAGGGCTACTTGCCTTAAAAAATGTGTCTTTCACTGTTTCTGAAGGAGAAATACTTGGAGTAGCTGGTGTAGCCGGTAATGGACAGAAAGAACTTGTTGAAGCCATTACTGGATTAAGAAAAGTTTTAAAGGGAAAAATAAAGATTTTAGGCAAAGACTTAACTAACAAATCCCCAAGAGAAATCCATGGCATAGGGGTTTCCCATATTCCTGAAGAAAGAGTCAAGACAGGTATTGTCCCGAACTTAAGTGTAATGGAGAATGTTGTACTTAGGGATTACTATCACCCCCCCTTCTCTAACGGGTTCTTTCTAAACTGGAAGTTTATACGGGCTTACACACAGAACTTAGTGGATCAATACAGAATTTTAACTCCAAATCTTAACACTCCTGTTAAGCTATTATCTGGAGGAAACATACAAAGAATTATTCTTGCACGTGAAATTTCTCGCCACCCTAAATTAATAATTGCTTCTCATCCCACTTACGGTTTAGATATAGCAGCAACAGAGCATATTCACAAGTTGTTGCGTGAACAAAAGGGGAAAGGAGCAGCTGTGCTTTTAGTTTCAGAAGATTTGGATGAAATAATGAGTTTAAGCGACAGAGTAATTGTTTTGTTTAGGGGGGAAATAATAGGGGAATTCAAAGCTTCTGAAGCTAAAATTGAGGAAATAGGTTTAATGATGGCTGGAGTAAAAGGGTAAATGAAGATTAAAATTGAAAAAACCAGTTTCCCATCTAAAACAAAATCTTTAACAGTTACCCTTTTTTCAGTAATTACTGCTTTACTTACAGCTGCAGCTATTTTCCAATTTTACGGTGTCAACCCTTTAAGTGCATATGAAAAAATTCTTTATGGAGCATTCGGAACTCCTTATGCATGGTCTGAAACAATAGTCAAAACAATACCTCTCCTTCTTTGCAGCATAGGTTTAGGTGTTGCTTTCAAAGCAGTCATTTGGAACATAGGCGCTGAGGGTCAGCTTTTAATAGGGGCAATAACAGCCACATGTGTAGCGCTTAATTTCCCAAACCTGCCGTCTATTTCACTTTTACCTTTAATGTTTATTTCAGGTTTCATAGGGGGGGCTGTTTGGGGGTTAATACCTGGTTTCTTAAAAGCTGAATTTGAAGCTGATGAAATAATAACCACGTTAATGCTTAACTATATAGCTGAAAACTTACTTAAATACCTTGTTTACGGCCCTTGGAAAGGATCTGAAGAATGGGGCTTCCCCTACACAAACAAATTCTCGGTTTCAGCTCAATTGCCAAGGATTCCAAACACAAGGATACATTATCCAACCTTACTAATAGGTTTGATCTTAACTGTTCTTCTGTACATTTTAATGACTAAAACCAAGTTAGGATATGAAATAAGGGTGGTTGGGGAAAGCAGAGAAGCTTCAAAGTATGCAGGAATAAATTTCAAAAAGATTATTTTGATAGTAATGATTATAAGTGGAGGATTAGCTGGTTTAGCTGGCGTAGGAGAGGTAGCAGGGATACATCACCGTTTAAAAGTGGGTATATCTCCAGGGTACGGTTACACAGCCATAATAATTGCTTGGCTTGGGAAATTAAATCCTTTAGGTATATTAATAGCTTCTGTGTTGTTTGGAGGGTTAATGGTTGGGGGAGATATGATTCAGGTTTCGCTGGGATTGCCCTTCTCTGTTATAAACATGTTTAATGGGTTAATTCTTTTCTTTGTGGTTAGTGGAGAGTTCCTTATGAGGTATAAAATAAAAATAAAGCGGTGAAAAACCGGATGGAAGTAGAACTTATAATTTCTGTTCTGAAATTAACGATGGAGGCAGGGACTCCTTTATTACTAGGAACCTTAGGTGAAATTTACGCTGAAAGATCAGGAGTTTTAAACTTAGGAGTTGAGGGAATGATGATCATGGGTGCTGTAACAGCTTTTGCTTCAACAATATATACCGGGAATCCTTGGGTTGGGGTAGCTGCAGCAGCTGCAGTTGGTGGTTTAATGTCTCTTATTCATTCCTTTATAAGCATAACTTTGAAAGGAAACCAAATTGTTTCAGGTTTAGCTTTAACAATGTTTGGTTTAGGGTTAAGCGGCTTAATAGGGAAAAACTATATAGGTTTAACAGTGAGAAGAATAAATGAATTCTCCATCCCTGCACTTTCAAAAATTCCTTTTTTAGGACCTATTATTTTTCAACATGACCTCTTAGTTTATTTATCCCTTGCCCTTGTACCAATTATGTGGTTCATCCTTTTCAAAACAAGAATTGGGATAAACATCAGGTCAGTAGGTGAAAACCCGGCAGCTGCCGACACATTAGGAGTAAATGTGGTTTTGACAAGGTACCTCTGCGTATTTACAGGTGGAGTGTTAGCAGGTGTTGCAGGAGCTTATCTCTCTTTGGTTTATACTCCAGAATGGATAGAAGGAATGACAGCTGGGAAAGGATGGATTGTTATTGCTTTAACAATTTTCTCAACATGGAACCCCTTAAATGCCCTCGTTGGAGCGTATCTGTTTGGGGGAATTGACGCTATACAGTTTAACCTTCAGCCTTTAGGCATACCTGTCAACGTTCTAAAAATGCTGCCTTACCTTATGACAATTATTGTTTTGCTAATGGTGACGCGAAAAACAATCAGAAAAAAGATAGGTGCACCTGCAGCATTAGGGATACCTTACTCAAGAGAAGAAAAATGAAAAATATGTATTTTCCCAGATTTTCACTTAAAAGGGGGGTTTATGAAGCAGTTTCTTTTTCAGGAAACTGAATCAAACCAAAACCAAAAACATGTACTGTACTCCTATAAGTTTTTGAAAAGAATTAGGGGTTCATTTTTCAATTCCTGTAAACATGTTTTTTAAGTCACCCTTGTCAATTATATCCGTTTTATAAGCTCTGCTAACCTTCCCTGAAACTGAAAAATATTGTTTCAAACAGATACGTTTTGTTTTCTTCTCTTTTCTTTCTCTGTTTGAAAGGAAAGGAAAGACTCCACTATGCTCTATCTCTCTCAAACACTGATTCGGAAAAGAAATTTCTTTTGAAACAATTCAAGTTTCTGAAAAATATTTTTATAATTCCTTTATTTTATCAAAAGAAACATGGATAAATTAAGCGAAATCAAAAATAAAATTTTTGCGGTAGAGATTCTTCAGACTCTTAAAAAGAGTTACTCTTACAACGAGATTTCAAACATGTTCCAGTTACCTATACCTACATTAAGTAGATACATTAACGGCCATGTTTTGCCTAATATGGAAAGAGCTGCGGAAATAATTAATTTTTTCAAGGAAAAAGAACTTATTGGATTGGTGAAGAAAAAAACAAAACGTCAAGGTAATGTGGTTGATGATTCACGGGTTCTCTGCAATATTTCTCTTCTAGATAAAATCGCTAAAGTTGTTTGTTACGAGTTCAGGAATACACAAATCGATAAAATAATGACTAAAGAAACCGATGGTGTACCATTGGCTGTTTTAACAGGTAAAAATTTAGGAGTTGATGTTTTAGTTGTTAAGAAAAGGAAAGATGTTGCGGTAAGCGATTTTATAGAAGCGAAAATAAGTTACCCCAGCGGCCTTTACAGTTACATTTATCTTCCTTCAGGTGAAATTAAGAAAAACGAAAAAATCTTGCTGATAGATGACATAATAAGGACAGGGTCAACCATTAGAGGGTTATATGTTCTATGTAAGAAAGTAGGCGCCCAAGTAGCCGGTGTATATACCATTTTTTCTCTAGGCACTTTAACTGAAAAGTTGGAAAAGGAATTAAAAGTCCCTGTAAAATGTCTTGTTCATTTATGAATAACATCTATAACCCTTTCTTAATCCTTCTTTAAAAAAGAATAGCATTAAAAAAATAATTGAGTGATTTTCGGTATCCGAAACTTATCTTTACATCTCTGCTGCTTCCTCGTACACCTTTATCAACTCTAAATCCGAGGAGAAACCTCACTAAAAAATTTTTTGGAAAATAAAAGGTTAAGCGGCTTTTTCCTCTTTCAATTATTTTCCTTAAATTAAAATCTTCCTCACCCTCATTTAGGGAAAAATGTTGATTCTGCATTGATTTTATCAAGTGATTTCGGGTTAAGTTGCTTCACATTACCCTTCTTAACTTATAAACTGCATTTTATTCAGTTCTGCTTAATTCAACTGCATTAGTAGGTTTTAAGTTGCCCAAGAAAGATGCAGGTAGTGTCTCTTAAGCTATAAATAACTTCTTTCTTTATTTGCAAAAATATGTTAAAAAAGATTTAAAAAGAGCATTATTTTATACATATCCAATACTTCTGTATTACAGATTTAATAGAGAATCATGAGGAGGTATGTAGTAAAAAATGAAATCTAAATATGGAATAATTGGTTTAGCGTGGTTTCTACTTCTTTTGTTGATAGCAGGCTGTGTAGGACAGCCACCTTCTCCATCACCTAAACCTACAACAGTTACACCGACACCAACCTCAACTCCCACACCTAGCTCTGTTTCTGAAAAGAAAATAAAGGCTGCGTTCATTTACGTAGGCCCAATAGGTGACTATGGTTGGACGCATGCTCACGACAAAGCCCGAAAATATGTTGACAACTTGTTTCCATGGCTTAAAACCTCTTACGCAGAATCTGTAGCTGAAGGAGATGCTGACAGGTACATTGATAGATTCATTCATGAAGGATACGACGTAGTTTTCACAACAAGCTTTGGTTACATGGATTCCACTATCGAAGCTGGTAAAAAATACCCTGACAAAATATTTTTCCATTGTTCAGGGTATAAAAGGTACAAAAACGTTGGAACCTATTTTGCAGAGTTTTATCAACTTTACTACTTAAACGGTTTAATGGCTGGTGCATTAACGAAATCCAACAAAATAGGGTACGTAGGTGCTTATCCAACACCTGAAGTTGTTAGACACATTAACGCTTTTGCTTTAGGAATCAAGGAAGTTAACTCTGAAGCAAAAGTTTACGTTAGATGGCTTTTCTCTTGGTACGACCCAAGCAAGGCTAAAGAAGCAGCTGAATCATTAATAGCTGAAGGAGTAGACACTTTAGCATTTACTGAGGATTCCCCCACAGTTGTTGAAGTAGGCCAGGAACATACAGAGAAAGGGCAACAAATTTACACATTTGCTCATTACAGTCCCATGTTAAAATTTGGTCCAGATACTGTTGTAAGCGGGCAATTGGTTCATTGGGAGAAAATATATGAGGATATTCTTTCAAAAATTTACACTGGCATTTACAACTCAACTAACCTTGAAAACGTAGATTACTGGTGGATGCTTAAGGAGCATGCTGTAGAACTAGGAGTAGACTATGGCACCCCTATTAATCCAAAATTCATCAACCAGTTGAAAGCTGTGAAAGTGAAAGAAAAAGTTACTGGGCAGGAAATGAGTGTTTACGATTTAGTGATGTTGCGTTTGAAACAAATGAGTGAAGAAGTACCTACTTTTGACCCTTATACTGGACCTATTTATGACCAGAACGGAAAACTCAGGGCTAAACCTGGGGAAAGATTAGGGCATGATCCACTTTGGACTATGGATTGGTTTGTAAGCAATGTCGTCGGAGAAGTACCTAAACCTTCCTAATCTAGGCTTTCATTTTTCTTTTCCTTTTTTCTTTTTTTGGGAGGTGGGTTAATCCATGTATCTTCCGCCATTTATGTTGATTGTTTCGCCTGTTATGTAATCGTTACTTAACAGAAAAATAATTGTTTCAGCTACTTCTTCAGGTTTTGCTATCCTGCCTAATGGACATAACTTTTTCAGTTTCTCCTTCATTTCTTTTGAAATCATTTCAGTGTCCACTGGACCTGGAGCTACTGCGTTAACTGTTATATTGTAAGGGGCTAACTCCCTCGCTAAAGCCATAGTTAAACCTATTACCCCTGCCTTTGAAGCTGCGTATGCAACTCCAACTGTTCCTCCGTTTTTTCCAGCTATCGAAGAAACATTAATTATTTTTCCTCCTCCCTGTTTTATCATGTACTTTGCTGCTTCCTTGGCGCAATTAAAGACTCCTTTCAAATTTACATTAATTATTTCATCCCATTCCTCTTCATTTATTTCTGTTATTTTATAGTGTTTAGGCAGTATTCCAGCGTTGTTCACTAAAATATCTATTCTTCCAAACACTTCCATTATTTTTTTAAACATTAATTTACAATCTTTAGTTTTTGAAACATCAGCTTCTACAGCTATTGCGTTCATCCCTTTACTTTTTATTTCTTTAACTGTTTCTTCTGCTTTCTTCTTGTTTTTAACGTAATTAATTATTACATCCGCCCCTAACTCAGCTAAAGCTAAAGCTGTGGCTTTACCTATTCCTCTACTTGAACCAGTCACTAAAGCAACTTTCCCTTTCAAATTCACTTTTTCTACACCACCTTGTTTTTCCAAGTTTTCTTAATTGTTCCTTGACTAGGTTTACTTTTTAAGACAAAACATTTACTTTTTTGTACCCATATTTCTTTTATATTTTCTTCTGAAGCTTTTAATTTTTCAAGTTGAGATGAAATTGACTTTTACAAACAAGGACTTAGTTAAAGAACTTTTGAAAAATTTTGGAGTTAAATACTCCACTATAATCGGGGTAAATCTCTCAAATGGGGAGTCTCAAGAAGTTTTTAAATGGTTTATAGCCTCTATTCTTTTTGGTGCCCCCTTGTCTGAAACTATTGTTTTTAAGACTTACCGCGAATTCGAAAAAGAAAAACTTTTAACTCCGGAAAAAATACTAAACGCTGGTTGGGATAAATTAGTTGAAGTGTTGGATCAAGGATCATATGTGAGGCTCGACTTCAAAACAGCAACTAAACTTTTAAATGTAATAAATAATTTGGTTAGTAATTATCAAGGCGACTTAAACCTTCTCCATAAAAAAGCTTTAAACTTTGAAGACTTAGAAAAACGCTTGAAAGAACTTGGTAAAGGTATAGGGAATGTAACAGTTAGTATATTCCTTAGAGAATTAAGAGGCATCTGGGTTAAAGCGGATCCAAAGCCAACTTATTTCACAATCTTAGCAGCAGAAAATTTAGGAATCGTAACTACAAAAGAACCAGGAAAAGCTTTAATTCAACTTAAAAATTTTTGGAGAAACAATGAAGTTTCAGGAATGGATTTCATAAACTTTGAAACAGCATTAACTAGGCTTGGAAAAAACCTCTGCAGGAAGAATAAATGCAAGAGATGCCAATTTGTAAAGACTTGTAGGTTTTTTAATTCATCTTGGAAGTAGAAGTCTTAATGCTTAGTAGGAAGGAGTTAAATATATAATTTTTAAGAATTTAAATTTTCTTAAAAGTGGAAAAAGTGATGCCTATGCTTCTTCTGAAAAAGAAAAAAGTTGTTAATTCTTTATTAACAATAACAATTGTTTTCTCTGTTTACTTCTTTGTCTTTGCTGCATCTCCTGTGGCTTCACAAAACAGCAAAATTTATTATGTGTCCCCAACAGGCAATAATTCCAACCCAGGTACAAGAGATAAACCGTGGGCTACTCCTGGCTACGCCTGTAGACAATTGAAACCAGGTGACACTTTAATAATACTAGGAGGAAAATATCATTTAAGCCAATATCCCGACGACATATTGATGCCTCCATCAGGAACAGAAAACGCCTGGGTAACCATAAAGGGGGAGGAAGGAAATAGGCCTGTTCTTGCCGGTAGCGAAAACCTTTTGACAGCTATTGATATTTCAGGTAAAAGCTACATAAGAATAGAGAATCTCGAAATAACAAGTGATAACGGAGCCCAATTTAGAGATGGAATAGAAGCTCTCGGCGGCCCAGTAAACCATATTATACTGAAGAATCTTTATATTCACCATATAGATGAAATGGGGATAAACATAGGCGACGCTAATGACTTACAAATAATTAACTGTTCAATCACTTATTGCGGATTCGGTTCAATAGGAGGACCTGCAGGGAAACATGGAGGCTGGAGAAACGTAGTTATAAGACATTGCTACTTAGCATATGCAGGTCATTATTATCAAGGAGGGCCAGGGCCCTCAATTTATGAAAGACCTGACGGTTTCGGAATAGAACCGTCTACAGGGCCTATTGAAATTTCTTACACAGTTTCTGAACATAATAGGGGCGACGGCCTTGACTCAAAAGCAGAGAACACCCATATCTATAACTGCATAGTTGCAAACAATAAATGCGATGGCGTTAAGTTATGGGGAAGTGGAAGTAAAGTGGAAAACACCCTCATATACGGCAGAGGGGACGGTGACACCCAAACCACGCCGTGGTCACCAATAGTAATCAGCACTGAAAAAAGTAACGCCAAATTTGAAATTGTGAGTGTAACTGTGGATGATTTTGTTGGCAATAATTACATAATGCATGCACAATATGACCATCCGGAAATACCTATAACTCTTACAATAAAAAACTCTATTTTTTGCGGTAGAGGACCTGACTCCCCTATCTTTTTATCTGCATCCGTTAAACTTGCTTTAGAAAACAATTTATTTTATTTTCCTAAGAGCCCTTTCGTGTTAGCTTACGGCGATAAAACTTACGACCCTTCTCAAATTTCTCAATTAGGTTCAGGAAACATTTACGGGAACCCCCTTTTTGTTTCCCCAGCATTTGGGACAGTTGGGGATTACCACTTAAAACCTGAAAGCCCTGCAATAGATGTTGGTGCATCTACTGTTCCTAACTTTGATTTAGATGGGGGAAAAAGACCGGTGGGTTCAGGGTATGACATAGGGGCGTATGAATACGGTTCAAAACCAGGAGAAATAACCCCTCCCCCTGTTTCCCTTCCCCCAAGCCCAACTCAAACCCGTCCATCACCCACTGTTTCACCTGTTTCTGTAACACCTTCAACCCCTACTTCACCCACCCCTTCTCCAGCTGCAACTGTTTCCTCTTTCCCAACATTAGCTGTAGTTGTTTTGGTGGTTGTAGCAGCTGCGGCGGCAATATTTTTCCTGAAAACTAGGGGTGAAAAGTATCAGCCACCCGCCAAAGAAACTCCTCCAGCTATTTCTAGTGAAACCTTCAAATACTGCCCCTTCTGCGGTGCACCTGTTAAACCAGGGGACATTTACTGTACAAACTGCGGCAGAAAACTGAAATAACCCTTCTTCCTCTTTTTTCTTAAACTTTCTACTTTGTTTTAAACTTGTTCCTTCCTCACTTCACTACTAACCCTATTTAATAAAAGCCTTCACCAGTTTTCTTTTTTTATTTATAGTCCCTTTTGTTTGAGTAGTCTTTCTACTTAGAAAACAGGCTTGATATTTCGGTAAAGCAAACCCGTTCTCTTCCTTTTTCGCTTGTTTTACTGTTTAAAATTAAAAAATAAAAAGGAGCATCCCTTTCTTCGAGGTTTTCATTTCATATTTTTAAAAATTTTTTAAAAGAGTTAAATGTGAAAAAAGTTTTCATAGGTTAGTAAAAAAGTGAAGTAAAAGGTGGACAGCAAAAATGAAATTTAACGAGGATAAATTAGTGAAGGTAGCTGTTTTAGGAACAGTTTCTCACCCAGCACTTGCAGAACCTCCCTACAAAGTAAACCCTGAAGGGGAAATAATTATTTCTCCTTCAGTAGGAGGAATAAGGTATAACTTTAGAGTGGGGGATTTGGCAACTGGTTTAGTGGCAGACCATGTTGAACCAGGTGTAAGCATAAAAAACTTCGACAAAAGACAAGAACATAACAATGCATTAAATATTTTATCTTGCGTAGGGAACAAAGCAAAAATTGTTTCTGGTGAAGCTAAAGGATCTGAGGGAGTAGTTACTGGTAAACACGGAGGAATTGAACATGTACTTGTAGACTTTAACCCTGAAACCCTTGAAAAAATAGTTATAGGGGATAAAGTTCAAGTAAAGGCTTTTGGGCAGGGATTAAAAATACTTGACTACCCAGAGGTCAAAGTAATGAACATTGACCCGGGAGCCTTTAAAAAATTAGGCATAAAAGAAGAGGGAGAGAATTTAGTTGTTCCGGTAACGCATCAAATACCTGCTAAAATAATGGGTTCAGGCTTGGGACGTGTCCATGTTTACCGTGGAGACTACGACATCCAATTGTTCGATGAAGGAATAAAAAGGAAATATAACCTTGGAAATTTAAGGATAGGGGACTTAGTAGCTATAATAAACGCTGACCATAGTTTTGGAAGAATATACAAGGAAGGGGCAATATCTGTAGGAGTTGTTGTTCACAGTGACTGCGTCTTAGCTGGTCACGGTCCAGGAGTAATGACCATACTTACCTCAAAGAAGGGAAAAATAAAACCTGTACTAGATGAAAAGGCGAATATAGCGATAAAGCTAGGGATAAGAAAAGACATCTAAAGCTTCACCATTCTAGAGATTCCCTGATGCCGACGACCGAAAGTCTTTCGCCTTTTTTTCTTGAGTAATGTTTCAACTCTTATTGAAATTATTAACTTCGTTGCTCCTTTAGAAGCTTCCTGTAAACTCTGGAATCACCTTTGCTACCCTTAAGGTTGAGGCGTTTTATAAGTTACTTATATTTTTCTAAAAATTTTTAATATAAATATTTTACACTTTTCCGAAGTAAGTTCCTTAAAAGATAACTTACTTAACTTTCCCCTCAAAAAAGGGGGGGATATGTTGGAAAAAGTTGGATAAAGGGAAGGAGGCTGCTTACATGGTTTTAAAAATAAAAAAGCCGCAGGAATGGGGAATTAATCCTGTACCTGAAGAAAAGAAAACCCTGAATTCCCTTGATTTTTTTGTTCTTTGGTCGAGTTTAGGGGTTGGGTTACTTGTCTTATTAGCAGGTTCACTGCTTGTTCCAGGTTTAGGTTTCGTTATGGCTGCAGTTTCAATTTTAGTTGGTTCAGCTATAGGTTGTTTACTTCTGGCTTTAACCGGTGTGATAGGCAGTGAAAACAGTGTTCCAACTATGGTTTTGCTACGTCCCTCTTTGGGGATAAGAGGGTCTTATCTTCCCTCGGTACTGAACATTATTCAATTGATAGGATGGACTGCTTTCGAGTTCACAATAATGGCTGAAGCTGCAAACCATATTTCAAGTGTTTACTTAAATTTTTCAAATTATTACCTTTGGCTGGTGTTCTTCACTGTTTGGTGTGTATTACTTGCATTGGGGGGGCCTTTGGTTGTAGTTAGGCAGTGGATTGAAAAATTCGCTATATGGCTTGTTTTCGGTGCAACAGTTTGGATAACTTACTTTTTGTTGACAAGTTTCCCAGGGGACATTTTATCTTTTAGAGGGACGGGGGAACTGCCTTTCTCTTTAGCTGTGGATTTAGTTGTTGCAATGCCTATTTCCTGGCTTCCTTTAGTTGCTGACTACAACAGATTCGGGAAGGATTCTAAATCCTCATTTACAGGAACATTCACCGGTTACTTTTTAGCTAATGTTTGGTTTTATGTCTTGGGCGCCATCTCTATTTTAGCAATTAAAACACAGGACCTTATTTCAGCCATTCTTTCCATCACTTTGGGAGGGTTTGCTTTAGTAGCTATTCTCGTGGATGAAACAGACAACGCCTTTGCTGACATTTACTCTTCAGCAGTATCTCTTCAAAACGTAATTGCGAAAGTTAAGCAGTGGAAACTTGTTTTAATTGTAGGGACCATAAGTTTCTTTTTAGCAGCTACTGTTCAAATAGCTCAATATGAATGGTTCCTTCTTTGGATAGGGTCAGTTTTTGTTCCATTGTTCGGTGTAGTAGCTGGAGATTATTTCCTTCTCAGAAAAAGAAAGTATTTAACTGAAGAACTTTACCGTTTAAGGGGGAGGTACTGGTACTGGAAAGGAGTAAACTTGATAGCTTTATTTTCATGGTTAACAGGTGTAATTGTTTACTACGTAATTGTTTCCTTTATTGCTTGGTTAGGTGCATCAATTCCAAGCTTTCTTGTTTCATTAGTAATTTACTTTGCAGTTTCTAAAATAAAGGAGGTGAAAGGTTGATGAAGAACTCCATACCTAAAGCTTTAACTATTGCTGGTTCAGATTCAGGTGGTGGAGCCGGTATCCAAGCTGATCTAAAAACTTTCGCGGCTTTAAAAGTACATGGAATGGCTGCAGTTACTTCAATAACTGCTCAAAACACTTTCGAAGTAATTGGAGTTTATGACGTCTCTCCTCAAATGATTCAGAAACAAATAGATGCTGTAGTTAGAGATTTAGGTGTGGACGCAGCTAAGACAGGTATGCTCCACACTCAAGAAATAATAAGGGCGGTAAGTGAGAAAATAGAAGAATACAAGTTCCCTGTTGTAGTGGATCCTGTGATGGTGGCTAAAAGTGGAGCTAAACTCCTTAAACCTGATGCGTTAGAGGCTTTAACTAAATATTTAATTCCTTTAGCGAAAATCGTAACCCCAAACGCCATGGAAGCTTCTGTTTTAACTGAACTGAAAATAACCAATGTGGAAGAAGCAAAAAAAGCAGCCTTAAAAATAATAGATCTAGGCCCTGAAGCAGTAGTGGTTAAAGGCAGCCATTTAAAAGCTGAAAAAAAATCAATTGACGTGTTATACTTTGACGGAGAATTTCATCTTTTTGAAACTGAAAGAATAAACACAAACACAAACCACGGCACAGGATGCAGCTTCTCAGCAGCTATAGCTGCCGAACTTGCAAAAAAGAGGGGGGTGGTGGAAGCTGTAAATACAGCTAAAAAACTCGTAACTGCAGCCATCAGGTTCGGTTTAGAAATAGGGCATGGCCATGGCCCAGTAAACCCTTTAGTTCACCTTTACAAGGAAGCAGAGAAATATAAAATTTGGAGACTTGTTAAGGAATCTGTCAAAATACTTGAAAAACACCCCGAAATAAGTTCTTTCGTCCCTGAAGTGGGTTTAAACCTGGCAATGGCTTTAGAGTATTCAGAAAACTCGTCAGACATAGTTGCTGTACCTGGTAGGTTAAGGGATGTGGAAGGAGAAATTAAAGCAGCTGCATGTCCAGAATTCAAAACTTCAAAGCATTTATCTAACTACATCCTTACAGCTAGGGAACATGATGAAAAAGTAAGGGCAGCTGTAAACATTAAGTATTCACAGGAGATCTTGTCTGCCTTGGAAAAACTAGGTTTAAAAATTTCATGTTACGACAGATCGAAGGAACCTGAGGAGGTGAAAAACAAAGAGGGAATGTCTGTTCCATGGGGGGTTAAACAAATAATTAAGGAAACAGGGGGGGTGCCAGATGTTATCTACCATAAAGGGGACATAGGTAAAGAACCAATGATTGTGTTGTTAGGGAGAAACCCTGTTGAACTGGTTGAAAAACTATTGGCAGCCTCTAAAGTTTTGGTGGGTGGAAGTGAAAACTGAAAGGAAGCCATCAATTAAACAATTATCTTTTTCAATAATTTTAACAGCTTTAGGTGTGGTTTTGGCCTCTTTCCTCTGGTTTCCTTTCTTTACAACAAAATGTTTCCCGGGTCAACACTTAATAAACGCTCTTTCGGGGGTTTTACTTGGTCCAGTATGGGCTCTAATAATTTCTTTACTTATAGGGTTAATAAGGATGGGTTTAGGTGTAGGGACAATTTACTCAATACCGGGAGGTGTGCCAGGGGGTTTAGTAGTTAGTTTCTTTTACTACTTGTTAAAGAAAACAGGAACAAAACACTTGGAAATAGCAGCCTTCACTGAACCAATAGGAACTGTGCTTATAGGTGGAACGCTTACTGTTTATTTATTTGCTCCATTGATAGGAGACATGAGAATAATTGGTGCATTGCTGCCTATCTGGCTTGCTTTCGCAGTTAGTTCAATACCTGGAAGCATTATCGGCTTCATTGTCTTGGAGGCTCTTAAACGTGAAAAAATCACTAGAGAAACCTTTAAGTGAACTCTTAACCAGCATCAGTTTTTTTTTAGGTAAAAAAACCCTTATTACAGGTGAAGTGGGGACTGGCAAAACTAAATTGACAGCTGACTTAACAAAAAAACTCGTTGAACTCGGTCTATCAAGAAAAATAACGGTTATAGATATTGCCCCAGACACTTTTGAAAAGGATGGTGTAAAGGTAGGAGGTAAATTAAGGCAATACCTTAAGGAAATAACTAATGTGAGGACTTTAATCCCGAAAAAAGTTTATGCGCCTAGATTAACAGCTAAAAACAAGAAAGAATTAATAAAAATGGTGGAAAAGAATAAGGAGTTGATTAAGCCTGTTCTTAACAAGTTCCTGCTTAAACCTACTGAAATATTGATAATTAACGATTTATCTATTTATCTCCAAACAGGAGACTTTGAAACAGTTGAAAAAATTGTCTTTGAACCTAAAACGTTCATAGCGAACGCTTACTTAGGTGAATACCTGAACAAAGATTTCAGTTCAGGAATTTCAAGACTTGAAAGGAAGTTAGTGAATAAGTTAATGGAGAAAGTTGATATACACTTATCATTAAACCCTTGAAAAAAAAGTTTACATCTAAGCATGAAAGGTAGAGCTGTCAAAACCTCTTTTCCAACAATTAACGAAGACACAGTCTCTTACCTACTTTCCTCTTTGTTGAATTTCCAGTTTACTGTTTCCTCCTTCCTTAAACACTTTTACATGGGTTTGAAACAAGGGGTTATTTTCAATATCCTCTAAGTGGGAAATAACCAAAACTTTTTCATACTGGTCACTTATTTCTTTCAAGGCTGCCAGAACACTTTCCCTGAATTCTCTGCTTAAAGGACCGAAGCCTTCATCTATTATCAGGAACTTCGGCGGATTTATCCCTTTCAGAAGCGACAAAGTATTTATTATCCCTAACCTTAAAGCAAACCCTATAAGTACTGTTTCACCCCCTGAATAGGTGGTTATGTCCCTTGCGTAAGTTTGGTCGATAACCAGGATCTTAACATTTCCGTTTTCATCTATTTCTATCTTTAGGTCTTTGTCGTCAAGAAACTGTGTCAAGTATTTCCTCGAATAAGTTTCAACATGAGAAAGATAAGTTTTTAACAAGTGGAGAGGCAGTCCCTTGTCGTGAAAAATTTGTCTGTACAGAATTTTGTATGCTTCCTTTTCCTTTTCCAACTTTAAAAACTTTTTTTTCTCTTTCAAAAGCTGCGTTTCAAGTTCATTTATTTTTTGCATTTCCTTCTGTAAACTGTTTTTCTTCTCTTGCAGAGTTTTTATTTCTCCATATATTTCTTTATTCTTCTCTGTTAACTCTTCCTCCTCCCTCCTTATTTTTTCAAGTTCCTCCTTTAAAGTAGACAACTTCTTTTCTTCCCCTCTAACTTTTTCTTCGTCGACCTTTTTTGAAAGGGTTTCTATTGCTTGATTAAGTCTTTCAATGTTTTTTTGTAAAGCTCTTAATTCGCCTTCTGCTTTGTTTATTTCCTCATTTCTTTTCCGGAAATTGATTAGTTTTTCATTTAATTCGTTTATTTCTTGCTTTATCTCTTGAAGAGAGACTTCCTTGTGAAGAAGTTGCCTTTTCAATTCATTTATTTCCGAGACCAGTTTCTCTGTTTCTTCTTTAACCCTTTTGATTTCCTCTTCTCTGCCTTTAATTTCTTCTTCCTCCTCTTTTAATTTAGTGAATTCGAAACTTATTTTTTCAATTTCTGAAAAACGTTCCTTTAACACCTTTAATTCTCTTTTTGATTTTTCCAGTTTATTTTTTAGCACCGCCTCCTCTTTCTTACATTTCTCCATTTCCCTCACAATACCTGTTTTAATTTCTTCTCCCTTCTCTTTTGGAAGGTGGGAACCGCATAAAGGGCATTTTCTTGTTTCTTCTGATTCTTCAAGCAATTTTAGGTTTTGTTCTAGTTGTAAAACAAATCCTCGTAACTCGTTAATTTTTTCTTGAATTCTTTCTTTTTCCTCTTCCTTTTCAGAAATTTTTTCTTTTATTTCCTTCTCTTTCTTTATTTCTTCTTTTATTCCTTTTATTTTACGTTTAATTGTTTCTAATTTGTTTTTTTCTTTTTCAAAAGTTTCAAGCAATTTCTGGTTGGCTTTCATAATTTCTTCTTTACTTTTTAATTCAGTAATTGCCCCATACTGTTTATTTAGTTTCTTTTCCCTTTCTTCTAAAGCTTTAATCTCAGTTTTCACTTTTTCTCTTTGTTCTAACACATTTTTCAATTCTTTAATTCGTTTTTCCAGTTCATTCCTTTCTTTTTCGTTCTTTTCTAATTGGTTAAGCAGGTTTTTCAAGTTATGAACTTCTGAACTTAGTTTTTCATATTTAGTTTGTTTATCTAAGACTTCTTCCCTTTTCTTAGCTAATTCCTTTTCAATTTCCTTGATTTCAAACAATTTAGTATGTAGTTTCTGTTTCAGTTTCTTCATTTCTTCTTCAATTTCACTTTTCTTTCCTATTTCTTCCTCCATTTCTTTTATTTTCTTTTCTTTTTCCTGTAACGTGTTTTGGAGTGACTTAAACCTGTCCCCAGCTTCCTCTTTTTCTTTCTTGAAAGATATTCCGAAAACTCTAAGGAATATATCCCTTCTTTCACTTGGTTGAAAATCTTTACTTATTAGTTCAGCTACTTCTCCTTGTCTCACAATGTTTGTCTGTTTAAAGGATCGGAAATCTAACCCTGTTATTTTCTCTATTTCTTTATCTACTGCTTTGACGGAGTCAGCTACCAGTTTCAATCTGCCTGTATCCTTTATTTCGAAAAGCTGAGCTGTTGAAGGTTTATTTTTTATGCTGTAAATCTTTCTAACTACTTTATACCTTCTCTTGTTTACTTCGAAGTAAAGGTCAACCTTCGTTGCAACTTGGTTTGGAGGTATTAATTCCTTAGCGAAACTTTTGTCAAGTTGGCCGTAGGCTCTTCCAAACAATGCAAAGGTTACAGCGTCTATGAAGAAGGTTGTTTTACCGGCGCCTGTGGGCCCCTGAATAAAGACAGTTTTACCCACATTTTCTAAGTTAAATTCCTCCCTTTTAAACGTTGCTAAGTTCTCAACCCCTATTTTTTCAATAAACATCTCATAATTCATCCCCTACATGCCTAACTTTATCAATTATTTCCTTTCCCTTCTTTATCACTAACTCAATCACTTCAGGGTTTGCTTTTCCTGACAGAGTTTTTTTGACATAGTCTTCAAAGGTTACTTCTATTTTCTCAGGTTCAGGAGAGGACTCTAATTTTTCAGGGGAAAGATATTCCCTTTTAATGAACCAGTAAAAGATGTTTTTCTCCGTCATTGCCTTATTTATTTCTCGAAGATTAAGCATTTGACCAGGTCCAAGTAAACATTTTAACCTTACAATTGATCCTTCCGTTACTTTTCTTCGACTCATTGTTTGAATTAATGCTTTAGAAGGATTGATGGAGTTATGTAGTTGAAAGTAACTTCCTTCTCCCTTACTTGGAAGAGTTAGCATCGGTCTACAGTTAAGTTTTTGAAACTTTAAAGCCAATTCTCCGTTTTGTTCAGTGAGGGAAATGAACCCCTTTTCCTCCTTTTCTTCACTGAAATCAATTCTTTCTACTGAACCAGGATAAACTGTCTTTTCTGACAGTTTCTGGCAGGCATGTATGTGTCCCATAGCTACATAATCTACATCGGCTTTCTCAAAAATTCCCCTGTTAAGTTTAACATCTTTCATAAACATTATTTTTTGTTCAGCTCCAGGCCTGGCTCCCTCAACCAAGAAATGTGCAACCACGACTACGTAGTCGGCTTCCCCTTTTTCAAGGTATTGTTTAACCCTTTCCTCAATTGTTTTCCTATATTCTCTTTCATCCCTAAACTCAACAGGTGAGACATAAGGCAAAGCTATGAATTTAACTTTCCTATTTCTTTCCCTGTTTTCGAGAGTTACATAGCCTGATTTCCTGAAAAAGAAAAAATTCGGTGGTTTTGCTTGTTTCAAAGCCTCTAAGTATGTTTTTGTATAAGTTTTTGTTTTTGGTTGGTCGTGGTTCCCAGCTACAGCTACAGTCTTTACTTTGTTTTCACCTAATGTAGAAATTGTTTCTGCGAAGGCTGACAAGACATATCCTGAAGGCCTTAAGTTGTGGAAAATGTCGCCGGAAATTATTAAGTAATCAACTTTCTCCCTTATAGCGAAATCCCTTATTCTTTTCAAGTTTGACAAGAAGTCATCTACCCTTGCTTTTCTTTTCTCCCAATTTAAGAAAGGGGTTTCTAACAGAGTGGCTCCCAAGTGAAGATCAGCCGTGTGAACAATCTTTATGGACAAAGGCATCCCACCTTAATGCAACCTGTAAAAGGAAGGGTTTAATAATCTGGTGGTTCAATTTCTTCTTTTCTCCTTCTTTCACTGAACTCTTGTAGACAACTTTTTATCCCTTCTTTGTAGTTAAGTATTTCTAAAACAGCAGGTATGGTTATTGATTCACCGAAGACAAGCACTTCTTTCCTTTTAAGCCATTCAATTATTGGTTGAAACATTCTTTGAAACCTTAAACCTCTTGTACAGGCTTGAATGTCTGCTTCATCTGTTAGATTCATGATGAAAGAGTTCCAAAGCATTCCTCTAACGTCTTCATCTATTTGGGAAGGCCTTTGGTCAATTATGCACAGTACAACTCCTCTCTTTCTCAGCTCCCTCGCTATGTCCCCAAAGGGGGTCATGTAAAAGGTTTTAGGTCCTAAAAATTTATGAGCCTCCTCCAAAAAAATCACTAACCTATAAAAGGTTTTTTTACCCTTAAGCGACAACTCAACATATTTCTCCCACAATCTTCTAGCTACCATGTTCGCTATCAACATATAAGCTATTTTGTTGTCTCCATACCTCCCGAAACTAACAATTACGCTTCTTCTCCCCTTCAAAATTTCATTAATTATTTCTTCGATTGAATCCTTCCCTTCAGTCCAGTCGATGAAATCCAGTTTCTTAAGTTTCCCTAGACGGGTTTTGCCTGCCTTAAATGATTGGTAGGCACCTATCCCCAACTTACCCTGTATCTTTGTAGCTATCTCCTCTTCTTCACTCGGGGAAGTTTCAGTTTTTCCACATAAGACCTCAAGCCAATTTTTACCGGTTACCTCCTGTATTATTCTTTTAAAACTTGTTAAATAAGCTAGGAAGGCAGGTGTTAAACCTAATGTTTCAGAAATTATTTCTATGTCTTCAACACATATTTTTCCAGGGTTCACCTTTAAAGTTTCCAGGTTCCGAGTTTCAGCTGTTTCTTTGTCAGGTGTTAAAATAAAGAATTGGTCCCTGAACACTTGGCCAACTCCCTTTGCGTAATCTCTCCCAACTTGATCCTTCAGCATTAAACCGTATTCACTATGCATGTCAAAAATTAAAAGTTTCAGTTTTCCCCCTTCACTTAACGACTTATTCGTTAAAATAATGAAGAAAGCTAATAAGTTGCCTAGAAAAGTTTTACCAGCTCCGCTTTTGCCAAAGATACCGAAAGATCCTCTAACCAATGTTTCAACGTTTAAGGGAATATATACCTTCTCCTCTTTCTCTATTAGTGGAAGTTTAGGTTTACCTAGAGGCCAACTGGTTAAATAATTAGGTTTCCCGTAGAAGAGATTTATTTCTTCCTGGAAAGGATAAATTACTGGTGCACAGTAGTCAGGGATAGAGTCAACTTGCTCCACTTCGCCTCTGTAAACAGCTAAAGGAGCAATATGTAAAACAGTGGGTAATGAACCACTGCTTCTTAACCCTTTCTCTGTCCTCTCCCTTATTTCAGAGGCCACTCTGTCCTTGTTTGTTTCCTTCCCTATAAAAGATTCTAGAACGTTTGACCCCTTAAGTTCAATGTCTGAAACAACACCTAAAAACTTCGTCTCCTTCCTCACTCCCTTAATTAAAACCACAGACCCTACCTTTATTTCCTCAGCTGAAAAGTCCTTCAAAAGCCTACCTTGCAACCCCTTAGTTAAGTTCCCGCTCACTATCCTTGCAAAAAGGGTTTTAACTTCCCCACTCATTATTAATTTTCCTCCAACACTTAAGCCTTCACCCAGAAACAATGTTCTCAATTGTTGACAGCACTTCCTGAAGCTTTTCTTCCCCATACCTTTCAGAAACAATTTCTGTGATTCTTTCATAAATCTCCATTTTATAACCTAAACCTAATGACTCAGTTAAGTAAGGAAAGAAGGTTTCAAGGAAAGAAGTTACTTCGCTTGAGTTTAAGGAATTAATTAATAAAGGCAAGTAATTGATTTCAAGTTTTCCATTCCTGAAATGGAACTGTTTCACAAACTCTTTTGAAGGAATAT
Source organism: Thermoproteota archaeon (assembly GCA_027492035.1). Classification (GTDB taxonomy): domain Archaea; phylum Korarchaeota; class JAOZGF01; order JAOZGF01; family JAOZFZ01; genus JAOZFT01. The sequence continues at coordinate 22,397 of JAOZFT010000001.1, forward strand.
AAGCTAAGTCATGAATTAAAGGTTTACGTCGCGGCAGCTTCTGGAAAAATGTTCCTTTCTCGAAGTAACCTACTGAAACACAGAAATAAATATCTATAAACCTGTCTTCTAAATCCGGGTACCTTTGAATTATTTCTTTCCTTGTAGCTTTCAAAGGAGTTGGAACAGAAGGTAAACCAGGTGAAGGAACCATTTCTGTCCCTGTAACGGCACCTACCACAATAAAGGATTCACAATTAACTACTATGAAGGAACCGTACTCAGGGGTAGTGTTAATTTTGTAGGATTGGACACTAAATGTTTTATGGGTTGAAGAAACAACTTCTCCAAAAGCTTTTTGGTTGCCGCTGTACACCTGAACCCAGTCAAACTCGCTACTCTCCATTCCCCCCTAACCTCTTACAAAAAACTTTAAACTACCCCCTTAATTTTCTTTTCCTGTTTCTTTGAAAAAAGCAACCTCAAATTATATTTTTCATTCAGTAATTTGTTTACGTAACTTAAAACCCACCGTCTCTCTGCATTTTTTATTAAAGCCTGCTCATGAGCCCTCTCCAACAAGTAAGGGTAACCCCCACCTAAACCAGCCTGTCCAGCTACCACCGAATAAATTTGTTGGACATTAGCCGCCGCCCAAAGAGGGAACTCAACCCTGAAAACGTTTCTTTCCCCAGCTTTAAAATAAAAACCTGCAACTTCTAAGCTGTTCTCAGTTACAATCTTGTTCACGACTTTAAAAAGGGAACTTCTCCAGCTGTTACTTAATAAATAATTGAAAAGCAGTTTATCCTCTATTAACAATTTTTCGCACTCTAATTTCCTTTTTTCTTTCATGCACACGCTGCAAGATTTCTTTTCTTCACAAACAACTGCTCTTATTAAAGAAGCTGAAACAGCTGATGAATTTGTGTAGAAAACACCTACAGGTATTATTTTTTTGTTCTTCATTTCTGTCCATGCTTTTTTCATGGCTTCAACAGTTTCCTTCCTTTCTTTTTCAGTTTTTGAAGCTAAATAGTTAACAGAGAAGCTTTCATCGAATAAAACATAGATTTCACTGCTTAACTCTTCCCTCAACTTGAATAAACTATTTTTTATTGTCTCTAATTCGCTTTCAACCCTTTTCCTCTGAATATTCCATAAGTAGTTTTCAGTTTCCCCTTCTCCAACAAAGTAAAAATAAGGCTCACTTTTCTCTATATGCCGCAATTTATCGCCGTAACTTATGAAAGTTAACCCTACATTAATTAAAAGAAAAGGAGGAGAGAAATGGACAGAAGGAGTTATTTCGCTAGTGTCAACACCAGCTACACAGTAATTCTGCAAAACTTTTAAAGGCCATTTAACACCTTTCAAGGAGTAATTCTGCATGTCTGGCCTAGACCTGCAGAAAATCTTATTTTCCAGAAAAATTACGGTTTCACGGAATCTTGCTCTCCAACATGAGGAGTCTTTTTCTAAAACGTTATTTAAGGGTTTAAGATCCTCTACTTCAATTAAGTAGTTGAAAAGTTCCTGTAAAGAATCCTTTGAAGCTTTAACTTTACTTGCTAAAGAAACAATTCTTTCTAATATAATTTTTTGAACAAGTGGAACATTAAGCAATTTAAAAAACCTCACTTTAAACACTCTTTAATTGCCTTATTAATTTTTCCCACCTTTAAAACCCACCTTAAAGGGAGGAAAGATTTATTTTTGTTCCTGTCCTTGCTGGTTAAAAGAGCAGATAATGGGGTTTCCGCTGCAAAAAATTTTAATTAACAAGGGTTTCTTGAAGAAAATGTTGAAAGAATAACTTTGTAGTTAAGAAAAACAGAAAAATTTTTAAAGGGAGCCGTTGAATAACTCTTCACGGCCTTTTTCTAAGGTAGCGACTTTCAAAAACCTTTTCTTTGATAATTCCTCAAAAAGAGTTGTTCATTGGTTTCCTTTATTCTTCTCTTACCTGTGAAAAAGGCTTAAACCGTGTTTAGAGGTGAAAGGTAAGTTGACAACAGGCACCGTAAAGTTCTTCAACAGACGCAGAGGCTTCGGTTTCATTGTGCGAGACGACGGTGGAAGAGACGTATACGTCAACATAGTTGACGTTCAAGGAAGAACTCCTTTAAATGAAGGAGATAAAGTTCAGTTTGACATAGTAGAAGAGGAACGTGGACCTAGAGCTAAAAATGTTGTACTTGTGGAGTGAAGAAAACAAGGAAAAATACTAAGAATTAATTAAAACCCGCCTTCTTTATTGAAGGCTTGTTTTTTACTTGTCCCTATCTACTTTTCTATTTTTTTCTTTTTGAAGATGTTAATTTCTTTAGCAGCGGCACCTCCTTCCTACATCCTCAGTAGTTTTTATTGCTCCAATAACACATAAACTGTTTCCCTATCCTTCACAAAACCATCATAATCCATGTTTTACAAAATTGACAGCGTCTTTAGGCTTCAATCATATCTTCTACATAATTCTAAAAATTCCTTTTTTATAGGTTTACAATTTCCTTCAGGATAATTTTCTCTACCCTTAGTTTTAAGATGCTCCTTTCAACTAAGCCTACCTTTAACACCTAGCTTTTCACTTAAGTAATTCCCTAAACCGGTGAAATCTAAAAGACTTAAACTTGCTGATTCCTTAAATTCAGCTAAGGCATCCAAGTCATTCCCCTTTTTCTCCTCGCCTCTAGTATAGGAGCCAAAGATGCCGATTGGTTCAACTTTAAACCTCTCTCTTAATAAGGTTTTTCAACTCCCCTCAATTTCCCTTTTACTTCTTCTCCGTAATCTCTTTAATTTGCTGATGACTTTTCAATTTGTTGCCTCATTGTTTCTAGGAACTCTAAGACCCTCTCTTTCTCTGTAAGCCTCGTTATACTTATTGCTGAGCTACGGAAAAACTTGCGAAGTACTTGGCAAAGGAAAGAAGGAAACTGTCTAAGTAAAGGAAGAGTTTATTCAAAAATAAAAAGCTTATAAAAGTAAATGTTAAATTTTTTGGAACATTTTTTAGGTTATTGGAAACTTCTTGGAAAGCTGTGAAATTTTAAATACCTGTTGAAGTTATCATTAATTATTTGGTGAGTTCTTTATGAGTTCGAAACATGTTTCAAAACAGGCTTTTAACCAAACAGTTAAGTTAAAGTTTAGGAGAAGGGTAGGTAGAGTTAAACGTGGGAAGAAATTGGGTGTAATCAGGAGTAAGTGAGTTTTTTTATGCCTGTTAGAGTGAAGGTAAAGCTAGAAAGCGTGAAAAGCAAAGTTGAAACTGCAGCTCTCCTCAACACTGGATTCACAAGCATGGAACCTGAAATTCTTTTGCCAAGAAAGTTAGCTGAAAAAATGAGTTTATGGCCTCCACCGGAAAATTCCACACTTGAAACCCTTGACACAGCAGGAGGGGAAGTTTTGAGTTATGTAATCCCTAAATCTGTTGAGGTAGCTGTTGAAACAAGGAATGGTTTCTCTAAAAGCGTTAAATGTAACGTGATAGTTTCAACTCATGAGAAAGAAGTGCTTTTAAGCGATGCTTTAATGGAGGAGTTAGGGATAGAAATAATTTCACCTAAGACCGGGGTGTGGAGAGTTAAGGGAGGGAAGGAAGAGGGAAGCATTGAACCGGAGTACTGGTGAAAGGGTGACAAATGTTTCGGTTCAATTCCTAAAAGTTTTTGATTAAACTTGTTAAATGTCGAAAACAGAAGTTTGAGGAGAATTTCTGGGAAGTGAAGAACAGTACTATTTGAAAATGTAAAACGGGGATTTAGCTGAAACAATTATTTTGAACTAGTTAGAGTACCGTAGAGTCTTAAACATGTCCTCCACTGAAGAAATGATGGATAAGTTGAGCAAAATAAACAATGAAATAAAGTTTATAGTTAAAGAAAGGTGGAGGGAGCTTCTTTAACAGATTCAGCAACAAAGGAAATGATTTAAGTGAAAAGGTTACATATTGAAGAGTTAGGTTGAAAGCGTTAATACAGTGGGTTATGGAAACGTATTCATAAGTTTTCTTGCAGCTGCAAAACCGTTAATTTAAGCGGTGAAGAAGCTTTGAAGCTGGGGTGTGCAGCAAGAGTTTTTAGGACAACAATAAAGGAAACAAGAGGAAACCCGACATTAAAGGAACTGAAAATATTTCTTCAAATGTTACCGAAAAAAAGAACAATATTAATTTTTCTTGTTTCCAACAGTTTCACGGGAAAAAAGTGAATTACGGAGGTAAATGTCTCAAATGGGTTTTGAAGATTTTAAGGAAGGAAAAGAAAATAAGGAGGGGGGCAAAGTTAAGCACCCATTCAAAACCATTTGTTGTGGAGGCACATTCGACCCTTTCCACATAGGACATAAAAAATTTTTAGAAGAAGCTTACTCGCTTGGGGAAAAGGTGGTTATTGGCTTAACGTGTGATGAAATGACACATGGAAAAGAAGTAAGTTCTAAAATTAAACCATTCAAGGAAAGGAAGAAAAATTTAGAGAAGTACCTTGAAAGTAAAGGGTGGCTTGAAAGAACAGAAATAGTTGAAATAAAAAATCCTCTAGGCACTGCAGCTGAAAACAAAAAATTTCAAGCAATAATTGTAACAGAAGAAACCTTAAAAAACGCGTTCAAAATAAACGAGGAAAGGAAAAAGAGAGGGATGAATGAATTAACAATTATAGTTGTCCCCCTTGTTAAGGACAGCACAGGTGAACCTATTTCATCAACAAGGATAAGGAAGGGAGAAATAAACGTGAAGGGGGAAATTCTCAGAAAATAATCCCAGAAAATAAAAGATACAAACAAGGAAGTTAGAAAATTAAGGAACAGATGCATATGAAAAACAAATAGTTCCGACAAAAAAATTTAAAGGGATGCAGAAGGTTACAGGGAAGGAGGGAAGTGAAAAAGGTTGAAGATTTTCTTGGATGCACACATTCACAGTAAATACTCAAGGGCCACAAGCAAAAACATGGATTTGGAACATTTAGCTGCATTTGCCAAAATGAAAGGGCTAGACATGTTAGGAACAGGAGACGCACTTTTTCCGGCCTGGTTTAATGAACTTAAAAAGAAATTAAAACCGTTAAGTGACACAGGAATATACTTATACAAAGGGATATACTGGGTTTTAACAACCGAAGTAAACACTGTTTATTTACAGGAAGGTAAAGTGCGAAAGGTTCATCACTTAATTTTTATTCCTGATTTTGAAGCTGCCGCCCAAGTAGGAGATGTTTTAAGTAAGTATGGGGACCTTTCAATAGATGGTAGACCGACCCTTAAAGTTTCATCCCCTGAACTTGTTGAAATTTTAATGGAGGTTTCACGTGAAATCTTAGTTATTCCAGCCCATGTATGGACGTCATGGTTTGGTGCGTTAGGTGAATTCTCAGGTTTCAACTCCCTTGAAGAGTGTTACCAAGATCAAGTGAAAAATGTTTACGCTCTTGAAACAGGAATGAGTTCAGACCCTGCAATGAATTACCGTGTAAGTTCCCTAGACAAGTTTACGCTGGTTAGTTTCTCAGACGCCCATAGTTTCTGGACATGGAGGCTTGGGCGTGAATGTGTCTGTTTAAATTTGCTAGAGGTAAGTTATAGAGAAATTTTTGAAGCAATAAAAAATAAAGACAAAAAGAAAATTCTTTTCACCGTAGAAACTCCACCCAGTTATGGTAGATACCATTGGGATGGACACAGGAACTGCAATGTTTCTCTTAGCCCAAGGGAAGCAATTAAATTGAACAACATTTGCCCTAAATGCGGAAAAAAGTTAACTATTGGTGTTTTGCACAGAGTTGAAGAATTGGCAGATAGACCTGAAGGTTTTACACCTTCAAAAACCATCCCTTTTAAAACACTTATACCGCTTTACGAGTTGATAGCTCACCAATTCAGAATTAATAAACTTTACTCTGAGAAGGTTATGAAGGAACAAAATAAAATGATAAATTTTTTCGGAAATGAATTTGAAGTTCTTTTAAACGCTTCAAGGGATGAACTTGAAAAAGTTACTGATCCGGCTGTTGCAGATATTATTATCAAAAACAGAGAGGGAAAAATAAACGTGAAACCAGGATTTGACGGAGTCTATGGCATAATTTTAAACAACAAAAGAGAAATTACAAAAGTGAGAACTGGTGGTTGGAAAGGGGAAAAGTTAAACTTGGAAAAATTCTTTTAGACTCCATTTAAAAACTTTCCTTGAAAAAAGGGAGATGAGAGTGTTAAAAATGAACAGTAAATGGAGAGAAGTTTTTAAGGAGGATAAAGTAATTATAGGTATGGTTCATTTACCTCCTTTACCGGGGACCCCCCTCTACAACGGTTCAGAAATCAACCAAATAATGAATTTCGCAGTTAAAGAAGCAGTAAAACTTGAAAAAGGAGGCATAAACGGGGTTATGGTTGAAAACTTCGGTGACAAACCTTTTAGGAAATATGTTGGGCCGGAGACAGTGGCAACAATGTCTGTCATCTGTAAGGAAATAACTGGAGAAGTGAATGTGCCAGTTGGTGTAAACGTTTTAAGGAACGATTCGAAAGCCGCTTTAGCAATTGCTAAAGCAGCTGACTGCAAATTTATAAGGGCTAATGTTCAAACTGGAGTTTACGTAACAGATCAAGGCTTAATTGAAGGAAAAGCCTTTGAAACCCACATGTTCAGAAAAATTATTGGGGCGGAAAACGTTTTAATCCTGGCTGATGTTTTCACTAAACATGGGTCTCCCTTGTCAAAGAGGGGAATAGGGGACGAAGCTTATGATTTAGTGGATAGAGGACTTGCTGACGCAGTAATCGTTACAGGAGCTAGGACAGGTTTACCTCCAAACTTGGAACTTGTTAAAAACGTCAAAGAAGCTTTAAGGGAAGGTGTAGTTTTAATTGGAAGTGGTTTAAATTCAAAAAACTGCAAAAAATTCTTAGAAATAGCTGACGGAGCAATTGTAGGCACATCCTTGAAAAAGAGGGGGGAAATAGATGCTGAAAAAGTTAAAGATTTAATGAGGAAAGTTAAAGGTTTAGTTTGAAAAATCAACAATAAACGAAATAAGTTAGATTTTTAAACTTAACAAAGGTTGTTCAGAGGAAGTAAATAGGAAAGGATGGAAAGGAAGAAAATGAGCGAAGGTTCTTAGAATGGATTTTTTAGTGAGGATTTTTCTAGGTTTCATAGTAGTTGGTGCTTTTGGAGCTATTTCCTACTTAAAGAAATTAGTTAATTTTTCAGGGTTGATAATGGGTTTCATAGTGGGTTTCACAGTATTTGTTTTTCCTCAACAAGGTTTAGAGCTTTTCCTTTTACTTTTAACCTTTCACTTAACAGCTGGTTTATTCACCAAGTACAAATACAATGTAAAAAATAGGTTAGGGGTAGCTGAGGAGAAGAAGGGGGCAAGGGCTTGGACAAACGTTTTTGCTAACGGTTTAATTCCCGCAGCTTTAGCTTTCATGGAGGGAATGAGAAGTGATCCTGTGTTTGTTTACGGTTTTGTTGGCGCTGTAAGTTCAGCTATGGCCGATACCCTTTCAAACGAGATAGGGGTGTTGTACAAATACAAGCCTCGAATGATCACTAACTTAAAAGAAAAAGTTAACCCTGGAACTTCAGGGGCGATTTCACCTTTAGGTGAAGCAGTAATTGCTTTAAGTGGTTTGTTAATTGGTTTCATGGCTTACTTAGCCGGATTAGCTCCTTGGTTCATTATTCCTGTTTCCTTGGTTTCAGCCTTTATTGGAAACACTGTGGACAGTTTCCTTGGAGCCACTGTCCAAGCAATTTATTACTGTGAGAATTGCAGAAAAGAAACTGAAAAGAAGGTTCACAGCTGCGGCTCAATCACTAAATTAGTTAGGGGAAACGAAAAAATCAATAACCATGTTGTTAACTTCTTCATGAGTTTAACAGGTTGTTTAACAGGTATTCTTCTTTATTACTTCTTCATTTAAAACCGTTAAAAAACACAAAAAGTGTAGTGGCAGTTTTTCACAGAGTGTAAACGTCACCATTTTTCGGTGCCACAGCGTTTATGTCAAGAGATTCACTTATTTCCTGTGCAAAAAACCAAATTTTCTTTTTTTCACCGTGAACTGTAAAAACTGTCAAGTCTTTATGGAGGAAATGTTTAATTATCTCCATCAACTGGGATTTTCCTGCGTGGGAGGAGAAATCAAATTTTTTAATTTTTATTCCTGGTTCAATAAGTTCTTCTCCTACTTGAATAACTTTTTCGTCAAGTAAACGTCTTCCAGGAGTTCCTTCAATCTGGTAACCGACAAAAAATAAAGCATTCCTTTCGTCCTCTATTAAATGTTTTAAATAATTGCGTACAGGTCCTCCTTGGAGCATACCCGCGGGTGAAACAATAACTGAAGGCTTAAAGAGGGCTTTCCTCCTCATTTTGTCACCTACTACAAACTTGACATGTCTCAAGGCTTGCTTGTAGAAGTTAGGGTTTGCAAGAAATTCACTGTAATTCTCAAAAACTTTACTTATTGACCTAGCCATTCCGTCCAAATACACTGGGTAGGAGGAAGAAACACCGTATTTTTCAAGAACCATCAAAATTTCTTGCGACCTTGAAATAGAAAAAGCAGGAACCAAAACTTTACCTCCCTGATTAAGCACTTCATAAACTTCGTCAATGAACTGTTTCTCAAGTTCCTTTCTTTTGGGGTGATCTATGTCGCAGTAAGTGCTCTCTATTATTAAACAGTCAGGTTTAATATTGGGAAGGTAAGCTCCATTAATTAATTGGGTGTTTATTGTGTTTATGTCTGAAGTGTAAATTAATTTCTTCCCGTTTATGTCTAAAGAAACATAAAAACTTCCGGGGATGTGGCCTGAGTCATAGAAGTGAATTCTCCAATCCTTTACCTTAACTTTTTGGTTGTAACTGATTTTTTTGGCAGACTTAAAAACATTCTTCACCTCCTGCAGACCAAAGTTTAGACTTTCCCTGCTCAACTTTATTTGGTCCCTTATTAAGAAACGGAAAAGCTCAAAACTGACGGCCGTACTTAAGACAGGTCTTGACTTGGTTAAGTAAAGGGAAGGAGCTGCACCTGTATGGTCTAAATGTGCATGGGTGAGAACAAGTAAATTGTAATCATTTGGTGACACGTACCCAGGGAAGTGAGGGTGGTCATTCAGTAATATACCGTAATCAAGAAGCACTCCACTTCTTCTGTTTTCAACAAGGATAGCCGCCCTCCCAACTTCTTCACAACCACCTAGAAACTCAACTTCAGGCATAAAGAAACCTCTAAAGTTTAAAACTCTTTTTAATAGAACAAATCCTTAAACTTCCCTTTCCTATCTTCACTTTTTAATCTTCAGACCTAGATAATACGTCTTTTTCTTTTTGACGTGCCTCATATCTTTCTCTGACCCTACGTATATCCTTCTTTAATGCTTCACTTAGTTTCTTATATTCTGAAGAGGGTAAAGTCCCTGTTTTATGCCTTGTTTCAATTTCTTCAAGTTTTAAGTTTAACTCGTTTAATTTGGTTGAAAGCTTTTCCAGTTCATTTTCAACCCTAACTCTTTCTTCCCCCATTTTACTTTCTAAACTGGAAACTTTGTTGGTGTACTCCTCTTTTAATTTACTGTAAACAGCTTCGGAAACTTTACCTTCCTCATGATCTTTTTCAAGTTTGTTTAAAGCATCAGATACTTTCCTGTGTTCCTTAACTAATTTAACCACTTCACTCCTAACTTCAGGAGCCTCCATCCCCCTAACTCTCCACCTAACCCTTGCAGCCTTAATTTTTAAGTAGAAACCTAGAATTATCAGCAACAAAATAACAAGTGCAAGTAAATAGTAAAAGTCACCAACCTCTACCTCAAGCTGCAACTCATTTGAAACTTTCTGTTGATTAGAAATAACAGATAATTTAACAGTGTACTCACCTGGAGGAGTGTAAAAAGGAACAACTATTCTTTTCCTGTGAACATCAGTGTCACCAGGTGAAATAACTTGTTTCCAAACATCTTTATAGGAATAAATTGAGAACTTGTAGTTAATTAAGGGGATGAGGAGGTAAATTTCAATGTCTATGTAATCGGTACGAAGGTCTTCGTCACCGTGGTTGGAGATATACAGTTTAGCTTCAACATAATCTCCAGGTTTAATTTTCTTTTCACTTAACACTAGAACTGTGGTTACAGGTTGACATGCACTATGTTGCAGGAAAACAGAGAAAAGTAAAACAAGAAAAATACTTAAAGTTAAAATTTTGTTTTGAAACACTCATATTCTCCTCAATAAAAAGGTTTAATGCATCCTTAAAAATAAAACAAGAAAAAAGGCATATTTCTAACAATTTAAAAATTTGTTGGTTAAACATACCCATCTGAAACACTTTTGGTTTTTATTTGTTAGGAACTGTCTTGAACCGTAAAAATCAGTGTTTCAAGTCATAAGTGTTATTTCAAGCTAGGTAAGTAATTCAGCAACTTCATCGCTTCTTATCCGGGACAATGAAAAACAAAAAACAAATTCATTTAACAACAAACCTTCCTATAAGCTGCTGAGCCAAAAAACTTATTTAATCCTTTGATAAATTACTTGTTTCAACTTTTTTCAAGAATCCAAAAAAGGTTTCCTACACCTTTTTTAGCCCCCCTCTCTTCTTTTTACCTCAAGACCTTTTGAAACCAGCAAAAAATTTTTCTATTCTTGAATACATTACTTTAAAATTTTTTAAAAGAATTAAAAAGGCAGTTTATTAAGAAAGGATAAGTTAAGCATGTGCAGGAGTAAGATATGAGCGCCGAAATAATTTCAACAGGTAATGAACTTTTAATGGGGTTAATTGAAAACTCAAACGCTAAATGGCTTGCTAGAAAACTGACGGAACTAGGTTTTGAAGTAAAGAGGATAACGGTGGTAAGTGACAAGAAAAGAGATATTTCACAGGCTTTTAAAGAAGCAATTGAAAGAGAAACAAACGTAGTAATTTCAACAGGAGGTTTAGGGCCCACGCTTGATGATAAAACATTGGAGGCATTAGCTGAAACCTTGAATTTAAAGATTGCAACAAACAAGGAGGCTTTAGAGATGATCAAGTTGAAATGTAAGGTTCACGGTTTAGAATTAAATCAAGCAAGGCTCAAAATGGCTTTGCTTCCTGTAAACGCTGAACCAATTGAAAACCCTTCAGGTTTAGCTCCTGCAGTGAAAATAAAAACAGGCAAGACCATTATTTACTGTTTACCAGGAGTACCCGTGGAAATGAAGAAAATTTTTAGGAAGAAAATCCTGCCTGAGTTAACGCAAAAAAATAAACAATTGCTTTTTAAGGAAAGGAAAGCGAAGCTTGAAGGAGTTTTTGAATCTGAATTGGTTCCCGTGCTTAAGAAAGTAAGAGAGGAATTCCCTGATGTCTACGTTAAAACAAGGGTGGTTCCAACCAAAGGAATAATTCTTTATTGCTCAACCAAGGGATTGAAGAAGGAGGCACAAGAAAAACTGAATAAAGTAATAAAAATAGTAGATAGTTACGTCAACTGGTTAAGCAAGGAAAGGGGAAGGAGGTAAAGGTGAAAATTAAACCTGGAAAATATTTCCTTCAAGGAAACATAGCCTTAGCTGAAGCAGCTATAAAAGCAGGTTGCCTGTTCTATGCAGGTTACCCAATAACTCCCGCAAGTGAAATAATGGAACATATGGCTAAAAGGTTACCAGAGGAGAAAGGAGTGTTCATTCAAATGGAGGATGAAATAGCTTCAATAGCCGCTTGCATAGGGGCAAGCTGGGCTGGGGTTAAAGCAATGACAGCGACTTCAGGTCCAGGTTTTAGTTTAATGCAAGAAAACATAGGGTTAGCTGTGATGACAGAAACTCCCTTAGTAATTGTGGATGTGCAAAGAACAGGGCCTAGCACAGGACAAGCAACAAAAGCGGCACAGGGAGATATTATGCAAACTAGGTGGGGGAGACATGGAGACCAGGAAGTGATTGTTTTAGCTCCAAACTCTGTTCAAGAAATGTTTAACTTAACAATTAAAGCTTTTAATTTAACTGAAAAATATAGAACCCCGGTTATTGTGTTAGCTGACGAAGCAATTGCACATTTACATGAAAACTTGACAGTGAAGGAGGGTATAGAAGTATTTAATCGTGAGAAACCTAGAAAAAAAGAAAAAAGGTTTTTTGGGTGTGAAAAAAAGGATTGTGTCCCGCCGATGCCTTCAGTAGGCGAAGGATTTGATGTTTTAGTTACTGGTTCAAGCCATGACGAATACGGCGTAAGGTTTACAGCAAACCCTCAAGTTCATGAAAAACTCGTGAATAGACTTGTGAACAAAATAAGGTTGAGAAGGAAAGAAATAATTGAAGCTGAAACATATATGGTTGATGAGTGTGAAATAGGGGTTGTAAGTATAGGTTGCGTCTCAAGAGCTGTTTATGAAGCTGTTGAATTAGCTGAAAAAGAAGGGTTTAGAGTAGGTTTCGTAAGACCTAAAACTGTTTGGCCTTTCCCTGAAGAACAAGTGGAGAAACTAGCCTCCAATGCAAACTTCATCTTGGTGCCTGAATTAAACACGGGGCAATTGATTAAAGAAGTTGAAAGGGTAACCGTAACCAAGAAAAAGGAGAAAGTGATACCTTTCAACAAAATAGGTGGGGGAAGAATGATTTCACCCACTGAAATATTGAAAGAAATAAAGAGGTTAAGCAGAAACTGAAAAAGAAAAGTGAAGAGAACCCTTAACAACCTTATAAACTAAGTTAAAGCAGCATCTATAACAACTCCTTGAATTAAATAGTAACTTTAAATACTGTAAATATTGTTTTGTTATATAGGCTGAAGTACTATGTCATTAACTAAAGTAACTCGAAACTATCAGGTGACTCTTCCTGCAGAAGTTAGGAGGACACTTGGCATCAAAGAAGGGGATTGCTTAGAGGTAAAAGTAGAAGATGGAAACATCGTTACGAGTAAATTGGAGAGAAAAAGGAAAAGGATTAAACTTGGAAAAAACTTACGTTAGAGGAGATTGAAAAAGAAATTGAAAGAGGGTTTACTGAATGTATGCAGTGATAGACACCAACATTTTAATCTATGACACCTTTGAAAACTCAGAAAAACATGAACCCGCTGAAAAACTACTGAATTCTTTGAGTAAGTGGCTGATTCCAGTTATGCCACTTTGCGAGTATATTTGGTTCTTTAAAAGGCAGAAGCTTGACACTTACGAAGTTAAAGGCCTTGTTGAAGGCTACATATTAGATCCTCACTGCAAAATTCATGTAGACAACGGAACTCGCTTAAAAAACGCTTTCGAAACTGTAGCATCTCAAAAACTCCCCTTAACACAGATCAAGGACATGGTGATACTTTCACATGCGAAACTTAGCAAAGCACCCTGGCAATCTTTGATTGGAAACTTAGGAGAAAAGCCATGGAACATAGGGTTAGAACAATACTTTAAGATGAAGCAAAACTAAGGTTTTTGACAACTGGAAAAGGAAATGTGGAGATGAAGGGGAGATATTACTTAAGGAAGTTTTTAAGGGAGGAGCATTTACCCACAAAATTCTGTCCAGGCTGCGGATTAGGCATTGTAATGAACCTATTCCTTAAAGCAGTTGATGAATCAGGGTATAAAGAGTTAAGTGGAAAGTTTGTTTTTGTTTCAGGAATTGGGTGTTCAGCCTGGATTCCGTCTCCATATTTTAAAGCGGACTCAATCCATGTTACACATGGACGAAGCATCCCTGTTGCAACAGGTATAAAACTTGCTAAACCTGAATTGAAAGTTGTTGTTTTCGGTGGAGACGGAGACTTAGCTGGGATAGGTTTACATCACTTAATTTTTGCAGCACATAGAAATGTTGAATTAACTGTTATAATGTGTAACAACATGACTTACGCCATGACAGGTGGACAAGCTGCACCCACAACTCCTTATGGAGTAAAAACGGTTACCACCCCTTACGGAAAAATATCGAAAGAACTGGATATTTCAAAAATATTGGTGGATGCAGGTTCATCCTATGTTGCCAGGTGGACAACAGCCCACCCTATCCAGTTAAAGAAATCCTTCAAAAAGGCTTTAGAAATAAACGGTTTCTCATTTGTAGAAGTTTATTCACAGTGTCCTACCCGTTTTGGGAAAGAACTAAACATGTTTAAACCTGTAGAAATGATGGAGTGGTTTAAAAGAAACAGTAAAGTTTTGAAGAAGGGGGAGACAATTGAAAATGGAGAAATGAAACTTGTTTTGGGTGAATTTGTCGAAAGAAAAAGACATGGATACTGTGAACTTTACTACAGAAATATTTTAGGGGAGGAGTTGGAAAAATGGAGATAAAGGATAAAATCCAAATTGTAATTGAAGGAGTTGGAGGGCAAGGGATAATTTTTGCAGGTTATGTTTTAGCTTATTCAGCCTTCAAGTCAGGCTACTTTGTTGCCCAGTCAAAGGAATACGGTTCAGAATCGAGGGGCACAAGAGTAAAAAGTAAAGTAGTTGTTTCTAAAAAGGAAGTAAAGCATCCCTTCGTTGAACAATGCAACGTGTTAGCGGCGTTAACGGATCCCTCCATCGAAACCCTTAAAACTTTAACTCCAGAATCAAAAATCTTCTTAAACTCTTCCTTGATAAAGAAACAGTTACTTACAAAATTTTCTGAAAAGACGGAAATTTATTTGATTCCAGCCACTGAACTTTCAAACAAAAAATTCTTAACCCCCCTATTTGCAAACATTATTTTGCTAGGTTACCTAATTAAAGGAACTGGTTTTTTAAGGTTTGAAACAGTGAAAAATGTTTTAAGAGAGGAGATAGGTGGGACTAGAAGTGAAGAAAACATTTCAGCCCTTGAAACCGGTTACTTTTATGAAGAAGAAAAGTTTGAGAGAGTTAAGGAATGATTAAGAATTACAGGGTTAATTCAGGGAAGGGGAAAAGAACTATTTCCATCGATGAAACCCTTTGCAAAGGATGCGGGATCTGTGTTTGGGTTTGCCCAAAAAAAGTTTTCACTTTCTCAAATAACCTCACTTCTCAAGGCTTCTATGTTGCTAAGGTACTTAACAAAAGGGAATGTTTAGGGTGCAGACTTTGTGAAATACAATGTCCAGACTTTTGCATAAATGTTTCTGAGTTATCATAAAAAGGGTTTTTCAGTAAGGAACTTTTCCTAAACCCTCAAAAAGTTTTTGTAGGGGTAATTTTTGCGACGCAACCTTCCTTTTAATGAAAAAATCAAAACCCTTTATTTTCCAGCTTAAAAACATTTCTCCTAAGTAGTTCCTTATAAATTTTTAGGAAGAGTTTTTTCATTTTCTTGGCTGAAACCTTTATTTTCTTTTTTCCTTTTAAAGTTTTTGGGATGTTCCTTTCTTGTAGAAAGTTTACCAAGATTTTTTTGTTTTTGTTTTCCAAGTTAAGATGCTTTAATGCTTCTTCAGCTAATTGTTCCTCTGAGTAACCGCAGTACTGAAGCTCTTTCTCTGAATGTGTCAAGGTATAGTTTTCAACAAGTTCAAAAAAGATTTGTGTAAATACTTGGTTCGGTTCTATTTTTCCGTAATAGTTTTTTAAGGCTGTAAATAAATCTTTTTTCGTTTTAAACCCATCTATTTTAGCGTCTTCATCCGTTATTTCATGTAAAGTTTTTGTCTTAACCTTTTTAATCTTTACTTTACCGATGAGTTTTCCATTGCAGTGAATATAGAGCACAGATCCCCTTTCCACTTTGATTTTTCCAAGTCTTAAGGTTGATTTCTTCTCCCCCGAAAGGATTTGCTGTTCGAAAACTTTGTCAAAGAATAAATGTTTAATTCTTTTCTTTTTATTCATCCCTTTCCTCCGTTTTTCCATAGTAATAAGTGAACAATTTATTCAAAGATTCTTTTGAAATGTTTATTGTTTGCTTCTTGTTTAAACCAAGTGTTTTACTTGCTTTAATCCATCCTCTGCATTGGAGAAACTTCACAATTAATGTTTTCTCTTCTAAACTTGTCAATCTAGGTTTTTCAGGTTCAAGGAAGTACTTAACAGCTAATGTTCTAGCTACATCGCTTACATACTCAAAAAAGATTACGTCACTTAAGTAGTTTCTTAACCTTAAAATTTCTTCTTCCGTTAAATTGATTGAGTAAGTTTGATTTTTTATTTTAAGTGTTGAGTGTAAGAGGTGCTGAGCCACGTCAGGGTTCATGTCGTAAAGTATTCCTGCAAGCCAACCCATGAACCTTTTCTTAAAATCTACACTTGAAACCTGTATTATTTCTTTCATTTCATCCGTTAAGGGTTTAATTAGGCAAACTGAGTATTCCCCACTTATTGGGTTCTTTACAAGGGTTACATGTACAGGTTCGAATTTATTTTTCATCCAAAACTTCATCAACTCAGCTGACGCCCCGAATACTGAACCAATCCAGGACAACCCTTTCTCTTTAGCATGCTCCGTTATTTTTTTAAGTGCAAAACTCCCTATTCCTTTGTTCATTACTGCAGGGTGTGTAGCTATCCTGATTACCCTTAACCCTTTCTTAAAGGGGAAGATATAGCTTCTATGATATTTCACCATTAAAGTAGGGATTATATGGCCTTGAGGGTCTTTCCCTCTCTTTATTTCTTCAATCATTCCATTGTTGAACTCTCCTTCGTAAGCAACCTGTAAAGCGTTCACTATTTTATTGGTTTTCGTTTTAACGTACCATGCTTCATGGTGTGGAGCATCTGCCAAGAGAGCCGCATCACTTGGCCTGTTCCTGTAGTGGGCATAAACGTATATACCTATAAATTTTCTCAATTCCTTTTCTTTCACCAGAAACCATTTTTCTAGGTCTGCCTTTTCAAAAATTAATTCCCCTTTTTCTATACATTCTAAGTCCTTTTTTGTTATTTCGTCAGGTTCAGCATCTAAAAGGAGGGTGTCATAGAGCCATTTCTCAACCGGGTCGTTTCCACTGTACCTTACAGGTTCCTTTAATTTAATTTCCTTCAAAGTTAAGTTCTTCGATTCCTTCAGTTTTTTTAGCAGCCTTATCGAGAATCCTCTACCTGCTCCTTCATAGCCGTGAGTGGTGGAGGCTAAAACTACAAACTCACCCTTCCCTATTAATTCGTAAAGGATTGGTAAAGGAATCCCTGCAGCCTCGTCCACGACCAAAATATCTGTTTTTGTTTTTATTTTTGGTGGAGGCAGGAAAGTTGCTTGTAAATTGCAACAGGAAATTTCCGTGATGCCTTCAGCCTCAGCACTTTTATTTACTTCTTTGTACAGCCTCTTTAAACCAACTTCTAAAAATTTCATCAATATACTTGCATTTGATAATTCAGGAGCAGTTACAACTATTTCTCTCCTTTTTTTGTTTTTTATCAAGTAATCAATTAAACCGGCTAAGCTTAAACCTACAGCTGCGGATTTACCTCTTCCCCTGTCCGCTATAACAACTAATATTTTTTTGTTTCTGCTTTTACTCCTGAAAAGTTTATCTATGCTTTCAACAACTTTAACTTGGTCTTGGGTTAGACACAAAGTATAAATTCTCCTTGCAAAAACTATGTCGGTTGGAACCTTCACCCTCTTTTTTTCCCTTTTTTTTGAAAAACCCAATTCAAAGTCTTTAATTATTACTCCCCTATCAACGTCAACAATCATCACCCCCTTGTGTTCATGTAGTTTATTTATTACCCTTTTTTCGAACAAGGTTTTTACTTGTTCTAAAGTGTAGGGGTAGGTTACAAGTTTTTTATGGAATTTGTTTCTGTGGTTTTCCCATTTCTTGTAAGGTGGAGCCAAGAAAATAATTAATCCACCACCTCTTACAGTGCCTATTATCCTTCCTAAGTCGTCAGGGTTTGAGTTATGTACCAAGTTAATTATCAGTATATCTATTGTTTTACCCATGATTTTGAAGGTTTCAGGGAATGTTACAGGTTCAAAGTCGATTTTTTTAGTTGAAACAAGTTCTTTGAGAAACAGTTTGCAGTCTAGGTTTTCCGCTGGTTTTCCGGTTGAGGAGGTTACATAGAAAATTTTAACCTTTTTCTCTTCCCCCATTATTTTAACAGCTTCAGCTGTTACTTTTCCAGCTAATTCTGCATTGACCCAGTTTTTACCGCATAAAACAATAAGTCTCCTATGGTTTGCTTCCTTTCCCGACTTAGAAGTTTTACGGATTCTTGAAAGCACAGTTTCAACCAGCTCCTCCTCCAAAAAAGGTTCACCTTTTCCTTGAGAAGAAAAATTGAAGAATTAAAGGTTTTAAGAATTTTAAAAGGCTTTAAGAGCTTAGGGGAGGTATAAATAAGCTGCGTTTTCACCTACGTTGATTTTTAACGATTCAGCCACAGGTTTACATTTAGCTTTTAGAAGATAAAGGATTGGTTTGTTTATTTTCAGTTCAGGTAGGGTTTCGTAGTTAGCCATCCCTTTCGAAATTACCAGGTCTGATTCGTTAATTTCTTTCTTTAACTCGTTTAACTCGTTAAGGTTCATTATGCTGGAGAAGTCTTTATTTACTGGAAGAACCTTATTAACCACTTCCCCAAACCCCAACTTTCTTAATTCATTAACTGTTACGTCGTTTTGGTAGGGGTTGAATTTAGCCACAGCCACTGTCTCCACATCAAAAATTTTCTTTATCTCCTTTAAAACTAATTTGTCAAACACAGCCTCCCCTGCGTTATCAAGTAAATAAACAATTTTTTTGGATTTACTTAAAAGGTTGAAGGCTTTGTTTAAATCATTGATTCCGAAATTTTCCTTTTCCAGCTCCTTTTCAAGTTTCTTGAAACTGAAAGAGTAACCGGCGACGCCTGGATCTAAAGAATTGGCGTTTACAGAGTAAATAATTAATTTCTTCAGTTTTTCAATTGGTTTTTCATTTTCTAATTCGCTTTCTACTTTTCCAGCCAGGATTGAAGCTGCCTTATTTACTTCTTCTTTCATTTCACGGTAGGGGTCACTGTCACCAAGCAACTCCTTAACCCTTTTAAAAACTATGCTTGCTACGTAAGTAACGGTTGTTTCTGTGTTTGAAAGTTCCAAAACCATACGGGAAATTTCTTTAACAGCAACGAACTTCTCTTTTTCCGGCAAATTTGAATTTAAAATTTCTTTTGTCCTAACTGAAATTAAACAAGGGATGCACCATGGCTTCAGTTTCATTTTTCAATCAACCTACACGTATCAATTCTAAAAACTTTCCCCTTTCCCCAAACAATTAAAAAAGATATAAAAAATGAAAAACTTAAGAAAGATTTTTTTAATGCATCGGAGGAAGTTAAGATGGATTTCAAAAGTAAGTGTCCACGCTGCGGAGCTAAAGCGGCTAAGCTTGGAAACCCAATCATTGCGGTGGGTAAGACAAGAGGGTTAAGAATTAATGTTTTCAGATGTCCAGAGTGTAATCTAGTGTTTTATGAAGGTTTTGAAGAATAACTGAACCCCCTTTCCAACACCCCTTTTCTTTTTATTTCACATTTTTAATTTTTTATCCCCCTCTACTTTCCCTGTCTTTCTTCCGAAGAACTTATATTTTAGTGAAGGAAAATTCCACTTTATCATTCTCAAACTTTATGTTACCTGTTATTTCCCCTTTTAGTATGCCAAACTCTATTTTTTCAGCACTTACGTCACGTTTAAAGTCTTCAATGAGTTTCTTTAACCCCTTCTCTAAGTCACTGGTTGTTTTAATCGTTAAGAGTATTTTGTCAAGCACTTTGAAACCATGTTTCTTTCTTGTAAGCTGGATTCTGCGTGTGAGTTCCCTATAAACCCTCTCACTTAAAATTTTATCGTCAACCGTTAAGTCAATAAACACCTCACCAAAAGAGAATTTCTCAGAAACAAAGCTTCCTTTAATTCTTTCTTTTCTAAACTCCACATCTTTTGCGTTGCTCATTTTGAGAAACACTTGCTTAAACCTGTTCAATGTTTTTTCCACTTGTTTTGACTCAGAAACCACCACTACCTTTTTGACAGGCCACCTAAGTTTAACCTTTGCTTTCTGTCTAGCTGAGGAAACAGCTTCAATTATTTCCCTTAAAACCTCCATTTCCTCCTCTAATTCCTTATTTATGTGTTCTTTCTCCGGTTCAGGAATTAAGAGGAAATGAATCGACTCTTCTTCACAAACTTTACCTCTGAGTAGTTTTTGGTAGAGTTCTTCAGCCGTGAAGGGAGCAAATGGAGCCAGCAGCTTCAGTGTTTCTTCTGTTGTTTTGAGTAAGGTGTAGAAGGCTGCTTTTTTATCTTTTCCTTGATAAAGAGGCCAAACTCTGTCTCTGACAGCTTTGATGTACCATCGAGATAAGTCGTTTAGGATGAAGTCCATGAGGAGTTTTGCTGCTTTAAAGTGGTTATATTTTAAACAAGCTTCTCTGTATTCTTTAATTGTTGAATAAAGTTTAGAAAGCAACCATTTATCTTCAGGGAGCAAATCAACTTTTTCAGGAGGCTTCTCTGTTACATACATTTCTATAAAGTGGAAAGTATTCTTTAAAACATTAAATTGTCTACTGACTTCTTTAACTTCATCCATGTTGAAAAAGAAATTGTTCCAAGGGGCACTGGATAAAAGATAAAACCTTAAAATGTCTCTACCATATTTTTGAGTTACGTCTTCAGGTAAGATGACATTCCCCCTTTTCTTAGCCATTTTTACTCCGTGTGCATCCAAAATGAAACCGTGAAACATTATTGTTCCAAAGGGGCTTCTTCCAAACGTTAACACACTGGTTATTAACTGAGAATTCCACCACCCCCTTATTTGGTCAGGGCCTTCAGTTTCGAAATCTGTAGGCCAAAGTTTCTTCCACAAGTCTTTCCTTTTAGGGTAACCTAGTGAGGCCCATGAAGCCACTCCTGAATCAAACCACACATCCAATACGTCAGGTATCCTGTACATAGTTCCTCCACATTTTGGACATTTCAGTTTCACCTGGTCGATGTAAGGCCTGTGAAGGTCTTTAAGCTCAACTCCCAATTCATCTGCAGACCCTACAACTTTTACTTCACCGCATTTTTCACAGATCCAAATGGGTAAAGGGATACCCCAATATCTTTGTCTTGAAATAGGCCAATCTCCTAGGTTTTCAATCCAGTTAAGGAATCTTTCTCCAGCCCATTTAGGAACCCAATTAACTTTTTTGCTTTCTTCAATTAATTTATCCTTTATTTCTGTTACTTTAAAGAACCATTGAGGCATAGAAATTAAGAGGAGAGGGGATTCGCATCTCCAACAGTGAGGATACTCATGTTCAATTTCCTCTTCTAAAAGCAAAAGCTTCCTTGACTTCAATTCATTAATTATTAACTTATCAGCTTCTTTAACGTACATGCCTGCAAATTTACCGCAAGATTCATCGAAAACCCCGCTTATTTTAACAGGGGAAACAACTGGTAAACCTGTTTCTAAACCTACCTTGTAGTCTTCTTGGCCGTGTCCAGGTGCACTATGAACTAAGCCTGTACCTTCAGTTAAGGTAACGAATTGTTCAGATAAAACAACTCTATGAGCGTTTTTCAGTTTCTTTTGGAAAGGGAATAGGTCAGCTAAGGGGTGTTCATACCTTAACCCCCCTAAATCCCAGCCTTTAACTGTCCCTAACACTTCATAATTGTTGAAACCAAGTTTATCCAAAACAAAGCCAGCTAAAGCCTTGGCTAGAATAAAAACTTCACCTGTGGGAACTTTTACTTTAACGTATTCAGCACTTGGCTTCACCATTACGCCGGTGTTCCCAGGCAGAGTCCATGGAGTAGTTGTCCAAATGACTAAGAAAACATTTTTCTCTCCCTCAACTTTAAATTTGACATAAATAGCTGGATCTTTAACTGTTTTGTATTCTATTTCGTTGTAAGCGACAGCTGTTTCACAGCGGGGGCAAACATGAACTGGGTAGCTTCCTTTGAAAAGGTATCCTTTCTCATATGCAGCCTTAAAAGTTGTCCAGGCTCCTTCAATGTAGTTATTGGTTAAAGTCAGGTAAGGATTATCCCAATCCATCCAAACCCCTAAGTTTTTGAACTGCTGCGTCATAACGTCAATGTATTGAGTTGCAAATTTTCTGCATTCCTGAATAAAATTTTCAACACCGAATTTTTCAATGTCGCTTTTTACTTTGAAGTTAAGTTTCTTTTCAACTTTGTTCTCAATAGGTAAACCGTGGCAATCATATCCTGGTTGATCCCAGACGTCGTAGTCCAGCATTCTGTGGAAGCGAATATAAAAATCTTTCAGGATCTTGTTTAAGGCTGTTCCTAAATGTATGGCTCCTGTTGCGTATGGAGGCCCGTCCATGAAAAACCATTTCTTTTTTCCTTTACGTAACTTTCTTGCTTTACTTAGGATGCTGTTCTCCTCCCAGAAATTCAGTATTCTTTCCTCCATTTTAGGTTGAGGCTCAAATTCCATGTAACCCGCCTTTCTTCCCAACTGTTGGTTTCCTTAAAAGATGTAGGAAGGGTGTAAAAGGAACCTTTCCCTTATTTTAAGAAATTTTTAAAGAATTTTTTAATGCAAAGATGTTTTGGATGGTTTCTTTATGTCCTGACTCTTTATTAAAAATTTAACTTTTTCGATAGGAGAAGATGCGAAGTTCTTTTGCAGAGGAAGTCTACAAGAGTTTAACAACTCATTAACAGCAAAGTTGTTTAAGAGTTAAGGAAAGAAAGTTAATTCCTTAATTGAAGGCCTCAAATAGAGCCTTTTGCTTAACGTTCAATAACCTTTTTAGCAAAAATATGAAACTTAGTTTTCTTTGCCATCGAGTTCTTCCTTGTCTCTATAACACTCCAAACAAGCGCAAGCAAGTTTTTACGCTTAAAAATTCATCAGTCTTTTTTATCAATAACTCTTAAACCTAAAAAATGGTGAAACCTTTATTGAAGAGTTAAACTGAGGGAGATCCGGTCTAAAGAAAAACTGAGAGGATAGTAGTACAAAACTTTTCTTGTTTCTATTTCTAATAAAGTTTTCTTACTTCTAAAAAACTTTATAGGGTGCTGAATTAGGAAAACAATAAATTTTCTAAGCTACAAAAATAAAGGTTTAGAGATGAATTTTTCAGTGCTTCTTTATTTTTTCGCCTATTTTATAACCTACATTGAAAGCTTTAAGGTTTAACTCTTTGAAATCAACGGGGGTATTCTTTATTATTGCCTTTTCAACTGCTTCTTTATTTATTAAAGGGAAGAGTTTTGTGAAGACACCTAGAAGTAAAGTGTTAGCTACAAGTTTGTTTCCGAGTTCTTCAGCCAATTTAGTTGCATGAACAGGAACTTTTTCCACGTCACTCCTTTCTCCTTGATTAATTTGGACAAGGTCAGGGTCGTAAATTAGCACTCCGCCTTTCTTCAGTTTTGGCAAATACTTTTCATAGGCGAGTTTAGATAGAGCAATTAAAACATCTGACTCTGCTACTTTGACGAAATTTATTTCTTTCTCTGAAATGATTACTTCTGAGCTGGTGACTCCTCCACGTGAAGCTGGGCCGTATGATTGAGTTTGAACAGCTTCCTTCCCTCCATAAAGTGATGCAGCCATTCCTAGGATGATTCCCATTTTCACTATTCCTTGACCGCCTAAGCCTGCAATTCTTATTCTAAATTCACTGACCCCCTTAGTGGTTCCTCCACTGTTTCGTTTATTCATTTTTAACAGTCCCCGAACAACTATACCTCTCTTCAACTTTCTTTACCATTTTTCAAAATAGGGAAAAATTTAACATTTCTCACGGAATAAACAGTATAACCAAGTTTTATTCTTTGTGATAGGTCCGTTCCACTTTACCAATCTTTCCCCAAATTAGGTCAGTGTATTCAGGCTTCTCTTTATCCACAAACTCCCCCACAACTATTATGTTTTGAGTAATTTCAGCCTTTATGGGGTCTATCTTATTTTGGATTATTGACGCTTGTTTCAGCCACTTCATCATCTCAACAGCGTTCATGTGTTTAGTATGTCTTCCATAGATTTCTGGACAGGGGGAAATGACCTCAATGAAACTGAACCCCTTTTTTAAAAGGGCCTTCTTTATGGAGTCAACTAAGTTTCTGACATGGTAGGCTGTCCACCGGGCAACATAAGTTGCTCCTGAACCTGCAGCTAAATAAACAGCATTAAACGGGTGTTCAACGTTTCCGTAGGGAGAAGTTGTTGTTACAGCGTTTAAAGGAGTTGTGGGGCCACATTGACCCCCAGTCATTCCATAATTGAAATTGTTTGAGAGTATAACTGTTAATTCAATGTTTCTTCTCGCCGCCTGAATTAAATGGTTTGCACCTATGGCTAAAAGGTCTCCGTCTCCACCGAAAACAACAACTTTCAATTCAGGTTTAGCAAGTTTAACACCTAAAGCAAAAGGTATTGCCCTTCCGTGGGTGGTGTGGAACGCGTCAGCGTTTATGTAGCCTGAAATCCTACCCATGCAACCTATACCCGAAACAACGACTAAGTTGTCCAAGTTAAAGTGCAGTTCCTTCAATGCCTGAAGGAAGCAGTTAAGGATTACTCCGTTTCCGCACCCTGGGCACCAGATGTGGGGAATCATCCCTTTTCTTAAGTAACTGTCCAAAGGATGTTTCCTTTCATGGTTAGTTAAATGTTTAATTGATTCTTTCATTTTTTCCCCCTTAACTGGTGTTTTTCTCTATTATTTTCAGTATTTCGTTAGGGGTAGGTGGCTCTTCACCAACTTTAGGGAATGAAATTATTGGTGCGGTTGAAGAAGCTGCCTTCACCTCCCTAATTATTTGTCCTTGATTCATTTCTGGTACAATTATCAGTTTTGCTTCAGAAACAATTTTCGCCACCTCCTCCTCTGGAAAAGGCCAAACTGTTATTAATCTTAACAGTCCCACTTTTAATCCTTTTTCACGGCCTATTTTAACTGTTTCTTTGGCAGCTCTTGCAGGTGTACCGAAAGCTATTATTACAGTTTCAGCGTCGTCTAAAAAGTATTTTTCAACTGTTATTATTTCTTTTTTATTTTTCCTTATTTTTTCACAGAGTCTACTGGTTAATTCCCTTTGTGTTTTGGCTGACATGTCTGGGTGACCTGATTCATCGTGTGTTAAGCCTGTGGCGTAGAATCTGTACCCTTCACCAAAACAAGACATTGGTGGAACAAGATCTTCATCCGGTTTAAAAGGTAAGTACTCTTCCGGCGGAACTTTCGGCTTCTTCCTATCCACTGTTTTTATTTTTTCAGGTTCCGGAATGACTAGTTTTTCTCTTGTGTGCGCAATTATTTCATCGGCTAAAATGAAACATGGAACCCTGAATTTCTCCGCTAGGTTGAATGCTTTAATTGTTAAATCAAACATTTCCTGAACAGAGTAAGGAGCTAAAGTTATTATTTCGTAGTCTCCATGAGCAGCCCACCTGACCTGCAAAACATCTTGTTGACTTGGTTTCGTAGGTTGCCCTGTACTTGGGCCTCCTCTCATCATGTCAGCTATTACACAAGGGGTTTCTGTCATTATAGCTAACCCTATGCTTTCAACCATTAAGCTTAATCCTGGACCTGAAGTCGCTGTCATTGCTTTAACCCCAGCCCAGCTTGCCCCTATGACTGACATCAGGGACGAAATTTCATCTTCAAGCTGAATAAATATTCCCCCAACTTGAGGCATTCTCAAAGCCATCCTTTCAGCTATGCTGCTTGCAGGGGTTATGGGGTAAGCGGAGTAGAACCTACAACCTGCAGCTATTGCCCCTTCAGCTAAAGCGAAGTTTCCTTGGACAAAGTATTCCCCTGTTAAAACATCTGGTTTTTTCAAGACACCTCAACCTTTTCAGTTTCTTCTAAATAAATTGCGAAATCTGGACAGATGTTTTGACAGAATTTACAACCTATACAGTTATTTATGTATTTAGGTATGGGGTAATGGTTTCCGCGTTCATTAAAGTTCTCAGAAAAAACTAAAACTTTTCTTGGACAAAATTCTATGCAGTAACCGCATCCCTTACACCTTTCAGGAATAACGATAACGTTTCTAATTATTTTTAAGCGGCTCATATTTTAAACTCCTTGTTTTTGTTTTCACCCTTTAAAGAGTGCACGGAGCTAAAAACAACTTCTTCCTTTAAGAAAAAATATTATTTAAAAGATTATCTTTACCTTCTTTTTCAGTGGTTTTTGGAGGAGAAGAGCAGTGGCGCTGCCAAGTAGAGATGAAGCTTTTGATTTTTTGAGACGGTACGTGAAGAGTGACAAGTTAATAAAGCATTGTTTAGCTGTGGAAGCTATAATGAAAGAATTAGCAAAGTATTTAGGTGAAAATGTTGAAGTTTGGGGTTTAACAGGCTTACTTCATGACATAGATTACGAAACAGTTAGGGATATGAGTAGACATGGGTTAGTTGGGGCTGGGATACTGGAAAAGGAGAACTACCCTAGTGAAATGATTGAAGCCGTTAAAAGGCACAATTACTTGGTTTCAGGACCTCCAACTAACAAGTTAGAGAGATGTTTAGTTGCTGCTGATTCAGTTTCAGGCTTAATAATTGCCGCCGGTTTAATGATGCCTGACAAAAGACTGAAAACAGTGACTGTGAAAACAATTAAGAAGAAGTTTAAGGATAAGTCATTTGCTAGAGGCTGTAACCGGGAAGAAATAAAAGAGATATTAAAAGTGGGCCTTACTTTGGATGAATTCTTCGGAATAAGTCTAAAGGCTTTACAGAAAATTTCTTCCGAACTAGAGCTTTAACATGTTTCTATGTTAAACAGGATCAAAATAAATGATTAGGGACCGTGCTGTTCTCCCCAGCATGGAGATAAATTGTAGTATTTATCACAAAAATCTTCAAAGATGCACTTTTTACCGTTAGCAATTGGACATTTCCCTTTAGTTTCTTCTTCAATTTCTTTTTCAAACATCAATAAAATCACCTCTTCCCTTTTAAAATGAGGAGAGAAATAAGCAAATGTCTGAAGGAAATACACTTTATTTTTTGGAAAATAGATGAAGGAAAGAACATGCCCTTATGTAGTTTTAGGGATGGAGAGGTTGAGGTAGAGGTTACACAAGATGAAGAGATAAACTGAGATATGACCCCCCTGAAACAATTCATTATTGTGTTACAGGTAAACGAGGCTGTGGATGATTCTGTTTTTTTGCCTATATGTGTATTATGGCAATGGCAAAACTTTAACACCTTTCATGCAGAGAACCTCTACTTTTTTCATTTTTTCAATCATTTTATTGGATGAAGCCCAATAAAGTATGTTTTCCTTTAAAAATTTTACGTTTTTGTATTTTTTGAGCAGTTTAGTATTAATGTTGAAAAATTTAAAGAGGATCTCTCTTTTCCCATTCGCTAAAAAGGAAGGAAAATAAATTTTATTTCTTTTTAATAAATGCTTCAGTTCTTTCTCTGTATTCTTTGGTTTGCGAAAGGAGAACTAAGTCTTTAATTGCTTCTTTAAACCTCTTATTTTTCCTTTTCCTGTTCAACCAAATTTTTATTAGTTTTAGGGAGTATTCGGGCAAGTTAGCTATTTCTTCAGCTATTTTTTTGGTTTCTTGAAAGAATTTATTTTCCGGAAAGAAGTCATTAATTAACCCTATTTCTTTAGCTTCTTTAGCTGAGATTCTTTCCCCTGTAAAAATTAAGTAAGCTGCTCTTTTGTAACCTATTAAATCTGGGAGCAGGGAAGTAGCTATCGGGGGAAAAGCGCCTATTTTGATTTCAGGCACTGCAAAAAAAGCTTTTTCAGAAGCGAAAGCTAAATCACAAAGTAAAGTTATTTCACAACCTCCCCCTACAGCTAAGCCGTTAACCGCTGCTATACTTATTTTTTCAAGCTTTAAGAAGGCTTCTAAGGAGGGATAAACAATTTGAAGAAAGAAATCCCAGGATTGACGGAAAGTCTCAGCTTTAAACATTTCATATATATCATCACCTGCTGAGAAAGCTCTCCCTTCCCCTGTCAAAACAACAACTTTAACTTCCTCGTCTAAATTGACTTCTTCCAGCTTCTTTTTAATTCCAATCCACATTTCCTTGTTTAAAGCATTCAGTTTTTCAGGCCTTTTCAACGTAACAAAGGCTACTTTACCCTTCATTTCAAGTTCTACAGAACCCAATAAACCACCCCCCTTTCTTCCCCCAAAAAAATCAGGTGAGAATTTAAAAAATATTTTTAGAATCAATGAAAAAAAGGAAGTTTTAAAAGTTGCCCTTTATCGAGAGACAGAAAAACATAAAGCTTTTTTAGAGGGGATTTTGTTTGCAGCAATTAGTAAGTTACGACAGGGGCTTATTTTTTCATCCTTTAAAGATATGGCTGGATGCAAGAGGCAAAAAGCCCTTTTCTTTTGTTTCTCATGCTCACATTGACCATTTAGGAAACCATAGGAAAGTTTTCCTCAACATGGAAACCGCCCCCTTCTACCTTAGAAGAACAGGAAAAAGGAACTTCTTGGTCAGAGAATTTAATAAACCTTTTTACATAAATGATTACAAAGTCGAGTTGTTTCCTTCAGGCCACATGCTTGGGTCAGCTCAAATAATTTTTGAGAAGGATTTAAAAATTGTTTACACAGGTGATTTTAAGCTTAAAAAGGGGTTAACTTCAGAAAAAATTCAAATAAAGAAATGCGACGTATTAATAATGGAAGCTACCTATGGAAACCAGGAATTTTGCTTTCCTAAGAGGGAAGAAGTTATAGGGGAGTTAGTTGATTATGTAGATGAAGTTTTGGTGAATGAAGAAGTACCTGTTATTTACGCCTACCCCCTAGGTAAAGCTCAAGAGGTAATAAAGATACTTACCTCTAAAGGGTTCCAGGTGAGGGTCCATAAATCCATTTTCTTCAACTCAAAAATCTATGAAAAATTAAGTGTTAACTTGGGACATTACACAATTTTTGATGGAGGAGAAACAAGGAGTGAGGTAATTATTTTGCCTACTTCCACAAGAGGGAGGAGAAACATTAAAATTAAGAAAAAAAGAGAGATAATTGTTACTGGATGGGTTGCATCAGAAAAAATGAAGAAGAAGTTTAGAGAAGTGAAAGGTTTCCCTTTAAGTGATCATGCTGATTTCCCTGACTTACTCAATTACGTAAAGAAGGCAGATCCAGAAATTGTTTACGTAATAAAAAGTTACAGCCCCTTCACAATAGATAATTTTCTGAAACAACTTTCAAAACAGGGATTTAATGCTTTACCGCTTTAACCTTTCCCCCCCAGTTCTTTAAACCTTAAAAACACTTAACGTAAATGCTGGATTTCTTGGATATGAAGTGAAGGAAACTTGTAACTGAAAATATAATGTCAACGCTATGTGTCGCAAATTTAAGTTTTTCGTTGCAAAAATACGTTGCAGATAATACTGAAAAACTTCAAGAGAATGCAGTGACTTGGTGTAAGTTACTTGTCACCAGCACCAAAATTTTTTTAAGAAGAATTTAGCGGTTAAAAAAATTTCACTCTAAACTTTTCATTAATTTCTTAGCTTGAAAATGGGCAAGTCTCAGCGGTTCAGGTGTCCTGTGCTTTATTAGAGAAGTAACTATTTTTAGTGAAGTTTCAAGTGAAACCTTGTGGCCTGGACTCACATAAATTGGTTTCCTTTTTCCTCCAAGAGTTATTTCGTAACCCACTAGTTCACCCTTGTAGATTACTCCTTTAACGTTTCTGATGCCTAAATCACGAAGGTTTCCGCATAAAAGATTTTTTGCTACGCCTATGGTTGGAATGTTAAAGTAAACCCCAATCAATGTTGCTTCTCCTGCCTTAAATGGATGCAATAAGCCGTTGCCATCTATTAATAATAGGTCAGGCTTGTTTTCTAATTTTTTAATTACAGAGATTATGGGTGAAGCTTCCCTGAAGAAAAGAAAGGTTGGGACATACGGAAATTTAACGTTGGTTATTGATTTTTGAACTTCTAAAATTTCCAGATGGGGAAATTTAATCGATACAGCAGCTGAGAAAGCCTTGTCCCCTTTATAGGACACATCGACACCAGTTACTACATTTATTGTTGAAGGTAAGTTGTTTTTGAAAACAGCTTTATTTGCAAGTAATTTCTGGGCTTTACGTGCTTTTTCGAAGTTGAATTTTTCAATTGTGGTTTTCAAAAAGAAACCCCTCATCGAAAAAAACATGTTTTCTCTTTGCCTTTCCAAAAGGTCTTTACTTTATTAAAACTTCTTTTCTTTTCTTCCCTTCTCTCCTTTCACCATTCTTCTTTTTTCCTGATTTAAAAATGAAATAGAAAAAGCTTAAAAAAGGTTACTTGTTAAAAAATTAGGGAAAAAAGAAAAAGCAGTTTAAAGGATAGGAGAGAGTGAAATGTCAGCAATTAAAGTTGTTAAGGAATTAGGTGCAAGAATAATAGCTATGAAAGACGATGGCACACCTAGGCAGATACTGAAAGGGTACATAAAAGAGGGAAGGTATGGAAAATTTATTTCTATAGAGAAACATTGGGTGCAGACTGACTTAGAGGAATTTACTGATTCAAAATGGGCTAGATGGTCCATCTCAATACCTTACGACAGAGATAAAGCCATAGCTCTAATTGAAAATATGAAGGAACTGGTTGAGGAAGCTTTCAAATAAAATTGTTAATTTTCAAGAATTTGAAGTGTTTAAGGGAGAAATACCGGGAAACATACTTAATAACTTGAATCAATCACAGCTTGAAGAGGAAATTCTTTAAGGAATCTGTAAGTGAAGGCAAAAACTCAATAAGGTAGACATTGCCCCAATCTTTTATTAATTTTCCTTTAATAAGGTTTTTCAACTGTTAAGGAAAGGGGTACAAATGAAAATGAGCAAAGAAGAAGTCAGTGACAGGGAAATTGAAAAAGTAAGCCTTAAACTTTCTAAGAGTCTTTTTTTAGTTGCTGGTTTCTCTTCTTTTTCAGTCAGCTTATTTAACCCTTTCCTAAATTTTTACGCTGTTTTCATTGGAGCCTCATTTACTGAACTTGGTTGGTTAACTTCTGCGAAAAACTTGTTTCTAAACGTTTTCCAACTTTTTTGGGGTTATTTAAGTGACTTAAAGGGTAAAAGAATTTTTTTGGGGGTTGGTTATTTATTTACGGGTTTATTGGTTTTAACTGTTTGTTGGGTTAACTCAAGCTTGGTCTTAATAGGTTTAGTTACACTTCTTTATTTTCTTTACTCAATGACTTTGCCTTCATGGACTTCTTTACTTGGCGATTACAGTGAAGAATCTACTAGAGGGAAAGTTTTAGGCATTGTTGGTTTTGTCTCCCAATTTGCAAGTGTAACAGCTTACTTAGTTGTTGTCACACTCACTTTCAACTCAAAGTTAAGTAATGAGTTCCTGATAAAGATACCTTTCATATTGGCGGGTTTTACGTCTTTAACAGCATCTTTTTTCGTTCTCCCATTGAAAGAAAAGAGAAACAACCAAATTAGAAAAATAGCTGAAAGTTTCACTGGAAGTTTTAAAGTGGGAAATTATAGACGTTTCCTTTACCTATCAAGCTTTAATGCTTTCTCAATGTCTCTTGTTTGGCCTATTTTTTCATATTTAACCGTCTTATTAACAAATAATACTGTTTGGGAAATGGCTTTGATTTGGGGGGCTTGGAGCATTTCTAATTCATTAGGTCAAAGATTTCTAGGTAAACTCATTGATTTATATGGCAGGAAACCTTTTCTCATAATCAGTAAGTTTTCTTTATTCGTGGTTCCCTTAGGTTACATCCTTTCCAACCTTTCCAGTTCATGGGTTGAATTGTTTGTTGTTATGTTAACTGCTGGGGTTTTTATGTCCCTTTCAATAGTTTCAGAAACAGCTTATATTTTGGATTGTGCAGAGGAAGGAGAAAGAGCTTCCTTCACAGCAATGTTTAACTTTCTTACAGGTATTTTCTCATTTACGGGTTCAATGGTAGGAGGCTTTCTTACAGATTTGTTTAAATTCTCATTCACAACTTCAACCTCCCTTAATTTGGTGTTGCTTGTTTCTTTAGTACTAAGGGTAGTTTCAGGTCTCTCCTATAAAACTTTGAAAGAAGTACATGTTCCAATAAGGCAGCAATCCAGCTTTTCTTCGTAAAGGGGACTTCATTTTGAACTTTAAAGTATTTCTGAACAAGGCAAGATCCCAGTTGGAAATTCAGAGAAGGTTTATTTCAGTTTTCTTCCGCAATTAGTGCAATAAATGCCATCTGGGTTAACAAGTGCACTGCAGAAGGGACAGTAACCCTGCTGCTTTCTTTTGAGCAGGTGGTGGGTAAGTGGAGGAAATAGGTGTTTGAGGCTTAAAACCTCTCTTACGCAAAAGATATACAGCAATAATAACAGCTACTACCCCAACTATAAGAATTAATGTGAATGAAGGTGCTTCGTAAGGGGATGGTGAAGGTGAAGCAGTAAAGGAGGGTTTTGGGCTTTGATAAGTGGGGGTTGAAGTTGGCGTGGGAAATGATGGTGGAGAGGGGGAAGGGACTGAAGGGGATGGAGTTAAAGTTGGGGTAGGAGAGGGAGTTGGTGAAGGAGATGAAACCGGTACTGCAGTTTCTGGGTAAGTGTATACTTCCGTTAACTGGTCGTTAGATGATACTTCATCATCTCCATCAACATCTTCCCATTCAACCACCAAATACTGGGCTGGTTTAGGATTTTGGGCAAGTTTCCAAAAGTTATTCCTTAGATATTGGAGGGCTGCATCTGTACCTTGTTTAGTTATCCCCTCGATTAAAATAGAGGGGCTGTCGGATTTAACTTGAGCAGTGAATGCAATTATGCCATAATCCCTTTTTCCAACTTGGGAAGGATTTATTGAACCTCGAAATTCACCAATTTTAATTGTGTCACTTGTTAGGGTGATATTAAATATTTTGTTCAGTTTTGCTGTGGCAGGGTTATTTGAGGGGTTACCGATCACGTAACTATTAGGTTCCGGTTTATCCGTATATTTAACAGTTCCCTTAATTTTGTTTGCGAAGTCTAAAGCTTGTTTTTTGTTTGGGGAATTTACACCTATGATTATCGTGGGTTGTGGTTTAAGGTTTCCTAATGATTTAGAGTCAACAGAGTGCCATTTATTCAATGTTTTTTCTGCCTCGCTTAAGCATTCACTCCATTTACCGTTCAGGTAAAGGTTTTCAACTGAGGAAACAGCGCTTGAAACCCAGTTCAAATTCAACTTATTACTTCTTTCCTTAAGTAAGTCTAGAGCTGAAAGAGCTTCACCTCTTTCAGGGTCTATTTTACTAAGCATTTCTTTCCAGTTTGAAGATGATAAGGCAAGATTCCTTAATTCATCAAAGGCTTGGTAAATGTCAAACCCCTTTTCCTGTCTCAGTTCTTCATAGATTTCGTAGATGGTTTTTTGCGGAGGAGCCTCTAAAATAAGTTTCCAAAAGGTTTGAAGGATGCCTCTACCATATTTCTTGTCAATATAGTAAAGGAGGGTGTAACCGACAGAGTAAATGTCTAAAGCTGCGCCTTTGTAGTAAAAGTTGTGAAGGTAATGTTTGGGATATGTCTCAAACCAGTACTGTGAATTGTAGTCTACATTTATTGTTTCACCACTTGCTTTCTTGTAGTAAGAGTTGGGGTTTCGGAACATTTGGTAAGCCAGTTTAAAGTGTTCTTCTTCAGGGTTGATGCCGCATTTAACTTGTACCTCATCATCCTGAAAGAAAAGGTCGCATCTTATCGCTTTCTCAAATTGATTTGTTTCCCTTAAAAGGTTTAGTGAGACATACTCCGCAGAGGCTTCATCAACCCATAAACCAGTCCAGAAATTCTGCTGACTCCAAAGGGTAGTATCATAAAAATAGGAGTGAACTGCTTCATGAAGAACAGTTTGCTGATGATCAAGGAAAAGTTCATAGTTATGTAAAACGATGTTTTTCTCTGCGGAGCGGATAGTATAAGCACCGCCTACAAGCCAATAAGTGCCAATTGATTCGAAAACAACCTGAACTTCACCTCTGTACCTAGGAGGAGTACCGATAAAGTCTTTCATGTAAGGAAACAATTGATTCAAGAAATTAGTGTAGTTTTCGCCTTGAGCCCGCATATTCACAGGAAAGTGTAGATATGGTTCAAGTTCAGGATGATATTTCTTAATCCATTCCCTACATGCAACAATAGACGAGGCAGTTTGAGGGAATTTATTAACAAAGATGATTTCAGGATTTTGGGCATGTATTGAGGGAACAGGAGTAATTAACAGGATCAACAATATTGTAAATGTATAGGGAAAAATTTTTCTTCTTTCCATTTTTTTTCCATCTTTCAAAACAAGTACATAGACTGCAAAAATTTAGGGAAGATTTTGTAATTTTTAAACTTTTTGTTAAAAATTTTTCTTGAAATTGTAAATGAAGTTGAGGTTTAAATAATGGAAAGGCTAGTTTTTAAAACATGAAATATAAAGGTGAAAGTATGTTACAGTTCCCCTATAACATCCTCTCGTTTTTCCTTTAAAAATACGTTTTGTACAGGTTGAATTTATTCCCTTTTTTACTCCTTCCCAAATAAGAAACTGCCTCCTCAAAAAAAACCTTTTTTTAGAGTTTTTCAAATAACGGTTTCCATCACTTTGTTTATTTTCATGATTAACCCGTTAAGGAAAGCGTTTAGCTCTGCTGTTTCAACTCCACTTACCCCTATTTTTGTTAATCCCTTGATTTCTATTAATCCCTTATCGGCTAGGTTTTGAAGTTGTTCATCTATCTCTTTCCTTTTCCTTTGTTTTAATTCTTCACAAACAACTTTGTAAACTTCCTTTATTTTATTGTAGGGTACATAAGGTTCTTCTTTCCGTTGCAGTGCACGGGCTACACTTAAAAGAACAACTTTTTCTTGGAAAGGTAGATTTAATATTTCGTCTGTGGTGATTAAGTAGGATTTTTCTTTGAAAACGCTCCTAACGTGTTCGGGCATTATTTTCCTAAAACCTTGCGCTTCAGCCAGTGTCCCTGCATAGAGTAAAAGATCTAAAGCTGCCCTTGCGTCACCATTTATTGGAGGTTTAGAACAGAGGTCTGAAATAAATTCAACAAGGTCTTCACTCACCACTCCAGGTTTGAAAGATTCGTTAACTCGAAGCAATAAGATGTCTTTCAGCTGTTTGTGATTGTATGATTGAAATCTTATGTAGTTCCTTCCTAGAGTGCTTAATTCAGCTGGTTCAAGTTTTTCATGAAACTTCTTAGACCTAGCAATGAATATTTCTCCTAGGAAGTTTAAAGGTTCACCTGGGCTTAATTCGCTGAGCCTGGTCAACTCATAAACTAATTTTTCCCTGCTATAATTTACGAAGTAGTCTATCTCATCAAAAACAGCTATTAAGTAGGTTTTTTTCTTTTTTAAATAATTTATTAATTCATTAAGCATTTCAAGAGCACTTAAGTTTTGAGAAAAAATTTCAGGTGCTGCCTTTAAAACCATTGTGCGGTAAAGAACTACTTTGCTTGTACCCAGCAGCCTTAAATTCAAATAAACTGACTTAATCCTTAATTTTTTCTTTAAAGCTTCTTTTTCAAATTCTTTAGTGAAAAGGATAGCTGTACATGTTTTCCCTGAACCTGTTACGCCGATTAATTGAGCTATTTTCAAAAATTTTTCAGAGGGTTTTTCCAATGAATCAAAAA
Source organism: Thermoproteota archaeon (assembly GCA_027492035.1). Classification (GTDB taxonomy): domain Archaea; phylum Korarchaeota; class JAOZGF01; order JAOZGF01; family JAOZFZ01; genus JAOZFT01. Next base: position 57,946 of record JAOZFT010000001.1, read on the forward strand.
ACAAAAGTTTAAGCTGATTTAACTGCTTCCCTCTATGGGGGAGAGAGTTAGGTATGTAAGTGGGTAGGAGTTTATTTTTATCTTTAAAAATTAGACTTCGCAAGGAAAACCTCTCAACACATTAAAAGGTCTTTCTTCATAGAAATCTTCTTAAGTAAAAGATTGAGAAATTTTAATCAATACATCATCTTGGTTGACGAATGCACCTTCCCTCACCATTACTTCGGTAATCACTCCCTCAACCGGGGAACGAATTTCATTTTCCATTTTCATTGATTCAATAATCAAAAGCAGTTCACCCCGAGCTACTTTTCCTCTATTCTTCACTTTTAAAGAAACAACTTTACCAGCCATTGGAGCCTTAACAATCACTTCCCCCTTTTCTCCCCTCTTCCCAATCTTTAATTCCTTAACTGAAACAAGATGTTTAACCCCGTACTCTTCTACTAAATACACTCCTTCCTCTATTTCTTTAACGTTTACATAAAAGGGTTTGTTCTTTTGAGCAGTCTTAACTTGGACGTAGTTTCTGTTTTGCGGAGAAATTTGAAACCTTTCTTCTTTTTCGTTAATTACCAGCTTCACCGAATCTTCTAGGCTTAAATTTTCCTTTTTCACCCTGAACTTTTTCCCATCCACTGTGACTTCGAATTCCTTAACCATTTAATCACCGAAAAGTGTTGATTAGCGTTAATTAATTCCCTCCTTCCCTGAATCAACCATCCATTGGAAGCCTTCGTTTCTCCTATCAAGTATTCGGTTTTAGTTTTTCTACCTGTTCTTAAATGGTAGTTTAGTGCTGCCGCTATTAATGGGGAGCATTCGTCAATTCTTTTTTTAAAGAGGCTGCTTTTGTTTTCGTTTATGAATTGAGTATGGGTTTCTCCCTTGATAAATTTTTTATTTCTGACTAGGTTTCTAAAGAAAGGAATATTGGTTTTGACACCCGTGATTTCGAATTCTTCCAAGGCGTTACGCATTCTTTTAATTGTTTCCTCCCTGTTTCTTCCCCAAGTGATCAATTTAACTAATAAAGCGTCATAAAATGGAGAAACTGTGAAGCCTGGGTAAACTGCACTCTCAATTCTCAACCATCCCCCGCATGGAAACCTTAAACTTTCAATTTTTCCAGATGAAGGAGCAAAATCCCTTTCAGGATCTTCGGCGTAGATTCTGCATTCCATAGCATGCCCATTTAGTATCAATTTTTCTTGTTTTAAGTTTATTTCCTCTCCATAAGCTATTTTTATTTGTTCCTTAACTATATCTACGCCTGTAACCATTTCAGTGATAGGGTGTTCAACTTGTATACGGGTATTTGCTTCTAAAAAATAGAAGCTGCCCTCTTCATCTCTTAAAAACTCTATCGTGCAGACGTTATCATAATTTGCCTCTTTAACAAGTTTCACAGCATCTGAACAGATTTTTCTCCTCACTTCATCATCAACAACTGGTGAGGGGGTTTCCTCCAATAGTTTCTGATGCCTTCTTTGAATAGAACACTCCCTTTCAAACAAATGAATAACGTTACCGTGTTTATCGCTTAAAATCTGAACTTCGACGTGTCTGGGCCTACTTAGTTTTTTTTCAAGGTATAAGGTGGAGTTTCCAAAGGCTTTCAAAGCTTCCATTTTAGCTGATTCAAAAACATTAGCCAGTTCCCTTTTGTTTTTAATTAACCTCATACCTCTCCCGCCTCCTCCTCCTGAAGCTTTAAGGAGCACTGGATACCCTATTTTATCTGCCTCCTCCACTGCCTCGCTTAATTCCTTCACTGGTTTAAGGCTTCCAGGAATAATTGACCCCCCAATTTTTTCCATCATTTGTCTGGCGTTTATTTTATCCCCTAACTTTTCTAAGGCTTCAGGGTTTGAACCAATAAACGTTATCCCTTCTTCTTCACATCTTTTTGCAAAGAAGGCGTTTTCAGCCAAGAAGCCGTAACCGGGGTGAATAGCTTCTGAACCTGTCTCTTTACAAACTTTAATTATTTTTTCAATGTTGAGGTAGCTTTCGCTGGGTTTAGCTTCCCCAATTAAGTACGCTTCATCTGCAAATTTCACATGTAGAGAGTTCAGGTCCACTGTAGAGTAAATGGCAACTGTTTTTATTCCTAATTCTTTACAGGCTCTAATCACTCTTAGAGCTATTTCCCCTCTATTAGCAACTAAAACTTTCTTAAACAAGGAGCAACACACCTTGAAACAGTTTAAAGGGGAATATTACAGTGTTTTTTAGGGGGCCTTCTCTCCCTTTTATTCCTTAAAATTTCGAGGAATTTGATCAAAGCAGGCCTTGTTTCAGCTGGGTCTATTACGTCATCAATATACCCTAACCTGGCTGCCACGTAAGGGTTAGCGAATTCTTTCCTGTACTCTGAAAGAAGTTTCTCCCTGTATGTTTCAGGGTCAGAAGCTTTAGCTAATTCTTTTCTGAAAATAATGTTTATAGCTCCACTTGGACCCATTACTGCTATTTCTGCACTTGGCCAAGCCAGGTTAATATCTGCACCTACATGTTTACTGTTTAAGACATCGTAAGCTCCGCCATATGCCTTTCTCACAATAACAGTCATTCGAGGCACTGTTGCTTCGCAGAAAGCAAATAAAAGCTTTGAACCATGTTTAATTATTCCTCCATGTTCCTGCGCCGTACCTGGAAGGAAACCTGGAACATCAACAAACACAATGAGAGGGATATTAAATGCGTCACAGAACCTTACAAACCTAGCTCCCTTTATTGAAGCATTTATGTCCAATGCACCAGCCAGGTGGTTAGGTTGATTTGCAACTATCCCTACAGAGTAACCGTTTAACCGAGCAAACCCTGTAATTATGTTTTTAGCCCAGTGTTTATGAACTTCCAAAAACTTGCCTTCATCAATTACCCTCCTAATTATTTCTTTCATGTCATAAGGTTTATAAGGGTCTTCAGGCACAATCACTCTTAATTCTTCGTCTCTTCTAGCAGGGTTATCTTTAGGTTTAGCCCTTGGCGGGTCTTCCATGTTGTTGTTGGGAATGTAACTTAGTAACTCCCTCACTATTCTAAAAGCCTCTTCTTCATTTTCGGCCAAGAAATGGGCAACACCACTTTTCACATTATGAACTTCAGCTCCCCCTAATTCTTCAAAAGTTATTTCTTCACCTGTTACTGCTTTAATAACGTTAGGGCCTGTTATAAACATATAACTTGTTCCTTTCACCATTATGATGAAATCTGTAAGTGCAGGTGAATAAACAGCTCCACCGGCACATGGTCCAAGCACAACAGATATTTGAGGAATAACCCCGGAAGCCAAGGTATTCCTGAAGAAAATATAAGCATAACCAGCTAAACTTAAAACCCCCTCCTGTATCCTCGCACCCCCTGAATCATTTAGACCAATAAAGGGTGCACCCACCTTCATAGCTAAATCCATAACTTTACAGATTTTCTTAGCATGCATTTCACCCAGTGACCCACCGAAAACGGTGAAGTCTTGGGAAAAAAGAAAAACAAGTCTTCCACTTATTTTACCGTAACCTGTAACTACACCGTCTCCAAAAATTTTCTTCTCTCCCATCCCAAATTCTGATATTCTGTGCGTAACGAAAGGGTCAATCTCTGTAAATGTCCCTTCATCAACTAAAAGGTTTATTCTTTCACGTGCAGTTAACTTCCCCCTTTTATGTTGCTCTTCAATTTTCTTTTTCCCTCCTCCAAGTTTTGCCTTCTCTTTCAGCTGTTTTAATTCTTCAATTTTGTCCTTTTCCATTAACAATCGACCCCTCAAATACTTCAACAACTTCTCCATTCAATTTTTTAATCAATAAACCACCTTTTGGACTTAAAGTTAAAGCTAAGCCTTCAATTACTTCCCTGTTACGAATTTTTACTTTTCTCCCAAAGACAGGAGAGAGTTCTCTATAAAGCTTTAATAATTTATCCTTCCCCCCCTTTTCTAGACTAAAGTAAAGAGAATCGATCTTTTCTAAGAGTTTTTTACATAGATTAAAAAAATCAATTTCGTGTTTTAATTCACTATAAAGAGTTGTTGCGGTTTTTCTTAAAATATGAGGGAAAGACTCGACAGGAAAGTTTATGTTTAAACCTATTCCTCCAATTGCAGCTTCCAAAATGTTTCCTGAGAATTTATTTTCAACTAGGACACCACAAACCTTCTTTTCTTCAATTAGGACGTCATTAGGCCATTTAATGGCTGTTTTTACGCCTAAAAACTCCTTTAAAACCAGGGATACAGCAATGCAAAGTAGATATTGGATAAAGTAAATTGTTTCAGGGTTACGGGGGGAGAAGATAATGGAAAGCCATAACCCCCCCTTCGGAGAAAAAAAATTTTTTCCTTTCCTCCCCCTCCCTTGGGTTTGAGTATCAGCCAAAACAACTAGCCCCTCCTTAAACCCTTTCTTTAATAGAAAGTAGGCCACGTCATTGGTTGAAGAAACTTTTTCAAACCAAAAAATATTTGACCCTACAAATTTTGTTTTCAACAATTTTTTCAACTTACTTCCTCTAACAAAGGCTTCATTAAATGAAGGCTTAAACATTCCTAATTAAACCCTCCAAAAGTGAAATTACTTGATAAAATTGGTTTAAGAGAAGAATATAAGTGGAATGAATAAAATCAGCCAAAACAAAGTAGGTAATGGGAGGCCAGGCATTACTCCTTTCTTTTCAGCTTCTTTCCTTAAAAGAGCAAGCCCTACATAAAAAGATATTAACGGAAGCGGAGCGAGTGGAAGCTGCAGATATCTAAATGGAAGGGAAGCCATTAAAGAGTACGAAATAATGTCACCCATCCCTATTTGAACCTCACCTAGATTTACAAGGAACAAATTAAGATACCCCCTTTCACTCCTCTCGGATTCCTCACCCAATTTTCCTGCACTTAAAAACTTCTTTAATGGACCTTTATAGACAGACCACAAATCATAAACAGCAAGTAAAACAACGAAGATTAAGGGAAAGAAGCTGCCGAAAGTTATAATTAAAGCCGCTGAAAAACCTCCCCCACAAATTATTTTCAAAAGATTAGAATAGAAACCTTTAACCATCAAGAAAGTAATAAAAGCAGCCGCTGAAAACATAGGAAGGAGAAGATTTAAGGAAAAAACTATATCGCTGTAGATTAGAAGGGAGAGGGTAGCGAAATTCATAAAGAAGAGACCGAGCACCCCCATTGCTTTTATTAGAAGTGCCAGTTTCCACTTTGCAAGAAAAAGAATTAAATAAGTGACTAAGGTTATTCCAATGATTAAGGTAATGGAGTAAGAAAAGGATTCAGTTGTAGATAAAGGCAGAATGTATTCTTCTCTGTATCTTAACAGGGAAAAAATGGAGACAAGCTGCGAAATAGCTATTAAAAAGGATTCTTTCAAGAAATTTTTCAAAGAAAAACACCTTCCAATATTTCTCACCAACTTTTTAAAGTTAACTTGTGGAAAAGGGAAAAAGTTTGGGAAGAAAGTTGAAGAGAGACTATTTTCACGAAAATAATTTCACACATATAATTTTCACTGCATCCACTTTTTAACAATTGCGACAGTTTCTCTAAACACTTCATCTATTGATTTGTTGCCATCTACAATTTCTAGAATGCCCTTTTCTCGGTAGTAGTTAATTAGAGGCTCTGTTTTTTTCCTGTACTCCATAATTCTTTTTTTAACTATCTCCTCTTTATCATCTTCCCTTTGAAAAAGTTTACTCCCGCACTTGTTGCAGATTTCATCCTTTTTAGGTGGATTAAAAAGTAAATGATAAACCATTCCACATTTAGGACATTGTCTTCGATAACTTATCCTTTTAATTATTTCTTTTTCGTCAACGTTCAAGTAAATAGCCAAATCAAGTTTTTCAGGTTTAAGAATTTCCTCTAAAGCCTCAGCTTGAACAGTTGTCCTTGGATACCCATCTAAAATGAACCCTTCACAATCCCTTCTCCTCAATTTCTTTTTTAGAAGTTCAATAACTATTTTATTTGGCACAAGCAAGCCTTTGTTAAGGTAACTTTTAACTTTATTGCCTAGTTCACTTTCTTCTCTTGAAACCTCCCTTATTATGTCACCCATAACTATGTGAGGCACACCAAGTAAGGCACTCAATTTTTCTCCCTGAGTTCCTTTACCTGAACCAGGAGGGCCGAGTAAAACAATTTTCATCTTTAACACCCTCTAAAGTGTTTAGGTTTAAACTTTTTAAAGTTACCTTCCCTTTCCGGTTAAGGTTATACCCAGTGGAACCAGGGCCAAAACAAAAAAGAGAACATGCAACATTTCGTAATATATAGGGTACTTAGCAACTACATAAGCTGTGAAAGCCACCACATTCAGCAACGAATAAAGGATAAGTATAGCTTCTGAAAAGAAGCGGCTCTTGATTTTTAATGTGAAGGAGAGAAGTAAAGCAATAAAGAAAGTGAAGACACAGTAAATGTTAATAAGGAAATGGTGGAAGTTCAAGATGTAAAAAGGGGTTGGGGAATAAAGTATAGCTGAAATAAATGCAGAAACAACATTTAATGAAACAGATAAACTGTATTTATCCATTTCCTAAATATTACCTCCACAACAAAAAACAATTTATTTTAAAAGATAGAGCCTACCTCTTCAAACGGTACCAATGCTCTTATATATAAAGTACCTCCCTTTAAAAGTGAATTGGAAGTCTGGTTTTTAAAGGGATGCAACTTCTTAGTAGGGAGGTGAAGAAGGGGGGTAAAAACATGTTTTTTGATTTAACCATCCCAATTGTTATCTTCATTTTCTCTGTTACAATATCCTACATTTATCCTTCATTCGAAAAAAGGGTGGAGAAATTATTTGCTGGAGAAAGGGAACTATCCTGCAAAGAAATTGCTTTGGTGCTGCTAATAATTTCAATAAATTTAGTTGTTATGTTTTTTCTACCTGAAAATTTTTTACCTTACTTAATTCTTTTTGCAACATGTGTATTTCTTTTTTCGGCGTTCTATATCCTCACAAACAAGGAGGCAATCTCTGTTGCACTTGTAATCTTCTTTTTAGCCTCTTATTTCTTCCTGAAGGGGAACATTATAACCTTTAACATGTTCAGCTTTATAATAGCTTTTTCAGCTTCACTAATGTTTAACACTCTCTTTACTTGGCGGACTGTTTGGTTATTTTTAACCGTATTAACAAGTTTAGATGTTTTTTTTGTATTCTGCACAAACATAATGGTTACTGTAGCTGAAAGAGCGTTAGAGTTATCTCTTCCACTACTTATAAAATTACCTTCCTTCCCCCTTTTCCTGAACCGAACAATAGGTTTAGGTTTAGGAGATTTACTTGTGGCTTCTTTGATTGCAGTCCAAACAGCTAAAGAGATAAACAAGAAAGCTGGGTTAATGAGCAGTATAGGTATGTCTTTAAGCACTGTAGTTATGGGGATTGTGTTGTTAAACTTTAAATCCGCTTTACCAGCAACAGTGTTTCTTTACAGTGGAGGAGCGCTGGTTGCTGTAATTTATTATTTAAAAGGGAAAATGGAGGAAGGGAGAGTTTAAACTTTAACTCCTTTGACAAGAAAGAAGAGAAAAAGCCTCGACTTCACAATCTCCGGCTTAAAATAGACTGTAAAAAATTTGAGAAAAGTTTTAAAGTTCCACATTTCTTGAAAAGTAGCATAAAATAAACTCCATGGAGAAACATCTCTAAAATTCATCGAAATAAATTTGCTTATCGCCGGTACTAAATATCGAATGTATAAGGAGGAAAGTGGGGTTATGCATTCATTAAGAGGCTTAAAAACATCCAAAATAACTACGGTTCCGTTTTCTTTCAGAACTCTATGTATTGCTTGCAGTACACGTAGCTTATTCAATGAATCCCTGAAACTGTAAGAAGCGAAGACAACATCGAAAGAACTGTTTGGGAAAGGAAGTTCCTCAAAGAAACCCTTAATAAACTTTTTATTCACACCTTTATAGGGTAAAAGCTTATTCTTAGCTTCTTTAAGCATTCTATCTGAAGCGTCTAAACAGAAAAGTTCCCCTCTCCCCAGTTTCTTTGCAATAATTACTGATGAAACGCCTGGGCCGCAACCTAAGTCTAAAACTTTGAAACCAGGTTGAATACCGGCTAGTTCAACTGCTTGTTTACGCATTCGAGGGCCTAAACCAAAAGAAATAACTTTGTTAACTTTTTCATAGTGAGGAATCGCTTTTTCAAGACAACCAATTACTTCTTCAATGCTGAAACCGTGTTTTTCATGTTTTCTCTGCAACTGCAAACGTTCCCCCCTTAGTTAAGCCTTCAACTAAAAAGTAAACACCTAAAGCTGAAATAATGAAACTGAGAATAATTGTGATTTTCCAGAGGTAAATAAAAAGAGTGAGAATCAAGGAAAAGGCTCCACCTGATAAAAGAATTAGGATCTTACCTCTCAAAAAGTTTTTCTCTTTACTGCCAAAGTTAAGAAATGAAACAGTTAAAGCTGAAAGTAGACCTGTTAAAACATAAACCGGTTTATCTTCGTTACTTATCCAAAGAAAAAGGGAGGAAACCCAGAAAACAAGGAAAAATCCTCCAAGCCAAGTTTCAAACCATTCCTCTTCACTTAACCCGCCCATTTCTGAAACACCAATTCAATAGGTAAAGTAACTTATTTTCTGGCGATTAAAGCAGCTATAACTCCTGCATTCACTCCATTATCGATGTTAACCACAGCTACGCCTAAAGAACATGACTGAAGCATTGTAGATAAAGCTGCTTCACCTTTCCCTCTGAAACCGTAACCAACACTTGTAGGTAAACCTATCACAGGTACATCAACCAAACTAGCTACAACAGACGGCAGAGCCCCTTCCATTCCCGCTGCAGCAACTATTACATGAACTCCCTCCTTCACCATTTCCTTCAATGCTGAGAGCAACCTGAAAAAACTAGAGAGCCCTACATCATACTTTTTAATTGTTTCACATCCCATTTCTTCTGCAACCACTCTTGCTTCTTCAGCGGCTTTTATGTCAGCTGTTCCAGCAGCTAAAACACCAACTTTCCCCCTCTTTTCAACTTTAAAGTCTCCATGTTTAATAACTAGGATTTCTGCTTCTTCAAAAAAGGAGGAGAGATAAGGTTTATGTATCTCTTTCATTATTTCTTCAGCTTTATCTCTGCCTAAACCCGAGACAATCAAGTGTTTTTTCACTTTAATTGTTTCAAGAATTATTTTTTTTAAATGACGCCACTTTTTAGGTTTAGCAAAAATCACTTCCGGTTTGTTCACCCTTTTCTCTCTTGAAACGTCAATTACAGCTAATTCCTCTATTTCCTTGACAGCGTTTAGTTTTAGTAATTTCTCGGCTTCATGAACTCCTATTTCTCCATTCTTAAATTTCTTCAAAATTTCTCGCAGATACATCCCCCTAAGTTCCCCTGATTCATTTCTTACCTTTAAAGAGACTTAATTCTCCATTAAACTCCTCCACTAATTTTTTGTAAACTAAAATTTTTATGTTGAGGATTGAAGTGTTCATTTTTTCAGCTAACCTTTTCAGATCTTCGAATTCAGGTTTAACTCTAACTACTTCCCCCCTTTCATTCCTTGCAACTTTCACCCTTACTTCAGCTTCAACCCCTTTAAAATTTATTTTTAATTTTAAAGTGTCCCTCCTTAATACAAACCTTTCACAGGATGAAACTCTTACACCTAGGGTACCTGTTTCCCGCATTATCAGTTCAGAGAAATAAGCAGCTTTATCCTCTTCAACAACAGCCTTTAAAACGTAGCCAGGCCTGTTTTTCTTGGTTAACATCGGAAGTAAACAAAGATCAAGCAACCCCTCCCTCGAAACCTTCCTAAACAAGTTACCAAGCACTTCACCAGAAACATCATCTATGTTAGTTTCCAATAGCACCTTTCTGTCAACAAATAAAGACCTTATTTCCTCCCCAAAAATAATCCTTAAAACATTCGGCACCTCCTCAAAGTCCATTTGTCCAGCTCCATACCCCACCTTAAAGGGTTTAATTAATGGATAAGAAGGTGAAACCTTTTCAACTAAATTGACAAGGATAGATGCACCTGTCGGGGTGGCTAATTCACGTTGAACAAATCCACCATGAAAAGGGTAATTCCTACTTGTCAATATTTCAACTGTTGCAGGGGCTGGGACAGGGTAGATCCCATGATGAACCTTTACTGAGCCTCTGCCGACAGCTACAGGTGTACCGAACACCTTACCTTCTAAAATATTTAAGTCATCTAAAGCTGTGAAAGTTCCTACAATATCTAAAACCGTGTCAACGCCTCCCATTTCATGCAGCTCAACTTCACCCATTTTTTTGCCATGAACAATTGACTCAGCCTCAAGTAAGGTTTTTAAGGTTTCAACAGCTAAAACTTTCGCTTTACCAGATAAATTTGCTTCATCCAATGCTTCTTTAACCTTTCCAACCATTTCAATTCCTTTACTTCCCTCCCCTTCCTCTTCCAGGATTTTGATACTTAATTTCTTAGCCTTGATCCCCTTCTTATCTGTTTTTTCAACATTAATCTTTACTTTTTGACACTCTTTAAACAAGGAAGCTGTGTTCTTCATAGCTTCAATAACCTTTCCTTCATCAGCTCCAAGGTCTAGTAAAGCTGAAATAAACATATCTCCTGACACACCGGCTAAGCTGCAGTCTACAATTGTTAAATATTTTTTAGTCAGCAATTTCCCGTTTATCCCCCTACATATTATATTTCATAAAGGTTTTAGGTATATTTTATGGTTTAAGAAGTTTATATGACTTATTTCAGCCTTCAAAACCTTTTTGTTGTTTAAAATATCTTGAATATATACTTTCCCATTTTCTACTTTCAAAAAAACACAGTCATCCATTAATTTTTTTTCTACACCGTTCTCTTCTAAGAAAACCTTCGATTGACACATTTCAATCACCCGTAAAAGATAATGAAAAGACATTTCCCTTCTTTATCAACCCTTATTTTAATTTTATTTATTGAAGATTTAAAGGGTACCGGAACAATGCTGAAATTTTCCTTTTCAAAACTCCATAAAAGTGTTTGCAGCTACTAAGTAAGGAGTCTTCCTCCCAAAAAACACAAAAAGGTTCCCTAATTAATGAAACAAAAACTTATTTGATACGTATTTCCCAGTTATGGGGACCCTTTCCCCACATCTCGGGCATTTATTTCCTTTACTTAAATTATACCTCAAAATTTTGACGTTCCACCTTTTTATTAACAATTCCCCACAGTTTGGGCAGTAGGTGCTTTCATATTTATGTCCAGGAACGTTTCCAAGGTAAGGAAATTTCACCCCCTCCCTTTTAGCTATTTTGTAAGCTTTCTCTAAAAACTTGATAGAAGTCGGTGGCTGCTTAAACTTGTAAGCTGGGAAATAACGGGTGAAGTGAAGAGGAGTTTCAGACCCTGCAAACCTTAAATGTTTCTCAACCAAACCAATTATCTTTTCTTCTTTATCGTTCAAGCCTGTCACAACTAAATGTACAACCTCTACATGTAACCCTTTCCTTTTAGCTTCCTTAATGTTTCTCCACACAAAATCAACATTCACCCCTCCACAGTATTTTCTATACACCTCCTCATCCCCCTTTACATCTATCTTTATTCCATTTAGGCCGGAGTCAGCTAACATGTTTAACGCTTCTAAACTCATGTAACCATTTGACACAAACGTGTTATAAAGTTTATTTTCTCTAGCTAGTTTAAATGTTTCAATAGAGGCCTCAAAAAACAAAGTTGGTTCCTGGAAACTGACACACAAACCTTGATCCCCCCTCAACAATGCTTCCTTCACTATTTCACGTGGAGGCAGGAAAAAGGCTTTCAGGGGATTAGGAAGTGTAGCTGATAACTGAAAGTTTTGGCACCAAGGACATTTGAAATTGCAGCTCCAAGTGGAAACAGTTAAAGCTTTTGAACCAGGCCAAAAGTGAAAGAAAGGTTTTATTTCTATGGGTCTACTTTCAATTACACTTAAGTCTCCGTAAACTAAAGTGTAAAGTTTACCTTCAACGTTTACTCTTGTTCCACAAAAACCTGTTTGTTTTTCTTCCAGAACACATTTCCTTTCGCAAAGTAAACATTGAACCTTACTGCTTCTAAGCCTTCTATAAAGCAAAGCCTCCCTTACTGTAGAGGATTTTCGGAACTGTTCAGGAGTGAACAAACACAGTAACCCCCTTTAAAACCTGAAAGGATTTGTAGTGAAGAAATTGAAGCCTCCTAAAAAGGTTGAAAGTATCTCTCACTTATATTTTTCTAAACGAACCCTTTCTAAAAATTTTAAAAGAGGAAACATAGTTTAAAAAGTTGTTCCCTGTTTTTTAGCAGCTTTCTCAAATTCTGACATGTCCCTTAACCCTAAAAGATGCAAATTACCCACATTAACCCTGCTTAAATGTTTTTTAGCGGCTAAATAACATTCCACAGCTTGTTCCAAGGGGGTAACGGGTAAATCTCTCATTAAGTACTCTGGATAGAAAATCAGTAAGCTGTAAGGGATGTCTTCATCTATATCCGCAATAAATTGAGCTATTTTTTCAACCTCTAATTCATCTACATAACCTGGGACAAGCAAGGTAGTTGCGTTTAAAACAGGGTTTCCCTTTCTTTCAAAATAAAACTTTTCACCTACCAATTTAAAGTTGGAGTAAGCTTTACTGTTAGAGACGCCACTTAAAGCTAAGCTTAAGTTTGAATCAAAAACCTTCAAATCAAATTTAATATTCCCACCACTAACTAACGAAAGTTCAGCAGCTTCTTCAACCAACTTACTATTTCCGCAGCCGTTCCATTCAAAACATACTCTTAAAACTCTGTCCCTGATTTGTTTCAAAACTTTCCTTGAAACATTTAAGGCGAAAGGAAGCTGAGGCTCAGGTGATCCACCAAAGAAACAAATACAAGTGACTTTACGGTTTCTGTTCACCACCTCCAGAAATTTTTCAGCTGTAACAAGTCCCCCCCGGCTTAAAATTTTATGTGTCCAGTTTTGACAGAATAAACAATCGAAATTGCAGCCGTAAAAGAAAACAGCTAAGTTGTAGTACCCGTATTCAGGTCCCTCCTTTACTGCATACTTCGGGAACCCTAAACCCGTAGCTGCTGGACAGTAATAAGCTGCGCAGCAGTTTGTTACGTGTGGATCTAGATACCAATCCAGTAATCCCTTCTCAGAACTCACCATACTTTCTAACTTGTTTCTTTTATTCTTCCTTAAACCGCAGAACCCACTTTCTCCATTTGCAATGGAGCAGTAGTTTGAACAAATTGAACATTTAACTCCTTCCCCAAACTTAGGTGGTTTAACCGGTAAACCATACTTTACTCTTTCTTTATGAGCTTCCTCAACAAATTTAGAGGCTTCACTCCAGTTGTTTCTGATACAATCTATACAAACTTTCAGTGTTTCCGAAATAAGGGGGGATTCTCTTCCGCAAATAACGCATCTTTTCAAGACACCTTCCTCTCTTATCCCTTCTTTACTTTTTCCCCGAAAAATTCATTTTTCCAGTTTATACTTGTAAGGGGGAGGTATAAGGTTTAACATGATCGGTGGCATAGAAGCTATTTTTAAGTAACTATGGATTCTGATAGTTTATAAGAAAGGAGTAATAAAACATTTTTATTCTCAGTTAAAGCTTTCTACTTAGTACTTAGCAGTCATTTCCATGGAAAGCATAAACCTTATTTCCTGACCCCCTCCAAATGCTTTATCTTCCTTAAATTTTCTCTTTCACCCTTAAAATTTTATCAAAAAATTTATCTACCACGCAGGAAAAGGAAAACACTGCTGGAGGGAAATTGTTTCTTGTATTTTTAGTTAATTTATTAAACGTTTTTGTGGAGGGCCCCAGTTAGCTACTATCTCTTCTACTTTAGCCAGAAACTCCTCCTTTTTTTCTGAAGGTATTAAGGCGCTTGCAGCGTAGTCATGGCCATCAGCTATTCCGTAGCCTTTAACAGCCAAGTTAAGCAGTTCAATAGCTGAAGGCTTAGTCCTTTCCATTATTTCCTTTTTAAGTTTTGCAGGGATTCTTACTGAAATTTTAAGGTATTCTGTATTTAATTTACCGAAACCTGGTATCTCAGGCTTGAGGGGCATTGTCCCAAAGAGATATTTCCCTTCATTAATTAGTCTTTTCTGGAATGTTAAATATGAACAAAACGTTCCTACCACTTTTGTTCCCATTCCCTCATATACATTCTCGGAGTCGAACCATTGAATATGTTTTGTTTGGTTTAACCCTTTTGTGTAAAGTATTGCAAGCATTTTTTTGTTAGCTTCCTTCCTTTCTTGCTCTAATTCCTTTAAAAGTTCTTTTGTTTCCGAGTTTAAACCTGTTAAGCATGTTTTAACCCCTATTAAGGGCCCGTTTCTATAGTAAGCAACTGGTCCTAGAATTTGAAGGAGAGAAAAGAGTCTTTTAGCTGTTAAGCCTATTTTTTTAATTTTTATTTTCCCTTTCTCATGCGAAACTACTCCTTTCTCAACAGCTTCCTTTAAAACTTCCAAATTTACACTTTTTAACCCATTGGGCAGCTCTTGGCTTCCCACCAGCGCTAAATAAGATAAATCAATATTTTCTTTATTCAATGTTTTAGAGAAAAGATACGCGGAAGTTGCTCCTGAAAAATCTGTTTCACCTTTTAAACCCTTAAATTCTAGGTTTAAGTTATAAACTAGAGGATCTTCACTCTTGACTGGGTTGTGGTGGTCAAGTATCAAAACTAAGTTTTTAGACTTGTTAAAACGGGATATCATGTCAGCATGAGGGGAACCTATGTCGCAATAGAAAAACACTGCTCCTTTTTTCCTGTGCAGTTTCTCAACTATTTCAGGTAAAATTTTTTCTATGCAGAGGAGACTTGGTTTAACTCTTTCCCTCTCAAGGGTTTTAAGCATTATGGCGGCTGAACATAAGCCATCAGCGTCGTCGTGGTGGATAACAAATACTTCAGGTTTCTTGTTTCCTACTTCCTTGAACTTTTCAGCTGCGTCAGAAAAGAAGGGTTTAAGATTTCTCAAGCCCATAAACCGCATCTCACTTAAGGAATGCAATTTAAAAAGTGTAAATTTTAAATTTAAAAATAAATGTTCATAAAAAGGTGTTTCCTTTAATTACTCCATGGTTAAGGAGGAATGGAAACACTTAAAGAAAGGATTGTTTCTCCGGTATATAAAGGAGAGTGTGGAAAATGTTACATGTTTACCTGACTGCTTCATGTTACTCATTACTTCAGCAACCCCCAGATTGGTATATGCAGTTGGCCGTTTTCTTTTGGAAATTTGTTGTTTTTATGGGTAGTTTTGTACAACATATTCTTGAAACTGTTGGTGTGCCTATACCTGAAGCTTACACTGGAGTAATAGGGTTTTTAGTGACTTTAGCCATTATTTTAGGAGTTTTAAAGGCGGCTGAAAATACTTTGAAATATATAGTTCTAGTGATTGTGATTATAATTATTTTGAACGTAATCACTTATTTCATTTAAATTCAGAAACCTATTAAATTTTCTCCTTCTACCTTATAAGGTTTAATAAATCAGATTTTGTAACTATCCCTGTAATTTCACCCTTTCTCACAGTTAACACTGCCGGGAATTTTTCAAGTAAAGCCTTTAAGATTTTAACGGGAGTGTCTTCAGGAATTAGAGGGAAAGGGTCTCCCATTACTTCCTCCACTTTAAGATCTCTCCTTGAAAGAGTTTCAAATTTACTTATTAAGTTTGATTCAGAAATCCCACCCACTACTCTGCCCTCCTCAATTACAGGGAGTTGAGAAATAGCGTAAGCATTCATTAATTTAACAGCTTTTTTAACGCTGTCTTCAGGAGTTACAGAAATGATTTTTTTGGTGCTAATTTCATTTGCAACCTTATTTTTCTCTTTCTTGGCTCTTTCCTTCTCTAAAGCTAAAAAAATTTTTTTAGTTATTGTGTAGGAGGGCTCCATTAACCCATTTTCAATTTTTGCTATTGTTGATTGGCTTACGTTTGCAATTCTAGCTAGATCAGATTGAGTTAGCCCTAATTTCTTCCTTACCTTGCCTATTTCATCTAACTCGGGAAACATCTTTTCAACATCCCCCCTATACCTAAAAATTAAAAATGAGTCTCCCCAAGTTTATGAAAAATAGCTATGATGAAACCGCTCCAGAATGAGTGGGGGCATGATTAAACCTGAGGTAGCTGAGCTCTTATTTAATTTTAACTTACTTTTGACCCGGGGGAAACAGGTTTATCCGTTGTTAAAAGTACAGGTTTACCTTTTTCTATAGCTGCCAGAAGCATTCCCTTTGACTCTATTCCTCTTATTTTTTTTGGCTGTAAATTAGCCACTACAATTATGGTTTTACCTGTTAATTCTTCCAGTTTGTACACGTCGGCTATTCCAGCAACTAATTGTCTCTTTTCTTTTCCAAGGTCAACTTCCAGCTTCACAAGTTTAGTTGTACCTGGAACTTTTTCAGCTTTCAAAATAACCCCGGTTTTTAACTCTATTTTTTGGAAATCAGCTATAGTGATCAAATATTTTCACCTCCCACGGAAGAAAATGTACACAAGTTTTCGTTTAAACCCTTTTTTAAAAATGATTCCCTTGTTTTATTCTGAATTTTTGTTTCACAAAAGAAAGTAATCAGTTTCTTTTCTCCTAAATTTTCCTTAAATTTTAGGAGGGATCTTCCTTAATTTCTTTACCTAACTTTAGAAAAGAGTTAAAATTTGCTGTTCCAGAAAATTGTAAAAAAATTAAAATTGAATGGACGTCTTAGTTGGAGTTTAGGTGAAGTAAATTGAGAAGAGGCTGAAGGGATGAAGGAATACTTGGAAGTAACTGTTCCTGGAGGAGATACTGTCCTGGTTGAGGGTGAAGCCCTATTTGAACTTGTAAAAGGGAAAGGTGAAATTTTTGGTGTGGAAATCCCATTAAATTCAAAAATAAAGGTTGAACTGTTTAAAGCAGTCCCCTTCCATGCTTTAACAAAAAGCGAATTGAAAGTTTTTTCAGGGAAGATATTGCCAATTAAAGGGGAAACTATTCCAAAGGATTGGAAAAACGTTTTTATCCGTTGTAAAGAAAGGAGGAAACCGTTGAAAGTATTGGTGATTGGGGACGCTGATGTGGGTAAAACAGGGTTTGTTACCTTCTTAGCAAACAAATTTTTTAATGAGGGATTTAGAGTAGCTGTGGTCGATTCGGACGTAGGCCAAAGCGATATAGGTCCACCTACTACTATTGGTTTAGGTTTGATGACTAAACAAGTAGTTATGCTTAGTGAAATACCTTTAATTGATGCCTTGTTTATAGGTTCAACTTCACCCTCAAATTTATTCCACCGTGTAATTTCTTCTGTTTCTTATTTAGTAAACAAAGCTTTAAAGGAGTTGAAAAGTGAAGTAGTGATTATTGACACTACAGGTTGGGTTCATGGTGAAAACGGGCGTGAATTAAAGTTTTCAAAAGCACTAGCAGTAAACCCTGACGTAATAGTTGGTATACAGAGAAAGACTGAACTAGAACCGATACTTACCTACCTAGAAAAATTTTTTCACATTGAGAGAATTAACCCAGCTGAGTATTTAAGGTATAGAAAGAGAGAAGAAAGGAGAAAAATCAGAGCTGAACAATTTAAAAAATGGTTTAATGGAAGTAAAGTAAAGGAAATTGATTTCAAGAAAATACCCATAAATTACTGTTTCCTTTTCACAGGTCAACCTCTAAACAAAGAAGAAAAGAAATGTATACCGATAAGTTTCCTTGATAAAGTTGTTTATGGTGAAGTTTTGGAAGATAGAGTTTTACTTGTTCTGAAAGGAGGCTTTGAAGTGGACATGAACGTTTTAACTACAGTAAGCCGGTGTTTAAACAAGGAAAAAGTAACATTTACTAACGAGGACAAACTAAAAAATTTGCTTTTAGCTTTCCAAAGTAAAAGGAAAATGTTTGAGGGATTAGGTATACTTCTTTCAATTGACTTTGAAGGAAGGAGAGGTAAAGTTTTCACTTCTGTTGAAGTTAGGGAGGATTCTATTATCCAATTCGGTTGCTTAAAAATTGATCCCTTCTCTTTTGAAGAGAAATACGTTGGTAAATGGGTTATTTAGTCTAATATTTTTATTTTTTTGCCCTCCTTTTCCTTTCTTTTCAATGTAACAGTCAAAACGCCGTTGTTCATTTTAGCTATGACATCTTCACTTGAAACTTCACTTGGCAAACGTATTACAGTGTTATATTTCTTGTACTTGGTTTTTGCTTTAACCTCTAAATCGTTCCCCTTTATTGAAAGCTCCACATCTTTTTTTTCAGCACCAGGAAGTTCAATTATAACTTCGTAAACGTCATCTTTTTCATAAATGTCATAAAAAGGCGTTACTTCGTCGTCAACTTTTATTCCTATGGGTCTTTCAGGTTTAATGTTCCCGAAGTACCTTATTTGAGGGGTAGGCATCCCTGTCCTCCATGAGTAAGTGAAACCGAAAGTCAAGGGTTCCCCTCTCTTTATCCTTTCATTTATTTGGTCCTCAGGAATGTTGCTGATCGCCGTTAAAAACTTTCTCATCCTCCTTATTTCTTCTCTAAATAATTCATCGAATTCCTTAAAGAAGTCGTCGAAATCTTTCATGGGCATCACCTCCAAAAAAATCTCAATTTCTAAAAAAATGAAAAATTTTTATTTAAATTTTATTTTAAAATTTTTTAAAAAAATAAAAAGGAATTTTTTAAAAAAATCCAACAAAAACTCCTTTCTATGCAATCCCTTCTCTCAGAAACAAAGGAGAAATGAAAAACAGGCTAAACTAAAGAAACTTAGCTACAGGGAAGGGGATGAAGAAAGACTCGTTATTGTTAAGTTTTTTTATGTAATTCCAAAGTGAACGATAAGTAAAAGGATAAATTTTTTCGTTAAAATTTCTCTTTATAAGGAACCTAGCCGGGTCAGTTATGAACCTGGAAAAACCAATGAAAGAAATAAGGAAATACCTTTGAGGGGAGTCTATATAAATAGGGGTTGGATGGCCTACAAGAACATTTTCAAGCTTCAAATGAAGGAGATAATTAAGTTTTTCAATGAATAAGATGCCTTCAATTTTAGTTTTTGAAGAAATATTCCAACCATAAACTATTATATCAAGATCTGATTTCCCAGAGATCCATCTAAAGCTTTCTTTAGTCGAACCAAAAAACTCAACATCTGTAACTCCTTGTCTATTCACCATAAACTTTTTATAACGCTTTTTGAAAGCTTCTATCTTTTCGGCATCCAGCAATATACTCCCCCAGGGAAAGGAATTAACGGTAAATATAAGAGTTAAAAAGGTAGCGAAATACATTCTTTTTAAAAGAAGCTAAGAAATAGAGAGTTAAATAATGGAATAAAAATTTTGCGAAGAAATTCTTAAAAAGTGGTTTAAAAGAACATTAAGAGTAAAGGTGCTTCTCTTGACTGTTTATTCATTAGAAATCAAAGATAATTGGTTAGATATATTAAATGCTTTAAGGGAGGAAGTAACCTATAGGCAAGTAAAGATGAAAATTGATTTTTCGAAAACAATAATGGAGGTAAGAGGTTCAGCATTGAGCGGTTTGTTTCAGATAGTAGATGAAAACATCCTCAAACCGATAGGTTTCATTCTTTTAGACGTAGGAACAGATAAAAGCTTTATTTTTGAAACTTATCATTACCCTACCAAAAAACATAAAAGAGCGGTTTTAAAGTTTGAGAACAGTGTCCTTTCAAAACTAAAAAGTGGACAGGAATTCCTCATCCCCTTTTCAGACATGAACAAAACCAGGTCGCACATGAAAATTAAATATAGATCCATAAATGTTAAACCGTTGTTCTTAACTAAGAAAATGGATGATGTTTTTGAGGTTGTTGATTTGCTTGATTCCATGCTTAATAGGGAATTTGAAAGGGAAATAGAAACAAAGACAAGTGTAAAGAAAAGGGGGAATAATGAAACCTTGAAAACAGTACATAGCTTTTCTCCTGTGGGGATTCTCACGGAAGACAATGGAGAAACAGTGAATTATGCAATAGTGGACACTGTTTCAATAGAGAAAAACAAAATGAACATAGCAATTATAAACACAAAAATTTCGAAAAAGGAAAAACTTATTTCAACTTTATTTAAAGGTAAAAGACGCTTCAGAAAACCTGCAGCAGCTATCTTAACAACTTACTTCCTGAACACACAAACCTTTTTTGGTGAAGAAGTAACAAAAGCTCTCGCTAAAGATTCAAGTGAATTGATTTCGGAAACACTAAACTTGATGGAAAGAAACCTTCTAAGCAACAAATTTACTCAACAAATACCGCTTCCAGGGAAAACCAACTTAAAAAACCTTGAAGAAATGGATAAAGCCCTCATTTAAACTAACTAAATAAGGAAGAAAAGAATAGGTTAAAGGGACATTTTTATGTTAACCATTTGCAGCTGTCCCTCTTCCACTTCTGGTATGCCTCATCAAAACTCCTAGATTCCAAAACGTAATCAATGAATTTTAGATGTAACGAAACAAGCTTTTTCACTTCTTCATCATTTATTTCTTTCCCAAAAAAAATCTCCTCCTTAATTTTCCATTCTAATAAATCTAAAGGCTTCAAAGATTCCTCAACTACCTCATTTTTAACTTTAAACCCTTCATTTTTCAATTTTTCAACCCCTGACTCCCCCAGATCTACACAGATCACTCTACCATCAATATGGTCCTTAACAAAATCAGCTTCTTCACGTCCACAATAGTAATCAACCAAAACCTTTTTAGAAATCACTTTCCTCCATTTATCTACCTGTATCCCTCCAACCCTGGAACGGAAAGTCAGTAAAAAAATCTCTTCTAATACTTTTTTCAGAGAATGGAAATGCTGCTTGTTCATGAAACATTGTACATTTAAGTAAAGGCGTTTTAAGGTTCTTAGAATTGGTTTATAAGGCTCCAAGAAAGGCTTCTCCAGAGTTGATTCCTCCTTCGCTTCAAAATTTTCAAGTGAGAAATCCTCTTTCTCAATTAACATATTCCCAAGCTCAGGGGGCAGAGGAAGAAATACAGAAGTAGTGAAAAACCTTTCCTCAAAAATTCTTTTGGCAACCTTGGTTTTAGCTTCAGTAGTACCCACAGAAGATAAAACAAGTATTTCCGACATCAAAGAAAAAAAGACAAACAAAACTTTAAAAGTTTAACGTTGCACTCCTAAAAACTGGAGGAAGAAGATGTAAGGTAATGAAGCGAATAAAATTGCTAAGGAGTTTAAGGCCGCGAAATTTTGTTGAGGTACTCATCAATTATTTCATTAAGTTCCTGCGGCTTTTCATAAAGCACCAAATGACCCGCCCCTTTTATTATTTTTATTTCACTGCCTGGTATTTGTTGATGGATTTGTTTGCTCCATTCTGGTGGTGTAACTCGATCATGTTCCCCTACCACTATAAGAGTGGGGGTTCTTATTTCTTTTAACCAAGAACTTGCATTGTAGTGCTTGAAGTATTTAAAATACCTGTGTACATGCACAGGGAGATTTGAGATGTATTCCTCGTTGTCTTCCATGAATTCATGAAACACTTCCTCAGGCGTTGTTGGGCTGAAAAACATTTTTTTATACAAGCTAACTGTGAGAGGATTCTTTGTAAATAATAGTTTTCTCCAAAAAAGGGAGGGAAGCTTCTCTATTAATTTATCTGAAAGAGTCACAACCCATTTAGGAAGAGACCCAATTAAAACTAAACCTTTAACTTCCACGTTTCTAGCATAAGTTTGAGCAACTACAGACCCGAAACTATGCCCTATAAGCACTACTTCCTCAGGTTTTAAGTTGTAATGCTTCAAAACCTCCTCTAAATCCTGAAGATAGTCGTCGATTGATACTTTAGAGGGTTTATCAGAAGCCCCGTACCCTCTTTGATCATAAACTATACACCTACATTTGTCACAGAAGTATTTCAACTGTTTCTTCCAGTTGCTGATTTGGCCAGGCATTCCGTGCAGAAACACTAGAGTTAAACCCTTCTTGCTTGGGTTACAGACACAAAGTTTCAAAACAACATCTCTAATCTTTGTTTTTGTACAGATTAAAAGAGGAGCTTCAGGCCCCGAACCCTTAGCCTCACTTGGAGATAAATTCACCCCTTTTCATCTCCACAAAATTTCGAAACTTCCCAAAAGGACTTTTATTAGTTAACTTAAATAATACTTAAAAACTTATTTTAATAAGTGAATTTAAAGAATTGAAAAAAAGTTAAGACCTTTGTTTAAGAACCTAAAAATTATTTAATAACTTCCGAGTTTCAACTGAACTTCCCTTATAGGTTCATCTTTTCAACAAGGGTAAGTCTCAACCAGAGACAGTGCTTAGAACCATTAAAGCTATTTTAAGTTATTTGTTTCAATAAAAATGAGAACCAAGAAATCGCAATAAGTACGAACACTTGCTGAAATATATCAACATCTATCTGGTATCTAACAGTTTTAGGGTTTATTCTGAAAATTTTAGATACTAAAATCGATAAATTTATAAATAAGTGTCACTTTTTCTTTTTTTGTGTTACTAGCTTAGGAGAAAGGTGGCAAAAATGCATATTCCAGATGGATACCTTGGACCCTTAACATGCGCAGTTATGTTTTTAGTGATGGTACCGATTTGGTACTTTGCTTTAAAAAACACGTCAAAGAGACTAGGTCCAAAAGAAGTTCCAATGATAGCTGTTCTTTCAGCAGTATCTTTTCTAGTAATGATGTTTAACTGGCCTGTACCTGATGGCACCACTGCCCACATGGTGGGTGGAACCCTTTTTGCAATCATCCTCGGTCCTTGGGCGTCAGTTATTGGAATCACTGTCGCATTAGTTATTCAAGCATTCTTTTTCGGTGACGGAGGAGTAACAGCTTTAGGAGCTAACTGTTTCAACATGGCATTTGTGATCCCTTTTGTGGGTTACTTCATTTATAAAGCATTAAAAGAAAGGATCGGCAAGGTTGCATCTGCAGGAGTTGCTGCTTACATAGCAATAAACATTGCAGCTGTGGTTGCAGCTATTGAATTCGGTGTTCAACCATACATTGCACCTGGGTACTGTCCTTACGGTTTAAATTTATCCATACCTGCAATGGCTTTCGCTCACTTGACAACTGCTGGACCTGTAGCTGCTGTTGTCACTGCGGTAGTGGTTGGTTACTTAGAAAGAAGCAGACCTGACTTACTTGCACTAAAGGAGACTTCTCCAAATATTAGAGGTGAATGAGGAATGGAGCCTTGGTTAAAAAGGACTTTAGTTGCACTTGCTGTGTTCATTGTTTTATCTCCGTTAGGTATACTTTTTACCTGGGACTACGGGGACGCATGGGGAGAGTGGGGTGAAGTTAAGTTACCAAATGGGAAAGTGTGGACGCCGAAATCCTATTTTAACGCACCTCTCCCAGACTATAACGTTGAAGGATGGGAAGATAAACTGATGGCTTCCATTGGGTACTGGATCTCGGCAGTAATTGGAGTTGCAGCCACTATGCTTATGTCTCTTGGAGTTGTGAAAACGATTGAACTCTGGAGAAGTGAAGAAGGCAAATAACTGATAAAATACTTTTCTCCTTTTTTTGTTAAAAGAGAACGTAGGGGTTGGTTAAAGAAAATGAGTTTCACGGAAAGAACACTTTACGAAATCATAAATTGGGTGAGGGATTCTGTTTTTTCTGAAATCTACGCGGATAAGAAAGGGTTCCTACAATCCTTGAACCCAAGAATAAAATTTATTGCATTTCTATGTCTATTGGTCAGTGTAGTGTGTGTCCGTAGCCTACAAGTCATTTTATTCTTTCTCCTATTTTCCCTTTTACTAGTTTATTTCTCAAAAATACCTTTCAAGTTTTACTTGACCAGAGTGTTAATTTTTATTCCCATATTTACGGGGATAGTGGCTTTTCCCTCCATTTTCAATATTTTCCAACAAAATAAGGGTAGACCCCTTATTGTACTTTACAATTTCGGTTACACCGTCAATTTTCCCTTCTTAAAACCTTTTTCAACAATTGAAATAACTGAGGAGGGTGTTTATTGGGCTTTAACTTTTGTTTTACGCGTCACAGTTTCTGTTTCTTTAACAGTATTACTTATACTTACAACTAAATGGCCTAGCCTTCTTTCCTCCTTAAGTTCAATAAGGACTCCGGAAACCTTCATCTTTATTTTACACATGACCTACCGCTACATTTTCCTTTTAGCTACACTAGTTTCTAACATGCTTTTTTCAAGGAAAAGCAGAATAGTTGGGAAAGAAACTGCAATTAAAAGTTGGAAATTGAATGCAAACATAATTGGCGCCCTTTTTTTAAAATCTCATGATATGAGTGAAAATATTTACTTAGCGATGCTTTCAAGAGGTTTCAATGGACAAGTAAGTAGATCAATGATTAACGTGAAAGAAAGACAAATGAAGGAAGGGAACATAAAGAGCTATTTATTCCTTATTGCCACAGTAATTTTTTGTGCAACTATTTTGTTGAAGGAGGCATTGATGTGAAAAAGGCAAGTAATTTATGGAAGGAAAAAACTGCTTTACTTGAATTAAAGGGGGTTTGTTACAGTTACCCTGATGGAACAGAGGCACTGAATAACATAGACTTAACTATTTATAGAGGAGAGAAAGTGGCTGTTATAGGTCCTAATGGAGCCGGGAAAACAACCCTGCTTAAAATTTTAGATGGGCTAGTGCTCCCAACTAAAGGTGTGGCGAAAATTTTTGGCATGCCACTTAACAAAAAAATTTTAAACAGCAAAAAAATGTACAATGTCAGGAAAAGACTGGGTTTTGTTTTCCAAGACCCAGATGTTGAACTTTTCTCAGCCACTGTATGGGATGACATAGCTTTTGGACCTTTACACCTAAACCTTTCACATAAGGAAATAGATAAGAGAGTGGAAGAGACTTTAAAACTTTTAAATATAGAAAATTTGAAGGATAAACATCCTTACAACCTCAGCGGTGGAGAGAAGAGAAAAGCAGCTATTGCAGCTGTTCTCAGTGTAGATCCGGAGGTATTGCTTCTAGATGAACCTACAGCAGATCTAGACCCAAGAAGCAAGGCTGAAGTTATTGATATAATAAATGAATTAAACAAGACAGGTAAAACAATTGTTACAGCAACTCAGGACATGGACATTGTCCCTGAACTTGCAGACAGGGTATATGTTTTAAATAAGGAGTTGATGGCTGAAGGAACACCTAAAGAAATATTTTCAGATATTGAAATGTTAAAAAGAAACAATTTGGAAGTTCCTGAAGTGATGAAGCTCTTCGAAGTTTTGAAATGTTTCGGGTACGACTACACAAGGTTACCTCTCTCAATTAATGAAGCAATAAAGGTGCTTACTGAAACAATTGAAACTGAGGGGGGACATATTCATTTACACATCCACGAACATACACATGAAGAAATAAAGAAACTGAAGGGAAAATATAACCATCACAGTTAAGTTTTCTTCATTCCTTTAAATGTTCTGTTTTATTTATTTTTATGAAGTGTTTGAACTCTACTGCTCGAAAAATTTCTTCGTAAACCAGCTTATTCATTATAAATAAAAGGCTTCAGAGATTTTTCTTTATTAAAGTGTAAAATTCTTGAAGGCGGCAAAAGTTTAGGGATGATAATTTATGATAAGAAGTTGAAGAACCGAGAAATTTACAAAGGTTGTAGATAAGAGAGATTATTAAACTTTTGTAAGAGGGGAGAGGGTGTAGAGGGTAAAAAAATGGTTACCGAATCAGTAAATGAAGAATCATTGATAGATAAGTTAAGAGGAATAATTAGAGAAGGGAAACAGGTAAGTAAGTTGATTTTTAAGATTTTAAGCTGTGGAAAAAGGTCGTTAACATTTGCAGAAATAATTGGTTTAGCTAGTGAAATAGTTACTTCTAATTTGGATGAATTAATTGAAGAAAGTTTGTTAGTGATGGAGAAACTTAGACTCCTTCTACCAGTGCTTTCAAGGAACAGATTGTGTTTATCTTGGGAAAGCAGGAAAATACTTTTCAGGTTGGACACAAAATTTGAGATACCAAACGTTATTGTTCATATTTTTAACGAGTTTCTTTCAACTGGAGAATGGAACTGGCGGAAAGCAGTTAAAAAATATTTTGAAGAAATAAGAAGCCCACGGAGAGAAGTCGTTCTTAGAATAATTGAGGAATTGATTGATGCAGCGTACAGTGGAGTTTATATAAATGCAGGGATGATAGAGGAGAATTGTTCTAAATTCAAGATAGGCAAAGAAAGTGTTTCTGCTCTAATAGCTGAACTTAAGGGAGGAGGAATCATCAGCCCCTACATTGTCCCAGGTTTAACGAAACCCTTAAATGAGGCAGAGAAGAAACTTTTCCGTGAAGCACCTATTTACGAATTAAACAGGGCTCTTTTCCTGAAGGAAAAAGCCAATGAATAAGGGGAAAGCTGTAAAAAGAAATTTGATAATTTAATAAAGTTTGATAGTAGAGGAGAGAATGTCCAAAACTTCTTTCCTTTCCTGGGAAGTCAATTCTCGAGGGAAATTGAATAAGGGGCCGCTTGGTTTTTCATTATAGAAAGGTCTGTTACAGTGGGGGCAGCCCGATGTTTTAAAAGGCTCACCAACCATTATTTCCTTTAACACTTCCTGTTCAGCAACTAAAATTTCATCTATGGCACCGTTTTTGTTCCATTTAATACTGAACTTTTCTCCATACCCTTTATTTAGTAAATAGTTTACTACTTGAAGTTTTCGGTAAGAGTACAGGTTTGGTGGATAGTTGAGGCCCATTTTTGTCCCTTTCACCGGTGTGAAAGCGAAAAGCCCCACTTTAACTCTTAAATTATTCATTTTACGGAGGAAAGAAACAACATCTTTCTCTCTCTCACCTAAACCTACAATTAAATGTGTATATACTTTCCCTTCACCGAAAACGTTCACGGCGTCTTTTAAAGCGTGGAAGTACGATTCCCAGGTGTATCCAGGCTTGATTTTATTAAAAATTTCTTTCTTCGCAGCATCTAAAGGAAAACAAATGATATCTACTCCTAAATCTCTATATAAGCCAATTTCTTTTCTTCTAAGTGGAAAAACACTTAAAGAAATAGGTTTAAACTTAGGTAAGGCAGAAACCAGTCCCTTTAAGTATTCTTTAACCCCTTTAAAAACAGTTGTTTGGACACATACCCTCTTATATTTTGCTTTTCTTGTTTTTAGGGCTGAAACAAGTTTTTTTAAGGTGAAAACTGGCCACTTAATTCTTGACAAGCGACTTAAGTCACAGGAACTTGTTCTAGCTTGAGCACAGAAAGCACAATCCATCAAACACTTACTGCCACTGTAACTCATTAAATAAATAGTTGTTGGGTAAACATCCATTTTCACATTTAAGAGACCTAACAAACCAGCTGAACCAATAGAAACCCTTACTCTAAAATTATCCAGGCCACTCAAATCTCCTACCATCACACCTCCCCTCTTCCTGAAACTGGGTAGGGAAAAAAGCAATTAGAGGGCACAACATTTCTTTTCAATCCTTAACTGCAACCCCTTCTTCCTAACGAAATCAAGAGTTTCTTTCTTTGGAAGAACAATTCCGTCTACACCACTTTTAATGGCTAAAACGTCAAACTTGTTCCTTTCAAACCAGGGGCGCATACATCCCAAATTTATTATTTTATCTGGGAACATTAACCTAGCCTTAGCTACAATGTAAGCCACCTCCGTAGGTTCGGGAGGTTTAAGGTTCTGGTAAAATGTTCCTTTTGTAGGAACAAAAACTGTGATCACTATTTTTTGAGGATCCGCTTTTTTAAGAATGTTTAAGGCTTTAACTTCGCCCCTTAATTTTCCTTTATAAAGGCCGACACATACGTGTGGAACAACCTCTTTCACACCAGCCCTCTTTAGGTTCTTAATTACTTCTAAATAATCCTGTGGGGATTTGTTTAACCCATAAACCTCCTTTATTGTCTCTTCATCCCCTACAAAGTCGATAGAGACGGTATCAATTCCTGCTTCAACTATTTTTTCAGCATCTTTTTCGTTTACAAACCCGCAGTGTGCATTATAAACTAAATTAAATTTCTTTTTAGCTTTGAACAAAACCTTGCTAAATTTGTCGATAGGAACAATAAATCTCTGATCCAGTCCCCCACTTATAAGGAAACCTTCAGCTCCTTTGCTGTGAAGATGTTTCAACTTTTTGTAGAGTTCATTTTGGGAACGTACCTTAGTCATACCCTTCAAATAAATCCTTCCACAATGTTTGCAGTTAAGTGAACAGTTGGTTCCAGTTAAGGAAATAGAGGGAAAAAACCTACCCAGGTAGTAAATTGTTAAATTAGTGTTCCTACTCCTTTTCACCTTAAAAGCTTTCTCCAGTAACTTGTCTAAATTTTCAACCGGTGACATATACATTCACAAGTAAAGAGAAACTAAACTCATGGAAAAATCTGGGAAAAATGAAAGAATTCCTAAAAGAAAAGTTATTTTCACTTTTTTAAATTGTTTTTAAATAGGGAGAAGATAGAGAGGAGAAATGAATAGTTCCTTAATTTGAAGGGGAGAGGTAGCTTAAATGCCTATAAACTTTGACAATAAAGTTAAGTACAGGGAAGTAAAGGAGGTATACGCGGACATAAAAAGAATTTCTGAGTTTAAAAGGAAAGTAGAAACAGTAGATTTATATGAATCTTTAGGAAGAGTTTTAGCTGAGGAACTGAAGTCTAAAATTGACTTTCCGCAAAAAAGCTTTTCCCATTTCGACGGATACGCAATTAACTCAAGAGATACAGAGGATGCTTCACCCGCAAACCCTGTTATTTTCAATGTTAAAGGCAAAGTTTTTCCAGGTGAAGAAGTAACCGTGAAACTTAAGGAGAAGGAGGCTTTTTACGTTGCAACAGGCGCTTATTTACCAGAGAATGCTGACGCAGTCATTCCAGTAGAAAAAATAAAAGAAATTAAGGAAGGAGTAATTAAAATTTACCATAAAATAAAACGTTTTGAAAACGTGGTTTTGAAGGGTTCAGATTTCAGGAAAGGCCAAACAATTTTTAAGGCGGGGCATGAAGTAAAGCCTCTAGACTTAATGGCTTTAGCAGTTACAGAAAATTTTGAAGTAAGGGTTTTCAAAAAGGTAAAGGTTGCATTTTTTTCAGTTGGTAATGAACTTACAGACTCATTAAACCGGTTGAAGAGTGGAAAAAGATTTAGCTACAACCTTACATTGTTAAATTTACTTAAGGAGAGGAAATGTGAAGCTGTAGATCTAGGCATTGTAGAAGATGAATTAAGAAAAGTAGAAATGAAAATTTCTGAAGCATTAAAAATCGGAGATATAGTTATAGTTGCAGGAGGATGCTCAGTAGGTGAGAAAGATTATGTCTTAAGAGCAGCTAAACAATTCAGAAGTTTCAAATTAATAACGAGAGGAATAAAAGTTCAACCAGGAAGAATGACAAGTGCAGCTTTTGTCCAAGGCAAACCTTTAATTATGCTTCCTGGCCATATCCAATCGATGGTTACTGGCTTCTACTTAATAGCCAAACCATTAATAAACTATTTTTCGGGGCAGAAACTTGAAATAAGCAATAACGTAATTGAAGCATTAATTAAGGAAGAGGTAGAAATAAAAGGGTACTCCCCATTTTGGAGAGTTAGGTTTGTAGAATTGAAAAAGGAGAAAGGGAGATATGTCGCTAAACCTTTACTGGGTGATTCATCCCTATTTACCCCTCTTGTTAAGTCACAGGGCTTCACAATAATACCGCCCAAGAAAACAGTGTTAAGGAAAGGTGAAACAATAAAAATTTATATCTATTAAGGGGAGGCAGGAAGATTTTTAAAAGGGAAACATAGAGAAGATACTTTTGCAAAATAAAAATTTTTAAATAGATGTATCAAGAAAATATTCAATCCTTTTCAAAAAAGTGAGGATGTAAAAATGAATTTCGAGAAAAGAATGTGGGAAATCTTTGCAATAAGTGCATTAATAGGCATGATGCTGTTTGCGGGATGTGTCGGGCAACCACCTACACCAACACCAACCCCAACACCTACAGCAACCCCAACACCAACCCCCACAGCAACACCAACCCCAACAGTTGTTAAACACCCTGACACAGTAACAGTAGCTACGATAGGTGAACCGGAGACACTGGACCCTGCTTGGGCATATGATACTGCAAGCGGGGAAGTAATTTTCAACGTTTACGAAACACTAATTTTCTTTGACGGTGAACATACCGACAAATTTGTGCCAAGAATAGCCACCAAAGTTCCCAGCGTTGAAAACGGTTTAATAAAGAAAAATGGCACTGAAATATGGTTCCCTATTAGGGAAGGAATTTATTTCCACAATGGCGACCCCTTAACAGCAGAGGATGTTGAGTACTCCTTTGAAAGAGCAATGGTTCAAGACAGGGATGGTGGACCTGTTTGGATGCTTCTTGAGCCGTTACTCGGGGTAGACTCTACCCGTGACTCAGAAGGGAATATAGTAGTATCTTTTGAAGACATAGATAAAGCAGTAGAAGTCAGGGGAGGTTTCGTTGTTTTCCACTTAAAGCAGCAATTCCCCATCACAACGTTCTTCCAAATCCTTTCACAAACTTGGTCATCAATAGTGGATAAAAAGTTCTGCATTGAACATGGAGACTGGCCTGGAACCGCTGAAACATGGAAACAATATAACAACCCTGAAGTTCCTCCACTGCAGGAGATTATGTGTGGTACAGGACCTTTCAAACTGTTAAGGTGGGAGAAGGGATCTCAAGTAATACTTGAGAGAAATGATAAGTACTGGAGAGGACCTGCAAAGATAAAGTGGGCTGTAATAAAGAAAGTTGATGAATGGTCTGACAGAAAACTTATGTTCATTAATGGTGACGCAGACATTGTCTATGTTCCCACTGCACACATAAAGGAGCTAGAGGGAGTGGAGGGTATAAGAGTTGTAAAAGATCTTCCAGAGTTGGTGGTAGCTGCATTATTCTTCACTTTCGACATAGATCCAGAAAGCCCTTACATAGGAAGTGGAAAACTAGATGGGCAAGGAGTACCTCCCAACTTCTTCAATGACAAAAACATAAGATTGGCGTTTGCTTATTCCTTCGATTACGACACCTACCTTAAGGAAGCTTGGTTAGGAGAAGCTGAACAACCTGCTTCACCAGTTATTAAGGGATTACCTTATAGAAATCCTGAGCAGGAGAAATTCACTTTCGATTTAGACAAAGCAAAAAGCTACTTCAAAGTAGCATTTAACGGTGAAGTATGGAAAAAAGGATTCACAATGGATTTGCTCTATAACACAGGGAACGAACAAAGAAAGATAGCAGCGGAAGTTCTAAAAGAGAACATTGAGAGCCTAAATCCAAAGTTCCACATAAACGTAAGGGCTGTTGAGTGGCCTATTTACCTAAGGGCAATGGTTAGAGGACAGCTACCCTGCTTCATAATAGGATGGCTAGCTGACTACCCTGATCCTCACAACTTTGTACACCCATTCATGCATTCTCAAGGAGCATTTGCAGCATGGCAACACTACAGCAACCCTGAAGTGGACAAGTTAATCGATGAAGGAATAAGGACAATTAATCCCGACGCTAGGAAACAAATATACTATAAATTACAGGAGATATATCATGAGGATGTCCCAAGTGTTCCTCTATATCAACCGTTAGGAAGACACTGGGAAAGAACATGGCTTCACGGATGGTACTACAACCCAATATATCCAGGTGTCTACTTCTATCCGTTGTGGAAAGGCTAAAACCCCTCTTCTTTTTCTTTTTTATTAAACAAACTTTTATAAATTTTTGTAAGGTTTTGTGATGAAAAGCATATTGAAGAGAAAATTCCTCTTACCTGGTGACTGAAAGAGATGGGCATGAGGGCTTATATTGCGCGGAGACTTCTACTTTTAGTCCCTACCTTAATTGGTTTAAGTATTTTGATTTTTGCAGTTTTACAAGTTTTCAGCCCCGTGGAAAGGGCAGCTTTATACATTAGAGACCCTAAAGCTGCTAAGAATATAGGGGCTATAATAAGGAAGTATCATTTGGATGCTCCTCTCTACGTCCAATACTTCACTTGGTTAAGTGAAGTATTGCATGGGAATTTAGGATGGTCCAAAAGTGTAAACATGCCTGTTAGTGAGGCCATCAAAACCTTTTTACCTGCTACGGTGGAGCTTGTTGCATTCTCTATACCCTTAACGGTTATTGTAGGCATTTATCTCGGTGTTATTTCAGCAACTCATAAAGATAAAGCCTTGGACCATGCCACTAGAGCTCTTGCCATAGCTGGTTGGTCTCTTCCTTCTTTCTGGCTTGGCTTAGTTTTAATATCAATTTTCTATGGAGGATTAAAAATATTCCCACCCGGAAGACTTTCAACTGAACATTCCATAGTGGTTAACAGCCCAGGGTTTATACGTTACACAGGAATGAATACAATTGACGCTCTTTTAAACGGTAACTTAGAAATTTTTCTAGATGCATTGCAACACTTAATTCTGCCAACTATTACTTTAACTACTATTAATATAGCTTTGATTGTGAGAATAATGCGTTCAGGCATGTTAGAGTCTCTTAGTAAAAATTATGTTTTGGCAGCTCGAGCTAAAGGACTGCCTGAGAAAGTTGTTATTAATAAACATGCTAGAAGAAATGCTTTAATTCCTGTAATTACAGTCTCAGGCTTATTAACTGCAGGGATGTTATCTGGAGTAGTTATAACAGAAACCGTTTTTAATTACCACGGTATTGGTTATTGGGCTGCTAATGCTGCTACTCAACTTGATATACCTGCTGTTTTAGGTTTTGCCATTTTTACCGGTCTCCTCTTTATTTTTGCAAATCTCATCGTAGATTTACTTTATGCTTATATTGACCCGAGAATTAGGTTAGAGTGATGAAGCGATGAGTGGAAAAGAAGCTTCTGGTGGAGGGGGGAGGGAAGCATTCCTAAAGGAGTTAAAATTTACAGTTAAAAGGATAAGAGAAAGTCCTCTATCGATTTTAGGCCTCGCCATAATTACTTTCTTTGTGTTAATAGCTGTTTTAGCACCTGTTATAGCTCCACCTAAAAAGGCAGACCCTTACATGATACCTAGGTATGGGTATACTCAGGAACCTAAACCTCCAAGCCCAGAGCATATTTTCGGAACTGCTCAAGGCCAGTACGACGTTTTTTATGGAGTTATTTGGGGAACTAGGTCAGCTTTCAGAGTAGGTGTAATAGTGATTGGAATAACTATTTTAATAGGTGTCGCTATAGGTAGTGTCTCCGGTTACTATGGAGGCATAGTTGATGAAGCGATGATGAGAATTACAGATATTATCCTTGCTTTTCCAGCTTTAATACTTGCAATGGCCTTGGTTGTAGCCTTCGGCCCTGGGCTTAACAGTGTAATGCAAGCATTCATCTTAATTTGGTGGGCTAGTTACGCCAGAGTTACCCGAGGAGAAGTTTTAAAAATAAAGCAAGAGGATTTCGTTGAAGCTGCGAAAGCTATTGGCTGCAGCGACTTCCGCGTCATAACTAGACATATTCTGCCCAACATTATTTTTCCAGTTCTTATTATGGGGTCACTTGATATAGGGAGTGTGGTTTTAGTTGCTGCCGCCCTAAGTTTCTTGGGGTTAGGTGCACCTTTAGGTTACGCTGACTGGGGACAAATGATAAGTATATCAAGGAATTGGATACTTGGAAAGGCAGGAAACCCTTTTGCTTACTGGCACACTTTCATTATACCTGGTTTATTTATTTTCTTCTTTGTAATGGGCTGGAATTTGCTTGGAGACGCCTTCAGAGACATACTTGACCCTATGATGAGGAGAAGATAAATTGGGAGAAATACTGAAAGTTGAAGATTTAAAAGTTAGGTTTTACACTTACGAAGGAATAGTTAAAGCTCTAGAGGGAGTAAATTTAGATGTTTTAGAAGGTGAAACCTTAGGAATAGTTGGAGAAACAGGATCCGGAAAAACAGTTACAAGTTTATCTATTCTTGTCCTGATTCCACCACCCGGAAGAATAGAAGAAGGAAAAATTCTTTTTAGGAGAGGTAAAGAATTTCTGGATTTCTTAAGAAATACACAGGTTATGTATCAAATAAGAGGTAAAGAGATTTCAATGGTTTTTCAAGAACCTAACGCCGCTTTAAACCCGGTTTACACCGTAGGCGACCAAGTTTCCGAGGTTCTAGTTCTCCATAGGAGGAAAGAGTTTTTGAAAAAGACAGTTGAGGAAATAGAGGAAGAACTTGAAAGGGGGACGGGTTTCAAAAAGTTTCTGTTAAGGATTGAAAAGAAAATTTACTCGGGAATGTTAAAGGAACAACTTCCTCTGGCTTTACGGTTTCTTTTAAAGGTTCCAATCCTTAACAGGTTAGGTAAATCAAGGTTCAATAAGGAAGTAAGGAATGAAGTAGTGAATATTCTTAGAGAGATGGGTATAGGGGATCCTGAAAGAGTTGTTGACATGTACCCTCACGAACTAAGTGGAGGCATGCAGCAAAGGGTTGTAATAGCGATGGCTTTAGCCTGCAACCCAAAACTTTTAATTGCAGACGAACCCACTACTTCACTGGATGTTACAGTGCAGGCACAGATTCTAGACCTTATTAGGGAACTTAAAGAGAAATTTAAATCATCAATAATCTACGTCACTCACGACATGGGGGTAATAGCTGAACTCTGCGATCGAGTGGCAGTAATGTATGCAGGAACGATATGTGAAGTTGCAAATGTTTTAGAGTTGTTCAAAAACCCTCTACACCCCTACACAAAAGCATTACTTGAGTCAATACCTAAACCAGGAAAAGAATTGAAAGCTATAAGAGGAACAGTTCCCAATTTAGTTGATCCTCCTTCAGGATGCCGATTCCACCCTAGATGTGATTACAATATGCCTATTTGTTCAAAAGAGAAACCTGAATTGAGAGAAATAAAGAAGGGACATTATGTAGCTTGCCACTTATATAAGCGGTGAATACATGTGGAAGCCTTTCTTGAAACAGTAAATTTAAAGAAGTATTACCCAGTTAAGGGAGGAGTGTTTAAAAGAAAGAAAGCAGACGTTAAAGCAGTAGA
Organism: Thermoproteota archaeon; assembly: GCA_027492035.1. GTDB lineage: Archaea > Korarchaeota > JAOZGF01 > JAOZGF01 > JAOZFZ01 > JAOZFT01. The sequence goes on from JAOZFT010000001.1 coordinate 93,041, forward strand.
CGGAATAAGTATAAACATTAAGAAGGGGGAATGCTTCGGTTTAGTTGGGGAATCAGGATGTGGAAAAACAACTTTCGGCAAAACAATAATAAGGTTACTAAAACCAACTTTCGGTCACATATATTTCAAAATTCCAGAAAAAGTAAGGAGCGATATAAAGGAATTAGAGAAGAATTCAAACAATTCACCGGAACTTAATAGGCTTTATGAAGAATATGATTTAGGCACTTTCAAAGGGGGGAGATTGAAACAATTAAGAAGAAAAATGCAGATAGTTTACCAGAATCCTTCCACTTCACTTAATCCACGAATGCTTGTTAAAGACATCGTTGCTGAACCCTTAATTGTTCAAGGAATAGCTAAAGGCAGAGAAGCGAATGAAAAAGTTCTAGGTATCCTTAGTAAGGTTGGATTGACTGAAAAACATCTTTACAGGTATCCTCATGAATTCAGTGGGGGGCAAAGGCAAAGAATAGCTATTGCACGCGCACTTATTACAAACCCAGAATTCGTGGTGCTAGACGAACCAACTTCCTCGGTTGACGTATCTGTCAGAGCCCAGCTTCTAAATTTATTCCAAACATTAAGGAAAGAGTTTAACCTAACCTATTTATTTGTAAGCCATGACTTAAGCGTGGTTGAATGCATTAGTGACAGGGTTGCAGTTATGTATTTAGGAAAAATAGTGGAATTAGCTAAAACTGAAGAACTGTTCAAAAACCCTTTACACCCTTATTCACAAGCCCTTTTCTCTGCTATACCAATACCAGACCCTACAGTAAAAAAAGAAAGAATAATTTTGAAAGGGGATGTACCTAGTCCCGTCAACCCCCCTTCAGGATGCCGTTTCCATCCAAGATGTAAATATGCCACTGAAGTATGTGGAAAAAGGGAACCTCAACTGGAAGAAATAAAGGATGGACATTATATAGCATGCCACAACTGGGAAAGAATCTAGAAGAATAAAATTCTCTACTTCTCATTGTTAAGAAAAAGTTTAGTTGATATTCTCCACCTCTTTTTAAAAAAGCTCTTTTGGGATCTGAAGAGGCAGAAGATTTATTTGTAAAATAAAACCTAGGATTAAGAAGAACACGTAAATGAAGACGACATTAATTAATACGGGAATAACGAGGGAGAGGGACACCTGAGAACTTTTTAAGTTACGAATTTTTTTCTCTGCCAGAAAAACAACCCTGAATTTCAACACAAGAAGAATTACTGCTAAAGTTAAGATACTTACTTGGATTACGAATGTAATTAAGGGAGTCAAAGCCACTAAGAATTGAATTGCAACCAAAGGAATAATGAAAAGTATAACGAAGAGGAGGTTAGCAAAGTCTGAAGCAAGGTAGATTTTAGTTGTTTCAGTAGCAGGCACCATGTTTTTAGAAAAGAACTTGGATAAATAACCCACAAGGGAACCTAATGCAATTGATTGCATAACAAAAAGAACTAAACCAATTACTCCCACCACAAAAATAATAATGGTGGATGTAGCTTGTAAACTGGATAAATTTACAGGTAAAATTACACCGAATCCTTTAAGGAATGAATGGAAAGATTTAACAGCTGGTTTCAGCCTTGAGAAATCAAACCCTGGAATCCAAGGAGAAAGGGTTGCAGGCAATATTAATAGGAGGAAAAGAAAGAAACTTGTTTTAAAAACTAATTCGCCTAAAGTACTGCCTGTAAAAAGGCTTCCAGCAAAATTCCAAATTTTATCTTTCCCTGAAAAGAAAAGGGGAAAAATGTGGAAAGTATTTGGAGATTTTCCGGATATATAGGGCTTAGTTTCGGTTTTCACGGTTTTCTCCGAAACAGCAAACCTAATTTTTTGAATTTCAGCTTCCACAGGCTTTAAGTTCTTCTTAACTATTTTCTCTGTTTTTTTCGGGAAATCACGTTCAAATTTTTCAAGAGATGAAACCCTGTTACTTAATTCAGTGGATATCTCTCCCAATTTAAGTAATTTTGTGTTTAAATCCGTTAAATATTTTTCTGACCTTGATACTGCCTCTCTTAAGCTGACAAGTTTGTTAATTTTATCCTCAAAAGTACTTAACTGCCTAGAAACTTCTTTCGAAACAAGTTTAGAGATATCGGGTAACTCCTTCAGTTTTTTCGGCACCGGACCCTTGGCAATTTTACTAAAGGATTCATTCAACAAGGAAATTTGTTCAGTGAGTCCACTTCTTAACTCTGAAATTTTGTTGCTTAAGTCTGTTTTAAGGGTGGAGAGTTCCTCCTCAAGATTCTTTATTTTGGAATCAACCTCACCAGCAAAGGTTTCTAATTGAGCAGAAGGAACCCCTCCCCCACCCAACCTCTCACTCAAAGAACCAAAATCCTTCTCTAGACTTAAAACTTTTTCATTTAGGGATTTCACTCTGTTAATTACTTGGTTACCGAATTTTTCCAATTGTTCATTCACTTTGTTAACAATTAAAGTAATCAACTCATCTCGGGAAGTCTCTCCTCCAGAAGCTTCTTCAACTTTACTTTTCAAAGAATTAAGTTCAAGAAGAGTTTTTTCAGTTCTCTTATTAACTTCTTGAATCATCTTCCTTAATTGTTTAATTTCAGTCGAAACAGGGCCTATAGGAGCCGGTGCAGCCTTTAATTTCTGGAACTCAGAACTTATTTTTTCAATTTGAGCTTGTAAGTTATTAATTTTGGCTGATAACTCTCCAATATCATATTTCTTTTTAACAAAACCTAAATAGATTTTAATTAGTTCTAGTTCGGATGAAAATATTTCTTTGAGCACCTTTACCGTTTCACTTAAATTTTTTTCATTTTCCAAAATTAAAAACACCTACACACGAAAACTTTATTTTAGATAAGTTGTAAAATAAGTTTTCGAACATTTTTAACTTTAATAATTAATTCTTTCTCATCTAGGAAATGGGGAAGAGAGAGGGTTTTGGCAAGCTTTAAAAATGAAACCTTTAAGTTACCAATTAAAATAAAGAGCTCAGTTAATAACTTTTTTTCGTCGAACTTACGTATAGTATCTTCACTAAATATCGTGGCTTCTACAGAACTTTGATTTTCGACTTTTTCCCGTAAAAAAGCTTCAATTCTATTTAGTTTTTCTTTTATAGAAGTTAGTTCTTTCTCGTTAATTCCTTCCTTTTGAAGTAAGTCAAGCTCTTTTTTCAAGTTTAAAGTGAGGGAAATAAGATCCCTGATAAATACTTCACTCACCGAAATCACTTCATAAGAAAAATTTCTGGAAAGGGTGAGAGAGGGACAACATGACCCTTTTTACTTTTTAATATTTAGGGTTGAAAGACCCCCCTTTTTAAAATTTTGCGGAAAATTTACTTTAATTGTTCACTTCATTTTTCCTTATTTGTTTTATCTACACTTTTCCCAACCTATTAAGGGGTGTAAGATATCCTCCCGTGCTTCTTCAACCCCTCTTTTCATTTAAAATGAACCGAAAAGGTTTAGTGAATCTGGTTTTTAAAATATCCAGTAACTCCTTTTTGTTTCCTTATATTTACCTACTACATTAATTTTTTCTCCGCAATTAGAACAGTTGTTTTTTTCGTCAAGGCCCCAGTCTGTTATTGTGAAACCTAACCTTCCAATTACTTTTTCTCCGCAATTTGGGCAGAATGTGTTCTCTAATTTATGGCCCCACACGTTTCCAACGTAAACGTATTTTAATCCTTTCTTGAAGGCTAAATTAGCAGCTTTCTCCAGTGTTTTTACCGGGGTTGAAGGTTTATCTGTCATTAAATAGTCTGGATGAAATCTTAAGAAATGGACAGGTGTGTCTTCACCCAAGTTGTCAAGCACCCAGTTCAGCATTTTCTCTATGTACTGGAAATTATCTCCTACTTCAGGAACTATTAAGTCAGTTATTTCTACATGTATTTTTTCTTCCACCATTTTTTTAATTGTTTCATAAATTGGAGATGGGTTATCTACGCCCATGTATCTTTTGTAAAAGTTTGGGTCACCTGAACCTTTAAGGTCTACAGTTGCAGCGTCCAAGTAAGGAGCCAGTTTTTCAACAGCTTCAGGGGTCATATACCCGTTCGTGACTATTGTGTTAAACAACCCCTCCTTCTTGCTCAAAACAGAAGTGTCAAGCATGAATTCATAAAAAACAGTTGGTTCATTGTAGGTGTAACTTATTCCGTCAGCTTTACCTTTCAAAGCGGTAGAAACAACTTCTTTAGGGGTATATTTTTCACCAATTATTTCTTTTTCTTGGCTTATGTTCCAGTTTAGACAGAACCGGCACTTGAAGTTACAACCCACTGTTGAAATAGACAACACGTTTGAGCCAGGATAGAAATGGAAGAGGGGTTTCTTCTCTATTGGATCCGTGTTCAGTGCAGTGAGTAACCCATAAACTAGAGAGTAGAGAACTCCATTTATGTTTTTTCTAACCCTACAAACACCAGTTTTTCCTTCAGGTATTTTGCAGAAACGATTACAAAGTTTACAAACCACCTCTTTGTTTGATGAGGGTTCCCAGAAAAGAGCTTCCTTCAAATCTTTCTTCACCCTTTAGAAGAAGGTTTATTTTTCAGAAAATAGAAAAGGAAAACTTTTAATCCAGTCCAGCTTTCCTCTACTTCAAAAGGTTTTTAAAGAATTAAAAATGTTTTGTGAAAACTAGAACTTGAATAAGAAAATAAAGAGGAAAAGTGAGCAAATGAGGAATGCAAAGCTTTACTTAATGGCTTTACTTGTTTTAACATTGCCTTACTTCTTTCTTCAAGCAAAAGCGCAAGGTAATGTAAAGTTTTACATTTACGGCTCCAGAGAATGTTCAGCTTGCAGAAGCACAGAAGATTTCTTAACAGCTTTATTTGGTGACAATTCAGTAACTTTTTATGAACTCAAGGGGTCTACAGAAAACGCTGACAAATTCCTGAAAATTTATGACTGTATAGGACCAAACAGAGCAAAATATATTCCGGTGGTAGGGGTTTTTGTTAACAATAGCTTAAAATCAATAGTAGTGGGTTTCAGGAAGAAGGAGTTCTGGAAGTCAGTGGTTGAAAAACCCGTTAAAAATGGAGAAGCGGAAGTGTATTGGCTTGGTTCTAGCCAGCCATCTTCCATAAAGAATGCCACAATTATTTTGCAATTGTACACCCTTTTTACAAAGAGGGGATTGGCTAAATTGAAAGGCAACGTATCGATAGGAAATGTTAGCATAGTTGAATTGGTGTCAGTTATCGTTCTTTCAGCTTTAGCTGACTCTATAAATCCATGTGTACTTTATATTTTCACTGTGCTTTTAATAATAGCTTCTATTCTTAAAAATAAAAAAAGAGCTTTATCTATAGGTTTATTTTTTATTTTAGCAGTCTTTATGGTTTATTACCTTCTCGGTTTAGGGTTGGTTAACGTTTTAAGTTCCAGCCCATACATAAAGTATGTAGTAGGAGGTTTAGCTTTCCTTTTAGGCAGTTACTTAATTTACGGAGGATTGAGGGAGGAGACAGTAAGTTTGGAGCCTGAATTCCTCCGAACGAGTCTGGTTAAGAAAATAAGGAAGGTTACTTCTGAACCTGCAGCTTTTATTGCTGGGTTAATTTCCGGTTTAACCCTTCTTCCCTGTTCGAGCGGGCCTTACATTGTAGCTTTAACCTTGCTTGCCCAAGAAAGCACAACAATGAAACTTTTATTCCTTGCACTGTATAATTTCATTTTCGTTTTACCAATGATAATTATTTTAATTACTCTGTACTTCTTCTCTCTCACCAAATGGAGGGAATTCTTTTTCAACAAGAAAAGAATAAATATATTAAGTTTAGTAGAAGGAATTGTACTGGTAACTTTAGGTGTCTTCATTCTTTTGAAAATTTAAACGGAAAAATGGAAACTGTAGAATGGAGGCAAGTATCTCCCTTAGTTATTCCTTTTCCTAGACTGGAACCTGCTTTGTCCCCAAAAAATTTTAAAAAATTAAAGAACGCCTTTGATGTAAAGCCTTGTATTTTTAACTTTGTAAGTGGCGAAGTGAAGGAGAAGGAAACTTGTTAGAAAAGTAATAATCGCACCTCCAACGAATTTTCTCAGAAAAAGAGGCAAGAGGAAATCCTTTGAAGCTTTAACAAGAATTATTGAGCAAACTGATTTAAGAGATGCATCAACCAAGTTAACAAATAAGACAGGGAAAACAAGGTATATAATTAAGCTTCTTTTGTCTTTCAGAGATTCATCCAATTCAAGAAACCTGAAAAGGGTTAGAGGAATAATTGAAAAGAGGAAATCAGGCAAAAAATAAATGAAAGAAATTGTTAAAGGCAATTGTTGCGTGAAACCGCCTAAAACAGCGCCTAAGTAACTTCCTAAGCAACCCCAGAAACCAAACCATAAACCAAAAGTGACCTCAAAACCTGAAGTGTAAGAGACATCAACATAATAGCCTAGAAAGGGGTTGTTGGAGGAACTAAATAAATTTAAAACAAAAATTGAAACACCTGAGACAATTAAAATTAAAGGAATAATTTCTAAATGAGTTTCGCTGCTTTCAACTTCTCTCCTCCTCACTTCCTCATTTACTCCTTCTTGGTTCCTAATCACCAATATTTTCACCTCTTTCCTCAGAACCTTCCTCTAAAAATCTTTAAAAGGAAAAGAAATAACTGAAACCCTTTCTTAAAAGAGGAAAAAGAACATATTTCTTTTAAAACCATTTATTTTAAAAGTTTTTCATTTAAAAAATGAAAAACTTATTTATTTCTTGTCCCGTAAAACCGCCTTTCTTACTTACAAAGGAAAGTGCCAGAAAACATCCTATTCTTTAGCGGAAATAAATGATGCTAACAAATAACCGTATCAAGTTGTGGAATGAAGTAAACTGTGAGCAAAGATAAATGGTATACGTGTCATAGGAAGTTTAAAGAGTACCCGAAATACCTATGCACGAAGCATGTTTTGTTAATAAGCTCAGCAGTGTTTTAACAGGCAATAAAAAGGGACAATGAAGCTTGAAGAAACTTTCTAAAACTTAAGAAACTTGAGAAAAAGGGGGTAAGAATATACTGAATCCACATCAAACCTTAAGCTTCTGCTTGATATGTGGGAGTAAGTTAAGCTCGAAATGGGTAGAGGGTTTGAAGTGCAAATAGGGTTTAATTGCTGATAGAGGTGTAACCAGTAACTTAAACATAAAATCGAGAGAACTGAAGCTCCCTGGTGAATTTTAAGGAAGAAAGACTCTCATTATGAATGTACCAAAAAGCTATAAAAAGCGGTGGGGAGTTAGAACAGATCCTACTTAGGTTAGAGGAAGTATCAAATAAAATCAAGTAAAGTACCTTTAAGTTTTAGCTTGAATAGATCCACAACCACTATTTCTTTTCTTGCAGGAAGAGCCACATTTAAAACCTTCGTGGAATTAATTTCTGCTTCAGGTAAAATAGATTTGTGTGCATGTCCATGAAACCAGAAATCAGGTTCATATTTTGTTATTAACTTCTCTAATTTACGGCAACCTATTTCAGGAAAGAATTTTTCTTTTTCTCCTTTTAAAGTCACATAAGTTGGAGCGTAGTGGGTTAAAACAACTGTTATTCCGTTTCCTTTCTTTGCTTTAATTAAAAGCTTTTCAATTTTATTCGCTTTCTCCCGGTAAATATTCCAAATATTGTTTACATGTGTTCTTTGCCAATAAGTGGGTCTGTCAAGACAGCCACGTGAACCAATTATATTAATTATTGTTTCGTTTGCTTTAACTCTTTTCAGTTCATCATTCAACCAAGTTATTTCTTTAAATTCTAAGTATTCATTCATTGACTGGCTGTATTCTTCGTTCCCGAAACAAGCAAGTACCTTCCCCGTGTAAAAACCTGTAATTGCTTCTAAAACTTTGTTTAAGTCATGCACACGGTTTTTCAGCACTATGTCTCCAACCAAAAGGAAAAGGCTGCATTCCTGAATTTCTTTTTCAGCTTTTTTTAAGGAATCAGTCAACAACCCCAAATACTTTGGGCCATGGATATCAGCTGTAACAGCTACCTTCATTAACTCACCAAAAAAGTTTTCCAGGGAGAAACATTAGTTTGAATAAAAGTTTACCGTCCAATCTAGAGGCTTGATTCCTCCTTTACTGACTAAATTGCTCCAGGATTTATCTGTTAACCTTTTATTTATAGGTTGTTTAAATTCAAAGTAATTGTAAATCGGCCCTATTGCAGCGTATAATTTGTGATTTTTGTTGCTGAAAACGACAATTACCATATTTAATTTCCCCAAGGCTTCCTCCAAAACTTGTTTAGTGTTTAAGTCTGTGTGGACATCCACTACAATCGTTACTTTTCTTACTTTTTCAGAAGAAACCTTAAGTATTTCTGTTAAACTATAGACACTACTCACCAATTGATTTTCTTCATTACTACTTAATTCTTCACCTTTCAATTCCTTAATTGAAGCCTTCTCCAAAAGGTTAAGAATAGACTTGAAGGAAGTAAGGCTTTGTTCTAGGTCGGGAGACAAAACATGAAACGCTTTTAAACCATTCATTGTCATTTCAACAAGCATTTCAAGCCTAAAGTAAGTTTCAGGGTAGGGTTCCACAAAAACTTTAAATTTCTCCTTTTCATGTTCAGGCACAGGTACAGCAGTAATTTTTGGGGTGTAGGATTGTTTAGCGTAGAGAATTGTATCATGCCTCGCCTCTGTCCAACCCCCTAAGAAGGTTTGTACCTTTTCGAAAAGCCATGATTCTGTTCTCATAAAGGTTGGGTACGGTTTACTTCTGGTATCCTTTAGGGTGGTTTTTAAACTATAAAGCCAAGTTAAGTAAAGGTTCTTTGTCCAGTTTTCCGGAGATAATTTAGCCATTTCATTCCTTAACTTATCGGCTTTGTCAAGGTAGCCCGTAAATTTGTTCTCGGTTTTATTTAAGGCTTTTTCAGCAACTTTTGAACCAAGTACAGAGGGGAGGTCAAGAGCCTTTGGGAAAAGCCTAGGGTTAGTGAAGGTTCCAACTTCTGGATAAACAAGTTTCTGGAAGATGTAAGAGTCAGGAGTGAACCTTTGTCCCATGAAACGCAACCCTGCTGTTTTATTAAGTATCCTTTCAAGTTCTTTTTGCTGAGGAAGCCAAGGATAAGTTTCACCATAGGTTCCAAGTATTTTGCTTCTGTTTCTCTTTAAAAGAAGAGAAGTTAATTGTTTCAATGTTTCCTTCTGGTTAAGTTGTTCAGGTGAAGTTATGTTTAATTCTGTGAGCACAGTGAAGTAATCTTCGAAAGTTAAATCATCTGAGTAACCAACAAAAAACTTAGTTATTTCATATATTCTTTTCCATTTCCCTAACAGGTTGTCGTGTTTCATTAAGAAACAAAGGAGAACTGCTGCCTTTGTGTGGGTTTCGTTTTTTAGAGAGAAACGCATTCTTCCAAGCCACATCATTACTTTAAAGTAAGACTTAAGTTCTTCGTTTTCTGTGTAATGTTCTCTGGGTATATATTGTGTGTAGTCTTCTTTGTAACCGAAAACAAAGCTTTTTGAAATAGATGAGTGGTTATTAATTAATTCCAATTCTTTCTCAGCTTCAGCAGAAGATAGAGGGTAGTTTGGGTTTCTTAATTTATAAGCGACTTCAATATACTGGAACAGTAAAGTGGAAGCCGGTTCAAGTTGAGATCCCTTATACTTCTTCACTTCTTCACTGGATAACTGGAGAAGTGAAAGTAATATAGTGTCTAGGTCATGCGTTAAATTGTTTATTTCAACTTTTTTCAGGGTTTCATCAAATAAGACATGGTAAGAGTGAAAAACTGAATCTGTGGTGATAAGTAAAGGTAAATTGTTTTCTAAAATGAAACTATAGGCTTTTTCTAGGGTTTCAAACCTGTTTAACCTGAGTCCCACAAAGCCATTATTTGAAAGAAACTCCTTTTGCTTATTGTTTAAAGGAAAACAATTGGTTATTTCCCTGTATCCTGACACTTCCTCAAGGTTCAAAGGAAGTTCATATTGAGGTGCATCAACTACATAGGAAACCCCTTCCCCTTCAGCTTTGAAGTAACCGAATCCAAGTTTTTCCCTGGGAATACCTTCCTCTAGCCCTTTATTACTTTTAGGTAAAGTAGGCACAGGCATAGGGACGGGAAAAGACCGAAATTTACCTTTACGAAAAAACCCAGTCGTTAAAAAAGAAAGAAATGTTCCGAAAAGGAAACTGCTAGTTAAAGCCAAAACTATAATTGTTACCAAAGTGGTTTTTCTAACGTAAATGTTTCGCTTAATCCATGGAATCCTTGAAGAAACCATTTTCTTAAAACCCCCCTCTCAACACTTTTCCAATTTCTAACAAAGAAATTAGGCTTTATTATTTTTACGTCTAGTTAAGCATTAAAAATTTTTGAACATGAGAAAACGAAAGATTACACACTTTTTTCAACTTTTTAATCTTTTCATGAGGAGATAAGCTTCTGAAAGGAAGCCGAAAGCACTAAAAAAAGTTAAGGAAAGTATAATAAAGTCTTTATACTCCCAGTTGAAGGATGAATAATAGAGGTAAGATATGAAAAGCCCTATAACGAAAACACCGTAAAAAAAAAGTTTAGGTATGAGCTTACCCCCTACAAAAACAAAACTTTTTAAAACACTTATTTGAGCCTTAGATTTCGCAACATACTTACCTGAAGGATCTTTCTGAATCAATCCAAGCTCAACAAGTTTGTTGATGTGGTACTGGGCAAGACTTGGAGTAGATAAATTAAGCCCTTTCCAGACTTCACGTACACCTACAGGGTGGTTAGAAGTTAAAATATATAGATAAACATCCCAAGTTTTTCCTGAAACTAAACCTGAAGCTTCACTTTTCAACTTTCTATAACCTTTCAACCTAACCAAATCGAAAGATTTTCTTTAAAAGTTCTGTAAAAGAATAGATTTTTAGGGGTATAGGTGACAAGCCACATAATGTCCCTTCTTTATTTCTCTCAATTCAGGTTCTCTTTTTTCGCAAATTTTAATTTTTTCAATGCATCTAGGGTGGAACCTACATCCCTTAGGTATATTAATGGCAGAAGGAATTTCGCCCTTAAGTTTAATTCTTTCCTTTTTAAGCTTCGGAGTAGGGACAGGAATAGCTGAAATAAGAGCTTTGGTGTAAGGGTGCAAAGGTTCTTTAAATAGAACATGAGTTGGGCCCATCTCAACTATTTTCCCTAAATAAAGCACAGCAATTTTGTTCGAAATGTATTTGGCTACTGCTAAGTCGTGGGTTATAAAGAGGTAGGAAAGCTTTAGCTCCTCTTTCAGGTTCATCATTAATTCAAGGATTGACGCCCTAAGTGAAACATCTATTGAGGACACAGGTTCATCAGCTACAATGAATTCCGGCTTAGTTATCATGGCTCTAGCTATAGCTACTCTCTGCCTCTGTCCACCACTCAATTGATCTGGGTAAATATCATAAAATTCGTCAGCAGGGCTTAACCCTACTTTTTCAAGCATGTTTAATACTAATTCTCTTTCTTTATCACCCTTAGCTATTTCATGTATCTCTAAAGGATGCCCAATAGCTTCTCCTACTTTCATTCGTGGATTCAAAGATGAGTAAGGGTCTTGGTAGATTATTTGCATATATCTCCTCAGTTTCCTAAGTCCTTCACCCTTAAGATTAGTGATATCTTGTCCGTCAAAGAAAATTTTTCCAGAAGTTGGGTTAATCAGTCTCAGTATCAATTTACCGGTTGTGCTTTTACCGCTTCCTGTCTCCCCAACAAGGGAAAAAACTTCTCCTCTTTCAATCCCAAACGTTATATTGTCTACAGCTTTTACGTATTTCCTTTGCCGAGTCAGCAATTTTTCTATAAATGTTTTCTCAACTGGAAAATACTTCTTCAAGTTTTCAACTCGAACTATCATTAACCTTCACTTTTAAAATTAAGGGGGGTATTAAGTAAAAAGGTGGCATTTTACTAATCTATCTTTTACCTGTATGGTGCAGGGCTCTTCTTTTCTGCATTTTTCCATAGCTTGTGGGCATCTAGGGTGAAATCTACACCCTTTAGGTGGGTTTATTAAGTCTGGAGGGTTTCCTGGGATGGACACAAGTTTTTGATCATCTAGAAGCACATTAGGTATCGCTTTTAAAAGTTCTTTTGTGTAGGGGTGTAGAGGATCTGAAGCTATTTTTTCAGCTGGGGAAAACTCAACAAGCCAACCTCCATAAAGGACAGCTACTTTATCCACAACTTCAAGTTCTAAAGCTATATCGTGAGAAATAAGGATGACACTCATACCTAGTTTCCTTTGAAGATTTCGAAAGAGTTTAAGAATTTGATCTTGCACAATCACGTCTAGAGCTGTGGTGGGTTCATCCGCGATAATTAATTCTGGGTTGAGGGAAATTGCCATTGCAATCATTACTCTCTGCCTCATTCCTCCGCTTAATTGATGCGGATAGGCTTTTATTCGGTCTTCTGAGATTCCAACTGACTGAAGGAGCCTTACAGCTTTCTTCTTAGCTTCTTCATGGCTTAGTTTTTGATGTACAGTTAAGGTTTCAATTAATTGGTCCCCTATCCTCATTAAGGGATCTAAGGAGGTCATGGGATCCTGGAAAACCATACTTATATGTTTACCTCTTACGTTCCTCATTTCTTTGTCGTTAAGGTGAGTTATTTCTTTACCGTTAAACATTATTTTTCCCCCCACTAGTTTCCCAGGTGGGGGAATGATTTTTAAAATAGACAACCCAAGTGTGCTTTTCCCTGAACCTGACTCACCGACCAAACCTATAAATTCACTTTTACCCACATTGAAAGTGACTCCATCCACTGCTCTAACTACTCCCCTTCTTGTGAAGTAGTATGTCTTTAAGTTTTCAATTGAAAGCACATTGCTTCTGTTCATTCCTACCTCTCCATTTCACTTGGGTTCAGAACAGCATTCAACCCGTCCCCAAGTAAGCTGAACCCTAAAGAGAGTATAATTATCATTAAACCCGGAAATGTAACTAACCACCAGTAACCTGAAAGAAAGTATCTTTGGCCATTTTTTAAGTCAAAACCCCAGTCAGGAGTTGGGGCAGGGACGCTTAAGCCTAAAAAGGAGAGACCTGCTTCAGTTAAAACAGCATCTGCTACGTTTAAGGAGAAAACAACAACTATTATTGGGAGGACATTAGGTAAAAGATACTTGCGAAGTATTGTTCTACCTTTAGCTCCTAAAGCTTTAGCCGCTTCAATAAAGGTTCTTTCTTTAAGTGAAAGAGTTTCCCCCCTCACCATCCTGAAATATGTTGGAATGTAAACTACCGCTATCGAAATTGCGGTGTTGTACACCCCTGGCCCAAGCATTGCAGCAATTGCAATAGCTAAAATTAAACCTGGGAAGGAGTAAATGCTATCCATTATAAGGGAAAGAATTCTATCTATAACTCCCCCTGTGTAACCAGAAGCTAAACCTAAAGGTATACCTACACTCATGGATAGTATAGTGGAGAAAATAACTACGAGAAGCATGGTTCTGGAGCCATAAATTATCCTACTTAACAAATCCCTTCCTAATGAATCTGTACCAAGCAAGTATTTTTTGGAGGGAGGCAAAGCAGGCCTACCAACTATTTTTATTGGGTCATAAGGAGCAAGATACTCTGCAAACGCAGCCATTACAACCACAGCTAGAACTATAATTAAACCAATACTTATTATTACCTTCTCCAGTTTCCCCCCTCTCATAAGCAGTTTAATTTTAGGACTTATGAATTTTTCAACCAAGGACACCATACATTTCCCTCCTTAGTACCTTATCCTCGGGTCAATATATGCATAAACGAGATCCACTATTAGACTAACCACCACAACAAAGATTGCATAGAAAACAATGGTTCCTTGGACGGTGGTGAAGTCCCTGTAGGTTATCCTATCCATTAGAAAGGTACCCATTCCAGGCCAAGAGAAAGTGGTTTCTGTAAGAACAGCTCCAGCCAGCAAAATTGCAAACTGTAAACCCATCATTGTCAATATTGGAATAAAAGCGTTTTTCAGAGCATGCCTAAAAAAGATAAGCCTTGACGGTATCCCTCTGGATTTAGCGGCCCTAATGAAATCTTTAGATAACACTTCAATAAGGCTAGATCTGACCAGTCTAGTATATGCACCTGAAAGAACGAAACCCAAAGTAAGTGAAGGCAGGAAAAGGTATTTAAGAGCTGAGATGAGGCTTTTAAAGTTTAAAGTAAGTATGCTGTCCAGCACATATAACCCCGTGATTTTTTCAGGTTCAAGTAAAGGTTCGATTCTGCCCCCCACAGGAAGCCATTTAAGCCAAACACCGAAAATTAACTGGAGCATCATTCCAAGCCAAGGAATAAAGAGGGTATAAGCAACTACACTTAAAAGCCTCATCCCTACATCTAACCCTGTCCCTTTCTTAAGTGCCGCTATTGAACCTGTAACTAAACCAAACAGTAC
>JAOZFT010000017.1 GCA_027492035.1 Thermoproteota archaeon
TCGTATACGCCTGGAGGGAAACACGGAGTTGACACGTTATCCTCTCCATCATAAATAGTTCTTACGTTGCTTCCATTAGTATCCATTACTTCCAGAACAAAATGAGGCTTAGAAATATTCAAAGAAATGAATAAAATATGTTTGCCGTCATTAGACCAGGCAGGATCACTTTCATACACCTCTTCTGTGTAAGTGAGTCTAGTGAGCCCTGTTCCATCTCTCCTAATTTTATAAATGTCGCTTTGGCGGCTTTTTGAAAGCTTCATCTGGAAAACCACCCATTCTCCACTGGGTGAGAAACTGTCTCCTTCTGCATTGTTTCCAGGTTTAGTTAGTCTCTTCTCTTCCCCGGTTTCTAAATCAAGTATCCAAAGAGATTTTTCCCCCTTATCAACTCTAGTAACTACTAAATACTTTCTTGAGTTATCAATTCCGAAAATAAAGTGCTGCTGATTTGTAAATGTTATACGGGTAACATATCCCCCTTCGGCATCCATTGAATATATTTCACGTTTGTCTCTTTCCACGCCTCGATTTGAAACAAAGAGAATTTCTGCTGATGGAGGTAAGGAGTGGACTCTTTTGGTTATGATTGTTTGCGGTAGGTTCACTGTAGGCTTTGCTGTAGGTGCTTCTTTATATGTGCATCCATTTAAAACAAGAAAACTAAGTAGTGTTAACATTAAAAGTAAAGTTTTGTTTTTCCATAAACCTTTACATATAACAGACATTTATTCTTTCTTCCTCTTTAACCTAATTTT
Organism: Thermoproteota archaeon; assembly: GCA_027492035.1. Taxonomy (GTDB): domain Archaea; phylum Korarchaeota; class JAOZGF01; order JAOZGF01; family JAOZFZ01; genus JAOZFT01. Next base: position 762 of record JAOZFT010000017.1, read on the forward strand.
TCTGAGGGTTCTCACGTTTATCCTCCCTCTTAACCCTTTCAACATGTAACGTTAACCCTTCTATTTCAGTAACCTTTACTTCCTCACCTTTCTTTATTTTTTGTTTCGACTTAGCTGTCCATAGATCTGAATCAACAAACACTACTCCCGGCTTCAAAGGCCCTATTTCTTTCCTAACTATTCCTCTTTTACCTATTAACTTTCTTAAGTCGTGATATTTGGTTTTATATTTTAACACTTGCCTTATTTTATGTAGGTAGAGCCCTATTAAGCCTGAAATCGTTAAGGTTAAAACAGCTAAACCTGAAGTGTAGGTTCCTTTTCCCTCCCTCCACAAAAAGTATTCATGCTGGTACATTAGAAACACTCCTACAAGCATTATACCTACCCCTAAGACAGCAAATGCCCCATGCCCTATTTTTAACTCAAAAAACATGGTTGCTGCCCCTAACAGGAAAAGAATTGCAGCTAACAAATTTATTCCTATGTACCCTAACCCTGACAAAGCCAGTATTACAAGTATAGCTGCTACTATTTCTTCAATGATTGTTGGGTGGCTTAAACCAACCAAAATAAGTAGAACAGCTGTTGAAAACATTAAACCTATGATCACAGGGTCTGAAATTAAAGAAATGAATTTTTCCCTGAACCCCTTCTTTAAAACAACTATTTCTTTCCCTGTGAAATTGTACAATTTCAAGAATTCACTGTAGTTCTTCACTTCATGGTCAATTAATCCTTTGCTGTAGGCTTCTTTAGCTGTTAAATCTAAGTTTTCCGTTACAAATTTTTCAGCTAAGCTTTCGTTTCTTCCTCTTTTTTCAGCTATTGAACGGATCCAGCCTGCCATTGCATTAATTACTTTTGGATCCTTTGCTCCGGTTATGTCTCTGGGTTGAGCTGAACCTATAACTGTGCCTTCCTCCATGACTATTTCCTTAGCTGCTAAAGCAATGTAGGTTCCTGCAGAAAAAGCAGTTGCTCCTGAAGGACCCACGTAGGCAATTACTTCTATAGGTGAATTCAGGATAAGGTTAACTATCTCTTCCGTTGATGCAAGATACCCCCCGTTGGTGTTTATTTCTATAATTAAGAATTCACTTCCAAATTTTTGTGTTAACTTTAAAGCTTTATTTACTAACTCAACTGTTCCTGAATTTATTTCTCCCTTAAGTTCAACCTGAACAATTTTTTCTTCAGGAAATGAGGAACAAACAATAAAGTTGTGGAAGGTTAAAGCTATAACTAATAACATTAAAAAAATGAAAACATTTTTCATGCCCAAAAAGAACCTCCTCTTAACCTCTGCACTAAAATGAACTGTTCTCTTTTTTCCTTAACTTTAAAGGTAGCATCCCCCTATATATAAAAAAAGAGATAAATAAGATTTAAATCCATTCCCAAATAATTGAAGTCTACTTTTCCTTTTTGAAAGGGAAACTTATTCGCTTAAAATCCAGAAAAGCTTTACTGGAAAAAGTTTGGCTCCAGGCTTCTTCCTTATTTCCAAATTTTCTTTTGAAGTTTTTTCTTTAAAATCAATAGAAAAATTTTTATGTAAACCTGTTTCCCTTTCTCCTCTAACAAAAACCTTACCTCTTAAACAGGTTTATTTTGGAGTTTAGTAAAGTTTTTTCTACACCCTTTTCTGTTTAAAAAAATTGAAGTTTTTTGTCCACTTCCTAAAAAAATCCTTGATTCTCTTTTATAGGAAAGGTGGGTTTCATGAAAGGCAGTCTTATACTTAAGAAAGTTAACAGTGAATTTATTCGAAAAATTGTTGAAGTTTCTGGGGTAAATGTTTTTGCTTGTTATCAGTGTGGTAGATGCTCTGCTTCTTGTCCTTTAGTTGAAGAAATGGATATTCTTCCAAACCAAATGGTAAGGCTTGTCCAGTTAGGTAATGAAGAAGTGTTGAACACAGCTACACCATGGATATGTGCAACTTGTTTCAGCTGTACAGCCCGCTGCCCCTTAGGGATAGATATTGCTAAGTTAGCTGAGGCTTTAAGATCTATTTCTTTGAGAAAAAACATTGACAAGGTAAAAATTAACCAAATAAGCTTCGGTGAATTGATGAAACTACCTCAAATAGCTTTAGTTTCAAATTTTAGAAAGAACACTTCTGTAAGTTAAATTTAAATTGGCGGTGTATAGGGGATGAGGGTTCCTTACTTCCCTGGTTGTTCCTTAAAGGATTTTGCTGACAATTTTGAAAAGTCAGCTTTTGCTTCAGCTTCAGTTTTAGGGGTTGAACTTGTTGAATTGCCTGAATGGTACTGCTGCGGAGTAGTTGCCCCTTTGGAGGAAGATGAGTTAATAAGGAAAGTCGCTCCTGCTAGAAACTTTTTGAGAACGAAGGAATTAGGCGGAAATAAACTTGTTACCCTTTGCTCAATGTGCTACAACACATTGAAACTTACAAACCTTTACATGAAAAAAAACCCTGACAAACTTGAAAGAATAAACAGTTTCATGGATGAGGAGGAGAACTATGATGGAACAGTTGAAGTCATCCATTTTCTTGAACTTTTGAGGGATATTGTTGGTTTTGAAAAAATGAGGGAGAAAGTTAAAAAACCGTTAAAGGGGTTGAAGGTTGCTCCTTATTATGGATGTTTACTTTTAAGGCCTAAAGAAGTGGCTATTGATTCGCTTGAAAAACCAACAGTGATGGAGGATCTCTTAAAATCTTTAGGAGCTGAAATAGTAAATTCTCCCTTAAAAAAAACATGTTGCGGTTCCTACCAAGTAATAAACAATAAAGAAGTTGCTTCAAAACTTGTCTACAAAATAATTACTGCCGTAACAAAGAGGGGAGGGGAGGCAGTAGTTACTTCTTGTCCTCTCTGCCATTACAACCTTGACAGTTTACAAAAAGATTTAAGCGACAAATATCCTGGATACAAGGAAGTACCTGTTTTCTATTTCACTCAGTTAATGGCTTTAGCTTTCGGTTTAGAGGAAGAAGTTCTAGGTTTGGAGAAACACGAAGTAAATCCTTTAAACCTTTTGAAAAGTAAGGGATTGATTTAGGGGGTGGAGTCAATGCGAGTTGGGGTTTTTGTTTGTCATTGTGGAAGAAACATAGCCGGAACCCTAAATATTGAAAAAATAAAGGAGGAAGTGGCTAAACATTCTGGAGTTGTTCATGTGGAAGATTACATTTTCATGTGTTCCGATCCAGGTCAAAAACTTATAAGAGATCGAATAAAAGAGAAAAACCTTGACGCAGTCGTTGTTTCAGCCTGCTCCCCCTCTTTACATGAAAAAACATTCAGAAACAATGCTGCATCTGTAGGATTAAACCCTTACAAAGTTGAAATAGCGAACATAAGGGAATGGGCTTCTTGGCCTCATGAAGGAAAACCTGAAGAAGCTACTGAGAAAGCAATAAAAATAATAAAGGCCACAGTTGAAAAAGTTAAAAGTAATATTCCTCTCGAACCTCTCTCTGTCCCTGTGACAAGGAAAGTTCTTGTTATTGGGGGAGGAATAGCAGGTATTCAGGCTTCACTTGACATAGCGAACGCAGGTCTTGAAGTTTATCTTGTAGAAAAGAAACCAAGCATAGGGGGGAAAATGGCTCAATTTTCGGAAACGTTTCCTACACTAGACTGTCCCCAATGTATTGAAACCCCTAAAATGACTGAAGTGGCTAACCACCCAAACATTCACTTATATGCTTACTCTGAGGTTGTGGATGTTTCAGGTTTTGTTGGAAACTTTAAAGTTAAAGTTAAAAGAAAAGCAACTTACGTGGACTGGAATAAATGTACAGGGTGCAGTGAATGCGCAAAAGTTTGTCCTGTTAAAGTTTCTTCAGAATATGACGTAGGAGTGTCTCAGAGAAAAGCTATTTACATAATGTTTCCTCAAGCTGTACCTAACAAAGCAACAATAGACCCTGAACATTGCTTAAGACTGGTTTACGGTAAAGGATGCGGCTTATGCGCGAAAACATGTCCAGCTGGAGCAATAAATTTTGAACAAAAAGAAAAAATTGAGGAGATAGATGTTGGGGCAATAATTGTAGCCACAGGATTTGATGTAATGGATCCAAGTCTCTTGACTGAGTATGGGGGAGGGAAATATAAAGACGTTATTTCAGCCTTACAGTTCGAAAGGATACTTGCACCTTCAGGCCCCACAGGGGGCAAAGTAGTTAGGCCTTCAGATGGTAAAGAACCGAAAACCGTGGTTTTTGTTCAATGTGCAGGTTCAAGGGATCCTGAGCATTACATGCCTTATTGTTCAAAGGTTTGTTGTATGTACACAGCTAAACAAGCCCTACTTTATAAACATGCAGTTCCTAATGGGCATGCTTATGTTTTCTATATTGACGTGAGAACTGACGGTAAGGGATATGAAGAATTTTATGAAAGGGTTTTAAGGGAAGCTGAGGCAACTTATTTAAGAGGGAAGGTTGCGGAAATATATAAGGAAGATGGTAAGTTAAAAGTTTTAGGCGTGGACACTTTAACAGGTAAAGGAGTAGAAATTAATGCTGACTTAGTGGTTTTAGCAACCGCTGCAGTTCCAAGTGAAGGCATTAAGGAATTAGCTAAAGTATTGAGGATTCAAACAGATGAATACGGTTGGCTTAAGGAAGCTCATTTAAAGCTGAGGCCGTTAGAAACAGCCACAAGTGGAATATTTATTGCAGGTGCTGCTCAATTTATTAGAGACATAACAGATACTGTTTCACACGCCAGCGGCGCAGCAGCTAAGGCGTTATCCCTTCTTTCCAGGAACCGAATTGAGAGGGAACCTCTAGTGGCTGAAGTTAATGAAGAAATATGTTCAGGGTGTGGAAACTGTGTCGAAGCATGTACTTACCAAGCCATAAAAATAGACCCTGAAACAAACATTGCAAAGATAAACACTGCTCTTTGTGAAGGATGCGGTGCCTGTCAGGCTTCATGTCCATCTGCAGCCATCCAGTTGACAAACAGTTACAAAAAACAACTTTTTGAAATGATTTCTATCTTAGCTAAGGAATAAACCCTTTATTGGTGGAAAAAATGGCTGAAAAATCAGTTGAGGAAGGAAAAGAAAAATTCGAACCTGTAATAGTTGGGTTCTTTTGTAGATGGTGTACATCCGAAGCTGCAGACTTAGCTGGAACAATTAGGTTGCAGTATCCGCCAAACATAAGACCCATAAGGGTTATGTGCAGTGGTTTCATTGACCCCATATATGTTCTAAAAGCTTTTTTGGAAGGGGCAGATGGAGTACTCATAGGAGGCTGCCACTTAGGTGAATGCCACTATATTAACGGCAACTATAAGGCCCAAACAAGGGTAAAGGTAATCAAGGAAGTAATGAAATCCCTGGGGTTGGAAGAGGAAAGATTAAGGTTGGAATGGATTAGCACCTCTGAAGGCTTAAAATTCGCGGAAGTAGCTAATGAATTCACTGAACAAATAAGACGGATGGGTCCAAACCCCTTGAAGAAGCTGAAAAGGGAGTGAATAGGAGTTGGAAGGAGCATTTCTTGAAAGTAATCCTGAAAATAAAGGCAACATCAAAAAAATTAAGGAGTCAGTGAATAGATTTCTTCAACAATTACTGGAGAAAAAGGTAGTTGAGTGGGTGTTAACTCCCTACATCAACCCAGAAAACCCCCTCCCTGAAAGAAGAATAATAACTAAACCTGAAGAAGCAATTAAAGCTGACCCCTTAACCCCTGTAATACCTGGATTCCCGATGTCAACGTTTGTTTCAGAAATAACCCGTGAAAAACCAATCAGTAAACCTTTAGCTGTTTTACTTAAGCCATGTGAGGCTGCAAGCTTAGTAGAACTTGTCAAATTTAGGCAAGCAAATTTAGATAACCTATTGACCATAGGAGTAGATTGCTATGGCTCCTACCATGTTTTAGACTTCAAAAAAATGGTTGAGGAAGGGGAGAAACCATTTGAAAGAATGATTAATGCATTAAAAAACAATAAAGGGGATGAACTTTTCAGAACAGCATGTAAAACATGTTTAAAACCTGTAGCAGAAAACACCGACTTAAACGTAGGGATAATAGGAGTCAATAATTTGTTTATTCAGGCAAACACAAGCAAAGGAACTGAAACACTTAAAAAGATAGGGTTAAAAATCGTTGAAAACAAAGAAAGAGACCAAAAAATAAAGGAGTTAATTGAAGAAAGAGGTGAAAAAAGGAAGGGGATGTTTAAAGAATTCCTTAAAGAACTCCATGGGCTCCACAAACTAAACAAGTTTTTTGAAGACTGCATAAACTGCCACAACTGCATGGAAGTTTGTCCCATCTGTTTCTGTAAAGAATGCTTTTTCGAATCAGAACTCCACCCCTACGTCTACGAAAAATACATAAAATTCACAATTGAGGAAGGAACCATCCAGGAGCTAGAAGGCAAGCTTCAGTTCCATTTAGGAAGACTAATTCATATGAGTACCTCCTGTGTTTCATGTGGACTTTGTGAGCAAGCATGTCCACAAGAAATAAAACTGTTTAAATTGTGCGGTCCAGTTTCTGAAAATGTGCAGAAAAGCTTCAATTACCGAGCTGGTGAAAAACTGGAAGAGACGCCTCCAATAACAACCTTCTATGAAGAAGATTTAGGGTTAACTGAAAAACAAGCCGAATAAATTTTTTGTAAGTTTTGTTGAAGGTTATGAGGAGAAGAGAATGGAAACTCTAACCAAAAGATTAATTAAAATATCACCTGAAGAAATTCCACAAGATATAGTGGATGAA
>JAOZFT010000021.1 GCA_027492035.1 Thermoproteota archaeon
TTTCTTTGAATATTTCTAAGCCTCATTTTGTTCTGGAAGTAATGGATACTAATGGAAGCAACGTAAGAACTATTTATGATGGAGAGGATAACGTGTCAACTCCGTGTTTCCCTCCAGGCGTATACGACCCTTCCTGGAGCCCCGATGATCAATGGATAATATTTGAAAAACCTGTACATTACAACGGGGAAAATGGAGGAGCGGGAGTGTGGCATATTTTCAAAATTAGGTCAGACGGAACTAATTTAATTGATTTAAGTGAATCAGGTGGACATGTAGACTGGGCTGAGTACACCCCTTCATTTTCAAACAATGGGGAATTCGTTGTTTTCAGTGCTAGATACAGCCTCTTTAACTCATCCAAAGTAAATATAGATATATTTGAAATGGACAGTCGAGGAGGGTTACTGAAAAAACTTACAAACAACAAGTTTTACAATGAATTCCCGATTTGGGTTAAGTAAACAATTTATTGGTTTCATTAAGTGTCTTTATTCTTTCAAGTAAGAATTTATTTCCTTTTTTAATTCATCTATTTCTCTAAGGAATTTTTTGATAGTCCTAGGTAAATGTTCCTCCTGTGCATTGATTGCTTTAGCTGCTTCCTTAAACAGTTTATTTCTCTTTTTTAGTTTCAACAACTCTTCTTTGTTTAACATTTTTAGGCACCTTTTTCTCAAAAAATTTTTTCCTTAACTTCCTCGCCTTTTTTCTTAGGCTCTTCCATTCCTGAAAAACATTTTTTACAGCTTCGGGGACATTTTCTTCGTTTACTTTCAAAAGTGAAGCTAGTTCCCCCAGCATTTCCTCCCTTTCCCTTAATTTCTTAAGGGCTGCTTCTCCAGCACAGAACTCTACCCTAACTACACCATCTTGGATTCTTTTAGTTCTTAGGATCATTATTACACCTACTTCTCCAGTAGTTTTACAATGTGTCCCGCCACAAGCTTCCACATCTATTCCTGGAATTTCTACAATCCTTAAAGTGCTTTGAGGAACAGCTCCTCCTTGATAAATTCTGAAACCATAAGTTTCTTCAGCTTTCATTCTTGGCATCCATTTTATTTTAACAGGTAAATTAAGCTCAACTATTCTGTTAGCTTCATTCTCTATTGCTTCAACCTCGTCTTCACTTAAGGATTTGTAGTGGGTGATGTCAAGTTTTGCGTGGTCAACATCTTTGAAGGCTGAATGTTGAAAAACCCAAGAACCTAAAACTTTCCTGGCAGCTGCGTTTACTATGTGTGTTGCAGTGTGATGTTTCCTTAAAGCTTCCCTTCGTTCTTTGTCAATATTTCCAGTTACTGTTTCACCTTCCCTGAAGCTTATTTCATCAAGTTTATGAAGAATAATTTCACCTATTTTTTCAACATCTAAAACTCTGCAACCATTTATGAAACCTGTATCATGCAGCTGCCCACCTGAAGTTGGATAAAACAAGGTTTGATTTAACACTGCGAAGCTTCTAATTATCTTTAAAACTTCTGCTTTAAATTTGTAAGAGTAAGGCTCCTCATAAAAAAGTTTTTTAGTTTCAGGCAGTCCTTCTACAGGCAAAGAAATTCTGCTTTCTTCTTTTTCAACAGGTTTCTTTCTGGTGATTTTGAAGTAAAAGTCTTCGGGGATTTTTATGTTTGGGAAATGTTCCTTGATCAAATCTGGAGTTATTCCGTGTGATTCATAGAGTTGAATAAGTTTCTTTTCTCCTATTTCAGACTCTTCCAGTTTAGACAATGTTTCTTTAGCTCTTTCCATCATTGATTTAAATCTTTGAGTTTCAATGTTTAATATTTCGTTGATTTCATCTAGATGTTCCTCAAGTTCAGGGAAAAGAGGCTTAAGCTGTTTAGCATGAAGTTCACAAACATCTATAAGTTCAAAATCCCACTTAAACCTTTTAATTAAGCTTAAAGCCCTTCTAAGAATGACTCTAAGGTTGTAACCCCCACCAACATTGCTTGGAATCATTCCGTCAGTTATGGCAAAAGTCAAGGCTCTAGTGTGATCCGCCACTGCATAAAGAGCTTGTAAAGGCTCTAAATTTTCATTGAGTTCATTAATTGAAACCCCTAATTTCTTAGCTATCACAAGCTTAGCTTTCCCTACATCCTTCACTTCGTCCAGGTTAAGTACACCAGCGAGTTTCCAGTAACTTAGCAAGAGGTTATTATCAACTGAAACACCTATTACCTTCTTCAATTTACTTAAAACAGGTTCAAAAACAACATCATAACTTGTAGGTGAACCTGAAGATATCCAAGGGAACCTTTCCAAACCAGCACCCATATCGATAACTTTATAAGGCATAGGTTTAGAGCCTGAAGGGGTGATAAGGAACTCTGTGAAAACAGCGTTACCAAGCTCTAAACCCCTAACAAAATACTCTAAACTGTAACCGAAAGCACCAGTTCCAAGCCATAAATCCTCCACAAAAACTATTTCTTCCGGTTTAATGCCGAAAACTTGAGTGAGCAATTTATAATCTAACTCTATGCATTTTTCCTTCCAGTACCCCTCCTTACCATTGTAAAGGCTATGCTGACCAACCATAACGAAACCTGTGTAATGTTTACCTGTTAAACCAACATTTGCGACATCGTTGAAACGGAGACAAGTTTGCGGCACAATCAAGGGATTAGCTGGAAACTCAAAAATAACATTTCCGTTCTCTACACGGTAAAAATCCACAATAGAAGCGCTTGTAAAATAAAGGGGGGGATACCATCTTGCCACTACAGGGTAACGAGCTATACTTTTATGTCCATTTTCAACAAAGAATTTTTCTATAGCTTTCCAAGCTTCAACATAGCTGAATTTTTTCTTTGTAGGAGGGTTTCCGATAAATTGGTAGGGACTGCAGGGTTGATCTGGACAAATTTCTCTTTCGGAATCCAGTGTCCAAAACCCTTTACCGCATTTCTTACATGTTTTTCTTTGGAACCCTTTGTTAATTAAGAAGGCAAGTTTGTAGTATTTCTGCCACTCCTTCGAAAACCTTTTTTTGAGAAAGTCTTTAGTGATCATGGTTTATTTCACCGAAACAGAAAGGATAAAAATTTTTACTTTTCCCCTTTTTAAAAGAAGAGACTGTAAAAAGTTTTAAATAAATCAGGAAATGAAAAACCTTCTTCCTTTTTCCTTTCTTCAAAGAATCCCTACTTATTCTTTAGAAAATTTATAAAAATCTCTGAATTAACCCAAACATGACGTAATAATTAAAAAGAAACAGAAAAGAAATGAAAAATATTTCAATGTACCACCATAAAATTTATAAGTTAATCTCTTGTAAGTTCAAGGTTGTATTCACCCTTTACAAGTATTTAATGGATTAATTTGAGAGGTGTTGAGAAGAAATGGTTAAGTTGTATGATTTATCTCAACCTTTAGGCATACACACGCCTTTCTGGCCTTGGTATCCCCCTTTTAAAATGTACTATTTCAAAAGGAAAGTTGAACACGGAGTGAACGCCCAAATTATTGAAAGTTCCAATCATATAGGAACCCATCTTGATGCTCCGCGACACTTCGTAACCGGAGGAAAAACAATAGATCAAATTCCTCTTGAGGACCTTTACGGACCTGGTGTAATAGTTGATTTAAGTGATGTACTTACTGATTTAGATGTTTACACTCCGGAGATGATTGAAGAAAGGGTTGATGTACATGATGGAGATATTCTAGTGTTGCACACAGGCTGGAGTAGATATGCGTGGTGTGGTTCAGAACCTGATGAGGAACGCTATGTTTTCTTCCATCCAGGAGCCCATCCTGACATGGTGGAGTGGCTGAAGAAAAAGAAGATAAAGCTATGGATGGTTGATGCAGTTTCTACAGATCATCCAATGGATTTACCAATAGGTAGATTTCTTGGAAAAGGAACTTTTGGAACATGCGACAAAGTACGTGCCTTGGCTGAGAAAAAATTCGGCAAGGAGGGAGTGAAAAAACTTTTCCCACCTGAAGATTACCAGTTAACCCATAACAAACTTTTCCCTTACGACATAATCCACGCAGAAAACCTTGGAGGAGACATTGACAAACCTGAGTTGCAGAATAAACGTTTAACAATTGGTTGCTTCCCATGGAAATTTGAAGGAGGAGAAGCAGCTTTCGCACGGGTAGTAGCATTCCTTGAAGAATAAAGAAAAACTTCTTCCCCCTTTTTTTCCATTACTTTTTTATTTCTGTAACTTGAATAAATTAGGATCTTTTTCTAGAGGAAAGTAGGGAACAGAAGGGAAAAAGTTAAGCTTTAAAAGGGCTTTCTTTACTTATAAAAAAAATTGTTTGAAAAAATTTTCTTCAATTTCCCAGAATGAAACAAGGTGAAATAGTATTGTTTAACTCCTTTACCCAAGCCCTTACTTATATTCCGTTAACGTTTAATTCTTTCCAAGCGTTTGAAGACTTCTTTACATTAATTGTTTTAGCATTAGTTGTTTTAATTCTACTTGCTTTCTTGGGGTCAGCAATAAAAGTGGTTAAGGAATATGAGAGAATAATTGTTTTCCGTTTAGGAAGATGCATAGGTGCAAAAGGACCTGGGATAGTTTTCTTAATTCCAATAATTGACAGACCGACGAAAGTAGACTTGAGAGAAATGTATTTGGAAGTCAGCCACCAAACATGTTTTACAAAGGACAACGCCCCCACAGACATCGACTTCCTCATTTATTTCAAAGTCGTAGACCCTACCAGAAGCGTGTTACAAGTTCAAAACTTTGAAGGAGCCGCCACAGGAATAGCTACAACCACCTTAAGAGCTGTTGTTGGAGACATCATGCTTGACGAAGTGTTAGCCAAAAGGGAACGCATTAATGAAGTGTTGAGAACTAAGCTTGATGAAGTCACTGAACGTTGGGGAGTTAAGGTTACAAGTGTTGAAATACGTGAAATCCTCCCCCCTAGAGATGTTCAAGACGCAATGGTTAGACAGATGTCGGCAGAAAGAAACAGAAGAGCAATGGTTACGGAAGCTGACGGTAAAAGAGAAGCTGCAATACTTGTTGCACAAGGTGAAAAGGAGTCAGCCATACTCAAGGCTGAAGGTGAGAGGAAAGCAGCCATACTTAAAGCTGAAGGCTATGCAAAGGCCTTAAGAACAGTTTACGAAGCAGCCAAAGAAGTTGACCCAAAAACCATGACTATTCAATACTTTGAAACCCTGAAATCTTTGGGAGCAAGTCCCTCAACAAAGTTTATTTTTCCAATGGAATTTGCAGAGTTACTGAAACCTGTAAAGGAATTTGCTGAAAAATCAGTTAAGAAGGAGAATAGGAAGGAGTAGGGAGGAAAGAAACATTTTACAGGTTTCATGAACTTAACCTGGAACGTGTTGAAGGATCATTTTGTAATGGCTACATCCCTACAAAGTCTTCATTTTTCTTGAAAAGGATTTGTTTGACCCTTTTTTAATGAAATAATTGATCTAACTTAATTTCCTCTGGAACAAAAATAAGGAAACCGAAAAGATTCAATAGAAAGGTTTTTAAAGGAAATAAAAATTCACAGGTTCAAAAATAAAGTATACACTTGGCAAGGGAAGTAAGTGCAACCTAAAAGGTGTTAATTTATTGAAGGAAACAAAAGATTTAACTGTTAACTCAGCTGACAAGTTGACTGTTAAATTATCTGGTGCAGCTGTTTTAGCTGCTTTATCAGTGATTTTCCAAGCCTTACCCCCAATTTTCTTAACACCTTGGTTTATGAGAATAGATTTAGTTGCTGTGCCGTGGGTGATTTGCTGGGTTTTATTTGGTTACCGCGCTGCTTTAATTTCAATGATAGTTAGTGTTCCTATAGTTGGTGCATTGGGTCCTTTTGCGGGAGGTTTCGTGGGAGCCGTCATGAAAAGTTTAGCTAGTGTTTGGATGTTCACTATCCCAGCTGTTTTCACCTATAAGTCGAATGTAAATAGGTTATTGAAAAATAAGAAAATACTTTTAGCAGCTACTGTCGCAGCCATTGTAATTAGGGATGCAGCTACAGCTATAGTGAATCTTTACTTTGCAATACCTGTCTTTTTCGGGATGACACCAAACCAAGTAATAGATTTCTTCACAAACCCTAGGTTTCAAAGTTTTTTAGGCAAACAACTTGGTTTAATCGGTTTCACAGCTTACTTTGCAGAAGTTTTCTTCTGGAATACCGTCCAAGGGGTAATAGATATTTATTTGGGTTTAACTTTAGCCGTAATGGTTAAGAAAAGACTAAAGACGTAACAGTTCCTCTACTTATGGGGGAAGAGTAGATTACCTACTTCTTCAAAAACTGCTTCAAAACCTTTCACGAATTCACCTTTTCCTAAAATCCTTTAAAATACAAGGGTTCCTTCATTTTTATAAAGCTTGATAATGAAGTGCAGAAGTTCATGAACCTTACTATATTTAAACAGAGTATTTAAACAGAGGATCCGCTTTATAAGCCTCAATAACTTTTACTTCGCACATTTACTAAACATCCTTCGTTCTCCTTTCCTAAAAAAAGTATTTTGAAACAAAAACCTTTTAGACATTTATTCAGGAGATAACCTAATTACCAGAAAAGTATTGGTTTTAAAGAGGGCTTAATAGTAAAGCTTTCATTGTTAAAGCTGGTGTAATGAAGGCTTCAATGAACGCTGCTATACAGTAAAGCACCAAAACCCCAACTACCGCAGGAAGCAAATCTTCTATGAGAGAAGATGCCTTTTCTAGGCTGCTTTTCCCTTTAATCAATTTCAAAGTTTCTAAACTTAAAACTAAGCCTTGACCTGCTGTAATAATGAATACAGGTATTTCAATTACTCCGTGGGGTAATATACTTATTAAAAGGTATTTGCCGGTTACCCCCTTCAAGAAACCTAAAACAGCCCCCACTATGTAACCATTGATGAAGATCCCCATAAATTGAGTTATAAAGGGTATGAAACCTGAAAAAATTAACCCTATACTTGTTTGCCAGTTTTGGAACCAGATTCCTACGAAGAAGTTTGGAAATCGGGGAAGGGTAAATTTCCCAGGTAAATTTTTGATTTCTAATTTTTCAAGAGCTTCCGAAAACAAGTTCGCGTATTTGTTTGCGAAGTCTAAACCTGAAGAGAAACCTAAGAAATAAGAAATAACAAGGGTTATGGAGAGCAGAATCAACCAATACCTAGCCTTCTTTGCAAATGAAACAAACTTGACAAACCCAGTTTTCACTCCGTTAACTGACCAGTTTAACCAATTCATTTCCGAAACAGGTTCAAAACCAATTTCTTCATTGCGAAGCTTCATATAGACCCCTGTTTTTGTACCCATGAGTAGAGGGTTTATTAGGAAAAGATTAAAGGCTCTGGTGAAAGTTGAACCAAAAACACCTAAGAAATTTAAAATAAACCCTAAAATAATTACTATCACATCTAACAAAACAACCAAGGCGCAGTAGCTGAAAGTTACTTTGAAATTTTTTAAAGAAAGAGAAACAGCTTTTTTAAAGGCTGTAAACAAATCTATGTCTTCAACAGAAATCAACGGGTAAACATAAACCAAGAAGAAACTTAAAAAAATAAAGGAGACCCCAGTTAGAGACAAATACAGGGATAAATTGAAAACCTGAATTATTAAAGCTTTAATATTTAAGGGGGAGATTTCTCTAAATATTGAAGGCAAGGACTCAACTGTCAGAATTATTAAAAAAAAGAGGAATGGAAGAAAGTAAACGAAAGTAACTGCTAAAGATTTCCACCACTTCCCTTTAATATTTTCCAAGCCAAACTTTACTGAAAAATTATTTGTTTTTAAACCCTCATAAAACATCGAGAAACCCACAACCATACATAAGGCGGTACCTAACAAGTAGAAGAAGAGGTAAAATGTAAAGGAGAAGATAGCTGAAGGTGAATAAATTACTCTTTCAACAAATAAACTCAAGTTATTTATAGGATTCTTTAATAAAGATTTGAAAAGAAAAGAAAGTTCTTTATTATAAACTAAATTGTTAACCAAATTCATTAGAAACAGCATGGGAATTAAACTTCCAAGGGAAGCAAAGCCAACATATAAGAAGTAAGGAAAAACTATAACTGGCTTACTGTAAAAAACTTTAAGCGACAATTTCAACAAATCAAAGACACGTATTTCTTCTTTTTCATCACCAATCAATTTATTATGGGGAAACTTTTCCAACTGCCGCCTTCCCTCTTTTCCACATAAATTAAAAAGTACATTTCCTTAGGAACCAGGGAATCTTTAAATTTACTTATTTTCATTTAACACATTTAAAAAGATTGAGGATTCAGAGGAAACCCTTTTTTGTAAGGGTTTAAGAAGTTACAGGGAAGGTGTAGCTTGTTATGCTTTTCGATTCGGTTGAAGAAAACCCGAAAATAGTCGATTTAAATTCTGTAAGTTTAGGGTTGCCTACCTTACTCCTAATGGAGAATGCAGGAAGGGAAGTCGCGAAAGAAATAATTAAAAGAAGGAAAGTGGAAAAAGAAAAAGTGATTGTTTTCTGTGGTACAGGAAACAACGGAGGAGATGGTTTGGTTGCGGCACGCCACTTAGCTAACTATGGAGCAAAGGTAACTGTTGTTTTATTGGGTAAACCTGGAGAAATAAAAACTGAGGAAGCTAAAACTAACTGGAAAATTATCCAAAACATGGTTTTCACAGTGAAGAAACAATTTTTAAGGGATACTTCAAACCTTAAAAAAATAAAGGAGTTAATTAAAGAAGCAAAAGTCGTGGTGGATGCTATACTGGGGACAGGTTTAGAGGGGAAACTAAGAGAACCCTACCTCTCACTCGTGAAATTAATAAACGAATCAGAAATCTTCAAAGTTTCAGTTGACACACCAACTGGTTTAAACCCTGAAACAGGAGAAATTCACGGTATAGCTGTAAAGGCCGACTTAACAGTTACAATGGGTAAAATGAAGAAAGGGTTCAAAGGCAAGGAAGAGGTAACAGGGGAAGTAGTAGTTGCAGAAATAGGTTCACCGAAAGAAGCTGAAGTAATAGCTGGGGGAGGAGACTTAATGCACGTAATTAAACCCAGAAACATTTACTCACACAAAGGAGACTTTGGAAGAGTACTTATAATTGGGGGAAGCAAGTACTACAGTGGAGCTCCTGCACTTGCAGCCTTAGCAGCCCTTAACACAGGGGTTGATTTAACTTTTATATTCTGCCCTGAAGAAATAAGTAATGTGTTGAGGGGGTACAGCCCAAACTTGATAGTTAGAAGCTACCCAGGGTCCTACCTAAACAAAGAAAGCATCAACCACCTCAAAAAACTACTGGACGAAAGTGACAGCGTAATAATTGGTCCAGGTTTAGGGCTGGAAAGAGAAATAAAAGAAGCAGCTGTTAAAATTTTGAAGGAAGCAGTTAGGAAAAATAAACCAGTACTTGTTGATGCTGATGGTTTAAAAGCCTTAAAGGGAAAGCTTCAACAAATTAGGAGTGAAAAAATTGTTTTGACACCCCACAGTGGAGAATACAAGTACTTGTTCGGCGAAGAATTACCTGAACAAAGAAACCTTGAAGAAAGAGTGTTAAAGGTTAAGGAAACAGCTAAAAAACATGGTTTAACCTTAACTGTTAAGGGACATGTAGACATTGTTTCTAATGGAGAGAAAGTGAAAGTCAATTTTACAGGGAATCCTGGAATGACTGTTGGAGGAACAGGTGACGTACTTTCAGGGATAATAGCAGCTTTTCTTTCATGGAAAACAAGCACTTTCAGAGCTGCGGTTGCAGGAACATACCTGTGCGGTTTAGCAGGTGACAAAGCATTTGAAAAGAAGGGATACCAATTAACAGCTACAGACGTAATCAAAGAAATACCCTACATACTTAAAAACCAACAAATAAAAGCTTAAAACTTTCTTAAAAAGTTTTGGCAAAAAGAAATCAAAAGAAACCCTTAGAAACACTCCAGAAAAAAGGTTAAGGTTTCCCTTTCAATGAAAATTCAGTGTGTTACCTTTTTTAGTACTTGGTTAAAGTAGTTTGGGCCATAACTTAAAGCAATTTGTTTATATACTCTTTCACTGGTTACAACTTCTTCTACTCTACCCTGAACTACCCCCTTCTCCCCTTCTTTCAATTGACCCCTGAATTCTTCAACAAAGGAGATTACCTGCATAACTTCTTGTCCCTCTCCTTTCAAAACCTTAACTGGTTCAATTTTGTAAATTGAAGGCATGAAGAAGGCTTCTGATGCATCTGTCACTTCAAACAAGATTTTACACCAACCTAAATCCTTTATTTCTTTTATTTCTAAATAGTTGTTTTTTATTTCGTTCCATTCCTTAACTGGTTCAAACTCAACTTTAACTTTCCTCCCTAATTTTTTTGGGTTATAAACTGCGTAAATGAGTTTCCTTTTCTGATGAAACCAAAACTCTTTCTTTGTTAAGTTTGTGAAGTGCCAATGGTGGAGGGGTGTTTCGCTGTTCCATTTTTCAAATTCGTTTCTTAAATTTGAAAATTGTGAATTATAGATTTCTTTTAATGTTTCACGAAGTTTGTGAAGGTTTCTTCTACCGTAAATAATTAAGTCTATGTCACTGTATAGGGGATTATGGAAATTATGCAGTATAGAACCGAAAACCCCAAAAGCTCTTAGTTTTAAACCGGATAAACTCTGAATTTCAGAAATTAGATTTTTTAAGGTTAAAATTAATGGGTCGCCATTCCCTTTTTCAAGGATTTCTTTCAGTTTATGTTTAGGCTTCCTTAACTCCTTTATTTGGTTCATTTTCAAACCTACAAGTTTCTTCTTTAGTGGAGCATAGTATATCCTGTACTTGGGGAAGTTCTTTTCAATAAACTTTAAACCTCCATCAAAATAGAACTTGAAAAATTTTCCGTTTCTCCCTTCCCTTAAAGCTTTAGGTTCATCTGGCTTGTACAGTTTTTCAGGTGCATATTCTAAGTCACAAACACAACCGTCAGGTGGATGAGTGTAACCGTATACTCTAAAAATTAAACCCTCCTCGGTGACAGGCGCATCCCTATCTCTAAAAAACATTGAAGAAACCTCCAAATAATCTGAGCACAGGAGAAAGTTAAGAAGCAAAATTTGTTTAAGAATTTTCAAAAAGGAAACATTAAAAACTTTTTTTAGTCACCTTAAACGCGGTGCTTCCTGCCTTTTCGTTAGCTTAATTTCTTTTTAACCAAGCTTTAGTTCTATGTAGGGGAAAGGATGTAGGAACAAGTTTTACTTATTTTTAACCTTTTTTTAGCTACAGTTCTGATTCTTATCCTATATCTTCCACTTGGAAGCCTTATTGCTTTAATTTTGCCCTCTTTAATTCATTTAACTACCATATGCCCATCGAACCCAAGAATAAGAGACATATGAATCTATCTAAACATTAATAGTTTCACAAGACGTGGGAAGTGGGTAAAAATAAAAAGAAACACAATTTTCTATAACTTTGAAAGAAGGAGTTGAAAAACATGTCTTTAAAGACTTCAAGGTTTGAAGAAGATTCCAGAAGAAACTTTAGTTAATGTGAGAAAAATTGACTTCAATAACCTTTTATGGGGGAGTAAATGAAGTAGGTGGAAATAAGGTTTTAGTGAAAGATGAAGACGCGAAAGTATTCTTGGATTTCGGGACAAGCTTCACCAAAAAGAGGAATTTCTACCAAGAACCTTTAATGAAGCCTAAAATGTTTAAGGAACTTTTCAAATTTAATTTATTACCGGAAATTGAAGGATTATACTTTTTTAGCACTTCGCAACCCGAAATAGATGGTGTGTTTATTTCTCACGGCCACAGGGATCATTCTGGCTACATCTCATTTTTAAAAAGGGAAATACCTGTTTTTTGCGGGGAAACAACAAAGGAAATACTGGAGGGGGTTTTTGAAACCCAGCCTAGGAGCTACGAAAACAATATTTCAGGTTTAAAATTTAAAACCTTCAGGACAGGTGACAAAATAAAAATAGGCTCTTTAACAATTGAGCCGGTTCACTGTGACCACTCAATCCCGGGAGCCTACGGCTTTATTATTTACACTTCTTCGGGAAGCATTGTTTACACGGGAGATTTCAGGATGCATGGAAAAAAACCTGAGTTGACACAGGATTTCGTAGAAAAAGCTGAAAAAGCTGAACCAGTTGCCTTAATCACTGAAGCCACAAATTTAACATCTGGGAAAGTTATGAGTGAAAAGGAATTGAAAGAGAAACTGAAAAAATCTGTTAAAAAAACAAAGGAGTTAGTTTTAGTTAATTTTGCATTAACAGACACGGATAGGTTAAACAGTTTCTACAATGTAGCCGAAGAAACCGGTAGAAAATTAGTTGTAACAACCAAACAAGCTTACTTGCTTAAAAAACTTGAAAAGGACAAAAGGCTAAACCTACCCAAACTGAGAGAATTAACTGTTTTTTCAAGAGAGAAAAAAAGGGTTTATAGGTGGGAGAAGGAAATAATTGAGCAAACAGAAACAATTGATTCAGCTTCGCTAGCTAAGAAACAAAACAAATACATAACCATACTTCCATTCTACAGCTTCCAAGAACTGTTGACAATTAAACCTGAACCAGGAAGCGTTTTTATCCACTCCTCTTCAGAACCTTTCAACGAAGAACAGGAAGTAGAGTACGAAAAACTGGAAAACTGGTTAATTGCCTTCGGTCTACCGCAGTACCATTTACATGTGTCCGGTCACATAATGCCGTTGGAGTTGCGGGAAGTAATTGAAAGAATTAAACCTAAAAAGGTTTTCCCAATCCACACTGAACACCCTGAACTCTTCAAAAAATTCATGAAAGACTTAAAAGGAGAAATAGAAATAGTTGAACATGGAAAGGAATATACCTTGGACAAAATTTAATTACGGAAAAAAGAAATTTCCTAATTTTAAAAAAAAGTTATTAATGGCAAGGTGATTAGAGAAGTTTAAGGGATTATTTTGCTAAAAGGTTTAGAGTTGCTTCGGTGGTGTCTTGTTTTGGTCGTTATCGGCTTAGATTTAGGAGGCAGCACAACCAAGGCTGTTGCCATGGATGAAGATAAGATTTTGGGTTTTGCTTCCATAAAGGCCTCCGACCACATTTCAGCAGCTTCTGGGGCTTTAGGGAAAATTCTTTATAATTTAGAGATGAAATTAGTCGATGTAACCAAGGTGGCTGCCACAGGTGTAGGTTCATTTAGTATACCTAACCGTTTCTTAGGGGTTGAAACGGTTAAAGTTGACGAAATAACTTCTATTGGTTCAGGAGGTGTTTTTCTTTCCAAGAAAAAAAGGGCTTTAGTTGTAAGTATAGGAACAGGCACTGCAATGGTTGCAGTTGATAAAGATAAGAATTTTATTAAGCACGTGGGAGGGACTGGTATTGGAGGAGGGACTTTATTTGGTTTAGGTAAGGCTTTGTTAAACAAGGATCGACTGGACACCTTGATTGAGCTAGCGAAGAAAGGAAATATTAGAAAGGTTGATTTAACGGTGGGTGAACTAGCTGGAAAATCAGTTGGTATATTATCTGAAACTGTTACTGCTTCTAATTTCGGAAAAATAAATGACAGAACAGAAAAGGAGGACTTGGCTCTTGGCTTGTTCAACTTAGTGGGCCAAGTAATCGGAACTTTATCCGTTTTTGCAGCTAAAGCTTATGGGTTAATTAGAGACATCGTTTATGTTGGAGGATTAACTAAGGTTGAACTTTTTTCTAAACCTCTTCTGTGGTCAACAAACCTTTTCGGAGGAAAAGCCTTAATTCCGAGAAATTCTGATTACTGCACAGCAATAGGAGCAGCTTTAGCTGCGAAAAAGGGGGAATAGATCAACTATTACCCAATTAATGGGTAACAAAGGAATTTAAATTTCTAATGTAAGAAAATTAACTGCGAAGTAAAGGAAGAGATTATGGTTCAAATGGTTTTTAATAATAGAAAAAAGGAAGGACTTTGAAAAAAGTAATTAATTTTGTAACGATGTAAAAATCGAATTTACTCCCCTATAAGGCAGTTAAAATTTTCTTTATGTCAGTATGGCATTGTTCTTTTTTAAATTCATGAAATTAAGATGTTAAAGGGGTGTTTTCAGGTTTTGAATTGTCCTGGAGGTGATGTACTATGGTTGATTTGATGATTAAGAACGGTTTAGTTTTGACAATGAATAAAGAAAGGTTAATTATTAAGGATGGCTGCGTAGCAGTTGAAGAAGGTAAAATTGTTGATTTAGGCAAGACAAAAGAAATTGAAGGGAAGTACAAAGCTGACGAAGTTATTAATGCCTCTGAAAAAATCGTCGCACCTGGTTTAATTAACACCCACACTCATTTATCTATGACTTTGTTCCGTGGCTTGATTGACGATAAAAAACCGAAGGATTGGCTTCCTACGGTTTGGAAAATTGAGTCAAACTTAACAAGGGAAGAAGTTTATTGTGGAGCTCTTCTTGGGGCTTTAGAGTTAATTAAATCAGGAACAACAACTTTCTCCGACCATTATTTTTTTATGGAAGAAGTTGCGAAAGCTGTTAGGGAGAGCGGTTTAAGGGCTTGTTTGGCTCAAGCTCTACTGGAGCTGATGGGGCCAGATTTAGGCCAAAACAAGTTAAGTTACACTGTTGATTTCGCAAAAAAGTTTAGGGGTGCTGCTGGAGGAAGAGTTGAGACCTTCTTAGGGCCGCATGCACTTTATTCAGTAACTGAAGAAACCCTAAAGAAAATAAGGGAGGTAGCTGATAAAGAAAATTTCAGGATTCACCTCCACATGGCTGAAAGCAAATGGGAAATTGAAATGGTGAAAGAGAAGTATGGTAAAACGACAGTGGAGAAGCTTAACGAGATGGGTTTTCTTAAGCCTGACGTGGTGGGGGCTCATTCAATTTTTGTTTCTGAAAATGAAATAAAGATACTTGCCGAAAAAAGGGTGAATGTGGCCTACTGCCCAACGACCCCTATTAAAGCCGGAGTAGGAGTTGCTCCTATACCTGAAATGCTGCAAGAAGGGGTTAATGTTTCTTTGGGAACTGACGGGGCTGGAAGCAACAACACCTTGGATTTATTTAGGGAATTGAGGATGGCTGCAGTTATACATAAATTAAGAAAATTAAACCCTGAAACCTTACCAGCTTTTCAAGTTTTAGAGATGGCTACAGTTAATGGAGCAAAAACTTTAGGGATGGAGAAAGGAATAGGAAGTTTAGAAAAAGGAAAGAAAGCAGATGTAATAATTGTTGACTTCAAAAAACCTCATGTTACACCTTTCCACAACATCCCCTCTACATTAGTTTACTCAACAGTGGGTGGAGACGTGGATACAGTTATAGTGGATGGAAAGGTGGTTATGAGGGAAAGGAAGGTTTTAACTTTGAAAGAGGAGGAAATTATTGATAAAGCGAACGCATGTTTCAAAGAATTAGTTGAAAAAGCAGGTATGGAAACGAAATTAATGTAGAAACAGGTTTAGAAAATAGTATAGAAATATAAAGGAAAGGGGAAAGATAAGATTATTTGAATAAAAGATATGGATTTATTTGAGGTGTTTGTTTAAATGGCTATAGTGAAAGTAATTGAACTCGTCGGTTCTTCACCTAACAGTTTCGAGGAAGCAGTTAAAAACGCTGTTGAAACAGCTGCTAAAACAGTTCGAAACATTAAAGGAGTAGATATTGTGGGTTTCACTGGAAAAGTGAAGAATGGAAATATAATTGAGTTCAGAGCTAATGTGAAACTGGCCTTTGAAGTAGAAACAGTTGAATGAAAAAGGAGGAAGTAAACTTTAACCTCTTAACCCACGATTAAAAAGAGAAATTTTCTTTCATTCCTCCTTCCTTTTTATTTCTAGTTTGAAATCTTTAAGGAATAGGTTAATTATTGGCTTCTTTAAACCGGTTTTCAATAATTCATTATTTATTTCCGGGTAGGATTTTCCTTCATTGAGGAGTTTAGAGGCTATTTTAAAGATTGTTTCCCTTACCTCCCACGGGAAAATTATCCACGCAGAAGTTTCCTTTACGTAATAGTCAGGGATGATTATGGACCATGGCTTATAGAAGAGGGTTGCTATTTTTACATTTGATGCCTTCTTGTTAATTACGTGCCTTTTAGCAACTAACAGGCTTTTCCCTGAATCAGCAACATCATCCACCACCAAAACTTTTTTGTTTGCAACTTCCGTAGATAGGGGCTGAGTTAGAATAGGTGTTTCCTCTGTTTCCTTTATTCCCTTGTAAAACTCAATCTTTATATTGGCCGTGTATGGGTTGTCCAGTAAATCTGACAAGATTCTGGCAGGTATCCAGCCACCTCTAGCTATTCCCACAATTACTGCAGGCTTAAATAAGCTTTTCTTTATTTTCTTAGCTAAAAAAATACACATTTCATATATGTTATTCCATGTAGGGGCAATGTACTCCTTTTCACCCATTACCATGACCATTAATTGATTCAAAAATGACAAAAACGAAGTAATCTATTGATAAATATTTAAACTTTATTGAAAAAAAGGTGGGATGTATGGGTTCACTTAGTGAAATTGAGGAGAGAATTTATAGGTTTGTTAAAAAGAATGTTTCAGGAAGTGACTTAGCCCATGCCATGGATCATGTGGAATGTGTAGTGAAGTTTGTGAAGAAGATAGGTGCTGAAGAGAAGGTGAACATGAAAATTTTGTTGGCTGCAGCCTACCTTCATGACATAGTTCCAAGAAACAGAGTAAAGGGAAATAGTTCACATTATGTGGAAAGTGCACGTAAGGCTGAAGAATTTTTGCAAAAGATAGGTTTCGAAAAGGAAGAAATAAAAGGAGTAATTGGTGCTATCTTAACTTCCTCTTACGAGGCTTATTTGAGAGGGGTGAAACCTGCATCTAGGGAAGCTGAAGTCTTAAGGGATGCCGACTTATTAGATGCTATGGGTGCTAGAGGAATAGCCAGAGTTTTTGCTTTCGCGGGATATTACGGCTCATCTGAACTTGGAAAAGTAAACTGGGACCCTGAAAATCCTCCAAAGTACAAAATGAACACCGAAGGGCCTGACCCTAACCCTATTTATCACTTCGCCTCCAAGCTTTTGAGGCTGAAAAAATTAATGTTAACAGCGACAGGGAGAAGGTTAGCTGAGGAGCGACATAGGTTCATGGTTGAGTTTTTGAAAAGGTATAAGTTGGAGATGGAGTGTAAACTATGAATTTTTTCAAGGGAGAAGTAATCCTTCACAGGTTTTTAGCGTGGAAAGTTAAGCTAGGAACCCAGAACTGAAAATTTAGAAAAGAGGTTTTCTTTCGGAAATAAGGGGGTGGAAGGAAGTGGATGTTAAGGATGTTGAGAGAATTGGCGTGTTAGGTGCTGAGTAATGGGCATGAAACGGCGTAAACTGTTGCAAAAGTCTGTTATGAAACTTGTTTTATGAGATGTTTCCGACAAAATTCTTAAAAAGGCTTTAAAACTTGTAAAAGAGGGGCCTTTAGCCTTAAAAACTTGTTGAAGGAGGTAAAGTGACTGACAAAGAAGTGGAAGAAGTTTTGAAGAGGATAGAACCACTATAAACCTTAAAGTTTTCGATAAAGACCTGGATTTATTGATTAAAGACAGTGTTTTGAAAATAGCTAGTTTGAAAAGAAAATTTTTTCAGAGCTTGACCCATTTTGTCCAGAAAAAACAGTTTTTGCCTCAAACATTCGGAAATAATGATAATAGACCTCGCCTCCGAAGTTAAGAGGTAACAAAAATTTATTGGCATGTCTTGGTTCAATCCAGCGCATGTTACACGCCTCATTGAAGTTGCGAATGGAATGAATACCCCCGATGAAACCTTCAATTCCATCAGGGATTTTTCAAAGAAAATCGGGAAAGCTCCTGTTGAAAGCCAAAGATAGATCCAGTTTCTTCACAGCAGGATTTATCACATACTGGTCATTTGAAGCGATTAATTTTTTCGAGTTAGGGTTGGAGCACAAAGAAGGAGGAGAAATAGCTTTGCAGGGAAAAAAGAAGAGTATCAAAACATTCCTTCCTCTTCCTCCACCAGAAACCTGAGTCTATTGTTAATGTTCAACCCTTACCCTAGAATTGATGAACTTACGTATTTCAAACTTCTTAATACTTTCTCCTTAAGGGTTAAACCCTCCCTTTTTAAGTAAGTAAATGGCTAAAACTGTTACAGTTACTATTGCAACCACGGCAGCTATAAAGTAAAGTAGGTAATTAAGATTTGGAGGTGGAGTTTGGGTTGGAAGAGGTGAAGGAGTAACTGAGGTTTTTTGAGGCTGCAAAGTGACAGTTTCAGTCCACCAAACATGGGCATGGCAGTGGCCATTAGGTTCTTGCCATGCTTTATAGGGTTTTTCTTTCAAAGGCAGCAGAATAGTTATTGTTGTTGAAACGTTGTTGATGGTTCCTTTCCAAGACAGGCTGTTTCTCGCTTCTTTGAAATTGTCTTCGATAAAATCTAGTTGGGAGGGTTTCAGAAGCCAGAAGAAGTCAGCTGTATATTTGTTCCCGTTTTTCGAAATGCACCCCTGGATTTCACAGTTAAGTGTAGTGGATCTTTTTCCTTCGTTAAAGTCAATTTTTATCCCTGTAACCTTTAAGTTCCAATTTGCTGCTTCATTAGTAAATGTTGACATCACCATTTTCACGAAATCATCTTTGTCTTGCAGTATACTTTGAAATCTTTTTTTATTCCAAGTGATTTCTTCAGAGTAGAGAATGGTAGTATCCTTCACAGCCAAAGTAATGTTTCTACTTGTTATTCCTCCTTGGTTTAAAAAATTTTCTTCTGCTTTACAAGAAGGAACAATGGAGGAAAAGGGATAAATAAAGTTTAGGGTGGAGAGTAGAGTTAGACCCATTAAAATTGCAGCTGTTTTCTTTAGAAACATTTAATTTTCTTCTCCCCCTTAACTTCTTCTTAATAAGGAGAATTATTTCATTTCTTGATTTTTATTTTTTCCTTTGAAAGTCTTTTAGGAGTTAACGATGTTTGAAACCCTTCAATAGTATCTTTTTCAAGAAAGGGAAGGTTTGTTGAGGAGAGATTACTTTGTTACTTTCTCTATTCTCCAGACAGGGTGGATTTCACTCCATGAACCATGGTCAGTGTCTACTACCCAGACACCTGTAAATTTTATGTAGTCCCCTTTTTCTGGGGAAGCTACTTCGTTTTGGTTCCCTGGAACTATTTCAACGTGAATGCATCCC
>JAOZFT010000023.1 GCA_027492035.1 Thermoproteota archaeon
ATGAACCATCAGGGTTTTGCCAGTTTCTAAGTAGTTTAAGGGTTTTATTCGCCCCGTCTAAGAATACTTCTTCACCACTTAACTTGTAGGCTTCAAGCAAAACAATTGAAGCACATGCCAATATTAATGGATCATTTTCCTTTACGCTTCTAGCAGAAGGAGCCTTAAATTCTCCATTTCCTTCTTGGTTTTTAAGCAGCCAGTTAGCAGATTTTAAAACGCTTTCTTTTGTTTTAAAGGTTAACGGTTGAGAATAAACTTGCCCAATTAACTGAAAAAGAATTAGGGCCAGAATCATGATTAAATACTTTCTCTTAGCAGTCATTTCTCACTCCTTCTCCATGTCTAAGAAAGCATTTTTAAATGAACAAATTTAAATTTTTCCCAAAGCTATTAAGTAATAGAAAAATCTTTTTGAGATTCTTCCGTGCTTGACATGGAGGAATACTTCTACTGTTGGTTTTATTTTCTTCTGAAGCTTTTCTCTCTGTTTATTTCTGGGTTTAGAAGGAAAATTAAAAGAATAGATATTTCTCTGGGTATTTTTACACTTGAACATTAGGTGTCCTCCACCTGCGTTTTTAACAAGGAGAACTGTTTCCCTGAGGATTTTGTTGAGATTTGTTTCCTCCCTGTTTATCCTTGAACTTATAATCCTTTCTTTTCTTCTTTTCTCAGCAGTTAAGCCTACAATTGTATTTAAAAGAGTCCTGGATGCCTTTAACTTCAAAAACCTTTATTTTCTGGAAAAATAACGGCAGTGAAAAGTACCATAGGGTTTATACTGATTGTAACCGGAAATTTTCAGAGTTTACTGTTTCCACTATGTCTGCTTGGTTCTGAAGGCTCTGACAAAAACACATTGGCTGAAGCCTTAGCTTAAGAATCTAGAAAGTACATGTTTATATACTTACCCATAGTTACTACAGAGCCTTCAGAAGCCAAGTATATATAGAACTAAGTTTAAAAACTGTTCCTAGAAGTGTAGGGTTGAACATCCTCAACAGTATGATGTAGGTGAAGTGTTTGAAATGACAAAATTTGAAATAACAAAAATATGTTCTCTGAATAGTTTTTGCAAAAATACTGGAGTTTAAAGCTATCTCAAAAAATTTAAGTTAAGGGAAGGGGATCTGCAATGTACGGCTGCAAATACGAATTGAGGCTTGCTTCAGAACTTTTCAATAAAGGAGGACAAGCTTGCAAAGCCCTGTCAGTTGCAAAAAATGTGGGGAACATGTGACAAATTAATTAAAGAAAACTTTTAAAGGGAAAACAATTGAAAAACAGATATGGAATTTGTTTTCCCCTAACTTTACTCAACACTTATATGATGGGTAAACATAAGAAATTAATGGTTCATGTTTTTCTTTAAGAAAGTTTAAAAGAACCGCGAGAATTTTTCACCGCGCAACTACTCTTTTTTAGGTGCTGGAATGAAGTTAAAATAGGAATTTTTGAAACTTTTAAGAGGGGATAAAAACTTTCGTTACACAGTAGCTGGCTTCCTTTATTTAGAAGAAATCCTGCATAGATTAGGTAGGCATGGAGAAGAATTAGTTAAGCTTAGGGATGACATGAACAAACTTAGGAGTAACATGAACAAAGGGTTCGAATTAATTAATAGGCATATTTCAGCTTTAGGGGCCAGATGGGGCTTAATGATTGAAGAAGCTTCCAGGAAGGAATTAAAAGTTTAGTGGAGAAAGAATTCAGCTTCAAAGTTGAAAGATGGGTAAAATATGATAAAGAAGGGTTGGTGTTCAATTACCCCAGTAACATTGACGTAGACATAACTGTACATAACGAAAAAATAATACTTATAGAAATCAAGTCACATGTTAGAAAATCAGATTTTTACGGAAAAGTTGAAGGTAAGAGGCCTTTAAGGTTAACAATGGTAACACCTTACGCGGAAAAGGAGGCTTTTGAAGCAGCTTCACACTTAAACATAGAAATTTACACTAAAGTCTAAAGGTTTAAAGTTGTGAAAAGAGAACTTTTAAAAGGAAAATAAAGAAAAAGTAAGCAGTAACAGGTTATTATTTTGTAGGTGTTAGTTCATGGCTGTAGACTTAATTAGTAACCTTTGGAATATTTTCTGGATTTTTTTAATGCTTGCCATGATTATGCCTCTCATAAAAAAGAAAATGCTAGATAGTGCACGGACAAACTTGATACGTCGTTTAGAAAAGAAAAGGCAGTCAAGGGTGATAACAATGATTCATCGTCAAGAGTCCATGGCCATACTCGGCTTCCCTTTGTTCAGGTACATTGACATAGAAGATTCAGAAGAAGTGCTTCGTGCAATCAGGTTGACACCAAAAGACATGCCTATAGATCTCGTTTTACACACTCCAGGAGGCTTAGTTCTTGCGGCTGAACAAATAGCTTTGGCGATGAAAAAACATGAAGCCCCTGTTAGGGTAATTATCCCACATTACGCCATGTCAGGTGGAACCCTTATCGCCCTGGCTGCTGACGAGATCTTAATGGATGAAAACGCAGTGCTAGGACCTGTTGATCCGCAACTGGGTGAATACCCAGCAGCTTCAATTGTGAAGGTTCTAGAAGAAAAAGATAAAAACAAAATAAAAGATGAAACATTGATTCTTGCTGACGTTGCAAAGAAAGCATTAAAACAGGTTTACACTTTTGTTTATGAACTAGTGAAGGAGAAAGTTGGTGAAGAGAAGGCTAAAAACATAGCTGAAACACTAACCTCTGGGGTTTGGACCCATGACTACCCTTTAACACCTGAACATGTAAAAAAACTAGGGTTACCTGTAAAGGTAGGGTTGCCAGGAGAAGTTTATGCTTTAATGGAACTCTATCCCCAGCCAACTGGTAGACGTCCAAGTGTGGAGTACATACCTGTCCCGTACAGGAAAAAAGAAAAATCAAAAGGTAAAGGGGAAACTTCCTTTCACTTTTAAAAATTATTTTTAAGTTTCCAGGGAAGAAATTCTCTGAACCCCCTTCTTTAGAAAAAATAAAAAGAAAAATTAACTTTTAATTTCGTTAAAGAAGGAAAAGTTTAAAGTTTTAGGAAACAGGTGATGTAATGCAAATAATAAATATTTTTCAGCAAATAATTAATCAGTTAATAGATTTTCTGCCGCAAATCCTTTATGCAGCATTAACTTTAATAATTGGGTACCTTGTAGGTCACTATTTCGGAAAAGCTTTAAACGCTATTATTTCACGTTTAAAAATGAACGAGAAATTTGAAGAAACAGATATAGGGTCAAGTTTGGGGAAAGCAGGTTACACCTTTTCAGGTTTAATAGCCATCACTTTCAAAATTTTCATTTATTTATTAACAATAATGGTGGCTTTAAATTTCCTTAAACTACCCTTAATAAACCAAGTAAGTTCCGTTTTAACAATTTACCTTCCTAGAATAGTGGGTGCCGTAGTGGTTTTCCTTGTGGGAATAATAATTATTGATTGGTTAACAAATTTAATAGCAGGTGTAATGACTGGAACAAGCACCATCCTAGGCAGATTCTTTGTTTCAGGAATTAAGTACTTAATGTACATAGTTTTGATTTTGATGGCTCTTGATATTGCTCAAATAGCTACTTCAGTAACAAAAACAGTTGCCCAATCAATACTGTTTGCTTTAGGTATAGGTGGAGGCTTAGCTTTCGCTTTAATGATTGGTTTAGGTTTCAAAGAAGACGCTAAAATTATTTTTTCCTCAGACTTAAACGTTTTAAAAGAGAACCAGAAAATAAAAGTTGGAAAATTACAGGGGAAAGTGAAAAGAATAGCCTTTTTAACTGTGGAGTTAGAGAATGAAAAAGGCGCAAGAATAATTCTACCTAAAAAGAAACTTTTAGATGAAGGATTCGAAATACTTGACTGAAAAAGAACAGAGGAAAGGGTTCCGTTTATGCAAAACCAGTTTTTCCAGTTAATAAAAAATAACACTTTATTCTGGCCCTGGTTCATAGTTATGGTTACTGCTTCAGCTTTCACCATAGGTTACTACTTTTACTTAAAAATTGAAAAAGAGTTTAATGAAAAATACGGAGCCAGAAAACTGCCAAAAAGAATAGCTAACGGAATAGCCTACCTCATCTTTCTTTTACTTTTCAGAGAAGCAGTGTACCTACAGTTCAAACCCAACCCTGATACATGGATAATTATAGAAACTGTCCTGGTTCTAACCGTAGGCGTCGGGTTCTTTATTTTCCTAGAAATAACTATTTCAACCGTTAACTTCCTCAATTCATTAAAAAATAAATTGTCAAAAAAGCTTCAACCAAGAAAAGAGACTCCTTAACAACCTTTTGACACCCCAAAAAACATATGCAAAAACTCTTCTAATCTCAACCTCCCAAATCTATAAAAATCACCTGCACCGGCAACCAATTACTACAAATTATGTAAATAACAATGAAATATGATGCTTTGGTTGCTGTTGAGAGGCTTAAACACTTAAGGAAACGTAATAGTAAAAGGTAAGAAGCCCAAGAAAGCCAACAGGAAAATCACTGCACCCATTTTCTAAATTTAAGATGGCAATTCAATCTATAGCATGGCAGAATGGAATCGATGTCGTTGAAGTTCTTGTTACCAAAACATTGCAGAAATGTCCGAGATGTAGCTATACTTCCAAGCCAAATTAGGTGCCTTCAACAACAAAAGGAAACTGTTTAAGTGTAGAAAGTGTGGTTATAAGGCAAATCCGGATAGGGCAGCATCCCGTAATATTGCTACTCTGGCTCCTTTTCATTGGGGGGCCAAATAGAATGATATACCCTTAGAATAATGGTTAATTGTTTTTCTTTGCCTAGCAGACTTACAGGTTTTTCATGTTCCTCAACAGTTGGAAAACTGTTAAGGATGACTTTCATCTCTCTAAACTTTTTATTGTCCATATATTTTTTTCTTTAACTCACTGTAGTAAGAATGTGCTTTATCTAACACACATGTGTATAACATTTAAATATTACAATTTGATATTAATTATTGGTGTGATTGATATGTCGACTATAAGTGTGAGAATTCCGAAGGAATTGAAGGAGGAGATGAAGAAAGTAAATGTAGACTGGCCAGGTTTCATTCGCTCAATGGTTGAGCAGAAAATAAGACAGGTGAAGAGGGAGAGCGCCTCGAAAAGAATAGATGAAATTCGAAGTAAAACTGTTAAAGGGGTTTTTGAGGCAGCAGAATCCATACGTGAGGATCGTGACAAAGTATGAAAGTTGTTGCAGATGCAAGTGTTGTAGCTAAGTGGTTTAATGTTGAGGAGTACACTGAGGAATCTCTTATCCTGAAAGAAGACTTTGTCAGTGGCGTCATAAATATAGCAGCACCTCTCCACTTGGTCTATGAAGTTGGAAACAGTATCTGGAGGAATAAACAGTTAAATTTAAGGGATGCAATGGATGCTGTGGCTTCCCTCATTGAGCTTGATCTAGAGCTTACAGCTCCAACGGCTAAGTCTATGTCGAGAACCATGGAAGTAGCGAGGGAAACTGGCCTCACCTTCTACGACGCATTATATATCCAGTTAGCAGAGGAGAAAGGAGTTACTTTGGTAACAGCGGACAGGAAACAGTTAGAAAAAGCTGAAAAATTGGTCACAGCAATCCATGTTAGAGAATATCCGGAGACTCGACGGTTCTGAATCTAATGGACTTACACGTTGAAAATGCCGGAAAGAAGAAGCTAAACATTGGTCTCCCTTTATGTTTCCTATCTTCTCCACTTTTTCAGATCTAGTAATACTGTTTTCTTAAGTAAAAGTTTCTCCAGTCCTTTATTGACTTCCTTATCCGCTAAGTAGACATCTTTCTTTTCTCCTTCTGATAGTTCCCTGAGAATAGGTAAAGCCTTCTTTAGTCGAGTTTTTCAGTTATCCTTGGCCATTGGTTCATTTGGAGAAGTTAACAGCGGAGCCTGAAAGATACACAGTAGCTCCTTCTATGTATAGCTGCATCGCCCTCTGCAAGGTTGTTTCAGTTTCATACTCTGAGCAACTGGGCTTGTTCAAGATGGAATCAAGGTTTACCAGATCGTTAAACTTCGTTACCTCTAAAATCAAATTCTTTATCACGTGAATTCTCTGCATTATCAGGCTTGAGGTAATTTAAGTTGCGACTCCACTATAACTTTCTCTCATTTTTTACTCTGGGCAAGTTCCTTTATTGTTTCGTAAGTTTCAAATTCAGGAGCTAAGGCGTCGTATTTATAGTATTTCCCAAAAGCAAGCTGGGTTGCGTCCCTTCCCATAAAACCACCATGGAGAGGGTAAGCAAATATTATGCCATTCTTACTAAAGAACTCATCAAAATCCCTTAAGACATCTTTTTGTTCTTTTTTATTCAAGGTTTGGCTGAATACTCCAAGGGGAGTGTCTTTTGTAAATGCCCAGTCAATAAAAACAACGATAGAAATACTATTACCATATATCTCCTTAGTTGTTCTTATTTCTTTCTGCCATTTATCTTTGTTTAGTTCCTTGTTCTCTATCTCTTTTACTGAAGGCGACATAGTTACAAAATCAAGCTTAGGATAAAAATCTTTTGGAATGCCAAGCTCATACCAACCTGTATAGGACCAAGAGCCAACATATATCTCTTTTCCTTTTGATCTGCTGTATTTATGGATTTCATCAACAATGCGTGAAGCTGCTTCAAAGCTTGCTTTTACGCCAGGGTGATTGACTGGATCCTTACCCCCTTTTTTAGCTAAACGAGCTAAAATACCTGCTTGAACATACAGTCCATCAATCCAAATAGCATCTATTCCAGAATCTATTTGTTTTTTGGCAAAACTCAAAAACAACTGCTGGTAATCCGGATTTGTAATGTCCGGAAGAACATACTTGTTGCTTCCTGTCTTTTCCCAATATTTTTCGTGCAGCTCCTCTTTTGTCATATTAAATCCAAATCTTTGTGGGTCTAAAGCCATCTCCCAAGTTTTTTCTTCAGGAATTATCTCCCCTGTCACCGGATTATGTTCAACTTTGTTAATTTCCTGAGCAGCAAGCGCACCACCAACAAGAACATTGGGGTTTTTCTTTTTTATCGTCTCTATGCCTTTAGTGAGTATTTCGTAAACATCATATTTTCTTTCGATTTCTGCCATTCCCATCCACCTGAAAAATCCTCTGTGAAGATAATCTGCTCCTGTTTCTTTAACTAAATCTGCTACACTATTAATGTCTCTAATTTGATCAATTATTGACTCGTAAACAATGGCAACCTTAATATTGGAAATTTTGCCTTGGTTAGTGTTTTCTTCTTGGAAATTTAATTGCTTCTGATATCGCCAACCAATTAACCCAGATGCCAAAATTAAAACTACGATAATGACTACTAAAGTTTTATTTTTCATCTTCATAATCTATACCTCCTATTTTTAAAGTCTTTTTTAAAAGGCTTGCAATTTCGGACAACGTTTCAGGGGTAGATGGAGTTTGCGGGTGTAAGCGGAGCAACTTTGGGCAAAGGGGTAGCGAGTTACATATCCCTCTGTTAAGCGACTCTGATAGGGGTGAGCAATCCGGAGAGTTACGAGAGTGTAAGCAAGCCGCATTAAAATACATTTCATTCATTTTTTAGAGGATTTTTCCAACAGTTTCCGTATTTTAACCAATTCATCAAGAATTCTTAAATTAATGTTTTCTTCCTCATAAGTTTCTACTGCTATTGGCTTTTTACCTCTAACAAATTCCATTATTAACTCCCTTAAACCCTCAAATTGTTCAATTCCTTCTATTTTTATTTCAGCTCTAGCTTGTTGCCCGGAGTAACCTGCAGTTTGAATCTTAAGGGCAGCAATCCCGAGTTTCCTTGAAATAGGACCTTGTGCAATATCGATATTTGTTATCCTGTTATAAGGGACAATTCCAGTCTTTTTAAACCACATTCCTCTTCCCCATATAATTTCATCTTTAGTAAGTTTATAGACTATCGAGTCATAGTATTTTGGAATCCAATAAACCACGAAAATCAAAATAGCCAAAATTGGTATTGAAATACCAAGTTTTACTTCAAATGGGGTGAAAAGCAATACAGGAAGATACCATGTCAAAATACCAAAAAGAATAACTAACACCAAATAGATGTAATAAAGCTTCTTAAATTGTGGTGCTGGTTTGAATTCTTCACCTATTTTTATTTTGAGTTTTTCCCTCATTTTTATCACTTCATGATTTTATCCTGAATTTTTAACTAGTTTTTGGCGGCGAGCAAGCATTTAAATAAGTATCTCACTTAACGGTTGGCGGATAAAAGAAGGTGCCGAAGACAATTTGGGCAAAGCGTAGCGAAACCTTTTATCCGCTGTTATACGCTGTCGGCGAAGGGACATTTTTCACACCCCATCAAGAAATTAATAGAGGAAAGATTAGAAAGCCGAATGCATCATTTACCCCATGAACCACAATACATGGCCAAATACTCCCCTCTTTGAGATACAATAGGACGAGTGCCGCTGATAAGATACTTACATCTATCGTAGGACCCAAACCGAAAAACTTTAGATGCACAAAAGTAAACGCCAACCAGGATGTAACGGCACCTAACCATCTTCGTTCTGTTAACGAAGTTAATCTCTCTATGAGATATCCTCTGTAAAATACCTCTTCGAGAAAGGTCCCTGTAAAGAAAAGACTAAAGAGAATGAGAGGATTGT
>JAOZFT010000026.1 GCA_027492035.1 Thermoproteota archaeon
GTTTTAAATATTTTTTTCAACTTGAAAAGGAAAATTTTTAAATAGTTTAATTTACATTATGTATATTTGCCCTTTTTCCTTTTCTTGAAAAAGGGAAAGAGGGTGGGGGGTTGGAAGAGGCTGATGCCATTCACTATTAACCTCTACCATGTTTCAGCATCAGCCTCTCATCTTTTTCTTCATGTATTCAATTTTACTTTACTAAGTTCAGCGGCTCCTACAGCGTAAAGTGTCTTCAGCCTCTTAACACCATTAACTTGTTTAATAATTTTAACTGCTTCAGATGGCAAAAGTTTTTCCCAGTTTCCTTGTTTAACCATTAACTCCCTTATTTTCTCTCCATTTAACCTCTCTCTTTGTTTGAAAGGTATAGGTTCCACTTTAACCGAGCTTTTTTCACATAGTAATTTAACGAATGCGTTATTAGTGAAAACTACCTCGAAGGACGGTAAATAATTTTTTAGATACTCAATCCAGAGAGAATTGTTTGGGATATTGTTTAATGGAACAATATAGACGTTTATGTTTAGATTTTTCAGTGAATCATGAATCATTTGAATTCTTTCCCCTGCTGTGAAAGGGTCTTGAAGTGTAAAGTTGTACTGGGCAGCCATAACACCTACTATAACTTCTTTTGACTTTGTCAAGATATATTTGATTGCATGGAGATGACCGTTATGGAAAGGCTGGAATCTTCCAGGGAAAAACACCCTCTTATACTGTTTCAAACACCCTCCCCTTGCTGAAATTTAATTTTTTGGGAGGAAGTACTTCTTATCTTCATTTTCATGATTTCTTGTTTAAGAAGTTTTTCAGCTTCTTCTAAGGTTTCAACTGCTTCTTTCCCTGGTAATTTTTCTGCATACAGTACAACGTTCATTTTTAATGTTTCCCCGAACCCTTGAGGATAAGATTTAACCTTTAATTTTGGAAATTCCTTCATTATTTTCCTTAAAATCGGTGCAAGTGCTGATTCATCCTTAATTTCAACTTGGATTTCTTTCTGAATAAATGCTTTCTTCGCTTTAAAAAACCCTCTCTTTGTTTGAATAAAGTTTTCGAAAACATAGATCATTTCAGCGGGTACTCCCGGTAGATTAATCAATTTCTTGTTTTTCACTGTTAACAAGACACCAGGAGCCACCCCTATTTTGTTAATCAACGGTTTCGAGTTTTGAGGCAGTAAAGCCATTTTCTTTCTCGACCGAGTTAAATTTTTTGAACTAATGAGCCCATGTTTGAAGAGGTAATTCAATCTTTCTTCCACCATTTTTAAGGCTTCTTTGTTTAGTTCCAGTTTCCTTTTCGTGGCTAAGGAGACAGCTTCTAGAGTTAGGTCTCCTGGAGTTGGTCCAAGTCCCCCGGTTGTGATTACTAAGTCGTATTTGCTGAGGAATTCCTTTATTTTGTTTTTTATGGTGTCTAAATTGTCTTTAACAACAGCTATTTCCTCCAGTTCAACATTTAAACTTGTTAACCTTTTAGCTAACCAATGTGAGTTATAGTCTAGGGTTCTTCCTGAAAGGATTTCATCGCCTACCACTATTATTCCTGCTTTCACTTCATTCTTCCCTGCTCTTCCTTTTTGAAAAAGTTGATTATTTTTTCAGTCATTACTAAACCTGCTTGTTTCTGGGCTTCTTCGGTTTTTGCACCTATATGGTGGGTGCACACCACGTTTGGAAGTGAAGTTAAAATTTTTAGGTGTGGAGGGCCTTTGAATGGTGGTTCATAACTGTAAACATCTAGTCCTGCCCCACTTATTTTGTTGTTAAGTAAAGCTTTCGTTAACGCTTCTTCGTTTACTACTTCTCCTCTCGAAGTATTTATTACTATAGCTTCCTTTTTCAACATGTTTATTTCTTTTTCGCCAAGTAAATTCCTTGTTCCCTTTGTTAGGGGAACATGGATGGTTATTATGTCAGAAGTTTGAAGAAGTTTCTTTGGCAGCTTCAGTCCTTCCATTTTATCTTCAGGTTTTAACTCTATAAAGGAGATGCTGTTTACCTTTTCAAACTCTAAGTTTCTGTAAATGTCGTAGTATTGAACCTTCATACCGAAACTTAGGGCTAGTTTAGCCACTTTCTTACCTATTTTTCCAAGCCCTATTATCCCTATTGTTTTCCCGTTTAATGTGTGGAGGAGGCTTGTTTTTATTTGTCTCTTAAGCCAAAGTCCCTCCTTAATTGATGAATTAAATAAAGGAATCTTTCGGTAAAGGGAGAGGGCTAGAGCTATCACTAATTCAGCTACGGAGTTGAAAATCGCCTCCGCTTCTGTTGTGTTTTCAACTTTCACCCCCTTTTGTTTTGCATGTTCAAGATCTATGTTGTCTAACCCAAGGCCAGGTCTTCCAATGTATTTCAAGTTTGAAGCTGCATCTATTGCTTCTTTATTTACTTCTGTATTGCTTCTAACTATTAAAACGTCTGGGTTTATTTCTTTAAGTGTCTTAACAAGTCCTTTCCCTTTATTTATCTCCTCTATAGGGGTGAAAACTACATTTTTTTGACCGAAGAAGCCCCTAAGCTTTTTTAAGGCTTCTTTATGGACTGGTTCAGTAATTAAAACTTTAACCATTCCATAAACCTCTTCCATGTTTATTTTTTAAATTTCATTTATGTGTTTCATGTTTTTTTCAAGTATTTCCTGGGCTTTGGTTATTCCTTCACCTTCCTTAAATTCATGCTTAAGTTCTTTCAAGGTTAGTTCCAAAGCTGAAATGGTTTTGAGCACGTGACGTGGATAAATGAAGCCCATATGCCCTATCCGGAAAATTTTACCGAATAAATCAACTCTTTTGTCCTTTGTTACATTCCACGACTGTCCCTTAGCCACCAATACACCATACCTTTTCAGGGTTTCCCTCAAGGCCTTGTCCCTCTTCTTTTTTAGGGAAATGTTTAATTTCTCAATTTCTTGAGGAATTGTTAGAGGGGGTATTTCAACAGAGGTGACTGTTTTTGAAGCTACTTTATCTTCGACAAAAAGGTTTAGGTTTAATGCTTTAACAGCTTCCCTGACCATTTCTTGACAAATTTGATGCCTCTTTATTCTGTTACTTAACCCTTCTTCAAAAACAAGGTTTAGGGACTCATTTAATGCATAGATCATGTTTATTGCTATAGTGAATGGTGTTTGAGGATGTTTTTGTTTGTAGTTTTGGAGGTTAAGGTAGTAGGGTTTGGATTTCTTTTTTTCAATTACTTCCCAAGCTTTTTCACTGACTGTTATAAAAGATAAACCTGGAGGTAGAGCTAAACATTTCTGTGAACCTGCAAAGCAAATATCTATATGTCTTTTATCAACTTCTACATTGTCCCCTCCCAGTGAGGACACAGTGTCAACAATAAACAATGCTTCATGTTCCTTAACTATTTCACCTACTTCCTTTACAGGATTTACTGAACCTGTTGAGGTGTTGTTATGAACCATTGTAACAGCTTTAAATTCTTTTTTATCAAGTTTCTCCCTAACTTTTTCAGGATTAACAATTCCTCCTGGCTCCACATCAACTACTTCAGGTTTCCCGCCATAGTTTTCCACTATTTCCTTTAGTCTAGAACTGAATTTTCCTGAAACAACACATAAAACATTGTCACCTTTATTTACAACGTTTGAAACAGCAGCGTCCATAGCGGATGTCCCGCTCCCAGTAAGGATGAAGACGTCATTCTTTGTTTCAAAAACTTTTTTCAGTCCTTCGTAACAGTTTGAAAGCAGAACAGTGAATTCTTCTTCCCTGTGATGAACCAAAGGCTTTGACAGTGCCCTCAAAATTTTTTCAGGCACAAAAGTGGGGCCAGGAGTCATTAACAATAACTTATTCAATCTTTTCCTCACCTTCAAAACGTTATGGATGAATTTTTATAAAAGTTAAGTTAAGAGGATTTTCGCAACACCTGAAACTTCCTTTATGTCTTCCATTAATTCTTTTTCTGTTTCTCCAGAAAAAATACTGCATGGTTCATTGTAAAACCTTTCTAGTTTTATTCCCTTATCCCAAACCCATAAAGTTTTTTCTTTAAGCATTAACCTAATTTTTTCATTTAATTTTTTTTCGGGAACCCTGGTTTGAGCTAAAAAGGGGAGAGGGGTTTTTACGTTGAATGGTCTCAGGGGTACTGAATGTTTAGTTGTTTTCCTCACAAAAACTCTTTCTGGTTCATTGTTACCCTTCATAGCCACTTCTTTTACTTCTTTAGGTAAAACTTTGGGGGTAAGTAAAACAGCTAGAACTTTGCCTTTTTTAGCAGTTAATTCTTTTAGAGCTTCTTTTTCGAAGTTAAAATCAAGCCACCGTGCAGCTTTTCTCCTGTCCTTTTTAGGTAAGTACTTGTAACCTCTTAAATTAAGTTTTTTCTCTATTTCACCGAATTGCCTGTTTAAACATAAAATATTTTCATGGAACCTGGTTTCTTTCCCTTGTACAAGGTAACATTGCCCATTACTAGTTATTATTGCTGTCACAGCCTTTTTTGAATCTAATTCCTTCTTTGCTTCATCAATGGTTGTTTCGGAAATATTTAGGTTAAGTTCGTTAACAACTTGGAATATTTCTTTAAGTTCTGCCTTTTCACCGCCTAAAACCCTGCACCAAGTCCCTATTTCAACCCTAAACTTTTTTCCACCTATTAAGTAAGAGGTGTAGTTTACATTGAAGATAGGTATGTAGTTACATCCAAGTTCTTCTAAAGCCTTTTTCCTATGCATTCCGTCAAGGATAACCCATTTATCTTTGTTTACAGGGGTGGCGGGTACAGGTACAAGTAAAGCGTTTGCTTCATTTATTTCGTTAACAAGTTCTTTAACTAATTCAGGGATTATTTCTTCGTGAATGAAAACTTTTCTAATATTCACTATCTTTATTAATTTTAGTAAATCTTTTTTCTCTTCAGAAGAAGCTTTTCTTGGCTTCGGAACAACTAAACTATTCCTTTTCTTTTTAATCCCCTCTTTGTTAAGATTAGAAATTTTAATCCCCCCTTTTGCAAGGAGTTATTACTTCTTTAGGGGCTTTGTTGAAAGGTTCCAAATATTTTCTTAAAACTTTAGGTATTATAACGTTTCCTTCTTCATCTTGGCAGTTTTCAAGGATGGCTGTTATGGCTCTTGTTGAAGCTATAGCTGTTGAGTTTAAAGTGTGAACGTACCCCCTCTCTCCCTTCTTCGTTATATACCTGATTTTTAGACGATATGATTGGTAGTCGGTGCAGTTGCTACATGAAACCATTTCTTTATATTTTCCTTGAGCAGGCATCCAGGTTTCAAGGTCGTACTTTTTTGAAGCAACAGCTCCCAAATCTCCAGTACAGATGTTAACTACCCTAAATGGTATGTTTAACCCTCTCCAAAGTTCTTCAGCATTATTAATTAATTTTTCATGCCAACTCCAGGATTCTTCAGGTAAACAAAAAACGAATTGTTCAATCTTATGAAACTGATGGACTCTGAAAATTCCCTTTGTTTCTTTTCCATGTGCACCTGCCTCTTTTCTGAAACATGGACTTATCCCGGTGTAGAGGAGAGGTAAATCTGTCTCATTGATTAAATCGTTCATATGTAAAGCTGCCAATGGATGCTCTGAAGTAGCTATTAGGAATAAGTCCTCATTCTCCACTTTGTAAATTGCTGTTTCAAAATCCTCAAGCGCCACAACCCCTTCGTAAGCGTTTCTTCTTAACATGTAAGGGGGAATAACTACCTTAAACCCTTTAGAAGACATAAAGTCTAACCCGTAGAGTAATAAACTTAAATCTAACCAAACTAAGTCGTCAAAAAGGTAATAGAACCTTGAACCAGCAACCTCAGAGGCTTTCTGAGTGTCACCGCAGCCTAAGTAATTGAATTCATCTGCATGGCCTACCGGTTTTCCCTCAACTATTTCATAGTCAACTTTAAAGCCCTTAGTTTCCTCCAAAAAATTTTGCAGATGCTCTTTCCAGACTTTATGTTTACCGTAAAACCTTATAGGCACATTTTCTGTTTCATCCTTCCCCACAGGGACTTCTTCATGCAAAATATTTGGTATTTTTAGTAAAGCCTCATCCCTTTCTTTTTCAAGTTTCTTGACTTCATTTTCCAAGCTTTTAATCGTGTCTAAAAGATCCCTAGCTTCTCTGATCTTCTCCTCCCTTTCTTCACCTGTTACCTTGGGTATTTGTCTCGAAAGGACATTGTGTTCATGTTTGAGTTTTTGAAGTTCAGATATTTTCTTCCTCCAAGAAGTATCAAGTTCAATTGCTTTATCAACAAAGGAAACAGGTAGATCTCTTTGCTTTAAAGACCAAACAATTTTTTCAGGGTTGTTCCGCAGAAAATAAAGGATACTCCACATTTCTTCATCAACCCTTTAAAAAGGAAGACATAAATATAAAAAAATTTTTGAGTTTCGTAAAGTAGTTGTCTCAATAAAAAGGCTTCCCTTTTTAATTTATAAAGGAGAAAAGTAAGAAACAAAGGAAGTGACATGAACATGTACATAAAACATGTAAGGGAGGTAAAAGAGGAGGAAGTTAATTATGAAGGAAGTATAAATGCAAAAATTCAGTGGTTAATAACCAAGGACGTGGGAGCTAACCATTTCGCAATGAGAAGGTTCATAATCAAGAAGGATGGGAAAATACCCAAGCACCAACACGATTGGGAACATGAGATATATATGCTTAGCGGGAGGGGAGTAGTAGGGATAGATGAAGAAGAAGTAGAGGTAGATAAAGACATGTTTATTTACATTCCACCAAACAAACCTCACTGGTTCCGTAATCCTTATAATGAAGACTGCATATTCCTATGCCTCATTCCCTACAAGTGAAGGGAAATAAGTAAATTGCTGAATGATTAACAGGTTCCTACCCCTCCTTTTTCAAAAAATTTCTGTTTAACAGGTTTTGGGATATGACTTCCCATCCAACAAAGTTTTTTGCGTTGAAGAGGGAAATAATGGAGGACAAGTTTTCAGGAGCTTCCCAGCTCACTAAAAAAATGATAAACTTGGTAATCCATGGTTTACAGGAAAAGTACCCTTTAGATTTTGTTAAGCAGACTCTTGAGGAAGTAAGGAATATACACAGTGAAATTATTCCCCTTCAAAACATAGCTGAAATATTTAAGTGGAGAATGGAAGCTGGAAGAGAAGAAATTTTAACTTTTTTCAACACGCTACTTAAAGAGTTGAATTACGCCAAGGAAAGGATAACCCAATTACTTCTTCAAACATTAGAAACCTATGGAAAAATTAGAATTATAACTTTAAGTTGGAGCTCAAATGTTTATGCATGTTTAAAGAAGGCCCATGAAGAGGGGGTAATAAATGAAGTTGTAGTTCTAGAGTCCAGACCTTTACAGGAAGGAGTTAAACTGGCTGAAAAGTTAGTTGAGGAAGGAATTAAAACAAAACTTATAAGTGATGCTGCATTAGGTTTCTTTGCTGAGAAAGTAGATGTGGGGTTAACAGGAGCCGACGCAATTACTCAAAAGGGAGAAGTGATTAATAAAGTGGGAACTTACCCTTTAGCCTTAGCATTGAGAGATAAAGGAAAAAGGTTTTATGTGGCATCAGAAACAATAAAAATAAATTTAACAGGTAAAGAAGTTAAGATAAGGAAGAGGAACCCGTACGAATTGTTAAAAAAAGAAATTAAGAAGCTTGAGGTTGTGAATATTTATTTCGACAAAACACCTCCCCACTTAATTGATGGGATAGTGACAGAAAGAAAAGTGTTGAAGCCTCCTTTTGAAGAAAGCGTTAGGGAAACAATAAGGGAAAACTATGGATTTGTTCATTAAAAATATTTTTACTTTCACCCTTCCTTCAACTTGGAAATTATTACTTGAAAAAATTAGTTTCTTTTCCATAAAATTTTTTAAGTAAATAACCTGTTGTTTTTTAGATTCACTTCACAATTTACTTAAAGTTTTTGGAGGGAACGGATTAGTTTGGGGAAACAAATCGGTTACTCCCACTACAAACTTGTTGTACTTGGTTCTTACATGTTCATTGCAGCTTTAACCCAGCTTTTGTGGCTGAACTTCGCATCTATAACCTCTACTGTTCAACACATTTTTAATGTTTCTGAACTTGAAGTAGGCCTACTTTCAACTGTTTTCCCTCTGCTTTTCATACCTTTAGCTATTCCTACAGGGGTATTAGCTGACAAGAAAGGATTTAAAGTTGCAGTAACAATCGGCGCAGTTTTTACAGCTTTTTTTGCTTTCCTAAGATATTTCGCTTCAAGTTTTATTTCGTTACTTGCTTTTCAAGCGTTAGTGGCAGTAGGGCAGCCTTTCGTTTTTAACAGCATATCTAAACTTGTTAACGAATGGTTTCCTGCAGGTGAAAGAGCGTTAGCTACAGGTTTGGGGACAATGTCACTTTACCTAGGCATGATAGTAAGTTTATCCCTTACCCCCTTCATTACAACTTCTTTAGGTTTTAAAAACATGTTATTAATTTACGGAGTGGTTTCTGTAATAGGGGCCCTGCTTTTCGTTTCTCTAGCTAAAGAAAAACCAACCCCGCGAAAAGAAACAGAGGAAGCAATTACCGAAAGTGTTTCACTAAAAGACCTAACCAAACTTTTAAAGGTGCGTAACTTAGTCATTCTAAACTTTCTATTTTTCATCGGTGTAGGGGTTTTCACTGCTTTTGCGACATGGATAGAGAAAATATTAACCCCTCAAGGGTTAACAATGACTGAGGCGGGGTTAGCTGGAGGTTTAATAATTTTGGGAGGAATCTTCGGCTCAATAGTTATTCCCGGCTTATCTGACAAATATATGAAAAGAAAACCCTTTATCTTAATGGATTTAGTTATTTCAACGATTATTTTCTTCATTCTACCTAGTTTAAAAGGGTTCTTAACTGTTTCAACTACTTTGTTCATACTCGGCTTCTTTTTAATGTCAGCTTTACCCTTAGGTTTAGAAATTTCGGCTGAAGCTGTTGAACAGTCACTAGTTGGAAGTGCAACAGCTTATCTTTGGATGTTTTCACAAATAGGTTCCGTAATTTTAATAATTGCTGCTGAATATGTAAAGACATTTTTTGGTGGATTCAGCTACGCAATCACCTTCTTTTCACTCTTAATTTTCATTTCTTTAATTACCTCCATTTTCCTACAGGAAAGAGGGAGATAACTTAAATAAACAAAGGGTCTTCTTGAATTTCTTCCGATTTTACAAAATCCTTCTCTCAAACATTGAAGCTTTGCCACAAGTTCAGACAATTATAGCTTACCATCCCATCCCTTCTTTTTTTATTCAATAGATATGCATTAAACACCTAAAGGCGAAGGAGGAAGACTGAGTACTCCCCTTAGCCACGGACTGTTGATAGTATTAAACAGGTTCTTACTGAAAATGTGCCAATAAAAAGGGAAGAGGTATTTCCAATTCCTGTACACTTTTTTCCTTTTTCTTAGACGCCGCAGGATTACTTGTCTACCAGATTGAGTAATTTCATACATTAGTCTGTAGGTAGCAATCCTGATACTACGTGACCCTTTTAAGTTACTCACTAATAACTTCCCTTTATATGGATTTCGGCTAAGTTCTCTTATGATTTCAGGTATTTTATTTGAAATTAGAGGGTTTCCTTTCACTAATTTTCTTAGGTCAAACTCAAATTTTGATGTAATGATGAGGGTGTAAAGTTTACTTTTCCACTCCGCAATAAGCAAAGGGAGGAATGGAGTAACCACTATGACCCCCACAACCTTTTAAAGTTCAGTTTAGCTCTGTGGGGGGTCACGTTTTTGTTAACGAAACATTAATGGAAGAATAAGCATGTCAACTGTGCACATTGCACAATTGAATATATAACTAAAATTAATTTTTATACATATATCTATACACATGTTTAATATTTGTGTAAAACATGTTTTTTAAATTTATCATGAATTAAAACGTATAATACATCGTCATTTGATATATTCAGATTCATTCACGTCTGTTTAATGCACGCCCACTTGATTCATTACATAAATC
The DNA here is from genome assembly GCA_027492035.1 of Thermoproteota archaeon. Lineage (GTDB taxonomy): Archaea > Korarchaeota > JAOZGF01 > JAOZGF01 > JAOZFZ01 > JAOZFT01. The sequence goes on from JAOZFT010000026.1 coordinate 9,988, forward strand.
TACGTAAACTCAATAAATGAGCAATTTCTTAAAATTGGAAAATTAAAAAGGGTAGCACAGTACTTACGGGTAAGGTGACAAGGTAGCATACTTTCCCTTGATTTCCATATTTCACTTAACTTTTATTAATCTAGAACAGGAGAGGATAGTAACTTTAGGGTACAACATAAATTTGTTTTACTTCTGGAACGAAAGCTTCAAAACCTCTTTCTTGCGCCGTTTGCAGGAACAGTTTGTTGTTCCAGGAGTCTCCGTGCGTCACAACAGTTACTTTAGGCTGTAGGGCTTTAACTATTTTATAAGCATGCTCAGGCGAAGTTGAGGGTGACCCTCCGCCGACGCCTACGAAAGCTACGTCTGCTCCCCCAAGTAAGTTTATTGTTGTGACATAAGATGAATCTGCTGAATCAAAGAATCTAATTCCGTCAACTTCTATTAAGGGCAGCATTACAGGCACAGTATGGCTTCCCCCTACTGCTTTAATGGTTATCCCCCTTATATGATATGTTTGCACTTCGAAGCTTTTTAGCTGTATCAAATCTTCTTCAGGTATAACGTTTCGTAAACTCACATAGACGCTGAGTTCAGCTAAAACTTTACATTTGGTCTTTTGATAAATTTCTTCAGCTGCTTCTTTATTATAGTTTTCATCATGGATGTGAGTATAAATCAATAAGTCTAATCCTTTTAATGCATTTATTTCTTCGGGTTTCAAGTAGTTTGCTACATCTATGGCTATTAGATGTTCTTTTGTTTTAATTATTAATCCACTTTTGCCCAGGAAAATGAAGGCCAGTTCCCCTTCGCTTACTCCTTTTTCAATTAAATTTGTGACTACAGTTTCTTTTATGTAAGGGTTTGTGCCGCTCAGTATTTCTCTTATGTTGTTAAATGTATCTCCATCAAAGTCTGAATAAAGGATATTTGCTGTTTCTTTCCTTGTGTGACCTGCTAAAATATAAAATGTTGTACCACCTAGGGTGAGGTTGTAGATTATTTTTGCTGCAGGGTTTGTTTCAAGTTGTGCCTTAATGTTTGAAGGTAAGTACACATTTGCCAAGTTTTCAGGCATGAACTCATCCAAGTAGGCTAGATGACCACCTAAAATGATTACGTGTTGGTAGTTGTTTAGTTCGAGGGGGTCCGTAACCCTGTAAACCTGTATTCCTGTTTTGTTTGAAGCCTCTATTAAACTGAATCTGCAAAGGTTCCAATCTACTTCATTTGAATAAACAGCAAAACCGCTTATTTTTTGGCAGTAGGATGGAGCCGAGACAATGCACAAGGGAGAGAATAGTAAAATTGGGATAAGTGACAGAAAAAATTTTTTAGTGTTTAAATTCATTATTTTTTCACCGTTTCTCCGAAAAAGAGGACTTAGAAATTTCTTGGAATCATTTTTGTTTCCTATATAAATATTTTATTATTTCTTTCAAATTATTGATTACGTCTTCTGTCTTAGCCATGCCGCCTAAATCTGGGGTTCTTACTTTTCCCTTTTTCAGTTGCTGGGCTACAGCTTCCTCAATTAATTCACCACCTTTCTCCAGTTCTCTGTCGTTACGTTGCTCAGCTAACCATTCAATCATTAATTTAGCTGACAGAACTGAAGCTAGAGGGTTTGCTATATGTTTGCCATAAATGTCAGGAGCTGTTCCATGTACAGGTTCAAACATTGCATGTTTATCACCTATGTTTCCAGACGGTGCTAAACCCAAGCCTCCTTGTAGAACCGAGGCTAAGTCGGTTATTATGTCGCCGAACATGTTGGTTGTAACCACTACGTCAAATTTTTCAGGTGATTTTATGACTTGAATAGTCCAAGCGTCTACGTAGCTAAAGTTTTTTTCAACATTTGGGTACTTTTTCCCCACTTCTTTAAAGGTTTCACGGAAAAATAGACACCCTTTTAACACATTACTTTTATCTACAATAGTTACTCTTTTTTTACCGTCTAAAGGGGCACCTTTCCTCTTTAGAGAGACTTGAAAAGCTTTTTCAATTATTCTTTCACATCCCTTCCTTGTTATGATCCTTACGTCTACTGCTTCCTCTTTCTTTGACCCTCTCTTAAGTTCTCCACCGACTTGCACATACAATCCTTCAGTGTTTTCTCTTACAACAACAAAATCTATTTCCGCTGGCTTTTTTCCTTTAACAGGGATGTCTACTCCAGGGTAAAGTTTTACAGGCCTTATGTTTGCGTAGAGATCTAAATCAAATCTTAGTTTCAGTAGAGTTTTTATCCCTACCAGGTTTCCGTCCGGGTAAACAGCTTTAGGCCACCCTACTCCACCAAAGAACACTGCATCATTTTTCTTCGCGACGTCAATTAGATCTGCAGGAGCTTCTTCACCTGTTTCCAACCAATGTTGACCACCTATTTCAAGCTCTGTAAAGTTGAAAGAAAAGGCTTCAAAGAGGTCTTCAAGCAATGTTAAAATTTTCAGTGTTTCAGGGATAACTTCCTTACCTATCCCATCCCCTGGTAAAACAAGTATTTTGTAATTCATTTCTTTTTCCTCTTCCTTATTTAGACAGTTTAGAAACTTCTCTTTTTGTTCGTAAGTATTTTATGAGGCCACCTGCCTTGATTATCTCCAGTGCATAGCTACTGAGGGGTTCAGCTTTAAACACTTCATTCCTTGTTATGTTTCTTATTTCTCCAGTAACTAGGTTTACTTCTGCTTCGTCGAAACTTTTGAATTTTTTACTTATTCTTTGACAAGTTAGGACAGGAAGAGCTAAGTTTATAGCATTTCTGAAAAAAATCCTAGCTACACTCTCAGCTACTATAGTTTTCACTCCTGCATATTTTAAAGCTAAAGGGGCGTGCTCCCTGCTTGATCCTCCTCCAAAGTTTCTGCCTGCCACCAGAATTACTCCCTCCCTTGCTTTCTCTAGGAATTTTTTATCCACTGTCTCCATTGCGTGTTCAGCTAACTTGTAGGGGTTATTGATCACTAGGTATCTGCCAGGAATTATTAAGTCAGTGTTTACGTTATTTCCATAAACCAAGACTTTCCCTTTGATTTTCATTTCAAATACCTCCTCGGATCTGTTATTTCTCCATTAATTGCTGAAGCTGTAACTGTGAGGGGGGAAGCTAAGTAAATGTAAGCTTTCGGACTTCCCATTCTTCCCCTGAAATTCCTGTTTGATGAACTTATTGCTACTTCTCCTGCAGCCAGTAAACCTACGTGGCCCCCTATACATACTGTACAGCCTGGATTAGTTACTATTGCACCTGCTTTCAAAAGAGTTTCAAGTACCCCTCCCCTTTCCATTTCTAAATATATTTTTCTTGAAGCTGGTGAGACTATAAACCTTACTTTCCTGTCTATTTTTCTTCCTTTGAGCATTTTAGCTGCTAACTCCATGTCTTTAAGTCTTCCATTTGTACATGAACCGAGGAACGCTTGGTTTATGGGTACTCCTTCAACTTCGTTTACAGATTTGATGTTATCAACTGCATGGGGAACTGCAACTTGTGGTTCTAAGTTTTCAATATTAAACTTTATTTTTTCATCATATTCAGCTTCGGGGTCGCTTTTTAAAGGTTTAACTGGGAATTTTGCTCTTCCTTTTAAGTATTGAATAGTTTTTTCGTCTGGTTCAATTATTCCTGCCTTCGCCCCCATTTCAACTGCCATGTTTGAAATGGTCATTCTTTCACTTACATCCATTTCTTTAACGGTTTCACCTTTGAACTCCACTGATTTGTAGTTAGCTCCTTCAGCTCCTATTTCACCTATGACGTGAAGTATAATATCTTTACTTGTTAAGTAATTTTTCTTTTTTCCCTCTATCTTTATTTCCATTGTTTCAGGCATTTTAACCCATAGTTCACCTGTAGCTAAAATTGCTGCTAGATCTGTATGGCCTATACCTGTCGAAAAAGCGCCCAGGGCTCCATAGGTCGTTGTATGCGAATCTCCTCCGACTATAAACATTCCAGGTGAAATATAGCCTTTTTCTGGAAGGATTTGGTGACAGATTCCCTCCCCTACGTCATAGAAGTTTTTTATCCCTTGCTGTTCCACAAACTCCCTTATTTTCTTTTGGTTTTCAGCTGCTTGAATTGAGCTTGGAGGAGACTGATGGTCAAATACAACAATTATTTTTTCGGGGTTCCACACTTTGTCTTTCCCTATTTCTTTCAGTAAATTGATTGCAGGCAAACCTGTTATATCATGCATCATAACCAGGTCAGGTTTAGCGAAATAGATTTCTCCCTTTTCAGGTTTATTCACACCTGTAGCTTTTGAGAGGATTTTCTCTGTTAATGTCCTTTTCCCAAGCATTTCTTTACTTAACCCCTTACTTTATAAGTCTTTTATTTTATCTTGGCCAATTTACGTATTTTAGAGCCTACTTCCTCAATTTCATGAGAAGAAATTTTTTGGAGAAGTTTCTCCAGTGTTTTTCCGCCACTTTCGTACTCTTTAACCCATTCCTTAGCGAAGCTACCGTTTCTAACTTTTTCAGCTGCTTTCTTCATGCTTTCTTTCACGTGTTCATCTAGAACTTGTGGGCCTACTTTTAAGCCTCCATATCTTGCAGTTACACTTACAGAATTCAGCATGCCTGTGAACCCTCTTGAGTAGATTAGATCCATTATAAGTTTAGCTTCATTTAAAACTTCAAAGTAAGCCACTTCCGGTTGATAACCCAGCTCTGTTAACACCTCAAACCCTTTTTTTATGAGTTCTATTAAGCCTCCAACTAGAACTGCTTGTTCACCTATTAAGTCTGTTTCTGTTTCTTCCTTGAAGGTTGTTTCAATTAAACCTACTCTGGCTGAACCTATTGCCTTCCCTATTTCTAAAGCCTTTTCCTTAGCTTTTCCTGTGTAGTTTTGATGAACAGCGATAAGTGAAGGGACACCGAACCCTTCAAGGTAATTCCGCCTCACTACAGCCCCTGGCCCTTTTGGTGCAACCATGAATACATCCACGTTTTCAGGGGGGGTTATCAGGTTGTAATGTATGGCGAAACCATGTGCAAAGCAAAGAGCTTTACCTTCTGAGAGATTGGGTCCTATTTCACCCTTAAAAACTTTGCTTTGAACCATGTCAGGGATTAGAACTAAAATAACATCCCCTTCCTCAGTGGCCTCATTAACTTTCTTGACTTGAAACCCTTCTTTTTCGGCTTTACTCCATGACTTCCCTTTTCTTAACCCTATTATTACGTTTAAACCGGAGTCTCTCATGTTTAAGGCTTGAGCCCTTCCTTGGCTTCCGTAACCTATAACGGAAACCGTTTTGTTTCTAAGAATATTTGTTTGAATGTCTTCTTCCCTATAAATCATTTTTAGATCACCTTCCAAATTTTCTGCCAGTTAAAGGTGGGGAGTGTGAAGTTCATTTAAAGTTCCCTCAAAAGTTAAGTAACTGAATGAAGACAGGAAAATGTGTAAAGCAGTAAATTTATTTAGTAAAACAGGGTTGAAACTGTATTCTGCAATTTGGAAAAATTCTAAGATTTCCAAAGGACAGAGGAATAGTTCTTTTTTACCCTGAAACTTGATTTTTTGGCTGCTATTTAAGGAACAAAAAACACTCCCCTTTCTTCATGAAAACACACAACTCCTTAAAAGGAATAAAAGGGTACTGTGAATCTGAAGAAAAGAACTTATAAATTTTTCTTTTTTCAATTCACCAATTTTCGATGGACGCAGTGTCCGTCACTGAAAAATGTCTAGAGGGTAAAGATACTGAATCCGGTGGACACGTGATCTGGAGCCTGAACAATGAACCTTGCTTATTTTCCAGACACATTTTTCCAAATTCTGTAACCAAGTTTTTCGGTTCCATCAGTTTTGATTAACCCGATTGCATCATTTTCATTAAGATCATGAAGCCATGGCCATCCAAACAAATAAAGGTTTACTCCTTTATCCCGAGTAAGTCGCCCAGTTGCTTGCATAATGAAATCAACTTGTGCTTGCTCCCCTCCAAATGCGTCAGTTGATGGCCAAGCGATTTCACTGAAACCAAATGGTTTCTCCGGCATATAACTCGCTGCCCTCAAATAATAATTATCAGGAATCATTGAAGGACTGGTTTTTCCAAGTGCATATGGATAACTGGTAAAAACCAGTAAATCCATTTTGTCCCTGTTAAACAAGCGAAGAACCTCAAGATTTGCTTCACGGTTTTCCTGAACAATTTCTCTGGCGAACACACAGAAGATCATTGTCTCTGGCGATAGTTTCTTAATGTCATCGTAAATTTCCTCGTAAAGGCTGACATAGTTCTTAAAACCATTGGCCCCGTCTTCACCATATTTTTCATACCACCTGTTAACTTCGTTCCCAAGTGAAATATATCGTGGCTTCACAGCTTTCACAACATCAAGCGCCGCTTGTTTATATGCCGCTCTCCATGCAAGGTCGCTTAAAGTAGCGTTTTCCATCCCAGGCGGCATAGCAAGAGTTACTCCGCTTTCAATAAAGGATAAATGAATTATTGGAAACATTCCATTGCCACGAATAAGTTTTTTAACAAAGATTTGCCCCCAACTCCCACTTAAGTCAACTGCAAGATTGTAAAATGGAGTAGGTCTTCCCCATACTGGAACGAATTCTGAATACCGAGCAGCTTGTGTGTATGCATCATTGAATGACTGACCTTGAGCAGCAGTGGGCAGTATCCCCATAAAGAATCCACGTGGCGGAAGCTGCGGAGAATCTATTGGAACAAGCTTTCCTGGTTTAGTAAGGGCTGTTTCTTTTTTTGTACACCCGCTTACACACACAACTCCGATTAAAACCATTACACAAATTGCTAACACTTCAGAGTTTCTTATACCTATTTCCACTGTTTCCTTACCCACATATTCAAGTTTTTTTCTACTTCACATCCTCCATCTTAAATCGAGTTTTTAAGGGAGAAACTCAATCTATCAAGTCTCTTAGGGGGATAATTGGCGGTTTTTCTCTTTTATGAACGCTTCCTTTAATGAGTTGCAAAACTTTCTCTAAATTTCCTTTCTTGATGTTAAATTTCCTAATAATTTCTTCAGGTTTAATTTTTTTTTCTAAAGCTGCAAGGATTAGGTCTAGTTCTTTATAACTTATCCCAAGCTCTCCTTCATCCGTTTGACCCTTCCAAAGTCCAGCTGATGGTTTTTTCTTAATTATTTTTTCTGGAACACCTAGGAATTCAGCTAATTGCCAAACTTCTGTTTTATAGAGGTCCCCTATTGGCAAGAAATCAACTCCACCGTCACCGTACTTTGTATAGTAACCAGTCATTAATTCACTTTTGTTTCCTGTACCGACTACAAGGTAATTTAAAGAGTTAGCGTAGTAATAGTTTATGGTCATTCTGATCCTTGGTTTCAAGTTAGCTATTGCTATTTTGCTCCCCTCACCAAGGCTTTTAAGGAAAGCTGCTACTATCGGTTTTATTTCAATGATTTCATGTTTTAGCCCTAAAAAGTTACAGAATTCAACAGCGTCTTTCAGATCCTGTTTATCTGTGACTTCCTTTTCAGGCATTAAAACTGCTAGAACTTTTTTTTTACTTAGAGCCTTCGTGCAAAGACAAGCTGTAACTGAGCTATCCACGCCGCCACTTACACCCACAACAACTCCTTTCGCACCTGCACCCTCAACTATTTTTTTTATGGATTCAGTTATTCTTTTTGACACCAAGGACCAGTCAATCATGTCTCTCTCCCCATAAACAAAAGCAAGGGAACATTTAAAATTTTTCCTTCAACTAGTTAGAAATTGAGGAGTTAAGAAGAAAAAGAGGCGATCAAGTAAGAAAATGTGAAAAAATTTAAATATAAAACTGGTAAAAACAAAACAACCTCTTTGTCGAAAATGAAGACGGTTTTGTGAAGGTGTAAGGTGAATTGCAAACAATACATTAAAGTTTTTTCCCCGGCTTCAATAGCTAACGTCGGCCCAGGATTTGACACTTTTGCTTTGGCTTTAGAAGGATTAGGGGACACAATTGAAGTCTTCAGGGTAGATGGTGACACTATAGAAGTAATTGTGGAAGGGGAACATTCCCAACATGTTCCGAAGAACTGGAAATTAAACAGTGTAGGGGGGGTTATCCAGTATTTTAAAAAGAAATACGGATTTAAGGGAGGGCTTAAAGTAAAGGTAGTGAAAGGGGTACCTGTTGGGAAAGGGCTAGGTTCCTCCGGTGCCTCTGCAGCAGGGATAGCTTATGCCTTAACAAAGATTTTCAATTTAAAAATAACGGATAGGGAACTTGTTAGGTTAGCAGCAGAAGGTGAAAGAGTGGTTTCCGGTTCAGCGCACCCAGACAATGTTTCAGGCTCCCTTTTTGGCGGATTCGTTATAGTGACTCCTGAATTGAATGTTCTGAAACTGAACCCACCGGAGATGGAGATAGTTATAGGGATCCCTGAATTAAAAAACCAAAGAAACAAAACAAGGAAAGCTAGGCAAGTTATACCTAAAAAAATAAAGCTTGAGCATGCTGTGAAAAATATAGGCTATGCTTCAATGGTAACGGCTGCTGTTATCTTAAATAAACCAGATTTATTCGGAAAAAATTTGCTTGACTACTTAGCTGAGCCGCACAGGTCAGAATCAATACCTGGCTACAAAGAATTAAAAAAGGAACTAATGAAAAACGGAGCCTACGGTTGTGCAATAGCAGGAGCTGGACCTTCAATTTTCACTATAGGGAAAAATAGTGGAGAACTTAGAGAAATAATTAAAAGAAAATTTGAAGAACAAAACATTAAGTGTAAAGTTATGGTTACAAAGCCCAGTTTAACGGGAGTTAAGGAAATTAAAGGGTGAAAAAAATGTCAAGCTACTTGAAATGCATTGATTGCGGGAGGGAATACAGTATAGAAAAGGTAAGGTTTAGATGTGAATGCGGGGGTTTATTGGAAGTAATCCATGGATTTGGAAACGAAGTTTCAAGGAAGATTTTCGATGAAAGAAGGAAGATATGGAATTCTTTTTTGAACAGTGGAGTGTGGAGGTTCAAGGAATTAGTTCATCCATTAATTAAAAAAGAAGACATTGTGTCAAAACAGGAAGGGAACACAAACATTTACTTCCATGAAAAATTGTGTAGGTATGTAGGGATAGAGGAGTTTATGGTTAAACATGAGGGAGAAAACCCAACCGGGTCATTTAAGGATAGAGGAATGACTGTCGGGGTGTCAGAGGCAAAAAGACTGAAAAACAAAGTAGTTGCATGTGCATCAACCGGAAACACTTCAGCCTCTTTAGCAGCTTACGCTGCAACAGCAGCAATGAAATGCATAGTTTTTATACCTAAAGGAAAGGTAGCATATGGGAAGCTTTCACAAGCATTAGCTTACGGGGGTAGAGTGTTAGAGATCAATGGAAATTTCGATTTCGCCATGAAATTAGTTCAAGAAACCAGTAAAAAACTAGGTCTGTATTTACTGAACTCAGTAAACCCATGGAGACTGGAGGGACAGAAGACAATAGTTTTTGAATTGATTCAACAACTAAACTGGGAACCACCCGACTGGATAATTGTCCCAGCTGGAAACTTAGGAAATACTTCAGCTTTCGGGAAAGCACTTAAAGAAATGAAAGAGCTAGGTTTAATAGAAAAAGTTCCTCATCTAGCCTCTATACAAGCTGAAAAATCATCCCCTTTCTATGAAACATGGAAGAAAAAATCAAGTAAGCTATTGGTGGTAGAAGAGCCTGAGACAGTGGCCACAGCTATTAGAATAGGTAATCCTGTAAATTGGAAAAAGGCTTTAAAAGCAATAAAGTACACAAAGGGAGTAGTTGAAAAAGTTACAGACCAGGAGATAATGGATGCCAAAGCAGTAGTTGACAGTTGCGGAATAGGTTGTGAACCTGCTTCAGCTGCATCTATAGCTGGAGCTAAAAAATTAAGGGAGAAAGGGGTTATTGAAGAAGGAGATAAAGTAGTGAGCATCTTGACAGGGCATTTGCTTAAAGACCCTGACTCCACAATGAATTACCACAGAAACAAGCTTCCAGGAATAGAACCCAGATTCTGCAATACACCTGTTTCTTTACCGAAAGAAGTAAATGAAAACAAACTTAGAGAAGTAATTTTCAGCTAAGGGAAGGGAAGGACTATGAATAGCGAAAAATTTAAAATAGAGAAGATAAAGGGCCGATGGATACTTGATTCCAGAGGAAACCCCACAATTGAAGTTGAAGTTCGTACAAAAAAAGGGATAGTGGGGTTAGCTTCTGTTCCAAGCGGCGCCTCCACAGGTAAATTTGAAGCTTTAGAACTTAGAGATGGTGGAGAAATGTTTCATGGAAAGGGAGTATTCAAAGCAATAAAGAACATTGAAGAAGTAATAGCGCCTGCTTTAAAAGGAAAAAATGTACTGGACCAAAAAGAGATAGACGAAGAAATGATTAAGCTTGATGGAACAAAAAACAAATCAAAACTAGGTGCAAATGCCATACTTGGTGTTTCACTCGCCATTTCAAGAGCTGCAGCTAATACGTTAAAAACTCCACTCTATAAATACTTACAAAAACTTTTTAAGGGTGATTCTAAGGAGGAATACATCCTTCCTTTACCTTTAAGCAACGTGTTTAACGCAGGGAAACATGGAGGAAGCAAGTTAGAGATTCAAGAGTTCATGTTGGCACCTATAGGAGCCAATAATTTCCATGAAGGTTTAAGGTGGCTAAGTGAAGTTTATCAGACATTAAGAAGTTATTTAGTGGAGAAGTACGGAATGCTTACTAGAAATGTGGGGGATGAAGGAGGGTTTTCTGGTCCATTAAACACCGTAGATGAAGTTATGGATGCATTAGTTAACTCTGTTGAAGAATCAGGGTATACGTTACCTAAAGACTTTGTTTTAGCGATAGATTCTGCAGCAAGTGAGTTTTATAACGGGAAAGAATACATTGTAGAGGGGAAAAAACACTCAACAAAAGAATTAATTGATTATTATGTTGAATTAACTAGGAAGTACCCTTTAGCTTCAATTGAAGACCCTTTTGATCAGGAAGACTGGTCAGGTTTCATTGAATTAACAAAGAAGATAGGAGGAAACGTTCAGGTAGTAGGGGATGACCATTTAGTTACAAACATCGAAAGGATTAAGAGAAGCGTTGAACTGAAATCTTGCAACTCACTGCTTTTGAAGGTGAACCAAGTAGGGACATTAACTGAAGCTTTAGAAGCAGCTAGATACTCATTAAAGAATAAATACTCCGTTATTGTAAGCCATAGAAGCGGAGAGACTGAGGATTCTTACATTTCTGACTTAGCAGTAGGTATAGGATGTGGACAAATTAAAACAGGTGCACCTGCAAGAGGAGAAAGAACCGCAAAATATAATCGTTTACTCAGGATAGAGGAAAGAGAAAAAGGAAGGACACGGTACGCAGGTCCCAATTTCTTATCTCCTCTGTTTTTCAGTAAGCATTAACCTCAGGATTGAACCGCCCACAACAAGTAGTAAATTATTTAGTTCCCTAAATGAATTGTTTAGAGTGTACCACGATAATTTTTCGTAGCGGGACACCCTAAACATTTTTTTGTGTGGTACCTATCACATTTTGAGCAGTTCGCTCCACAGGGAGCAACATCACTTTCTCTAGTGAAAGGAAGAACAATTGGCACAAAGTCAGGATATATTACATCTCCTACGCACACTTCAGATTTCCTTATTCCCTTCTGGGTCCTTATTGAACAAATGTCAACTATGCTTCTTAAGGTGTCTATATCTTCTGCAAACATTAAGACAAGCAGGTTATGTCTTCCGGTGACGTTTGCAACAAAAAAGGTTCGTGGGCATTTATTAAAGATGTTAAGTAATTCTTTTAATCTTTTAAATGTTTCAACCTCAACTAAAACAGCAGCAATCCTCAACTTAAGTTTGGAGAAATTTAGTTGAGGGTAAATTCTTAATACTCCCTTATTTATTAGGTTTTCAAGTCTTTTTTTAACAGCTACGTGTGAAATATTGAATTTTTTCCCAAGTTCTGTTAATGTCATTCTCCCATTTTTTTGAAGCTCTATGATCAATTGTTTATCTTTTTCATTCATGAATGCGTCACCGTCTTTTATTACAAAATGTAATAAAAAAACTATTAAAATTTATCTTTTCGAAAACAACACTTCAATGTAACTTACCAAGAAGTATTTGAAAAAAGAGAGAAATTCAGAAATCTAAAAAGGTAAGAGAAGACACTTCTCGATGTTTCGCTTGACAATGGATTTCTCTGAAAAAGAAGGGGCTTATGATAAATTAAAAAAAGGAGAGGAGGGGAGGGTAATTTTATATCCTTAAAATGATCCCTTTAATTTTTCTTTAGCTTTAATGAGGTATTGAGATGATTGAGTAATTTGTTCAGCTGCTTTTTTCAGGTATTCACTTACCTCTACCAAGTTTTCCTCCTCAATTTTTTGACTCCACTTAAGGAATTCATTGGCATGCTCTTTATTATGTTCAATCCAGAAATCCAAATATTTATCAAGTTTGGCTTTTACTTCGCTCATTTCTCTCAACCACTCCAAAAGATTCTTAGGGATTTCTTTAATTCTTTAACTAAGAGTTTATAAGGACAAATAGTTCATAAGAAATAAACAATTTTTAAGCCATTGACACCGCAGTGGCTCTTATTTGGTCACAGGTCATTTCGCATTTATCAGCTGTGTTTTCTATTGCGTCAACAAACTGTAAAAGTAACACATATTTTAATGTACAGACTTCAGGTTTTTCTATGGCTGCAAATATTTTTCTTGCTTCTTCATAAAGGGCATCTACTGCTTCTTCCCTTCTTTCAACTTTGTCAGCTAAGTTTAGTGTTTCTTCAATTTCTCCTTTCGAAAGGTCTGAAACAGCTTCAAAAAGGAAAGCTGCAGCCTCAACCGTTTCATCAATCATTTTTAAAATAACTTTTTTCATTTCAGGCAAGTTTTTCAGTATTTCCACTACATAAGGGGAAAGAACCTTCATTATTCTGCTTGCTTCATGAACCCAGTCAATTATCCAATCAATCCGTCTTGCAAGCCTCATAAGATCTCCTCTGTGTGAGGGTGGAAGCTCCCCCCTCGCCAGCTCAGTAATTATTAATCTCCTTAATGAATCTTGCTCTTTTTCACCTAATTCAACTCTATTATGGATTCTTAAGGCTTCCTCGATGTTTCCCCCAAATATTTCCTTTATTTCCTCCCTGAAGTCTTTAATTATCTGTAAAGTCTTTTTTGCGTGTTCTTTCATCATTTTTATGGCTTTAGATTCTCTTCTAACTTTAAACCATTTAGAGATTTCACTCATTAAATCATCTCTTTCAAAGCTTCAGGGTCATGTTTGAAAAGTAATATGTTTGCAGGGTTCAGCAAAACATTAACTTTTTGTTTTATTTTTACTTTATCATAAAAATTGTTTGAAGTTTTACATATAACTTTTATTTTATTTAAAAGTTTTACTTCACATCTTATCTTTTCACCTAGAAAATCAACCTCCATTACTTCACCTTCAAAAAAATTTACCCCTTCTCTTCTATCTATAGCAAAATCTAAAACAAAATGTTCAGGTTTAATAGCTAATATAACTTTTTCTCCTTTTTCGAAACCATTCGCCGAGGTTGAAACTTGAAGATGAAACCCTTCCTTCACTTCAACTTCTAAATAATTTTTCTTCAAACCCTTTACTTTTCCTTCCAGAAAATTACATTCCCCACCTATGAATTTGGCAGTGAAGAGAGAGGCAGGTTTGAAGTATATTTGTGTTGGTGAACCTATTTGTTCTACTTCTCCCTTCCTTAAAACAACTACTTTGTCAGCTATTGACATTGCTTCTTCTTGGTCGTGAGTGACGTGGATAGCTGTTAAACC
>JAOZFT010000036.1 GCA_027492035.1 Thermoproteota archaeon
CTTACACCGTATACACACGGTGTACCGTACCAACACACAAAAAACAACAATAGACATGCTATTCACATTCACAGTCCTACCAACACTACCTCTACTCATACCGACAACATGGTATCACTTAAAAAGGAAAAGTGGTGCGAACTTGGTTTCAGCACTGGGTTTCTCTGTCGGGGATTTAGATGGCTATGACTTTGATTATGAATGTTAGTCCTCGTAAGTTTGTTTCGGTTCAGCAAGGGTGTTTTCATCCTTCTCCAGTTGGGTACTGCTCAGAGCCGGTAAAGATAGCCGAAGCTAATGAGATTTTAATTTCTGTTGGAACTCCTGTTGGAGATGTTAATCTAGCTCCATGCAGATTATGTATTGGTATGGGATTAGCAGCAATTAGGTTTAATGGTAAGAAAGTCGATAACTTATTTTATTTCTATTATCTCCAGAAAATTAAGACTTTTCTAGAGGCGCTAGGAAAGGGATAAAGCAATAGTTAAGGATGACTTAGAAAATTTAAGAGTTCCGCTTCCTACTCTTGAAGAACAGAAGAGAATAGCTGAAATTCTTTTAACCGTTAATAAAAGGCTTGAAGTTGAAATGAAGAGAAAGGGAAGGCTAGAACGAATAAAGAAAGCTCTAATGGACTTATTGTTGACTGGAAAAATTAGGGTTAAGGTGAGTTAAAAGTGGCTGAAGCTAAAAAACCATTTGAGACATATTTAGAGGAGTATATAGGGTATCTACGCAAAGTTATAGATGAAACTTATAATTACTCCGCTGAAGGCACCCATATGCTATTTGAATTTATTAATAACTGGATCGATTTAGTTCCCACGGAGAAAACCCTCTTCCTTGAAGCTACTAATTCTTTATCAGGAATAATTTTACTCAATTCTTGGAAGCTCATGAATTGGATAAGTTTTGAGATCTTATGTGGTAAGTATTTTGAGGCTTTAAGAGATTTACGTTTCATCTTCGAAGGTAGTATTTATGCCGTGGTCATAGAAGATCTAATTGAGTCGCAAGTGTGGAAAAAATGGCAGTCGTTAAGTTCCATGTGCCTTAAAGCTGAAATCTTCAAGCTCTGGGAAGAATGCAGGAGTGCACGGGTATACGACAAAGAGAAGAAAGAGGTGGTAAGAGGTAAAGTAGAAGAGTTGGTTAAAAAGTTCATAGTGGATTCAGGTTCTCCCCCTGAGAAAAAAGTAGAGCATATAAGTGTCTATACCGAAATACTCTCCCAACGTGAACTCTACATGTCTGTGGGATCCATGATAGGAAAATGTTGCAAGTTGTTAAGAATTGAAGGAGAAGAAGAAAATTTAAGGGGTTTGTGGCATGAACTATCTCGTTATCAACATTTTTCTTATCCTTATCTTGAGATATCTTGTAAAAGACCAGAATTTGTATTTCTTGAAGTGTTCGACAGGGTTCTCTTTGAATCAAGCTTGGAACTTTATTTCAGGACCATAGATCTCCTTTATGCAGCCATAGCTTGGCGTTTCCCTCAGTTAAGTGATAAAATCAAAGAAATGAATACTTGGTGGAAGGAAAATTTCAGTAAATCATTTACTTTAACAAAGAAAGTATTAAGGAGATTTGAGAGATGTTAGCTGAACGGAGCCTCCAAGATTACATTGGAAAGAAACTGAAAGAGCTAGGATGGGAAGTAGTTGAGTGGGGTAGAGGTGTAAAAGGAGAAAGAGGTTCACTTGAAGAAATATTCCTAAAAGAAAGATTGTTTAACGCTTTAGAGAGAATCAACAATGTAAGTTTGAATTGAGGATGAAAGGAAGGATGTACTTTCAAGGCTGCTTTTACTACCTAACACGATCGATGGTATAAAGAACTTCCTTGACTTCGTGAAGAATGGAATACCATTCAAGATTAGAAGGGATGAGGAAGAGATTGAAAAACTACTGTATTTGTTTGATTTCGAAAATGTTGAGAGTAACGATTTTCTTGCTGTTAAGGAGTTTGAGATAGAAGAGAATGAAACACAATAAATACTTTGCATCAACTAAATTAATGGATCTAGGTGAAAAAGGCAAGATACACTCAAACATACCATCTATAAAGACCTTAAAAGTAATAGATGTTGAAACAAGGAAGATTATAGGAGAGGTATGGTTTCCCATTGATGAGGTTTTTGCATTAGCCGGGAAAGCATGGAGGATCGTTAAGATATCGAAAGATAAATTATAGGCCAAAAAAGTTGAAGAGAAAATCTTTAGAACCAGTTTCAAAAACTATTATTCCAAAGGAGCATTCTACCATCTATTACCGAGAAAAATAAAGGAAAAATACATGGAAATCCCTTAACTAGTAAATCAGGGAATCAATGAATCTATGTCTCCCTTTTTAAGTGGATTTCCTTGTGCCTTCTTTTATCAGTTTTTCTATGATTCTCCTTGAGTCTTTTCGGCTTAGTTTCCTCATCTCAACCTGTAAAAATTTTCCCCAGTCCTCAGGGTCTTTTATAAACTCGAGTTCGGGGGCTAATTCTCTGAAATCCATTTCTTTACCAGTAAATACTGGTTTTATTAATAACCTATATGGGTATGTTTTGTCTGTCCATACTTTTTCATTGCTTGTAAACATGCTGCTGTAAACCTCGTAAACTTCTTTAACCATTTTGTCTCCTTTTACATAGAAAACTATTAGGTCTCGTGGTTTTACCTGTGAAATAACTTTTTTATATCTCTCAACTCCCCAGAGGCCAAGCCTAACGCATTCCCTGTAATTTTCAGGGGAGGTAACTGCCAGCCAAAGGTTTCTCTTGGATAAACTTTCAGTTACCCTGTCCATGACGCTTGGCTCTGCTTCAAGGAGTTCATCACATATTTTCTCTTTAATGAGATCGAGGGGTCCAGCTTTTCTTTTATATTCTTGCCATTTATCCTCATATAAGCTTAGTAAGTCATCTGTTAACTTTTGTGAAACAGGTGACGTCCATAAACCCTTTAAAAAATTTAGGACTTCTTTAATTGGCGAATCAATTTTCCTTCCCTTTAAAACAATGTTTGCTTCGATGTTTCTTTTAAAGCCGCCAGCTGTTAAGTTAGAAGATCCAACAACGGCCAAAATGTCTTCTTCAAGTCTTTTTGCTTCATTAACTACGTAAACCTTTGGGTGGAAGTAACCAGTTGAAGAATAAACCCTGACTTCAAACCCTAAGTCAAGTAGTGTCTTTAAAGCTGAAGGTTCAGCGGCGTAACCACTAAGAGAAGCTAAAATTCTGCCTCTATATTCAGAGTTTAAGGTTTCATGGAGGAAATCAACACCTTCTTTATCAATAAATGCAACAGATGCCCAGATATTCCTTACAGGTTCAACTTCTCTAAAAACAGAGAACAAGTCGCCTGTAAATTTAATCTTCACATTTCACACCGAAAGACAACCTGATAAAGTTAGCGGTAAAACAAATATAAATTAATATTTTGCTTTTATTCTGGAAAGGGATTAAAGGTAAAACTTAACTATTTTCCTTTTTATTTTGCTAAGTTTCTCGGTCTTTTTATTAAAACTAAGTGCGATCCTCTCTACGCTACGTCGTCGCTACATATGCCTTTTGGAGCTGATTTTTAAGTTAGTTTTTATAAACGTTACGATTTATCCCTCTTATTCAATATATAAATTTTATATTTTATAAAATATCAGGACCCTTTCAGCTTGAAAAGTAAGGTTACTGTTATGGGGATGGATGAAACAGTTAAAGAGTTCGGGGAAGGAATTATAAAATTCTCAGATTTGTTCTTTGTTCTACAGCTTTCGCAGTAACGCCATAATAAATATCCGCTATAATGTTTTCTAATCTAGTAAACTCCCAATCTTCTGGAATTTTACTGATTGGTGTTTCTTTAAATTTCTCCTCCCTGTGAAATCTTATGTTGACCTTGTACATAGCTATCGCCAATAGTACTCATTCTCAAAGGGATTCTCAGGATACCACTCATGGAAGGATTGATCTTCCTCATTGAAGTAAACTAGAACTAAATTTCTATAGGCAGGTAGTGATAATAAAGAATAAATCACTTTTGACAGTCTCTTTATCTCCTTTGGAATTTCCTCTGTTGAAACGAGAAATACAAATCTTGCATCGAAAAGTTCAGCGTACTTCCTTGTTTGATAGATATGGTCTAATTTTATCTGCTCCTTCTTAACTTCAATCACGACAAACTCAGTCCAACTATTTTTAACGATGAAGCCTGTAATATCTGGTGCTATTTCTTTAAGGAAGTAGAAAATTATGTGGCGATAGTCTGGAATCTTGCTTTTCAACTTATTACTAAACTTTTTACTGGATGTTATTTCAAGATACGGCTTTACTCCCTTAGACCTAAATAATTCCTCAAATTTTTGCTTAATAATCACATAGTACTCTTTTTCTCTCATCTTAATCACCAAGTATCTGAGTTAATTGAGAGATATATTCCTCCAACCTCTTTAGTTCGGAGAACTCTAGAGCGATGTCTATCTGCTCCTCTTCCTCAACTGGCATTACGTAGAGTGCCACATTTAAGTTGTAATCATTATCCCTAACCTCTTTCATATCTACTACTCTTGAGAATCCATCTAAATCAGCGAAGCCCAGTCAGCGGTGTTCTTAGGTGGATAGCCGAGGCGGAATCTCCATCCAAACTCGGCTTTTTTAGGCCTGTCCTCTCCATACCCATCCTGGTTCCATGGAACGTTAGCCATAACTACGTCGAACTGCTTTAACTTTCCTCCCTCTTTAAACATGGGGTGGTCGAGGGTGTCTTCTCTCGCTAAATTGGCATTCTTAATATCATGTAGGAGTAGGTTCATCCAGCTTATAGCGTAGATTGTTGGGCTCCTCTCCTGTCCGTATAGGAAAAGCCTCCTAGCCTCCTCTTCACCATATTTCTCAGCCACGTATAGGTAGGAGATTATCAGCATTCCACCTGATCCGTGGCGGGGGTCATAAACGCTCTCACCAGGCTTAGGGTCTAGGATCTCAACGAGCAGCCTTATGACCTCCCTAGGCGTGTATATTTCGCCTTCCTTTGCCCTTGTAGGTGCAAACCTCATGAGTATATGCTCGTAAGCACCCCCCAGGACATCTGGAGAAGCATACTCGTTGCTTAAATTATACGTGTTGAAAAGCTCGACAAGCTGTCTCAGAAGCTCCCTATTCCCCTGACTCCTTGCGAACTCCAGGAAATCAACTCTATCAATAACACCCTGCAGTTCCTTATTCCTTTTAGCTAGTTCACCTATCGCATTGGCAAGCCTCTCGGGAAGCTTTCTAACGTCCTTCGTTATCTCATCCCAGAGGCAAGGCCTAGGGATAGTGAATATGTGGGAGACCTCTAGGGTCTTCTCAGCCTCCTCCTCAGCCTCCCTCTCCGGTAAACCTATTTCTTTGATTATCCTCTCCTTTATCCTCTCCTTCTCACTTTTCCAAACATCGTTAAGCCTCTTCAAGAATAGTAACACGAGGATGAACTTGTAATCCACAGCCGTCCTTACCAAGTCAGCAGCCTTGTCAACCAGAGAGCTTAATTCCTCTCTAGATATCTTCCTCGGTATGAAACGGTCTAAACTCATTTCTACCACCTTCTACCCCTGCTCTCTGTTAAAATATACCCTTGCAGGCCCTATTCTCTTAGACTTAACATATCCTTGGTCTTCTAAAGCCTTTAAGTACCCTGATAGATAACTCCTATTCACACCTAGCTTTTTAGCTAAGTCCTTAACGGCTTGTCCAGGGTCTTCCTCAAGAAGCTTAATTATCTTGGCTGACAGCCCCTTGTACTCCCTAGCCATCCTAACTCACCACTATTAACTTAACTTGGTTAGCCTTATAATTTTTCCATAGTGTAAACCCATGTGCTTACTTAAGAGCAAAAGATATATTACTCATTAAGTAAATCGAATTTGAGTTTAGTGTGGAAGAATAAACGTCCTGGTTAAAGAATATATCTGATGGCTATATGCGTAAGGTATCTGGTTTAAAGGGGCATTGCGATTGTCTTAGAACTGAGAAGTGGGGTAGAAGCGTTGTTTTAATGGTTATTGATGCAGCCTTCACATCAATTGGCCTCAACTACTTCACGGCAGTTGTCTCAAAGGTTTGTGGGGTATATCGATCCTCATGGTTAAACTTGAACTCTCTTCTTCACCGTTTCCACTTTTTTATTCTGTCTTCAATTTCCTTTTCAAGTATGCTTCTAAGAGTTCTAAAGGTTTTCTGACTGGTTCCCATCATGGCCACAGCGCCGCCTGGCATACCTTTTCTGCTAGCCTTCCACTCTTCAGCCTTTAAGTATTTTGAATCCATAAGTTTAAAGAGGAAGTCTCTCAGTTTTCCATAGGTGAGTATGTATTGACCTGTATGTGGATCTCTGCAATATTTGGCAATTGTCGGGAGAAGCCCATTAAAAACGAAAGCCCCGGTGGTTTTTTGAACTACGTAATCTTTAGGTGAAATAAACGCATCTCTCATTAAGTCTTTAATAGCGTTCCAGAAATTGTTAAGAACCTTCACAAGGGTATCTACATCTAAATCTTTAAAGTCTGGATGCTTCAAGATAGGTTCAAGAGAATCCGTGAATGATTTCTGTCTTATTGTGGCCCTTGGTTGCTTAACGTTTGGAGGGCGTATAAGTCCATGGCATGGGGAGTTTACATCTTCGTTAAGTTTATCAGCTATTTCAACAGCTTTTGGTCTCCACTCTACATCTGCAAATATCCTTCTAGGTAATGTCCCCGTCGCCACCTTCTCCATGATTGTTGTGTAGCCTTCCTTTAAAGCGGCTTGTTGTAAAAATCTCTCAGCAAGATCTGTCCTTACCCCTATTAGGTAACATCTCTCTGTGGAGGATACAAATAAAGAGGAGGGTATACTTTTAATCGTTACTCTGTAGAAGATGCTCGGAGAGGGAGGAAAAGGGTTCCCCTCTTTAGAGAAACTTTAAGGTCAGTAACTCCTTCAAAACTGTTTAGTTGAAATCACACTCACCCTGTAAAGCTGTTGAGAGCGAGGCTTCTAAAACTGGGGGGGTTAATCAGAAACACAGGGAGTTGTAGTACATAAAAATTTATATATGGATGGAATTATATATGGATGGATAATCCAACCATATATAAGTGTATGAGGTGTAGGGATTGAAAAGGAAAATAGACTACCTGTTAATTGCCTTCATGTTAATTGCAATTGTAATAGCCAGTGTTTCACTGTACTATTCGTTACATGCAGCATCGGCGATTTCAGCCCTAGATAAGTCAACTGTACAGTTAAGTGAAAAGCTTGATAAATTTATGGAGGAGACCTTGA
>JAOZFT010000040.1 GCA_027492035.1 Thermoproteota archaeon
TATTTTATTCCTTCCATGGGGGTTACATGTACTCTTCAACTATGAATGGCTGCGTATAGGGGTTCGTTTAATCAGGGGGACATGGCCTGTTATACTCTCAGTGTGCACAGTTCTAGGCTTAATAGGAACTTTTCAAACTTTTCAATGCAAAGACAACACAGGCATCATTTCAATTTCATGTCTTTTAGGTTTCACTCCAGCTTTTATACTCTATGGATTAAGGTTTTGGGCTCATTCATCGGTGCTTTGGGCAATGCTAGCTCTAATTCCACTCCACAACCTTTCAAAGAGTTCAAACAAAACAAAGACAATGCTTACATTAATGCTTCTATGCGGAGCCCTACTAACACAACCAGTGGCTATGCTCTCAATGAAGGAGTTTAAAGCAGGTTTCATACCTAGTGGATTAAGATCAGAACTTGAAACCCCCTTCAAAAAAGACTACTCCATCCTTGGGGAAGACATAAAAGTCTTAGTTGCCCTGATAAACTCAAAATTCAAGGAAATAAAATGTGTACATGTTAATAAAGGATGGATAGGTGAAATGATATATGTATTTACAGGTAAGAAAACAGATCTACCCATGTACGGTGAGGCATTAAACCCAAAACAATTAAAACCTGTTTTAGAAGCAATAAAACATGAGAAACCAGCCCTATTCATATACTTAAAGGCAGAGGGGAAACCACCTGGAAACGTTAATGTAATCAAGGAAATTGGTAGATTCTATTTGGCCGTCCGCTGGTAACTTTAAACACCACACTAGTGAAAACCCTTTACAACATAAACAACCCTGTTTAAAACTAGACCCAGCTCATTTCCCAGACCCCCAAATTTTCCATGGTGTAAAAAGCTGTAACTCAGCTACTTTACACCGCCAACCAATACCGCTTTGACAAGTCAAAATGACACCTACTTTCAAAGACATCTGAAATCAAGAACTTTAAGTGTGGAGGAGAGAATATTAAATAAAATAGGGTTAAACATAAGTGGGAATCATGGCAACTAATCACCGCGGCACCGTAAAGGTTTAGATGGAAAAAGAAAAGACCCGCAAAGGGATACCGAAGTTAACTAGTAGATTGGAATATAAACACATGTACATCTATGGGGGAGGGAACCTAAGGAAATGTAAGGTTTCTAGAGGGCTGAATAGAGATATACATTTGTGGATTAAGGTGAAAGTAAGGAAGCTAAGATCCTTAAAGAAGAAGTTACAAGTACATATATGAACAACTTTTTTAGAGCAGGAAAACCTAAAATCAGTTTACCGATTCCACTGGCAAACCTCTTAGATTTCAATGTTGAGCATGCTAAGCTAAGCGTAAACTACACAGTTTATGGAAGCATACACCCCGTTGTCCGAGAACTAGGCTTAGTGAAGGTAAAGGTACATGTACTTGGCAGGGAAACAAAGTAGGGGAAGGATAAAGCCGTATGTGTGAGAGGCAATGTGAAGTGCTTGTGAACAGAGAGCTAATGGCTCCCATAAGACTACTGCCAAACTACAAAGGAGGAGTTTGGAGGTTAAAAGATAACCCCAAAATGTGTTTTGAAAAGAAGTAGAACTGCAATGCTGGAGTGAGAAGACCAGTTGAAAAACATTAAAACTGCTTAACCCACCAAAATAATTATAAATGTGAAGAAAACAAATCTGCACCCTGCATCATGGTTTTAAGCTATACAGGTACGCCAAGCCCTGTTTTCACTATCTTAAAGACTCATAAAGGGTTAAAACCACTTATATTCGTCATTTAGCCTTAAAATTCGTTGAAACCTTACCTTCCAAGTTTTGATGAAAGCATTGTTAAAACTAGCTTTAAAAATTTTTTTAGAGAAAAGTTTTTTAAGTTTAATTGTGAAATTGAGTAGATGTAGGGGAATTGCATGGTTGAGGAAGCTGCTGTTTCATTAGCTCCTACTTTACTTGAAGCAGTTTTAAGCGAAGCAGTTGAAAGAATAATAAAAAAGGTTAAAGCTGGGAAAAAGATTACTGACAGCGAAGTAACCCTCCTCCTCCTAGACCACATGAACAAAACCTTGAACAAGAGAATAGATGAGACAAACAAGAGGATAGACGACAAATTCGAAACTTTAAACAAGAGGATAGATGAGACAAACAAGAGAATAGACGACAAATTTGAAGCCTTGAACAAGAGAATAGACGAAACAAACAAGAGAATAGATGAGACAAACAAGAGGATAGACGACAAATTTGAAACCTTGAACAAGAGAATAGACGAGACAAATAAAAGAATAGACGACAAATTTGAAACTTTAAACAAGAGAATAGACGAGACAAATAAAAGAATAGACGACAAATTTGAAACTTTAAACAAGAGAATAGACGAGTTAAGGAAAGAAATTAGAGAATTAAGCAAAGAAATATCTTCCATTAAAAGCGACATAATAAACTTGTTAA
>JAOZFT010000002.1 GCA_027492035.1 Thermoproteota archaeon
AGTACTAAAAGAAATAAAAAAAGCTGCAAAGGAAATTTCCGAATCAAAGGAACCGTTTTCTACCTCTGAAAAAATATGTTCTCTTTGTTTGTTGGCACGGACCAGAAGACAAAATTATAACAAGTAAAGGACATAAAATCTTCCCTTTTCGATGTTTCAGTCGGTCATAGAAGGTTATAAAGTTTTTAATGATTAAAAACTTGAAAATACTTTCTCCGAAAAAGTAGGTTTTTATAATTGTGAAAGGGAAATCAGTGAAAGTGTTGAGAAAGTATTAAAAGAAAGCGCTTTTCAATAAGTGAAACGGGGAAGTTTTAAGGTTTCGAAAATAAAAGATTCAGAGTTATTTAAGTGGGGTTCTTCGTTGGAAAAAATAACGGATTTTTTGGAAAGGTATTCAAGGCAAATGGTGATGTCTAAAATTGGGAAAGATGGACAGAAAAAGCTGGTGGAGTCCACGGTAGCAATTTTGGGCTTAGGAGGGATAGGTTCAGTGGCTTCTTTTTATTTAGCAGGTGCAGGGGTAAACTTAAAGCTAATAGATAGAGACTTAGTTTCCTTAAGCGACCTTCATAGGCAAATACTCTATACAGAGGAAGATTTGGGAAAGCCTAAAGCTTACGCTGCAAAAGAAAGATTATCGAAATTGAATTCTAAGATCGAAATCGAAGCTTTAAGTGACGAATTCAATCCAGCTAACGCTGAAGAATTTATCACAGGTTCAGACCTTGTCTTGGATGCAACAGATAATTTTGAAACAAGATTTCTACTGAATGATGTTTGCGTGAAACATAACAAACCATTTACCTATGCTGCAGCTATTCAAGATAGAGGGCTTTTTATGTTTATCCAGCCCCAAGAAACACCTTGCTTAAGATGTTTAATGGAGGAGCCTCCTAAACCAGGAACAATCGGTACTTGTGCAACAGTAGGGGTTATAGGCCCAGCTCCAGGTTTTGTAGGTGTGTTATCAGCTTCAGAAGCAATAAAGTACTTAACAGGTTACGGTGAAAATCTAAAAAATAAATTATTGGTTTTCGAACTTGGAAATTTCTCTTTAGATTTAGTTAAAGTTTCTAGAAACATGAACTGTAAAACTTGCGTTAAAAGGAAATTTGAATACTTGGAAGGCAAGACATGGACAAAAGCATCCCCTCTTTGCGGGGTTGACACTTACCAAGTTAGATTAGAGGGGAAAGGGAGCATTGATTTAGCACACCTTTCCTTAAATCTTTCCAAAAACCCTTATGTGAAAGTCAAAACGAGAAGTAACCAGTATCTCCTGTTAAACTATAACCAATACAACGTTACTGTATTAACAAATGGAAGGGTGCTGGTGAGGGGAGCTAAAAGCGTTTCTGAAGCTAGAAAAATAGCAAATCTGATCCTGTCTATGTAAACATTTGGAAAAGGAGCACTCAGCTTCTTCACTTTTTAACACTTTACCAGAAAAGGTTTAGTGTCTATCTTTGGCTCTACACAGTTATTTTTAGTCTTTAAACAGAATTAATTCTATTCCTCTTTTTCAATATATCTTTTAGGGCTTCTTCTTTCTTCAATTCTCCCATCAAGAAAGAAAGTAATAGAATAATTGAGGAGAGAATTGCAATTGTTGCGCCAACAGGCCAGTCCAGGAAGTAACTTGCTATCAAGCCGGAAGAAGCTGAGAAGGAACCTAATAGAGAGGAGTAAAGCAATTGAAGGTAAGCCTTCTTTGTAAGTTGGAAAGATGCAGCAACAGGGTTGTAGAGGAGAGTGAAAACCAAAAAGCCACCAGTAAGTTTTAAAGTGGATGCTATAGCCATTCCTGCAAAAAACAAAATTGCCAAAGTGTGATTGTAAATGTTAAGCCCTTCAGCTTCAGCTAATTTTTTATCATATAGAATTGAGTCTATATGTACTCTGTAAGCTAATATATACAATATAAAAGTGAAGGTGACTAAGAGAAGTATTGTTAGCTTTTGTAAAGTTACAGCAAGAAGGCTTCCCCACAAAATCACTGATATAGAGGAGGTAGCTAAAACCTGGGTGTTAGAAAGGTATATTGCAAAAAGGGCAATAGCTGAACACACTGAAAAAACAGTCATGCTTAGAAGTTCCCCTCCATATTTGACTCGAGTGAGCAAGAAACCAAGAATTAAAGCTGAAATTACTGCAACCCCCATAGCTGAGTAGATAGGATCCAACCCTAAAATAAGGCCAACAGCTGCTCCTGCCAATGCAGCATGTGCTACACTAAAACTTAACGTTGTTATTTTAAGGCGGTGAACATGGAAGCCAATAGCTCCACAAAGTCCTCCACTTAACACAGCCGCGATAAATGAAAGAGCTAGTAACTCAAGCACTTCAGTCCTTTCCTCTTAAAATCTTTATAGACCTTGAGTTTCAACGATTCTTCCATCCTTCATTTCAATAACTGCGTCAGCTAAATTGATCACTGGATTGGTGTCGTGGCTAACTATGAGTGCAGTAGCCTTTTCTTCCTTTACATAGCCCTTTAGAACATTTGAAACAAGTTTCCTGCTCTCTTTATCTAGACTTGAAAAGGGTTCATCAAGGAATAATGCCCTAGGCCTCCTCACAAGGGCTCTTGCAATCACAACTTTTTGCTGCTGTCCACCACTTAGTGTACCTACGGGTTCAGCAAGAAGGTTTTTTATGTCAAGTATCTCCGCAACTTCCTGAACAAGATCTTCCTCTTCTTTGGTTAATTGTTCAAAGATTGATTTGTAGGGAGCTAAACCGAACTGTATTACACGTTTAACAGTATAGCTTTCGAAAGGAGGTTTTATGAAGTCTTGAGGAACGTATCCACAAAGTTTCCTTACATTTACCACGCTTCTACTTTTTGTGTTAATACCAAAAAGGAAAACTTCTCCTTTAAAGGCTTTAAGTAAACCTAGGCATGTTTCTAGTAGCGTGGTTTTCCCAGCTCCATTTGGACCCGTGATTAACACAAGCTTTTTGGAGGGGATAGTGAGGGTTATATCTTGAATAGCCGGAAGGTTGGCCCCGGAGTAAGTAACCCATACATTTTTTAGTTTCACGGTTTCTCCTCGAAAAGTACATGGAAAGGCTGTGCAGCGACCCATTCACCTGCCCCTTCTAAACCCTTCATGGTTAGAATTTCCTTTATTCTTCTCTTAATTTCAGGCTTAAGTTTAAATCCAATTTTCTCCCTTGTCTTATTGTTCGTAAAGATATATTTTATTTCTCCAACATCTGAACGTTCCAGTTTAATGTTTAATTTCCCAAGTGTACATCTAGCTGAAGCTTGAACACCGTCGATGGCACATGTGTAGGGGGTTTTTAGAGGAGTTTTTACTAAACAATTAAGATCATGCTCAGTTTCTGGTTTTAATACTTCAACAGCTCTTAAACCAACTCTGTACCCAAGAACCAGCCAAGGCCCTTTATGGCCATGAAAAGCTGCAGCTTCACTCAAACTTAACCCGTGGAACCCTTGCATCTGTTCTTTCTTCTCTTTAAAGGATTTTATGGAGATTTTTATCTCCTCCTGCGTAAAATTAAAGCAGCTAAGACAATTAATTCAATAATTGCTATAATTGAGGCTGCAAAAGTAGCGGTTCTCCATTCTTCAACCTTCTTAATTGCATTGTTAAGTTCACCTCTAACTTCCGCTGTTTCCAGCGCTTCAGCTATTTTTTCAGCGTTCCACTTCATTACTTCAGTCATGTTGTTTAACTTGGGAGCTGTTCCTGGGAAGTTTGACAAGGCAATTTCTACTGCACCTGTCTCTGAAGCTATTTTCTTCCCTAATTCGCTTCCACTTTGCATGTTGTCCACCACAAGTACAGCATGGTTTTCTGTCATATTCTTTATTATCGACTCGTATTGTTTGGCTGATACTGTTTCCGGTGGGGGGTAGACAGCAACTACCTTGAAACCTAAGAAATTTATGTACCCTTTCTGGAACATCATACATGCTACAGGTTTCCCTTTAAAGCTGTTCTTATTTGCAAAATTTTTAAGCCAGGAATTTACTTCCTCTATGCTCCGCAAACAAGATTTCAATTTCATGGATAAGTTGATCCCTAAATTCTGGCTAAGGACTTGAGAAACTTCACTATACAGTTTTTTCAGAGCTTCAGGGTTATTCCATGACCCCTTTATTTTCACTACTGGTGCTGCACTCCCTGACGCCTGTTTAAGCTCACTAACCCAAGGTTCAAACCCGTGCATAAGTATGAGTTCAGCTTCTTTAAAGGCTTCAACATCACTTGGTTTAACATCATAATGTGCGGGGCAAACAGCAGGAGAAGCTATCACGTCAATTTTTACTTTGTCACCTGCAAGGTCTCGAACAATACTGGATAAGACAGTTGTAGTACACACCACTAACGGCTTTTCCCCTTCAACTTTAATAAATTGAAAATTGCACATGGAAAATGTGAAAGTTAAAACTAAGGCGAGAAGGACTCTTCTTGCAGTTTTATTGTTTAACATTTTAAAAACCTCTTGGTGTCACAAAATAAAAATTTATGCTACTTATTTATAAAATTTTCTGTTTTGTAACAAACTTCATCTTTTCTTTTTCAATAAATTTTTAAAAATTTTTAAGAATCTTAAGAAAAAGTTTCTATTTTCAAAAATAATTTGTTTTTTGTTCAGTACAAGAAACCTTTTTTGGAAGAATATCAACAGGCAGTAGTTTGTAGGAAAAACAGAAAAGCTCTTTTTCTGAAACTTAGGTTTTTACCTGGCATGAACAACACACAGGTTTTGAAAATAACATTATAAGGGGGACTGTCTCAATCATTAAGCCAAGGGTTAAAGTGGCAATTAAGGGAGAATTGGTGACATCTAGTATCAAACCTGTTATCAAAGGGAATGTAAGTGTACCCACGTTACCAATTGCAGAAATCACTCCCAGCGCTGTCCCTGCAAGTTTCCTTGTCTCAGGAAAATCTAGGGGCATAACAAATATGAGGGTCATAGCTCCTGTTAATGAGAAACCTGACATGAAAGCTGCAATCCATAAAGGGAAACTTTGAAGTAAAGAAATGAAGAAGATTAGGGGGCCGCTTAGGAGTGAAAGCAAAAACACAAAGTTCCTTCTTGAGCCAATCCTGTCGGAAAGAAAACCTGTAACTGGACTTGATAAAAGGAACCCTATAGGAAGCATTGAAGAAATTAAACCTGAAACTTCTGAAGGAAACCCTCTTAATTCCAAGATATAAGGTGTCCACGTGCAAAGTGTATCATAGTTTCCCATAACAAAGACACAAGCTAGTGAAAGAATCCAGGTTTCTCTAAACTTAAACAGTTTAACTAAAGTTTTTTTATCAAACTCCTTCATTTTTTCTCCATCACCGGCCCTTTTCGGTTTTTTAGGAAGAAGAAGCCAAAATAAAGCTACAATTAAACCCCATAAACCGAACAGTCTGAGAACGAATTTCCAGTCATTGTACATGTCCATTAGGAAAGGTACTAAAGTGAAGCTTATAATTTCTCCTAACGGAAAACCTGAAACATATAAACCAGTAGCTAAACCGCTTTTTTCAGGGAAATGATTCTTCACAAGGTTTGAAAGACAAGGTATAACTGCTCCTAAACCCACACCCAAAAAGAACTGATAAAGCAGGAGAAGTTCGTAGCTGGAAGAAAAACCTCTCAATAAACTAAACACACCAGTGATTGACAATGCAGCTTTCATAGTGGTTGAGAAACCGATTAAATCACTTAAGTACCCCCAAAAAATTCTGGAGAGAATAATGGAAAATACACAAATGGAGACTACAAGGCTCATTTGCGTATGAGTCAGTTTTAAATCAGCCATTACATCGGGAATAAGTAAAGAAAAAGAGAAAAAGAGAAGATGTAGAGTAAAACCTACCATGAATGCAAATGCGATTAGAAACCATCCTTGGAAAACATTCTCCCTAAAGGATGCAAAAACATAGGGTTTAAACCTTGCCTTAAGTTTATACTGTTCCAAATATGAAAACCCCTTCAATGTTCTTACTTTGAGCCTCCAAAAACATTGATTTAACTATAAAAACTTATTGGTTCCCCTTTTCCCTTTTATCTAAGGAAATAAAATGTTTTATTAAAGATGAGTTTGTGCGGAGACGGAATGGATAATATGGACTTTAATATACGGTATTTGTTTCTGTAGTATTTTGGCTTTATTTACCAGTTTTACAGAAGGTCTATGAGAAGGAAGAAGTGATTTTGAGTATACAAGATATACAGGATATTGAATAACTGAAAAAACCTATTCCTAAAGCTTGATATAATGCCTTAACTGCTTTTTTGGATATTGTGTTGAGCAGTAAAGCACACTTACTCATGATAACTAAACTACATGTTTTTACTTGTTCTAATCCCTAAAGACCTGTCTTAACAATCATTAACCTGTTTAACCATGTTTCCTTACCAAAACAATAAATTTCACCCAAAATGAAAGGCTTCTATTCTTCAAAAGGAGTACTTTAGAAACAGGGGCCACTTACATTTCACCAACTTCCCTCCAGATTCTCTCAAAATTTTTGTGATGAAATACTTTTTAGAGAACTTTCATTTGAAAAACATGCAACCTAAGAACAAAGGGCCTTTTGAAGGAGAAGAAGCGCAATTAAAGGGGCATGAAAACTGTTTTAATTTGCAGTATACCTTTCATTCCTCTTATCCTTCCTGTTAATTCAAGAACTCTTGAATGTTCCCCTTCAACTATGAAAATTTCTAAGCAGTATTTATGGTTTAGATGTCTATGTATATTTTCCACTATTATATCTTCAAATTCATGTCTTAGTTTTGCCATTTTGAGATTTACTTCTTTCTGGGATTGGTTGTTTGTGACCATTATTGTAGCAGCTACTTTTTCATTCTTAAGCCTTTGAAACTCCCATTCAGACATTAAATTCCTAATGGCATCTCTGAAAGCTTCTGACCTACTATAGTATCCTCTCAGCTCCATAAATTCCTCGAATTTTCTTAAAAGCTGGGAAGGAAGAGTTATACTTACGACTGTCATACTTCCCCACTCAATGTTTCATTCTCGTTATTAATTTTTAGAAAGGAATTAATTTCATATTAATATTTTTTGATTATGTTTTAGCATTAAATTAATATAAAGTAACGTTCAGTGCCTTTACAGGAGGTAAGTGGTGTCGTAGCTTCAGTGAATCTTCCATTCCTTTGTTTTTTAGGGGAGGAAAAGTAGAGAAGTTTCAAGGCTTGTTCTGCTTGTTTTAATTTTATTTCAAGCAGGAAAATTTCTAGTCCATAGAGACTATGAAGGGTTAAAGAAAATTTATAGAGAGGGTCTGTGATAGAAATGGGAAGGGGGATAGATGAGAAAGAATTTAATGTAAAAAAGGAAGTGTTAACTCTTGTCTTGGGAGCATTAATTTATGTAGGAGCTTTAACGTTAAAGTTACCTTTACCTGAAGAATTTTCCCTATTTCTGTTAAGTTATTTTATTATTGGAGGAAATGTTGTGCAAAAGGCTGTTAAACATATTTTTCGTAAAAGAATTTTTGATGAGAATTTTTTGATGACTGTGGCTACCGCTGGTGCTTTTGCGATAAGGGAGTTCCCAGAAGCTGTTGCAGTTATGCTTTTTTTCAAAGTCGGTGAACTGCTTCAAAATTCTGCTTTAAACAAGTCAAGGAGAGCTGTTAAGTCTTTGATCGAGATAAAGGCAGATTACGCAAATTTGAAAATGGACGGAAAAACGAAGAAAGTTGACCCTAAGAATGTAAAAGTGGGGGATGTAATTATTGTTAAGCCTGGAGAAAAAGTTCCACTTGACGGTGTCGTGTTAAGTGGTTATTCAATGGTAGATACTTCAGCCTTAACAGGGGAGCCTGTGCCGAAGAAAGTAGAACCAGGAGACAAAATACTTTCAGGAATGATAAACAAGACAGGTCTTTTAATTGTTCAAGTAACTAAGAAATTTAGTGAATCCACTGTGGCTAAAATAATGGAGTTAGTAGAGAACGCAGCTGCTAGAAAAGCCCCTACTGAACAATTTATCACTAAATTTGCGAAATATTACACTCCAACAGTAGTTTTAGGGGCTTTTCTCCTAGTTTTTGTACCTGTAGTACTTAGCACTGTACCGATTTTTAAGCCTTTGTTCAATTATGAAGAAGATTTATCTAAGTGGATATATAGATCCCTCACTTTTTTAGTCATTTCTTGCCCCTGTGCCTTAGTTATTTCAATTCCTTTGGGTTTTTTTGGAGGAATAGGGGCTTCTTCTAAAAGAGGAGTACTGATTAAAGGTTCAAACTTCTTAGAAGGACTAAATCACCTTCACACAGTTGTTTGGGATAAAACAGGCACCCTAACTAAAGGTGTGTTTAAAGTTGTGAAGGTAGTGCCTAAAAACAATTTTTTGAAGGAGGAAGTTTTAAAGTTAGCAGCGCAACTAGAAAGTCAATCAAACCATCCTATTGCTCAGTCCATACTTGAAGCCTTTAATGGGGAAATAGATGAAACCACAATAGAAAGTTACGAAGAAATTCCAGGGTATGGCGTAAAAGCAAAAGTGAACCATCAACTTGCATTAGTTGGAAACGATAAATTGCTTCACAAAGAAAAAATCCACCATGACACGTGTAAAGTTGAAGGAACAGTGGTTCATGTAGCCCTTAACAATACTTACATGGGGTACATTGTTATTTCAGATGAAATTAAGGAGGATGCTGAAGAAACAGTTAAAAAACTTAAAAAATTAGGAGTAAAAAGGCAAGTCATGGTTACTGGAGATGATTCTCAAGCAGCAAGGAAAGTTGCTCAAGAACTTGGTTTGGACACATATTTTGCTGAGCTTCTGCCGCACCAAAAAGTGGAGAAGCTTGAACAGTTAATGAAGGAAAAGCAAGGGAAGGGGTTAATAGCCTTTGTAGGAGATGGAGTAAATGATGCTCCTGCGCTGGTGCGTTCAGATGTAGGTGTAGCCATGGGGGCTTTAGGGTCAGATGCTGCAATAGAGGCTGCAGATATAGTTTTACTTACTGACGAACCTTCAAGAATAATTGAAACAATTAAAATTGCAAAGAAGACAAGAAAAACAGTTTGGCAAAACATAAGTTTTGCATTGATTATTAAAACAATATTTTTAGTTTTAGGTGCACTTGGGACAGCAACTATGTGGGAAGCTGTTTTCGCTGATGTAGGAGTTGCTTTATTAACAATAATTAATTCCACAAGAATAATTCTGAAATGATTTTGAAATACCAAAACACTTCCATTAATTATATATTTCCAAACTTCCCTTTTATAGAAGTGGCTTTTAAGGGATATAGAGATTTTTCACCCTCTTTAATGTTTCTTAAGGAAACTGAGAGAAAAGGAGGAGATGCCTAAAAATGAAAAAGGTTGATGGTGCTGAAAGTTTACTTCAAGCCCATGGTAAGCCTGAAAAAGAAGTTTATTTCGATAATGGAAATTCAGGATGGGTTCCGCCGGAAGTAGTTGAAGCTATGCTTCCTTACTTTAACAAATATGGTTATGGACACCCCTCAATAACAAATAGGCCAGGTTGGGAGGCTTATGAAGCAATTTATGAAGCTTCAGAACAAATTAAGAAAAGCATAGGTGCTGAATTCCCAGAAGAAATCAATTTCACTCATAACTTCACTGAAGCAAACAATTTAGCAATAACCGGTACAGCTTTGGCAAACAAAACCAAGGGTAAAGAGATAATTATTTCGGAGATTGAGCATTACAGTGTCATGTTTCCCTGTGAAGAGTTGCAGAGAAAAGGTTTTAAACTTATAAAGATCCCTGTTGACAAAGAGGGGTTTGTTGACCTTGACAAGTTAAGTTCTGCAGTGAACAAAAATACTTTACTTGTCAGCATAATGGCTGTTAATCATGAAATCGGAACGATTGAACCATTAAAAGAAATAGTGGAAATAGTGAAAGACAAAAACCCTGAAACAATTTTTCACACTGACGCCTCAGATGCTTACACAAAGACTCCTTTAAACGTTAAAAGAACAGGGGTAGACTTGTTAACCCTCAGCAGCCACAAAATTCATGGACCTCGTGGAGCCGGGGCACTTTATGTAAAGAAGGGAGTAGAAGTTGAAAAAATAATTTATGGTTCACTTTCTTCACAGCCTTTATGGCCTGGAGTTGAAAATGTACCTGCAATAATGGGTTTTTCTAAAGCTTCATCTTTAGCTTTTAAAAAATTTAAAGAGTACAATAAGTATTTAGAGAATTTACGTGATAAATTGATAAAGGGGATACTGGAGGAAGTGCCTGACACTTTACTTAACGGCCCTTTAGGAAACAAAAGAGTTTCAGATAATGCCAATATAAGTTTTTTACGGGTTGAAGGGGAAGCTGTGACTGTAGAATTAAGTTTACATGGTATTTACGTTTCAAGTGGAAGTGCTTGTACAAGCAGAGTGCTTGAACCAAGTCATGTTCTGTTAGCCATTGGTAGAAAATATGAAGAAGCACATGGAAGCGTTTTGTTTAAATTAATGCGTTTCCATAAAAGAGAAGATATAGAATACACACTTAAAGTCATTCCTAAATCAATTAAGAGATTAAGAAAAATAAGTGCAATTAAAAGTTAAGGAGGACTGAAAATAAGTTGTCAACACGCATACCTCTACCTTATAGTGGAAAAGTGATTAAATTGTTCAGAAACCCGAAAAATTTAGGCAGAATGGAGAACGCAACAGTTTATGCAACAGCAGGAAGCCCGGCTTGTGGAGACATGATAACACTCTACCTCAGAATAGAGGATGGTAAAATATTAAACGCCACTTTTGAAAGTTACGGTTGCGCCGCTAATATTGCTGCAGCAAGTGTTTTAACAGAGATGATTAAAGGGAAGAAAGTGGAGGAAGCTTGGAAAATAACTTGGAGGAAAATATCAGACGAACTTGGCGGTTTACCCTCTATAAAGTACCATTGTGGAATATTAGCTGTTGGCTCATTAAGAAGAGCAATAAGAAAGTATTATGGCGACAAAAGACCTTCTTGGTTGCCTAAAGAAACAACTTCAGAGGAAAAATTGGCTTTAAAAGAAGAAGAACTTATTAAAAGATTTCTAAAAAGAAGTAAGAAAGAACTGAATGAAAAACATTTTTAACGTATTTTTCATCTATACTTAAATTTTTAGGCTTAAGAAGAGTACAGTGAAGAGGGAGGTACTATGTTTTTCAAAGAAAGGGGAGTGAAATGGTTAAGGAAAACATTGTCCAGAAGTACGTTATGAGAACAACTAAGACTTGCGCCAACAAGGGAGATTACATGGTAACTTTAAGGATTGATAAAAGAGACGAAGCACTTTCCAAAGTTTCAAACAAACTTAGAGAAACTGTTAGGATGGGGCTAATAAGGAAAGGGAAGATTGGAGACGTGGAGTTAACCTTGTTTAAAACAGGCAAAATAATTATACATAACCTAAAAAGTAGGGATATTAATTCTTTCTTGAAAGAAATACTTACAGGGAAATAGAACATGGAAAAATCTTTGATCCAAAGAAAAAGATCTGAAAAATACCTCATCTAAAGTATCTACATTAAGATTGTTCCATACAGGATTAAAAAATGAAAAATTTTAAACACGTACTCATTTTCGATAATTCCATAATTAAGTGTTTAATTTAACTCTTTATTAATAGCTTCAGAAAGGTATTCCTGTGAAATTTTATGGAAAAAGTAGTTTTTAATTGGAGCGGAGGTAAGGACAGCGCTTTAGCCCTTCACGAAATGAAAGATTACTATGAAATAGTTGCACTGTTAACGACTTTGACTGCTGACTATGACAGGGTAAGTATGCACGGTACTCAGCGAGTTCTCTTAGAAAAGCAAGCTGAATCTCTAAATTTTCCATTAGAAAAGGTTTACATTACAAAGAACGCTTCAAATGAGGAGTATGGAAAGAAAATGGAGAACGTGTTAATGAAATATTTGAGTCAAGGAGTTCTTTCAGTTGCTTTTGGTGACATCTTCCTTGAAGACGTAAGAAAATACCGTGAGAGTAATTTATTAAAGATAGGGATGAAGGGAGTATTTCCTTTGTGGAAGAGGGATACCACAGAATTGGCCAACAAGTTTATAGATTCCGGATTTAAAGCAATTGTAACATGTGTTGACTCAAAAGTTCTAAGTAAAAAGTTTGTGGGTAGAATCTACAATAAAAAGTTTTTGTCTGAATTACCTTCCAAAGTGGATCCATGTGGTGAAAGAGGAGAATTTCACACATTCGTGTATGATGGGCCAATATTCAGGGAAAAAATACGGTTTAAAATAGGCGAGATTGTTTTAAGGGATAACCGTTTCTATTTTTGTGACTTAATACCAGTTTAAAAACAATTTTAATTAAAACATTAATTATTTAAACTTTGAAAAACTCCGAAATGGTTTGAATTTTCAGAAAAACTACATGCTTTTTTAACGGCATGTAGTTTGGCTAGTTTTTCTGTAAAGATATGCAATATGAAAACATTAACTTTTACCTTTAATTTCCCCATAGAAAATTTTTAATTATTAAAAGGGTTTCTTTAGATTCTTAAAAATAATATTCTACGTAAACGGAAGAGAATTTATTATTGATCTACCCTTTAAAAATGCTCGAAATGCAGTTCAGCATAGATAAGAGGAAAGAATCACCTAAGTATGTAAAAACTAGTTTTGCAGCTGCAATTGCCCTGAAATTTTACCCAGGGAGATTTTATAGAGATGCAAAGCCGTACTGTGTAAACCTTTTACAAACCTATTCTAGGGATGCAAAGCCTCATGTGTTTATTGCGGTCTTTCATCTGATAGAAAAGCAACTAGTTTTACATCCTAGTTTTACATAAACTTAACAATTAACATATGAAAAAATTTATAAAAGTATTTTTGTCCATATTTACTTAAGGTGATGGTGCTGAGAGTTCAAATAGAGAAGGGTATTGAACGCAGGTTTAGGGAGATGGCTATGAGGAAATTTGGTTTTGGTAAAGGGTCCCTGAGCAAAGCTGCACAAGAAGCTTTTTTAAGGTGGATTTCCAGCGTTGAAGATGAACTTCTAAAGTTTGAAGGTGACCCTGTTGAGGAGATAGATGGATTACTGGCAGGAATTCCAATTGACTCAGTGGAGCTGCAGCACATGGTTAAAAAACTTTGGCTTAAGAGAGGGTAGAAATGTACCTAGTTGACACTAATATATTTCT
Organism: Thermoproteota archaeon; assembly: GCA_027492035.1. Classification (GTDB taxonomy): domain Archaea; phylum Korarchaeota; class JAOZGF01; order JAOZGF01; family JAOZFZ01; genus JAOZFT01. The sequence continues at coordinate 13,157 of JAOZFT010000002.1, forward strand.
CGAGGTCTTGCTTTCAAGGGGGAGGAAGGAGCCATGTAAAAGATTTTTAGGGATGCTTAGAGACGGTAAACGGAGCGGCGTGATAACTGATTTCACCGTTCATTCAATTATTGTGATAATGGAAGGGTTTGGAAAATTAACTGAACTAAAGAAGTTTCTTTGCAGTCTTGCTGCATATAAAGGCCTGCATATATTCTTAACAGGTTTATCGGTTGAGGTTAAAGCTGTTAAATTGGCCTTAAAGGGAAAGCTAGACATGGACGACGCCATCCAGTATTCCTCAGCTCTTTCCATTGGAGCAGAATGTATTGTTTCATATGATACACACTTTAACGACCTTAAAATTCCACGTAAAACACCAGAGGACCTTGTTGTTGAAACTGGTTCTTAATTAACAAAAATTTAAATTTATAACCTAGTTTAGTAGGGATAAACCGCTGTAAAACTTAAATATCCATGATCCCGGGAAAATTAAGCTCCAAGTTTCACTTTACAAGAAGCTTCAACTGTCTGCAATCTGTTGCTTGAAAATTGCGGTTGACGAAGCAGTGAATAAAGGGGAGGGTAATAAAGAGTGATAAACAAAAAGATTATTTAACTATTATGTTCACCTCAATAACCCTTATAGCCAACATTCTTTTATCATGCTAATTAAAAAATCATCTCAGAATAAAGAAATAACTGTAAATTCTTCCCTAATTGAAAAAAATAAAACATCAAACAAAATTATGTGGACAGGCTCACCCAGATGGTAGATTCCATGCTGTAGGTGTACCTTCATAATTCTTTAATTTCCAATAAACTGAGTAATAAGCCACTAAGCCAGAAAAGGCTTCGACATCCAAAAGTATATAGTTCTTCAAAATGTAAGTAACTGTCCGTGATCACAGTTTTTAGCGGAGCAAGTTGTTACCCTTTTCCGAACAGAAACACTTAATATTCCTCAATTTCAGGTAATTAGTGGACTGATCAAACAGGATTTGTTTAAACAGCATAAAATTAAAGAAATCCTGAATCCATGAACTTGAATTATTAACTAAAGGACAAGTAATAAAAGGAAACATTACTTCGCCTTTGAATCTGCTTAGACCTTACCTAAATTTAACTATAAAGTACAAACTTCGCCTACCGCAAAAAGTTATACTGACAATAAAGCTAAAAAAACCTATTGAAACCTTTTTCTTAAATGCCTGTTTGGAGAAACCTTAACTTCTTCATTTTTCATTTAAGTCCTAGCCACTTTTACGCTGAAACTATCCTCTTTATGTTTCTTAATTCTCGACAAGTAGAAGAATCCATAAATAATGATATTTTAGAGATAAGTAGAAAGTTAATGTGTTTTAAACCTTAAATTTTGTATCTGAAAAGGGAAAACATTAAACTCATAAAACTTTTATACGTTTTAATTCTTTAAAAGGGTTTGTGTTTGTTTTTGGAGCTAAGTGAAGAAAGTTTAAGGAGAGGAGGAGGTTCTTTGACACCTGAAAAGTTAGCTTCTTTTTTCGACCACACACTCTTGAAACCTTACACTACAGAGAAAGACATTAAAAGAGTTTGTGCAGAAGCAGTTAAATACGGTTTTTATGGGGTCTGTGTACCTCCTTGTTACGTAAAATATGCCAAGAAATTACTTGAAAAAAGTAAAGTTAAGGTTGTTACGGTTGTGGGGTTTCCTTTAGGTTATTCCGCCCCAGAAACAAAAGTTTATGAGGCAAGAAAGGCTATTAAGGATGGATGTGACGAAATAGATATGGTGATAAACATTAGCAAACTAAAAAGTAAAAGTTACAGCTACTTGGAAAACGAAATAAGGAAAGTTGTTGAAGCTGTTAAAGGAAAAATTGTGAAAGTGATAATTGAGACCTGTTACTTAACAAGGGAGGAGAAAGAAGTAATATGTAAGTTAGCTGTTAAAGCAGGGGCACAGTTTATTAAAACATCTACAGGTTTCGGTCCAGAAGGAGCTAAAGAAGAAGATATAAAACTTATTTCTGAAATAGTTAAAGGCAAAGCGAAAATTAAGGCAGCAGGTTCAATTAGGACACTTAATAAAGCATTGAAGATGATTAAGGCTGGTGCAGCGAGAATAGGGTCTTCCTCAAGTGTAAAAATAATGGAGGAAGCAATAAAAAATTTTCAGAAAAAAAGCCAAACCCACGTTTTTCAAGAAAAGAGAGAATAAGAAAAAATAAATGTTTCATTCATGTTTCTGAAACTCTTAATTAAATTAACTGGTACTAAAACCCAAAAAAAACATTAAGTTCCCAATGCTTTAAAAAATTTTGAGGCAGAAAGTTTTTTGAAAGAGAAAAAATTTATTTTAAAAATGGAAGCATTAAGGAAAGGGTGTAGAAAACGAAATGAATTTTCAATTTTTGAAGGGGAAAAAGGTCATAGATTCTGAAGCGAAAATAATAGGGGAAGTTGTAGATATTATTTTTAACCCTTACACTTGGGAAGTTACAGATTTAATATTAAAAATAGATAAAGGACTAGGTAAGGAGCTTGGTTGGAGGAAGATATTAGGAAGTTTAAATGTTTCTTTAAAAACATCTTTTGTAAAGGCTGTTGGGGATGTTGTATCTCTCACAACTAACCTAAACAGTTTAAAAGGAGCAATGGAGAAATACCCGAAAGATTAAGTTTTATTAAGGAAATAAAACGCAAACTTTACATTTAACAAACAATAAAACAGAAAAACAATGAAACAATGAAATCACAGTTGAAAAGTTGAGAAGGAGAGATGAAAATGTCTGCAACCACATTGAACGAAATAGTTAAATGGAGTAGAATCATTTACGGTAAAGGATACGTCCAAGGGCCCGGGGGCAATATCAGTGTAAGGGAAGGGGACCAAATTTACATAACAAAACATGGAGTTTCCTTTCAAGATTTAACTCCTGAAGACATAGTACAAGTTCCTTTAAAAAAGAAAAGTGAATTTGATGGTTCAGCTTCAGTTGAACTCCCCACCCATAGAGAAATTTACAAAGTTACTGGTTCAAAAGCAATTATTCATGTTCATCCAATTTACACTATTGCTTTATCTTTAAAAACTAAGGAAATTAAACCTTTAGATGTTGAAGGGTTATTCCATTTAGGAGAGGTTCCAGTGGTAGAAGGGTCACCAGGTACATATTTACAAGCAAAAGCAATTTCAAAGGGTTTAGGAGACAATAAAATAATAGTTGTTCGAAGACATGGAGTTTTCAGCGCAGGTGAAACTTTAAAGGAAGCTTTCGAAAAAATAGAGGTGCTGGAAGCCTCTGCCAAAATCATTTATTTATGTAAGAACATGGACAAAGGAAACTTTTAAACTTTCATTTTTTTAACTGCATATTATACATTTCAATTATTTCTTTTACTGTGTTGATGTCTTCAGGTCCTTTATCTTCCCTTACCCAACCTATTACGCGTGGAAACCTTAAAGCATAACCCATTTTTCCTTTCTCCATTCCGCAAGTATGAGTAGGGCTTCTTGTTATTTCATCAGCTTTAACAGTTAATACAGTGAAAGGCTCAACCCACACGTCAGGTTCAATAACTGATTCAACTCTTGCAGGTTTAACAATTGATTTTTGTGTGTCAAGTATTTTCCTTAACTTCACCCATTTCTCTTCCGTCAACCCTGAACCTATTTTAGTTACTGTTTGAAAAACATCCTTTTCTTCATTGTATACAGCACCAAGTAAAGCTCCTATGCCTAACTTAGTCCTTTTCCCTTTACCTTTAAAATATCCCACCACAACAATGTCGATGGTGTCAGCCAATTTACCTCTATAACTTCTTTTTAATTTAACCCAGTTAAAGTTTCTGGAACCTGCCTGGTAAGAAGCATCCAGTTTTTTCGCCACTATCCCCTCAAGTCCTTTCTCTATTCTGTCTTGGAAATACCTCTCAAGTTCTTTAGGGTTATTTGTTATTATTCTGTCAGCTTCCTTTAAAACATCACCTGGCCCAATTATTTCTTTTAAAGTTTCTGTTCTTTCAAGGTAAGGTTTCTCTAGGTAACTTTCACCGTTAAGGAAAAGTAAATCAAAACAGAAAAGTTTCAAAGGGTATTCCTCAGCAGCTTCCTTTACACCGTACTTCCTTTTCCTTTGAATAGTTATTTGGAAAGGGTAAAATTCACCAGTTTCTTCATTGTAAGCCAATGCTTCACCTTCAAAAATAGTTTCCCCAGCTTTTATTTGCTTCTTTGTCCCTTCAACTATCTCAGGAAGCATGTCAGTTATTTTTTCAAGTCTTCTAGAGAAAATTTCTACGGTGCCACCTTTTTTGTGAACTTGACACCTGAAACCGTCATATTTTGATTCCACCGCACATTTTCCAAGTTTTTTTATTATTTCCTCTGGACTGCTTAATCTTTCAGCTAAAGCAGGCCTTATAGGGTTTCCAGGTTGAATTTTTATTTCTTTAAGTCCTTCAACACCTTTCTCAAAGAATTTTTTGGCTACAAGCCCTAAGTCGCAACAAATATTGAATGCTTTTTCAAGTTTATTTTTCACTTCCTTATTTAACCCTTTAGAATATGTTAAAGCCTCTAAAATAGTGGCTTCCCCTGCTCCAAGCCTCATTCTTCCCTGAACAAACCTAACAATGTATTTAGCCTCTTTAGGTTTAACTTTACTTAATAATTCAGCTAAAAAGTTAATTTTTCCTTCTACACTACCTGTTCCAACGGTTTCAGCCACTTTTAAAAGATAGTTATATACAGCAATAAATTCTATGTCTCCCTTCCCTTTTTCACTGAAAAATTTTTCAGCTACAACACCTAAATCTCCAAGTTTTAAGTATTCATCTTTTATTTCTTTAATAGGTAAATTAGAGGCTTTAGCCAGAACCAGGAGAAGTGTTTTTTCTCCCAAACCTAAAACAACTCCTTTAAATTGAGGTAGAAGATTTCCTTGGCAGAAATAAACATATTTATCAATGTTACTTTGTTCAGCTTCAGAAAACATTTGAGCAAGTAAATTAACCATTTCAGAACGTTTACTGGTTGATTCAATTTTTTCCAAGTAAGAAACAAAGTTTGAGAAACGCAAAAAAGAAACCCCCCGAAAAAGATAACTAATGTTTTTAAATGTTTCATTAAAAACTTAAAAAGTCTTTTCAAAAACTGCTCCTTCCTCCACATTTAAGCTTCACAATTTTTCTTTTCAAACAACAAGAACTTTAAGAAACTTTACTTTCTCTCCTTTCAAAGACTTAAAAAATACTTATTCTTGCAAAAGAAACAGTGGAAAAGTTAAGAAATTAATTTTAAATTTCTATTTATGATCAAAAACAAACTCGCTACTATTATTAGGATGCCTCCTGCAACAGTTTGAGTTGGAGGTATTTCTGAAAAGAAAATAAAGGCGTAAAAAATTGCACTTAAAGGATCTAGGTAACTTAATAAACTTGCTGTTGAGGCTTCAACAGTTTTTAAGCCTTTAAAGTAAAGGGAGAGAGCAAGAGCTGTATGGATTAAACCCATTGTCACCACCGCAGCTAAACCCTCCCTTGTGTAACTTGCTTTATTAACAAAAAAGAAGGGAAGCAGAATCAAAGCTGAAATGGATACCTGGTAAAAAGTAAGTACGTCTTCAGGTATTTCTTTCAAGTACCTCCCAAGAATTGTTAAAAAAGCATAAAAAAACGCAGCCAATAAACCGAAGAGTACACCGATAAAGTCTTTACTTGTAAAAGAAAAATTGTTCCCTGAAGCAATTAATGTTACACCAGAAACAGCTAATATTAAAGAAAATAAAACCTGCAACTTTAGTTTTTCTTTCAGTAGGAAAGGAGAAAGAGCAACCACTATAACTGGGGCAGTGTAATAACTAAGAATAGCATTCGCAATAGAAGTTATCAAAACTGCCTTAAACAAGAAAACCCAATTTAAAGCCAAGCATAAACTTATCAGGAAAACAAAACCCTTCTTTTCTTGAATTTTTAATGAATTAAACCCTTTCTTAAAAAGTATAATTGGAAATAATGAAACTGAAGCAACTAAAACTCTAAAGAAAACTATGAGAGTGGAAGGTAAGCCTGTCCATCTCGCAAAAATTGTGACACTTCCCCAAATCAGCATAGAAACAATTATTAGAAACATTCCTCCCCCTTTCATTCATTAACAACCCTAAAGTTTTTACTTTTCCACGAAACAAAAACCCAATTCAAAAATTTATTTTCTTCTAAAATCTAAAACCGTTTGAACTTTCCTATTATTGTTTGCTTATCGAAAAACTTTTTATAAGTTCTTTATATGCTTTCACAATATCCCATGAACCGTCAAAAAAAAGTGAATTAGTTAATGGAGGTTAAATGAATTGAAAATCACCGTTACTGGCGGTAAAGGGGGAACAGGTAAATCTACAGTAGCTGTTAACTTAGCGGTTGAACTAAGTAAAAAGTTTAAGCTTGTTTTAGCCGATTTAGATGTTGAAGCCCCAAATGACCACATCCTTCTCTCTAAAAAGCTGCAAAACATAGAAAGGGTACATATTATGCACCCTTTAATTGACAGAGAAAAATGTTTAAAATGTGGCTTATGCGTAGAAGTTTGTGAAGAACATGCATTGTTTAAAATGGCTGACGGTTCACCTTTTCTCTTACCTAATCTCTGTTCAGGCTGCAAAACATGCCTATTAGCTTGTCCACTAAAGGCAATAAAAGAAGGCAAAAAATTAGTTGGTAACACATACAAAACAGAAATATTTTTTAACGGTTTCGGTTTTGAATTGGTTACCGGTGTTTTGAAAGAGGGTGAAGAGAAAGCTTATCCTGTGGTTTTAGCTGCTAGAGAAAGGGCTATTAACTTAAATAAAGAAATTTTAATAGTGGATACATCAGCCGGTACAGGTAACACAGTAGCTGCTGCAATGGAAGACTCAGACTTAGTTATTGCCGTAACTGAACCGACACCGTTAGGACTTCATGATTTAAAGTTAATACTTCAATTAACTGAAAAAATGGGTTACAGAAAAACAATTTTCTTGAACAGGTCAACTTTAGGAGTAAAAGAAGAAGTTAAGAAAATAGCTATAGAACATGAAACCAAAATAATAGCTGAAATGCCTTACAGTAAAGAAATATTACATTCCTACATTGAAGGAGTACCTATAACTGTCAAAAAACCTGAATCAAAAGAAGCAGAAATTTTCAGGGAGCTTGCTAAAAAAATAATAAAGAAAATAGATGAATAAAAATGCAAATAGTTATCGCAAGTGGTAAAGGGGGAGTAGGGAAATCAATATTCACCTCCTCCCTAATATATTTTCTGAAAGATAAATTTAAACTAGTAGCTGTTGACGCTGATGCTGAAGCGCCTAACCTCCACTTAATCTTTAACGTGGACAACTGGCTGGAAGAAAAGAGTTTAACAGGGGGGAAAATAGCTGAAATAAACAGTGAAAAATGCATAAACTGCAGTTTGTGCATAAAAAACTGCACCTACAAAGCAGTGAAAAAATTAAGTAATAAAGAAAAACCTGTAGTGAATAAATTAATTTGTGAAGGCTGTGGAGCATGCAAAATAGTATGTCCAGTAAAAGCTGTAACTCTTAAAGAAGCTAAGTCAGGAACTATAAGAAAAACAGTTACAACATACGGTTTCCCTTTAATTTCAGCCCAGCTTGATGTTGGAAGACCTAACTCTGGAAAACTTGTAACTGAAGAAAAAAAATGGGCAAAAGAAACAGCTGACGAAAAAACCCATATTCTCGTTGACTCAGCAGCAGGAATAGGTTGCCAAGTTATTGCTTCAGTTTCAGGGGCAGACTTAGCGATTTTAGTGGCTGAACCGACAAAATCAAGTTTACATGATTTAAAAAGGGTTCACAAAGTCGTAGAACACTTCAAAATACCTTCCCTTTTTGTAGTAAATAAATATAACCTAAACCCTAGCTTTAAAGGAGTAGAAAAGTATGCCGAAGAGAAAAAATCAAAAATTTTAGGTAAAATCCCCTACGACGCAAAAGTTCCTCAATCAATAATCTTAAGGAGGCCTCTTCCAGAAGTTTTCCCAGAAACAGAAGCAAGTAAAGTAATTAAAGAAATAGGGAAAAAAATAGAGTGCATACTTAAGGAAGAGTAAAAAAAGAAGGAAAAAGAAGTAAAAGATGCACTAAGGAAGTTTTTAAGAAAAATTACTTTTTAAAGCTTTTCCAAGGGACCTTAGAAGAGCTATTACAAACCCTAATCCTCTTTTAACGTCAGGGTCTCTAAGTTCACCTAAAAGCCCGAAAACACCTACTTCCTTCGGTTCTTTAGGTACTTCACCTAATGACTTAAGCAAGGTGTCAACGTTATCCAAAAGTTTCAATGTTCCTTTATTGAGTATTAATGAACTTAATCCACCTATTACTTCAGGCTCCAATAAATGGTTTAAAGTGTCAAGTATACCCATTTCATTCAATTTCATCAAGAAACACAAAGTTTTCTTGAGAGCATCCGTTTCATTTTCACTTAATTCTTCCAGAACTTTGCTAGCCACTCTATTTACCTCCACTTCGCTGTTACCATCCTTCCTTACCAAGTACTTCAGGGTTGGTGGCTTCAAAATAAGCTTTAAATATTGGCTCCCATAGTTCTGGGTAACGGATTGCATCCCAATAAGTGGCTACAAATAAATCCTCCATTAAACGTTTAAATTTAGACAGCTTAACAGGGACAGGCGGGTGGTCGTAGTCACTTATGATAAAAAGACCTGTGCCATTAGTCAATAGGGGACAGTTAGTTCTTCCACTATATTTTGCGTCGAAACCCTGTAGTCGAGACGCGACAGTTTCAGCTTGGAGATGTGCAGTGACACCGCTTTTAGATGTGGGAGCGTTTGTGCAGTCTCCTATTGCGTAAGCATCATCAAACCCTTCAACTTTACTGGTGTATTTGTCAATTTTTATGTAGTTGCTGTCATCCTTAACTTCTGCAGGTTTAACCTCGTACTCTGGGCCTTCATGGATAGGGATAACAACTGCAACTTCGTAATTAATTTCTTCTCCTTCTACACTAAATATTTTCTTGTTTTTAGTGTCTATGCTATCTACAGTAAAGAAGGTGTGGACTTCTATCCCTTCCTTTCTCAATTCAGGTTCAATTATGTCGCTTATAACTTTTGAAGAATAGGCATGGGGGAAAGGCAGGGCTAGAATTACTTTAACTTTTTCCTTCAACCCCCTTTTAGCGAAGAATTTACTTGAAAGAAAGGCCCCCTTCTGAGGAGCTGGTGGACACATATAAATTGGGTCAGCTACTGCAATTACAAAGTTTCCTTCTTTCATGCCCATTAAAGTATTGTGAAGTTTAGCTGCGTTTTCAGGTCCGCTGTAATAGTCCCCGAATTTGTTTAATAACTCAGTGTTTCCAGATATTGCATCATAGTCTAGATGAGCACCAGTAGCTATTGCTACATAGTCGTATTCGATTTCTTTCCCTTTAGTTTTAATTTTTCGTTCATTTAAATCTAAACTTATAATTTCATCATGGAGAAACTTAATGTGTGGTTTAAGTAATTCCTTAAGCGGCTTCATGTATCTTTCTTTTTTATGACCCATGAAGGCTATAAATAAGTTTCCAGGTAAGAAAACATGGTTTTCCTTTTTATCAATAACTGTTACATCGAATTCGTCCTTGGGAAGTAAATTAGCAAGTATTGCTCCTCCGCCGCCTCCTCCAAGAATTACTACTTTCTTCATTTATACCGCCCAGCTTATTTTTGGAAAAAGAAGAAAAAAGAAGGAGAACTTAAGTTTTCTTAGCTGTTACTTTTATTGATGCTTTAATATAGTCTTTTTCTTCCGTTAATTCTGTTAATTCATTACCTGTCCTTTTAACCCATGCTTGAACATCTGGCTTAAATCCAGGGTCTGTAGCTAATACTTCTAGAATGTCGCCATTCTTGGCTTTACGGTAAGCTTTAGTTAAGGCTGAAATAGGCCCAGGGCAAGCCATACCTCTTGCGTCAACTCTAATTACAGCCATTTTGCTTCACCGCTTTTTAAATGAAGATTATTTCATAGTCAGCAGTTTCCTGCATGAAAAATGTGGCTCCGACGACGTCATCCACAATAGGGTCCATATCCCCTTTTTCGACGCCCACTACTCCAGCCATTAAGGAACAGACGTAAACTTTTACGTCACCTACTTCTTTAGCTTCCTTTAACATATCGTACCAAGAAGGGGCCTTCATTTTCTCTAACCCTTTATGAACAGCGGGAACCATGTCTTCAAATTCCTTTGGAAATCTTGGCTCTGGCTTATTTTTTGTGAAGTAGGGCAGTGCAAAACCTGTCACGAATACACGGACAGGCACTCCGAGGTTAGCAGCTGTTTGAGTTAATACTCCCAACGGGATAAAACAATCTGCGGTTCCGGAAAACATAACTATACCTAATCCCTTCGCCATGTTGTTCACCATTTTTAAAGGTTTTAGATATTCCTATATAAAATTTTTGCTTTTAAACTTTTCTTGTAGAAATAATTTTCAATCTATAATTCAATTCCTTTTTTTAGATTCATTTTTTAACCTAGTAAGAAAATTAAAAAGCTATATAAAACGTTCCCCTATTATTACTTAACAATTCTAGCTTTGATCAGGTAAATTACCAATGTTACATAGACTTATCGGAAATAGAAAAAGTAAATAAAAGAAAGGGTTAATGTAAAAAATTTAAAAGGTTAAGTTTTAAATTTACTGAGTCGAAACCGGAAATAAGGATGAGTGATAAAATGGTAAATAAAAAAGATGTTTTTGAAGCTTTAAGAGAAGTCAAGGACCCAGAAATAGGGTTAGATGTAGTAAGTCTAGGTTTAATTTATAAAGTGGAAGTGAAAGATAGCTCAGTGTATATTTTAATGACGATGACGACACCTGCTTGTCCTTTAACATGGGCACTTCTGAAAGAAGTGGAGGAGAAAGTTAAACAGATAAAGGATGTAGAAAAAGTGAAGGTTGATTTAACGTTTAATCCTCCATGGACCCCGGATATGATGTCTGATGAAGCAAAAAAAAGATTAGGTTTCCAGCATTGATTTCTTAAAGGGTTAAAGAAGTAAAGCTGTTAAAAAAGCTGTTTATATGTTTTCAGAATTAATTTTTGAGTTAGTAAGGGAGGTTGGCCCGAGGCCTCCAGGAAGCGTTGCAGAAAAGAAGGCTGCTTACTGGATAATGCATAAATTTGGAGAGTATACACCGGAAGTTAAAGTTGAAAAGTTCCAAACTTGTCCTAGAGCTCTTCAAAACCTTATAGATTTCGTTGTTTATAGTTACCTTGTTTCTGTTTTTCTTTACTTTATCCAGCCAATATTTTCGCTTCTCTTACCTTTAACAAGCCTTTTAATTCTTTACTTGACAAGGTTTAAGGGGATGGAGATACTTGATAAATTTGCTTCTAAAGCTGAGTCGCAAAACGTAATAGCTATTTTTAAACCTGTAAGGGAAAATAGGGAAGCAAGAAAATTGATTTTTTCAGGGCATCATGACAGTGCTTACTTTATGCCTCTTTTCCAGAAAAAATACTTAAGGTTTATCCCTTTAATAATTAAAACCGCTATTTTTGGGATTTTTTCTTTAATATTTATTTCTTTTTTCAAATTTTTAGTTTTAGAAGGTTTTAGTTTTTGCAACATAAAAATTTTCAATTACTCAATTTATGACTTACTTATTTATGTGCCGTTAGTAGGGTTAGGTTCCGCTTTATTTTTTAAATTCAACACAGTAACTAATGTTCCAGTAATTGGAGCCAATGATAACCTGTCCTCTATAGCTGTTCTTATAGGATTAGCGGATGCTCTTTCAAGAAAGAAGACAGAGAAAACTGAAATCTGGCTTGTTTCATTCGGTTCAGAAGAACCAGGCTTAAAAGGATCAAGAAGATTTGTTAAGAAACATATTGATGAGTTAAGGAACTCCTACTTAGTGAACATGGAAATGGTTGGTAAAGGAGACTTAATTGTTTTAAGAGCTGAAAAATCAGTAGGTGCAAAACATTCAAGTGAAGCAGTGAAGATAGTTTTGGAAGCAGCTGAAAAAACTAATTTAAAAATAAAGGATTCAATTATTGGTTTTGGGGACACTGACGCTTCATCTTTCACAAGAAAAGGGTTAAAAGCAACTACTGTAATGGGAGTTAACAAAAACAACATTCCATTCTATGCCCACACATGGGAAGATAAACCTGAAAATGTTGAAGAAAAAAATTTGCAGGAAACATTGAAATTGTGTCTTTCAATAATTGAAGTAGTTGAAAAACGAAACTGATTCTTTGTTAGGTGGAGTAAATGTTTATTTTAGGGCTGTGTGGAAGCTACAGGAAATTAGGAAACAGTGAAGTATTGGTTAAAGAAGCTTTAGCAGCTGTTAAAAGAGAAGGTGCAGAAACAAAGTTTTTAAGATTAACTGATTACGAGATTAAGCAATGCAAAGGATGCTTAGCATGTGTTTTTAAAAAAGAAGAATGTAAAATACCGGATGACTGGATGAAACTTAAAAACTTAGTTTTAAAAGCTGACGGTTTAATAGTTAGTGCACCGACTTATTTTTTAGGTCCGCCTGGGATAATTAAGTTGATTATAGATCGAAATATTTCTTTGTATGGAAAATTAATTGAAATAAACAGGAAACCGGCAGGTGTAATCGGTGTAGCTGGAGTTAAGGGGTGGGCTCCTTTTACTTTACCGCTTCTAAACCTTTTTGTTTTAACTTTCGGTTTTGAAGCAGTAGATCAATTCCTTACTTACGCTCAAGGCCCAGGTGAAGTTGTTCTTAATGAAGAAAATCTGGAAAGAGCCAGAAAGTTAGGTTTAAACGTTTACTACTCCATAAAAAATCATGATTTAATGTTTAAGGGAGAGAGGAACATTTGTCCTGTTTGCCACCAAAACATTTTCGCAGTGAAAACTGGAAAAATTCTTGAATGTAGCCTTTGTCAAGTGAAATTAAATTTTGAAACAAGTGGGGGAGAAATGAAGCTCGTATACAGTGAAGAAAACTTAAACGAGAACAGGTGGGGTGCGGAAAAATTAGCTGAACATTTTTTCCAGGCAATTCTTCCATCGTTTAGTAGATACCGTAAAAACATAAAGGAAATAAAGGAGAAATGCCGAAAATACTTATCCTTTTAACCCCAAATTGCCTTATCTTACCTCTGCTCTCTCTAAGTTTCTTCAATATTTCTTCCTTACTCATACTTTCCACCTTTTTAGGCTTTGTCTCCCTCACTCATTAATTTATGAAGCATCATTTTGGGATGAAAAGCAAGAACTTCAGCCGTAGCATATCCAAAATTTGTTGAAAGGTTGTTAAAACAGCTATTAGACATTCAAAAATCTTAGCAAATCATTGTAGTAATCCCCTTTTCCTTTAGATATTTCTCTGCAAGTTCCTTATATTTTTTCGTTTCTTCTTTTATTGTTTCTCTTTTCTCCCTCTGCTTTCCATACAAGAGATCAAAAAAATTATCTTATCATATGATAAAGCTGTTGTTTGGGTTTAAAGGTTTATCAATATTTTCCATTGTGGACTATCGATTATACTTTCGTTAATTTTTTAATTTTTAGGAATAAACTGTTCCTTTAAAACTTAGATGAAATTTAAAGAATGAAATCCATGTTTCAGGTGATGCAGAAACGAGTTTCGTTAAAAAAGTTTCTATAGTGAGTTTTAAAAGGGACATACACGGCATAGGGAATTTTGAAGCAGTGGTTAAAACCGACAAGCCAATAAGGGAAGTTATTCCTGCTTTAATTTTTAAGTTTCCACCTGGAGTAGTGAATTACTCAAAGAGTGACGGTACACTTACCACCCGTGTAAGAAGGAAACTTGTTGCGTTTTATCCTTCCGGAGAAATAGCTATTTCACCTGTCAAAGGTAAAAGTGAATTAATGGAGTTTTCTGAGAGAATACTTAAAATAATCAATGAAGCATATGAAGAATTGAAAAGGAACGGCCCACCTACAGAGAAAGAACTAAAAGCCTTAAAAAAATTAAGTCCATTAACTCTCTATAAGTACCTTCCAAAAACTAATTGCAGGGAATGCGGGGAACCTACTTGTTTCGCTTTCGCAACAAAAGTTATAACTGGCGAAGCTAAAATTTCCCTTTGTAAACCATTAAATACAGATAAGTACAGGGTAAATATAAAGAAGTTGAAAAAAGATTTCGGTGAAAGAATAGCTAATTCTTTAGGGTGTTTTTAGCAGCTTTTAGAAAATTTCTAGATTTAAAATTAAGAATATAGAGAATAAGTTAGGTGAATAATCCATTGTTTACAGCTGTCCAAACATTTATTTTGATTTTTGTTTTAGTGGTAATTCTTTTAATAGCAGAGATTCATCACCGAGTAACTGTGATGTTTGTAGCGGTGTTATTAACAATTTATTTTGGGGTTCAGTACAGGTTATTTAGTTTAGACCAAGTTTACTCGTTTGTTGATTACGAAGTAATCCTTTTTATTTTAGGGATCTTTATTTTGTTTGAGTCACTTGCTAAATCGAATCTTTTCGAATACATTTCCTATAAACTGTTCAGTTTCACCGAAGCAACTCCCAAAAAAACTTATTTCCTGTTAATTCTTTTAACTTTCCTTTTAAGTGTTTTTGTATCTAACATAACCGCTATAGCAGTTATAGGGGGTTTAACGATTTCCTTATATAAAAGGGCAGGTATTGATTTGGAGAAAGCTTTAATAGCTGAAGCAGTTGTCACTAACATAGGAGGATTAGTGCTTCCAATAAGTTCAGTGCCTAATGTAATCGTTTCTTCCACTGTTAAAATAGGTGTTACACAGTTTGTAACAGTTGCGTTCCCTATTTCATTGGTTTTACTGGCTTTTTTTGTTTTCATAACTTTAAAAACTGTTAAAAAAAGGGATACGGCAAGTTTTTTGGGAAGTGAAGGAAATGAAACATTTAAAAGAGAAGAGAAGAAACCGACTTACAAGGCATTCCTGATTTTTATTTCGTTCCTTTTACTTTTGATTTTGAATGAAAGAATAAATGTGCCTCCTTACTTAATTGCAATGAGTTTAGCTACTGTCATGTTATGGTTTAGTGGAATAGATCCTAAAGATGTTTTCAAAGCAATTAATTGGGAACCTCTTTTCTTTGTTGCAAGTTTCTATGTTTTTGTTGAAGGAGTAAAAGCTTCAGGTGTTCTCGACATAATTATTCATTTACTGAACCCTTTACTTGCATCCCCTACTTATGTTTCAGCTGCTGCATTGACTCTAGTGAGCGGTTTCATTTCAGCATTTATAGACAACATACCTGTAACGTTGCTGCTTCTACCTATTGCAAGCAAATCCCTTAACCCTACACCCCTTTATTGGTCAATTATTTTAGGCGGAAATTTAGGCGGAAACTTAACCCCTTTCGGTTCACCCTCAGTTATTATAGCTCTTTCAATGCTAAAAGAAAGAAAGGGAAAAATAAACCAAGTTAATTTCTTAAAAATATCAATACTTCCAACTGTTCTTTGCTTAATTATTTCTTCAATTTACCTTTTAATTCTTAACATTTCAGGTTTCATATAAAAAATTTTCAATTTAACTCTCCTGCAGAGGAGCATATGAACAAAGGAATTGTTGACAGAAAGTAGATGGTGTTTAACAAAAACTTTAAACACTTTAATCTCACAGAAAACTTCTTTCTGAATAATTCAACAAATTAAAGCTCATTTATTACTTCTTTAAGTCCTGAAAATAGGTTCAACTATAAATTTTCCGTTGTAGATAAGAGCAACTCTTTTTCGATCTGACTCAGTTTTTGATAAGGTAAAAAATTTATATATGGATGGATTATCCAACCATATATCTCTTCATCTGAAGTGAGGTTTATGATAACTAAAATAAAGAAACGTGACGGAAGGATTGTTCGGTTTAGGAAAGAGAAAATTGTTGAGGCAATTTGGAAAGGTATGCAAGCTGTAAATGTTGGAAATAAGGATTTAGCTGAAAAGTTGGCTGATGAAGTTTTAGAGCTTCTTGTTAATAGGTTAAAGCCTGGTGAAACAGCTTCTGTTGAACAAGTTCAGGATTTAGTTGAGGAAGTTTTGGTGAAAAATGGCCAGTACAGGGTTGTGAAAGAGTATATTTTATACAGGGCTTTGCATGCACAAATTCGGGAATTAGTTGATGAGTATTTGTTGAAGAAAACTTGGCTTGTTAAAGAAAACGCTAACACCACTTACTCTTTACAGGCTTTAAATTTCCATGTTTCTTCTCAAGTAATTTCTAGGTACTGGCTTCATAAAATATATAAGTCAGCGCCTGAGGTGAGGAGGGCTCATTTAAACGGGGACTTCCACATTCATAACCTTGCAATTTTGGGGCCTTACTGTGTAGGTTGGGATTTACCGGATCTATTATTGTCAGGGTTTAAGGGGGTTAAGGGTAAAATTGAAAGTAAACCTGCGAAGCATTTCAGGGTGGCTTTAGGTCAAATAGTTAATTTCTTCTTTACTCTTCAAGGTGAATCAGCCGGTGCTCAGGCTTTTTCAAGTTTTGACAGTTACCTTGCACCATTTATAAGGTATGATAACTTAAGTTACGAATCAGTAAAGCAAGCTTTGCAGGAGTTCATTTTCAATATGAATGTACCAACAAGGGTTGGTTTTCAATGTCTTTCTGAAGACACAGAAATATTGACCCCTTACGGATGGAAAACTTATAGGGAGTTAAAGGAGGGAAGCGTAATTTTTACTTTCAACCTGAAAACATGTCAACTTGAAAAAAGAAGGGTGGAAAGTGTTTTTGTTAAGAAGTACAAGGGAGTAATGTATAACTTACGGGGTGAAGCACAGAATCAACTTATTTCTCCTGGGCATAGAGTAGTTATTTTTCTCCCTAATAAAGGAAAATTTGAATTGAAGCCGATAGAAGAAATTTTAAAGTTTGGTTCACCTGTTTTAGTGCCTACAATTGCTGAAAACAATAACCTAGATTTTAACGTAAGCACTGATGAATTAATGTTTTTTTCTTCAATTATTTCGCAAGGGATTGTTGGAGGAGGGAATGAAGAAGTATTTGTTCAAGCTGCAGAATCAGGGAAATGCTTTAACTACGGAGAAGGGGGGAAATATATTCTTAAGCCTCCTTTTTCAAAAAATTCACTTAGTGATTTCAGTAACTTCTTCCGTGAATTGTTAGCTGAAAGAAGTAATAAGTTTTTCTTTCTCCTTTCTAATTTAAGTAAGGAACAGGCACGACTTATTTTGGATCACATAAAAGGAAAAAATTTAGGGGAAGGAAACAAGAAAATATTAATTGTAACTGATAGGAAAATTCTTGAAACACTTGAGTTTTTAGCTGTTTTGGCAGGTTTCAGTTTCAATGTAGAAAAAATTAAGTGTGAAGAAGGCGGCTGCAGACCTTTACATGTTTTAACTTTAAAAAAGGATCCTTACGAACCCATTCATTCAATAAAGAAAACCTATTATGAAGGTGTGATTTGGAGTGTTCATACATCAAATGAAACAGTAATTGCTAAAAGGGAGGGACAAGTTTTCATAACAGGTAACACGCCCTTCACCAATGTCACCCTTGATCTTGAAGTTCCAAGTTTCATGAAGGACCAACTAGTTATTGTGGGAGGAAAAATTAAAGGTGAAGCTTATGGAGACTTCCAAAAAGAGGTGGATATTTTCAACAGGGCTTTAGCCGAGGTTATGTTGGAGGGAGATGCAGCTAAAAGGGTTTTCACTTTCCCAATACCTACGATTAACATCACTAAGGATTTTGAATGGGAAAGTGAAACGGTGAAAACAGTTTTCCAAACATCAGCTAAGTACGGTATACCTTACTTTGCAAATTTTATTTGTTCCGAAATGAAACCAGAAGATGTTAGGAGTATGTGCTGCCACCTTCGCTTAGACAGGAGAGAATTAAGGAAAAGAGGGGGACTTTTCAATTCTTACCCATTGACAGGCAGCATAGGAGTTGTAACTCTTAACATGCCCAGAATAGGTTACCTTTCAAGAGATGAAGATGATTTTTTTGAAAAAGTTGCCGAGTTAATGAAGACAGCTAAAGTTGCACTTGAAATCAAAAGAGAATGGTTGGAGAAATTTACTGAGGAAGGACTGTACCCTTACTCTAAATTTTACTTAAGAAATATTAAAGAAATGTTGGGAAGTTACTGGAGTAATCACTTCAGCACAATAGGACTTGTAGGAATGAATGAGTGCTGTTTAAACTTTCTAAGTTGTGACATGACAGATAAAGAAGGCGTTAAATTTGCAGAAAAGACGCTTGATTTCATGAAAAACATGGTTCAAAAGTTCCAAACAGAGACAGGTAACCTTTATAATTTAGAAGCTACACCTGCTGAAGGAGCCTCTTATCGTTTAGCAAAAATTGATAAAACAAAATACCCAAACATAAAGGCTGCAAATAATGAAGCAGTTGAAAGAGGAGCTGAACCTTACTACACAAACTCTACACAGCTACCTGTATACTTTAAAGGCGGCCTCTGGAAAGCTTTAAAGCTGCAAGAAAAACTTCAAACAAAATATACAGGAGGAACAGTTTTCCATGTGTGGCTTGGAGAAAGCAGCCCCCCTGTTGAATCAGTAATAAATCTTGTAAAGAAAATATGTGAAAACTTCCAAATACCTTATTTCACCTTAACCCCAACTTTCAGTATATGTCCGTTTCACGGCTATATTAAAGGGGAACATTTGACATGTCCAGAATGTAAATTAGAGGGGAGAAAAACAAAATGTGAAGTTTATTCAAGGGTTGTTGGTTACTTAAGGCCAATTGATCAATGGAACCCGGGGAAACAGGAGGAATTTAAACAAAGGAAAACTTTCGATGAAGCAATGGCGACTTTAAAATGAAAATTGGAGGTTTCCAAGAAATAAGTTTGCTGGATTACCCTGGAAAAATTTCCTCTATAGTATTTACTGTCACATGTAACTTAAGATGCCCCTTTTGCTATGTTCCTCAACTAGTGCTACCTAGCAAAATTAAAAAGTTGAAGTTAATACCTCAAAAACAAATTCTTTCTTACTTAGTAATGAATAAGGAATTAATAGATGCGGTGGTAGTAACTGGTGGAGAACCTACTTTACAGCCTGATTTATATTTTTTCGTTAAAGAAGTTAAATCAGAAGGTTTTTTAGTTGCTTTAGAAACAAACGGAACCCACCCTGAGATATTGAAACACCTTATCAAAAACAAACTTGTTGATTACGTGGAAATGGACGTGAAAACAAGACTTGATTTCAACAAATACAATCAAGTAGTGGGTGGAAAACTAACCATGCCCCTTTTCCAAAAAATAAAGGAATCAATTCACACTCTACTTAATTCACCAATAAATTACGAGTTCCGGACAACATTAATGAAGGAATTCCATTCCAAAGAAGACATAATTGAGGTATGTAAATCCTTAAAGGGAACTAGAAACTATTATTTACAAAACGTAAAAACTGAATATGAAACCTTGGCAGCTAAAACATTCACGCCCTTCACAGAAAAAGAAATAAAAGAAATAATGACTCAATGCAAAAGATTCATCAACTCAGTTAACAGACGAACCATTTAAAACTATTCCAAACTATAAAAACAGAGGTAGATGTTCTTGATATTTACTGTTTTACACAGTAAAGCACAGAAGGCGCCTTGCTTATAGGCAGGTAAAGAGAGTTACAACTTCCCTAATGTGTCCTACGACTCCCTCTTTCCCTTTGTCTCATGATTTGCAACAAAGTAAGCAAAGGAAAGCTTACGCCCCTCCAGGGTTGGGATAAATTGCATAGAAGGTGCATATGTGGTTCTTGTTCTTTCTTGCTCTTAATTGGTTGTACATCTTGCCAAGTGCTTTTATATAATCTTTTTGGGATGAAAGTTATACTCGTCTAAATGTCCGAGATATGGTTCATTGAGAGTATATAAACGCAAAAGGTTGTTTAAGTGCTTGAACTGTAGTTTGGAAGCTCACAGAGATGCTGTTGGTTGTGTTAATATAGGAGTTGCTCAAGACAGTAGTCTTGGGGAACTCATTAACGTGGCAGTGGCATGCCCCCTGCTCATAGAAGCAGAAACCTCTCAGGCTTTAGCGTGAGAGGATGTTAGTGTAGGTTTAGAGCATCTCAGCCAACCTTTGAATTTTAAATTCAGGGTTTATTGTTGCAAGTAACTTATTAAGATTTTTATCCTTTTTTAGGTTCTGAACGTCTTTATCTTCAGTTATCAACATGTCACATTTGTTCATGGCTGATGATAAAATTAAGCAGTCCACAAAATCTTTAAGTATGCCTCTGAGTTTGAAGGCTGTAAATAAGAGTTTGTTTTCATGTATTGGGATTTTTGTTATGGAATCCTCGTAAACTATGCTTTTTATACCTTTTATTGCTCTCTCAGGGGAAAGCATCCCTGTTACGATGTATTTTCCTCCTTTCGCTGAAAGTTCAAAGATGCTTATGTCACTTATAAATACTTCATAGCCTTCTTCCATTAATTTGATGGGAGCCTCTTTTGGGAGACCTTTAACAGTGATCCCTATTGTTGGCAGGAAGTAGGTGGTGTCTAACAAAAGCTTCAAGACTCTAACCTCTTAGAGAGTTCCTTTCTAAATTTGTGGAACTCTTCAAGTGTTATTTCAACAGGTTGAGGTTCACTTATTACTTCTTTAAGACTTGGAATGGGTTCAACTATAAGTTTTCCATTCTCAACTCTGTAAATAACTTTTTTGTGAGGGTGCAAACCAAGTTTTTCCCTTATTTCTTTAGGGGGAAACAATTCTCCTTTCGATCCAACTCGACTTTTTTTCATTTTTCGAAATCACCGAATAATATTTATTTTTTCGATTTAATAAATGTTTAAGTTTTTCCCGTAAAACGTGATGACAAGGGTTTACCCTTCCCTATATCTAATTCTCTATAGTATAATCATGATGATAGTATAAATTAGATACAGAGAATTAGAAGAGTTCAAGAACACCGTGACATGGACTCTTGTATATGGAAGAAGGAAAACTGGGAAAAATTTTTTCATAAGGAACTTTACAAGGATGGGATAACTTTGAGTGGAAGGCCCGTTCAGGAACTATTTAAGAAGTTGAATGAGCATAGGAAGGTTAAGCCAATGG
>JAOZFT010000007.1 GCA_027492035.1 Thermoproteota archaeon
TTAAAATTTGTCCCTGACAACCTTAACGAATACATTATGGACTACAGTAAACTTTACAAGTCTATTTTAAGGACAAGAGATCTAGAGGGGCACCTGCCTTACAGTGACTGGTTTAAACATCCCTTAACTGCTGTTTTTACATTGAAAGGGTGTCCTTTTAACTGTGTAACTTGTGGAGGATCCAGTTACTCCTTTAAAAACTTTTACTGTAGAAAGAAACCTGTTTTTAAAACAGCTGAACAATTGTTTAAAGAAATTAAAATAATAAGTGACTACACAGATTCCCCTATTTTTGTAGTTGGGGATATAAGATTAGCAGGTGAAGAAAGACTTAACAAATTCCTTAAACTCATAAAATCAGAAAAAATAAATAATCTCCTAGTTTACGAACTTTTCTATCCAGCCTCTGAAAAATTCATAAAGGAAATAACCAAAGCTTCTGAAGTTGGAATAGAGATAAGTCCTGAAAGCCACGAAGACAAAGTCAGGTTAAGTCAAGGAAGAAATTACACAACCAAAGAACTTAAAAAATGCATAAAAAAGGCTTTAGAATCTGATGTAAAAAAATTCGACATTTTCTTCATGGCAGGATTGCCTCAGCAAACAATTGATTCAGTTAAAGAAACGGTTTACTTCATTGAAAAATTAATCAAAGAAAATAAGGGTGATGAGAGAATTCACCCTTTCCTAGCTCCTCTTGCCCCTTTCCTAGATCCTGGGAGCTTGGCTTTTGAAAACCCTCAAAAATACGGGTATAAAAGATTTTGTACAACATTGGAAGACCATGTAGAAGCTTTGCTTAAGCCAAGCTGGAAATATTTCCTAAATTACGAAACGAAATGGATGTCAAGGAACGAAATAGTTGAGGCAACCTATGAAAGTGCATACCTTCTTAATGAAGTAAAGTTAAAACATGGTTTAATAACCGAAAAAGAAGCTAGAGAGGTAGAGGATAGAATAAATCTATCCTACCAAATAATACGGGAAGTTGATAACATACTCAAGGAAGGTGATTTAGAGAACCAGAAAGAGAAGTTGTCAACTTTATATGCAGAAATAAAAACAGATGAAGTAATTTGTCAAAAAGATGAACTTTGGCCTGACTACGTTTCCACAACCCAGCTGAAAATAGCTGCAGCTTTCATCAGGAAAAAATTAAAAGAAATACTTTAAGTGAAAACCTTTTGCAAAATTTTTGAGTTTTTAATGCATGGCTTTCCTTAACTTGAAAGGGTCGCAAGTATGGATTTCTTTCAACTTGTTAGATACGGTGAAAAGTAAATTTTCAATTTCATCTACAAATTTTTCATCTTTTAATTTTAGATACGTTCTCTCCATTTCCTCCTTAATTCGCGAAAGTTCTTCTTCATCTGTGGAAGAAAAAACTTTCTCCTTCCATAGCCTAATTTTATTCTCCATTTCCTCCATTTCGTCAGCCTCAAGGGTTTATTTAATAAACACTTTTATTTTAAAAATACACCCTCTGTCAAAAATGAAGCAACACAGGTTACGTTGCTAGGCTGTTTAAGCAGGAAAACATGAGTTTGTATTCATAAACTTTTCTCATCATCCCTTCAGTTAAGTTAATGATTATAATAAGGTACTTTAACGACCATGCAACCATTTGTCTGGAAATTTAAAGGTAGTTGATGTTTCTCTGTTAACATTTTAACATGTAATGTAACCTTATGGATTTCCTTAGGGTAAAGGTTTATACTGCTTTTTAAAATAAGTGAGTCAAAATTTAAGTTGACGTGGATCTGATCATCTTATTCCTTTGACTGAACCATAAACTTTACCTGTTGAGACTATTATATGACCAGGGACACTGACACTTAAAGCTGAGCTGCATATATTGCATCAAAGATCGATGAAAAACCGTAGACATCTATGATATTGAGGGTAGTTAGGTAAATCATAGAATCAGGTTTAATGAATTTTATGTGTTTAATTGTAGCTATTTTAGCTTCATTAATTATGATAGTGTGTATTGGGACATAATCTGAGAAAACATAATTATATTTCATGGAAAATCTCGGTAGAAGCATGCGTAGGAGGCAACCTTCCGTTTTCAACGGCTTCAATTATTGCTGTAGCTGTATCCTTCAGCCAATCTTCTTTCTTTATATAAGCAATGAAAATATCAGATTCAAGCAGCAATTCATCCACCTGCAGCTGCGCCATGTTTCCTTATTTTTGCAATTGCCTCTTGTTTAGCCTTTTTCTCAGCTCTTTCTTTCAGTTTTTCCTTTGAAACAGGGACTTTCACCTCAATTATCTTCTCCGGAATAGGTATTAACAAAAAAGAAGTGCCGAAGGGAATCATTATAGCCTTCCTTCCTTTAAATGTTATTTCCTTCGGGATGTAGATCCTCCTTTGTGAGTCTATTTTTACCACAGCCGATTTTTTATCAAAATAAAGATATTTTTGGGTAATATATAAAACTTTTTGGAAAACTCAAAAACTAGTGATTACTGTAAAGCATTGTAAATATTTAAGGGATCTGAAGTTGGGTCCTAAATAAGATTATATTGATTCAAAAAAAGGAGGAAAGGAAAGGTTTTTGTATAGGTTTAAGTTGTTCAGGTTGCTCTTTTCCTTAATTCCTCTTCTTTTAGTACTCTTCTCAAAACTTTACCAACCATAGATTTCGGAAGTTCTTCTCTGAACTCTATCTCTGTGGGTACTTTAAAAACTGCCATGTTTTCTCTGCAGTGTTTCTTTATGTCGTCAGCTGTTACTTTCCCTTTGTATGCCTCTTTTAAGACAATGAATGCTTTAACTGTTTCTCCACGGTAAGGGTGAGGGACACCTATCACTGCTGCTTCTTTCACAGCTGGATGCATATAAAGTACTTCTTCAACTTCTCTGGGCCAAACTTTTAACCCTGAAGCATCTATCATGTCTTTCTTTCTGTCAACAATATAAAAATAGCCATCTTCATCAACTTTAGCAATGTCCCCTGTTAAAAGCCAACCATCCCTCAGGGCCTTTGCAGTTTCCTCAGGTTTGTTCCAGTAACCTTTCATTACTTGAGGGCCCTTAACAGCTAATTCTCCAACTTCACCAGGGGGCAATGTTTTCGTCCCTGTCTCTAAATCAACGATTTTTGCATCTGTGTCAGGGAAAGGAATGCCGATGGAACCAGGCTTAACCTTTTTCATGTCATCTAATGGGTTACAGTGAGTCACGGGGCTTGCTTCAGTCAATCCATAACCTTCAACCAAGTTTCCTTTTGTTATTTCATTGAATTTATGCATAACAGCTTCTGGTAGGGGAGCAGCGCCTGAAATGCATCTCCTTATAGAAGTTAAATCGTACTTGGTTAATTCAGGTGAATTTAGGAGGGCGATGTAGATAGTTGGCACTCCAGGAAAAATTGTTACTTTATATTTTTCGATTGCCTTGAGTACTGTCTTCACTTCAAACCTTGGATAAAGAATTTGAGTGGCTCCAGCCAGTATCCCTGTGTTCATGTCTACTGTTAACCCGTAAACATGGAAAAAGGGAAGAACAGAAAGAATTATGTCATTTTCCTTAACAGGCATCCAGTTTTTGGCTTGGTAAGCATTGGTTAAAAGGTTGAAATGAGTCAACATAGCCCCTTTAGGTATTCCAGTTGTCCCTCCAGTATAGAGAAGAATAGCTATGTCTTCTTTAGGTTTAATTTTTACTTCAGGTGATTTTGGTGGATATTTCCTCAGTAATTCTATGAAATCAATTGTTCCTGGGTGATGAATTTTCTTTATCCCCTTGAAAGAAGCCAAGAAACCTATTAAACTGGGCATGTAATCCTTTAAACTCGTAGTTATTACTTTTTCAACCTTTGTTTTCCCTCTTATTTTTTCAAAGTTTTTGTAAAGCATGTCTAAAGCAACAATAACACTTGCCTCTGAGTCAGTTAACAAATACTCAAGCTCTCTAGCTTTGTACATGGGGTTACATAAAGTTATGTGCGCCCCTGTTTTTAGGGCACCGAAGAAAGCAATAACAAATTGGGGCATGTTAGGCAAGTAAACAGCTACACAATCCCCCTTCCCTACTCCCATGTCAGTAAGAGCAGCTGCAAATTTGTCAGAAGCTATTTCTAACTGTTTAAAAGTTAACTTTTTCCCATAAAAAACCAAGGCTGTTTTATTCGGAAACTTGGAAGCAGAGTTATCAAGAATATGGAACAAAGGAACTTCAGGGTAATCTATTGACTTCGGGGTTTCAGCAGGCCAAAATTTAAACCAGGGTTTCTCTTCCATAGAAGCATCTCCCTTAAAAAGGTTTCAAATAAAAGTTAAAAAGATAAATTATTCTTTAAAAATATTTAAGCTATTTTGCAGCTTAAGAATGGGAAGGTTTAAAGGGAGGCGTGAATATTAAAAAAGAGCTCTGGTTCAAAGTCTCTATGTCCTTGCAAAAACCTTTACAAATAGTAAAAAATCCTATTTATACCTTTCAAAAATGAATAAATTTTTAATTGAAAAAAGACTCTTTTTTTGAAGTATCTCTCATTCACTGTAAAAATTATTTAAGGAGGGGAAGCAATGGATTATAAACTAGATGAACTGGATAAAAAAATTTTGAGAATGCTTGAAAAGGATTGTAGAACTCCCTTAGAGGAAATAGCTAAAGAAATAGGTACTTCTAAATCCACAGTATATTACAGAGTAAAAAAACTAGAAAGCCAAGGGGTTATCAAAGGATGCTTCGCGTTTTTAGATGCTGAAAAAGTAAACAGAGACTATGTCACAATAACCTTCATAAGAGCCAAGTACGGCCCCGGCTATCATGAGAAGGTTGGTAAAAAACTATCAGAAATAGAAGGAGTATGGGCTGTGTATTACATTTTCGGAGAAATTGATTTCATAATTTTAATGAGGTCAAATAACAGGGAAGACTACTTAAAGAAACTGGAGAAAATAATGAACATGAAGGAAATAGAAAGGACAAGCACTCAAATAGTAGCAAAAACCTACAAAGAAGATCCAAGAGTAGAGCTCTAAACTCAAAAAACTAAGTAAGCGATACAAAAGCTCAATATTTGTTCAAACTGGAAGTTGATTTTCTATTTTCTAGAAAAATTTACAGGTTTAACAATTCTGGGGGGGCATGAAGAAAACAATTAAAAGAGAAACTAGACAGAAAAGATTTACCCTCAAAGAGTAATACTTTCTTAAGAATAAGGAAAGGCTTTTTATTAAAATAGAAGCAGTTAAATTCCATATTAAAAAATAAAAAATGCAGTAGTCTATTTTATAGAAAAATACAAGAGAGAGAACGGAAAAGTTTAGAGTTGCGAATATAAGGAACATTTAGTGAAACTTCAAGAATAATTAAGAGGGTTGATTTCCGAAAAACACCTCCTCTAACCAGGCTACTTCTTTGCACGTGTCTCTTCCCTTCTTTTCTAAAAATTTTTAAACGGTGACTTTACTTACTACATACTTTTCCTAAAAAATTTTTAGGGGGACTAAAAGGTAAAATAAAAACTTGGTGGGTCGAATGAAAAAATTCAGGAGTGTGATTGTCCGTGAAGGAGTTGAGAAAGCCCCCCACAGGTCTCTTTTTAAGGCAGTGGGGTTGTCAGAGGAAGATCTAAACAAGCCTTTGATAGCAGTGGTTAATTCTTGGAATGAAATAGTGCCTGGGCATATTCATTTAGACAAAATTGCGAGTTTTGTGAAAAAGGGAATTAAAGAAGCTGGAGGAACCCCTTTAGAGTTTAACACAATAGCTATTTGTGACGGAATAGCCATGGGGCATAAAGGAATGCTTTATTCCCTCCCCAGTAGAGAATTAATTGCCGCTTCTGTTGAATCAATGATTCAGGCCCACATGTTCGATGCAATGGTTTTAATTGCTTCTTGCGACAAAATCTTGCCAGGAATGATGATGGCAGCAGCGAGAATTAACATTCCCACTGTTTTCGTTACAGGTGGAAACATGCTTCCAGGCATCTATAAAGGAGAAAAAGTAGGTGTAAGCAGTGTTTTTGAGGCTGTGAGCCTAGTTAAAGCAGGTAAAATGTCTCTAAATGAAATCAAAGAACTTGAGAGTTTTGCTTGTCCAGGAGCTGGTTCTTGTTCAGGTATGTACACTGCTAACACAGTTTCATGTTTAATAGAAGCTTTAGGAATGTCTCTACCATACTGCGGCGCAACTCCTGCAGTTAATGCTTTAAAATACAGGTTGGCGGAGGAAAGTGGAAGAAAAGTGGTTGAACTTTTAGAAAGAAACATTAAACCCTCCGATATCTTAACAGACGAGGCTTTTGAAAATGCAGTAAGGGTTGACATGGCCCTGGGAGGATCCACAAACTCTGTTTTGCATTTAATGGCAATAGCTCACGAAACCGGTGTGAAACTGCCTCTTGAAAAATTTGATGAATTAAGCAGAGAAACACCTCACCTTTGCAACATGAACCCTGCAGGCCCCTATTTCTTGTCTGATTTGTTTGAAGCCGGAGGCGTACCTGCGTTAATGAAGGAGCTTAAACCTTTACTTAACTTGAATGTTTTAACAGTCACCGGCAAAACCCTGAAAGAAAACATTGAAAAAGCCAAAGTACTTAACAGAGGCGTCATAAAACCCTTAAACAACCCTTTGCATAAAGAAGGCGGAATAGCTATTTTAAAAGGCAACTTAGCCCCTGAAGGAGCGGTTGTGAAACAATCAGCAGTTGATGCTTCAATGCTTAAATTTGTAGGGGAAGCTAAAGTTTTTAATAGTGAAGAAGAAGCTGTGGAGGCTGTGCTGAACAAAAAGGTGGAAAGCGGCCAAGTTGTTGTAATAAGATTTGAAGGACCCAAGGGAGGGCCTGGGATGCGTGAAATGTTGACAGTAACTTCTGCAATCATAGGGATGGGTCTAAGTAAATCTGTAGCCTTAATTACAGATGGAAGATTTTCAGGAGCTACTAGAGGACCTGCGATTGGCCATGTTTCACCTGAAGCCGCTGAAGGTGGTCCTATAGCATTAGTTGAGGACGGGGATAAAATAAAAATAGACATTCCTAAAAGGACACTTACTCTCGCTGTAGAAGAAAAGGTTTTAAAGGAGAGATTGAATGGGTGGAAACCTCCAAAACCCAAAGTAAGAAGAGGATATCTTTACTGGTATTCAAAAATTGCTGGTTCAGCTTCTAAAGGGGCTATTTGGAAAAAAATTTAAAGAAAGAGGAATGGGTCATTTGGTAAACTTTAACATCCAAACTTTTAGAGAAACCCTTGTAAAGATTGCCTCTATACCTCTAATAACTCTTTAAAATTGCTGCAACTTTAGTTACAACCCTCATAAACATGTACTTTCTCTATGTTTTTTAAAAAGTTCTTTGAAGCATCGTTAAAAATATACCCTTTTACACATAAATCTTGCTATGCATTTTAACTCTGTCTCCGCCGGAATATTTAAACAAGAAAAACGTTTCTATGAGGGGGAAAGGGGTGAATTTTTGCTAAGTTCAAGTTCTAAAATTAATCTTTTGAAAAATTTCATCCATGAAAAAGGGAGAAACGGTGTAGTTATTGCTTTTTCAGGAGGAGTGGATAGCTCCACCCTCGCTAAATTATCTTACGATGTGTTAAAAGAAAAAGCTGTTGCAGTAACAATTGATTCCCCCGTTTATTCAAGGCATGAAATTTCACAAGCTGTGAAAATAGCTAAACAAATAGGTATAAAACATTACTTGGTTAAAGCAAATGAACTAGAAGACAAAAATTTTGTTTTAAATAATTTAAACAGGTGCTACATCTGCAAGAAGAACTTGATTTTTCAATTGAAAAAATTTGCTGCAAAAATAAATTTCAAAGTAATTTTTGAAGGTACAAACGCTAGTGAACTAAAGGGACATAGGCCAGGATATAGGGCTGTCCAGGAAGAGAGGGGAGTATATAGTCCATGGGCAGAATTCAACTTCACCAAAGAAGAAATAAGGGAAATAGCTAAAAGACTGAAACTTGCAAATTACTCTAAGCCTCCAAATGCATGTTTAGCTTCAAGGATACCTTTTGGTCAAAAAATAACTTTAGAAAAGCTTAAAAGAATTGAAGAAGCAGAAAACTACATCAAAAAACTTACAAAAGTTAAATTGGTTAGAGTCAGGGACCATAATGGCTTAGCAAGAATAGAAGTAGGTAAAAACGAAAAAACAAAGCTTTTAGATCCAGAAATTATAGAAAAGATAAATTGGAAACTGAAACAAGTAGGGTTCAAATTTGTTACTTTAGATCTAGAGGGTTACCGGACTGGAAGCTTATTGGAGGGAAGAGATAAATAAGAATGTATTCTTAAACTTTTCAAGTGTTTCCTGAAAAGAAAAACATCACTTGTTAATAATTTAAATTTTAGTTTTTCTCAAAATATTTTTCACAGAAAACTTTGAAGGTGGTTTGTTTTTAAAAGGTAACGTTTCTGGATTAATTAATCAAAATAAGGGGTGGGATATGATTGAAACAGTCCTTTTCGTTTTAGGTTTCTTGCTTATATTCATAGGTACAATTGTGATTCTGATTTCTCTACTTTCTGGAAGCTGGAAAATCGGGGGAAAAGGGAAAGTGAAAGGAGGGGGGGTGGTTCTTATAGGTCCTATCCCAATTATTTTTGGAGACAAAGAAAGCTTGAAATTGGTTATTGTGTTAGCTTTCATCTTAACAATTACTCTTTTCCTTTTTTACCTCTGGTCGAGGTGAAAAACTTGCCCGTGACCTACTGCGAAATCTGTGGAAAATATCCAGCTAAATATGTCTGCCAAAACTGCGGAGCCAGAGTTTGCACATTCGATTTCAATAAAGAGACAGGCTTATGCAGTAAATGTTTAAAAGAAGTGAAACTAAAGGAGAAACCGATTTCCTTAAACCAAGCCCCCTTTTTTACTTTTAACAAAGGGTTTATGCTAGGTTTTACTCTAGTATTTATAGGTTTCATCTTGATCATGTTTTCTTTCCTCTTTACAAGCCTTAAACTGTCTGTTAACAAAACAGGTGAAGTAGGAATATTTATCTTCCCCTTTTTCTTTTTTACAGGCACTAAAGGACCTTTAACTACTTTACTCCTTATACTAACTCTGGCACTCTTCCTGGTTTTTCTAATTATCCCTTTCGTACTTTTTTACCGTTCTTATCTAGGGAAAAACTAAACTGTCAAGTAAACAACTTAAGCCTTCTTAGTTAAAGAGTTAAGGTAAATGAAAGAGGCCTATAACAAAATAAAAAAGGCAGGAAAGGAAAGAAGAACATGGAAAAGTTACTATCCAACTGAAAAAGATCCGTTTCAGAGTTTCTACATTAACCCAAATCCTTTTAATGAAACCAACTCCAGCTATTGAACTAATCAACACGTGTGTACCTGACAGAGGCAAACCTAAAGATGTTCCAACTGCAAGGGTTAAAGCAACAGTTAATTGGATTGTGAAAGACATTGAAGGATTTAATTCAATTAGGGACTTGCCAACTTTCCCGACTAAGTTACGTCCTGTAAAAAATAATCCGGTAGCAATCCCAACACCCACTATGAAACGTGCAATGAAAAGGTCACCACATAACAGCCCTAGAAAAGCCGTAGCATTTGCTGCGTCATTACCTCCCTTGAAAAAAGCAGTTACAATAGATGAAATAAGTAGAAGCAAAGCTGAAATCTTTGTAACTTTTAACCTTACAAATAAACCTGTAACCCTCTCCAAAACAATTTTTTCAAAAATTTTATAAACTACAATGGCCCCAAGAAAACCTGAAACGATTGAGGCTGCCCATCCAGCAATTACAAATGTTAAAGGCGTCCACGCTACTCCTTTAAAACCGTATTTCACCAAACCTAAACCTAAAACTGCCCCTATAGTTGCATGAGTAGTTGAGACAGGCCATTTCTTTTTTGAGGAAAAGAAAAGCCAAGTAGCAACTGAGAAAAAAAGTATGAATACATCAAATAACTCTATCCTTCCTGCAACCAAGTTTTCTCCAATTGTTTTCTCTACTTTTCCAGAATAAAAAAGGGCCCCTAAAAAATCCATTAATGCACCAAGTAACACTGTTAAGTTAAGAGTGAAGAAACCGCTCCCGAACAATGGAGACATTGTTTCATCATTTGAACCTATAGAGAAAGCAATGTAAAAAGCAATTACAGAGCTGAAAACAGTTAAAAATTGCAAAAATAACACCTTTCCCGTCAAAACTGCGAAAATGTTTCAGGTTTCCTATTTAAAAAGCTTTACAGGTTTTTCTTTAAATAAACTGGACTAAACCATTGACATGGTGAAAAGCAACATTTAAAAAAGGACACTATTTCCCTTTTTACGAAATTCATGGGTTTCAGATTAAAAATAATGTTGGTGAATAATGATGGATTTAGCTTTCACGCCTTTAATTGCAGGAAGCGTAGCGATGATTACAGTCGGTTATTTAGTTTGGTCCCTGTTGAAAGTTGATCAAGGAACAGATAAAATGAAAGAAATTGCTTCATTCATAAAAATAGGAGCAGAAACTTTTCTTAAAAGAGAATTCAAAACAATATCCTACTTTATAATAATTTTAGCTGTTCTGCTTTTCGTGTTCCTTAGGTGGGAAATAAGTGCAGGTTTCATTTTAGGTTCAACATTTTCCTGTTTAGCAGCATACATAGGAATGAGTATTGCAGTGAGGGTAAACGTTAGAACAGCTAACACAACGAGAAAGGAACCTGAAAAGTCAGTTATGTTGGCTTTCAGAGGAGGTGCAGTTACAGGTTTATCAATTGTGGGAATGAGCTTGATAGGTTTAGGTTTACTTTTCCTTTTTTTCAACCGTAAACCAAGTTTAGTTGTTGGTTTCGGAGTGGGTGCAAGTTTAGCAGCGTTATTTGCACAATTGGGGGGAGGAATCTACACTAAAGCAGCAGATGTCGGAGCTGATCTTGTTGGTAAAGTTGAAGCAAAAATACCTGAAGATGACCCGAGAAACCCTGCAGTAATAGCTGACCAAGTAGGGGATAATGTTGGAGATTGTGCAGGCAGAGGAGCAGACTTGTTTGAGTCCTTCTCTGACAACATAATAGGAACCATGATTTTAGGAATAGCTTTTGCAGCTTTTTACGGTGTAAACGCAGTAATTTATCCATTAGTTGCTCAATCTATAGGTGCAGTAGCAGCAATTATTGGAACATTTGTTGTCAGACCAAGCAAAAACCCAACTAAACCAATATATTTATCCTTCCTGGTTTCAGGAATAATAAACCTGATAGGTTACTACATTGTAACTGTTTATTTACTGAATGAACTATCTCTTTTTTACTGTGCAGCATTAGGTTTAGCTGCAAGTTTAATAGTGGCTTTACTTGTTCTTTACTATACAGGAACAGGTAAAAAAGTAACTGTTGAAATAGCTAAGTCTTCTCAAAGCGGCCCAGCCCTAAACATAATTACAGGTTTAGCTTATGGTTTAGAAAGTTCAGTTTCTCCATTGTTTTTAGTTGCTGTTGTAACTACTCTTTCTTATTATTTAGCAGGAGGAGGATTGAAGGGGGTTTTCGGTATAGCTACCGCTGCATTAGGTATATTATCTTCAACAGGTATAATAATGGCTTCTGACACTTTCGGCCCAATAGCTGACAACGCAGACGGAATAGCTGAAATGTCAGGGATCAGTTCAGAAGTAGGGCAAGCACTTGAAGCCTTAGACTCAGTAGGCAACGTTACAAAAGCAGTTACTAAAGGGTATGCCATGGCCACTATGATGTTAACTTCTGTCACAATAATCTTTGCTTACTTCGCTGAAGCAGCTGGAAAAACAGGGATACAACTGAGCAACATAAACTCAATTATTGTTAATCTTGCTAACCCAATTACAATAGTTGTTTGCATAGTAGGGGCTTTAATACCATTCCTTTTTTCAGCTTTAGCCATTTTAGCTGTAGGTAAAACAGCTAACCAAATGGTGGAAGAGGTGAGGAGGCAATTTAAAAAAATAAAAGGATTGCTTGAAGGAACAGCGAAACCTGATTATGCAGCCTGCGTAGATATTTCAACAAAAAACGCTTTAAAAGAAATGATCCCTCCTACATTGCTTGCATTGATGAGTCCAATAATTGTAGGTTTCCTGTTTGGAGTATGGAAACTAGCTGCTTACTTAATAACTGTAACAATTGTCTCAGGGTTGCTTGCCATTTTCATGATAAATGCAGGAGGAGCCTGGGATAACGCAAAAAAATATATTGAATTAGGAAACCTTGGAGGTAAAGGAACAGCTACTCATGCAGCGTCAGTTATAGGTGATACGGTTGGAGATCCTCTTAAAGACACTGCAGGCCCTTCTTTACATATACTCGTAAAACTTCAAAGTATTTTAGCCATAACTCTTCTTCCGTTGTTTTTCAAGTATGCTTTAAACCTTTAAACTTTCCAGTTTCTTGTTAAATCCTAAAAGTGGTTAATTTTGCTCGATTAAATAAACCCACCAAATAAGCCCCATTTTGTTGTTGAAGAAATGGTTAAAGAAACAGTTCATAAACACTTGTCAAAATACTACAGCAAGTTTTTAGGGAAGCTTTAATTGTTTAGTTTAAATTCCCTGCTTAGTTCCTTCAGTAACTCTTTCTGTCTAGCTGTGAGTTTTGTAGGTATTTCTATTTTTATTTTCACTAATTCGTCTCCTCTACGCCATGAGCCCTTTATTCCCTTCCCTTTAAGTCTGAAAATTGTTCCAGGCTGTGTTCCGGGTGGAATTCTTAATTCGGTTTCGCCGTTAAGTGTAGGAACTGTGACCTTCGCTCCTAATATCGCTTGAATGAAGTTTATTTTTGTTTCATAGATTATATCTTTTCCTCTTCTTTCAAACAAGGGATGGGGCTTTACATGAACCACTACATATAAATCTCCGGGTGAAGCTCCTTTGGTAGCATCTCCTTGGTTAGCTACTCTTAAAATAGTACCTTCATCAACGCCTGGTGGTATGTTGACAATTATTCTCCTTGTAGCTTTCTCTAACCCTGTCCCTTTACATTTGGGGCATGGGGTGTTTATAATTACTCCTTTGCCTTTACATGTTGGGCAGGTTGTTGTTTGTATTATTTGTGTAAACCCTATTCTTCTCATGTCACTTATTACTCCTCTACCGTTGCAACGGGGACATTTCTTTAGCGAAGTTCCTGGTTGCATCCCCGTTCCCTGGCATAAACTGCATTTTTCAAGATGCTTTATTTCTATTTCTTTGGAGACGCCATTTGCCACTTCTTCCAAGGTAAGACTTAAATCATATCTTATGTCTCTGCCTTTCCTTTCTGCTTTTCCCCAGAAGCTCTCATCTCTGAACTCTTCCTCTCCGAAACCGAAGTCGAAGCCGAAATCCCTAAAAAATCTTTTAAAAATTTCGTTGAAGCTTCTAAACCCTAAATCCTTGAATATTTCGTCAAAATCTGCTCCTCTGAAGATATCCTCTGCTGTGTATCTTCCATGTATTCCTTCACTCCCGTACATGTCGTATTCTCTACGTTTCTCGTCATCTGATAACACCGCATAGGCTTCAGATATTTCTTTAAATTTTTCTTCAGCGTCTGGGGACTTATTTCTATCTGGGTGATACTTTAAAGCTAACCTCCTGAACGCTTTTTTTATTTCCTCTTTTGTAGCATTCCTTGGAACTCCTAGTATTTTGTAGTAGTCTTTACCCACCTAAACCACTTACTTCTTTACTTTTTATCCCCCACTACTTTATAGTCAGCGTCAACAACTTTCTTTTTGTCTTTTTCATTCTTTGAGGATTGCTCTTTACTTGAAGAAGCTCCAGGTGTTGATTGGTAAGCAGTTGCAGCTGTTTTTTGATAAAGCGTTGTACCTACTTCTTGTAAAACTTTTGAAAGTTCATCCATTTTTGTTTTGACTTCATCCACTTTTCTTTGATTGATTAATTTCCTTAATTCTTCAGTAAGCTTCTCAATTCTTTCTTTGTCGTTTTTGCTTATTTTTTCCCCTAGTTCTTTAATTGTTTTTTCAGCTGTGTAAACTATGGAGTCTGCTTTGTTAAGCAATTCAGCTTCTTCTCTTGCTTTCCTGTCTTCTTCAGCATATTTTTCAGCTTCTCTTATCATTCTTTCCTTTTCTTCCTCTGAAAGCTTAGTTGAAGCTGTAATGGTTATTTTTGCTTCTTTGTTGGTGGCTAAGTCTTTAGCTGTAACATGTAATATCCCATCTGCATCTATGTCAAAAGTGACTTCTATTTGAGGCACTCCCCTAGGCGCCGGCGGGATCCCCGTTAAATTGAACATTCCAAGAGAAATGTTATCTTTCGCCATAGCTCTTTCCCCTTGCAAAACATGTATAGTGACTGCTGTTTGGAAGTCTGAGGCTGTTGTGAATATTTTACTTCTCCTCACTGGAATAGTTGTGTTTCTTTCTATGATTTTTGTAAAAACTCCACCTAGGGTTTCAACTCCTAATGAAAGAGGTGTTACATCTAACAAAACAATGTTTGATATTTCTCCAGCCAAAACTGCACCTTGAATAGCAGCTCCTATTGCAACACATTCCATTGGGTCAACTCCTCTCTCTGCGGGTTTACCTAAAAGTTCTTCGATAAATCTCCTGACTAGGGGCATTCTTGTCTGTCCCCCTATCAATATTATTTTGTCTATGTCTTTTGGTTCCAGTTTAGCGTCTTTTAACACGTTTAAGACAGGTTCCCTTATTTTCTCCACTATTGGAGTTGCTAATTGTTCAAGTTTAGCCCTTGTTAATGTGTAATGTAAATGCTTAGGCCCTGTTGAATCTGAAGCTATGAAAGGTAAGTCTATGTCTGTAGTGTAAAGGGTTGAAAGTTCTATTTTAGCTTTTTCCGCCGCCTCTTTAAGTCTAGCCATGGCTTGCAAGTCATTTCGTAAATCTATTCCTGTGTCTTTTTTGAATTCCTCAACTAAATAATCCACTATGGCTTCATCTATGTTTGCCCCCCCTATTTCTGTGTCTCCACTTGTGGCAAGAACCTGAAATACTCCTTCACCGAATTCCATCACTGTAGTGTCATTTGTTCCACCTCCGAAACTGAAAACAAGGATTTTCATTGTTTTCTCCATTTTATCTAAGCCATAAGCAAGGGCTGCAGCTGTGGGTTCATTTATTATCCTTGCAACTTTGAAGCCTGCTATTTCCGCAGCATCTTTTGTTGCTTGTCGAGCGTTGTCATCGAAATGAGCCGGTACAGTAATAACTGCTTTGTTAATTTTTTCACTTAAATAAGCCTCAGCGTCCCTCTTAATTTTTTGAAGAATGAAAGCTGAAATTTGTTGAGGAGTATACTCTTTCCCATAAATTTTAACTCTGTAATTGGTTCCCATTTTCCTTTTTATTTCCCTAACTGTTCCTTCAGGATTAGTTACAGCTTGACGTCTTGCCGGTTCACCCACAAGGAGTCTACCATCTTTTGTGAAAGCTACTACACTTGGAAACATTTTACCAGCTACAGTAGGCCCTTCAGCACTTGGAATGACAACAGAGCGGCCGCCTATCATGACCGCAGCCGCTGAGTTAGTAGTTCCCAAGTCAATACCTAATATTTTCTCTCTTTCCTTCTTTTCACTGCTCATCCTTTATCACCTTTGGAAACTTTCACCAAGGCAGGTCTAATAAGTCTATTTTTAAATTTGAAACCGCTTCTGACCTCTTCCACAACTACACCTTCCCCATATTTTGTACTAGGAACCAATAAAACAGCATCGTGCAATTCAGGATTAAATAATTCCCCTTCAGTAGGGATTTTTTCAAGGCCTTCCTTACCCATTACATCCATTAATTTCTTAAACACTAACTCCACTCCTTCCAAGAAAGCTTGGAAATCATGGTGATTTCTCGCGTTTTTAATAGCTAACTCCAAATCATCTATTACTGGAAGGAGTTTCTTAACAAGTTCAGCGTTACCTCTTTCAATCACCACCTCAATTTCCTTCTTGGTTCTTTTTCTGAAGTTTTCAAAATCGGCTTGAAGGTATTTTAACTGGTTAAGGTAAGTTTCAGATTTCTTTTTCTCACTTGCTAAGGACTCTTCCAAAACCTTAATCCTCTCTTTTAAAGCTTTGATTTCTTTTTCTAAGGTTTTGTCCTTTTTAGATCTTTTAGAGGTTGATTTT
This sequence comes from Thermoproteota archaeon, assembly GCA_027492035.1. GTDB lineage: Archaea > Korarchaeota > JAOZGF01 > JAOZGF01 > JAOZFZ01 > JAOZFT01. The sequence continues at coordinate 16,073 of JAOZFT010000007.1, forward strand.
CTGACCATTTTCTTTCCCACCAAGCAATGTATGAACTAAAAAACACAAAAATATTTAGTTTTCTGAAAAAATCTAACTCCTCATTCTTTAACGGTAAAAAAGAAACTCTTATCCTTCAGAAACAAAACTAAAAAAGCACATGATTCTTTATTAAGATTTAATTAATCTAAAGTTTTTCCCTCACAAATTTCTCTTCAACTTTATTTACTCTTCAAAAGAAAAATAAACTTGAACAAAAATAAATTTTTCTCTTCTAGAAAAAATGCGACAGCCACTTTGAATTTCAATCAAGCTTTTACGTGCATCATAAACCTACTCTTCCGGTTTTTTCATAAAAATCTTCGAAACAATTTCTGGATTTCCTTAACGGAAAACGAGAAAATAGCAACCTAACTTTCATTGTTTCCTAAACAAGAAAATCTTGCAGTACTCTTCTTCACTAAAACTTTTTTAGGCGGGACGGGATCTTTAAGTGAGGAAGTAAAAACGTAACAATTTTTATTTAACTTTGAACCATTACTTTTTTAAATTTTAAGGTTTAACCTTAAAAGTACACTATAAATTTCTTGTCTTTTCAAAGGGGAGGAACAAGAAAACTTTCGGTCGGTGTTACAAATTGAGCAGGGAGGATTCAATAAGAGTGGTTGAGGAATGTAAAGTTGAAGTTAAAAATCCAATTCTAGTTTTTGCTTTACCTGGCACTGGATTAGTTGGGTCCATTTCTGCCCTTCATCTTGTTCAAAACTTAAAAATGGAATACGTAGGTTACATTGAAACCCCGTTCACAAACCCTATCTTTTTCATACATAAAGGGAAGGTAACTGAACCAATAAGGATTTTTCGTAAAGGGAATGTTTTAGTTATTCTTTCAGAAATCCCGATTCCTCCGAATGCTTCAGAACCTTTACTTAAAAAAGTTATTGAATGGTGTAAAGGTAAAGGATGTAAATTAATCGTAACCTTGGGAGGCATCCCCATACCTAACAGGGTTGACGTTGAAAAACCTAGATGCTTCGCTGTCACAACTAATGGAGGAGCTGACGAAATCATTAAGAAGTTAAACATTGAAAAACTAATTGAAGGAATAATTGTTGGCCCTTACCCCATAATCTTAAGAGAAGCAAGGAAGGTAGGTATCACAGCTATCACCTTACTCGGCGAATCCTTTAGAGACATACCTGACCCCGGTTCAGCAGCTTCAGTGCTTGACTCATTAGGCAGAATCTTAAATGTTAAGATAGATACTCAAGATCTTTTAGAGAAAGCTGAAGAAATAAGGATAAAAACCAGGGACTTGATGAGGAAAACTTCACAAACTATGCAGGGCATGGGAAAGAAAAGAGAAATGGAAGTACCTTTAATGTATGTTTAAAATGAAATAAATAAAGGAGATGAACCATTTTGACAAATGAACATATAGATTTTGATTATTTCGAAGATGAATTTGAAAAGTTTTTCAGAAGAATAAGGAGAAGATTTCAAGAAGCTTTCTCAGATTTAGGTTTCTTTGAACCAGAGGAAAAACCTCTTTGGGACGCAGAAACCTGCTGCTTAGAACCCTTAGTTGAAGTACATAATAAACCGGAGGAAATAGTTGTGATTGCTGATCTGCCTTTTGTCAAACACAAGGGAGACATAGAACTCAATTTAATAGGTGACGTTCTTGAAATAAAAGCTAAACTCAAAAGACCCTACAGGTTTGAACACTGGGGAACTGTCCAAAAAGATATAGATTTCCAGACCTTCCAGAAACACATTAAATTACCTGAAGAAGTTAACCCGGAGGAAGTGGAAGCTGTCTTTAGAAATAGTGTCCTGAAAGTCACTTTGAAAAAGAAAATCAAGAGGAAAAGAATAGAAATAAAGTAGTACCCTGAAAACAAATTAAAGATATGGGGAAGAAACCCTTCTGGAAAACAATTTGGTGAAAAAAAGTTACAGGAGTTAAAGACTTTCCCAAAAACAACTAAAATTTTTTAGTTTCCAAGTAAACATTGAAACCTGAAACAATCATTTCACGCTTCCTTTTCCGATTTCATTTGAAAATATTCTTCTAAACCTTAAGGGGCAGAAATGTTCAGACCAGCAGCGCCCAGCAGGTAATCAACAAAAACCTTTTAAGAGGTTCCGGTTTCGTTTCTTAATTTTTAAATAGGTTCCAAAAAATGTTTGAAGACAAGGTTATAATTGTTTATTCAGTTAAGGATGCTGCAGGTGTAAACATATCAAGAAACATGCTTTCTTTAGGGAAATGGAGGGAAATTAAGAGAGGAGGAGAAACCTTTTTTGAACATGGAGAAATGATTCTTTACCGTGTAAAAAAGGACATCATTTACACGGATTATCTTTCAAAGAAATTTAACCCTGAATTCTTTGTTTTTATTTCTAAACACAAGTCGGAGTCGGGTTTCAAATGCTTCACAACCCACACCCCTGGCAACTGGTTAGGAGAAGCAACTCATGGGGGGAAAGGGAAAAGTTTAGCTGTTTCAAACCCTTTACTTCAGTATCTCTTCCTTAAAAACTTGAGAAATAACCCTTTCTCAATCGAAGCTACTTTAGAGGTTTCCCATCACGGACCTACTGAACTTAAAAAACCTGTCACATTTATTGAAATAGGTAGCACTAAGCATGAATGGGGAATAGAAGAGTATGGGAGATTTGTTGCAGAAACAGTGATTAAATCCTTAGAAGAATACAGGAAAAGATTGAATTTGAAGGTAGCAGTGGGGATAGGGGGTCCTCATTATGCTCCAAAATTTACAAAGTACATGGAGGAGAAAGATGTGGCGATTGGCCACATCATTCCAAAATATGTATTAGATAACCTTGACATGGGAATGATTAAGGAATCCGTTGAAAAAACCTCCGGCAGAATCAACTATTTCTTAATTGACTGGAAAGGGGTTAAGCGAAAAAGTGAAATATTAAAGGAAATTTCAGAACTTGGTTATGACTACATAAAAATATAAAAGGGAGGGAGTCTCGTGTTCTTGGAAAGGTGGTTTTATGGTTTTTGTGGAAGAATTCGAGAAAGTGAAGCCTTTACCTGCCAAAGACTACGTTAGAGTAAGTCATTATGAGCTGAAGAGGTTTGTTTCTGAAGTTTTTATTAAATTAGACGTGCCTGTCAGTGACGCTAAAATAGTAGCTGACAATTTGGTTTCTGCAGACCTTAAAGGCATAGAGTCTCATGGTGTAGCTAGACTTAAAAGGTACATTGATGGAATATTGAATGGTGTAGTAAAGACTAAACCTAAAATAAGGATAATTAGGGAAGGGCCTGTACATGTTCTAGTGGATGGTGACTACGGCCTTGGACAAGTTGTTGCCTACAAAGTCATGCAGAAAATTATTGAAAAAGCTGAAAAGAATTTTTTTGGAGTGGCAGCTGTAAAGAAAAGCAACCATTTCGGGATAGCTGGTTACTATGCTGAACTTGCTTTGAAAAAAGATTTTATAGGTGTTGCAATGACTAACTCAAGACCTTTAGTGGCACATACAGGGGCTCTGGGAAGAAGTATTGGAACCAACCCTTTAGCTTTCGCTGCACCTACTAGAAAGGAGCCTCCCTTTCTTTTAGATATGGCAACCTCTATTGTTCCCATGGGCAAAATCGAAACTTACAGTAGGAAGGGGGAGAAGACACCTCAAGGCTTAGCTATAGATGAAGAAGGAAAAGTAACAACTGACCCTGGAACAATTATGGAAAAGGGTGCTTTACTTCCATTAGGAGGTTTAGGGGAGAAGTTAGGAGGACACAAAGGGTATGGTTTATCTGTGATGATTGATGTTTTATCTGGTGTTTTAAGCGGAGCTAATTGGGGCCTAAAAGTTGGTCCTACTCAAGGCCCTAAACCAAGTAATGTAGGCCACTTCTTTGCAGCTTTAAACATTGAGGCGTTTATGCCCTTAAATGAATTTAAGGATAGGATGGAACAATTTAAGGAGGAGTTGAAATCTGCTAAGTTACACCCTGAATTTGAAAGGATTTGGGTTCATGGCGAAAAGTCTTGGTTGACAAGGAAGACAAGGGAGAAGATAGGAGTACCTGTTTACAAGAAAACCATGAAAGTGCTGAAAGAAGTTTCTGAAATAGTAGGGGTGGAATTTCCTTTCTGAAAAACATAAAGAACATTTTTTTATTTGGAGAAGAGGAGATAAAACTGTTAATTTTTCTTTTTAAGGTTTTATCTAAACAGGAATGAGGTGTTTTATACCTTGTCTTTCAGAGTCGGGGTGGATGTTGGTGGAACCTTCACAGATTTAGTGGCTTTAAACAATGAAACAGGGGAGTTAATGAATATTAAAGTTCCTACAGTGACTAAGAAAATTTCTGAAGGAGTTGCTGATGCTTTAAAAGAATTCTTGAACTTAAAAGGATCTATAAAAATTTCTTTGCTGATACATGCCACCACAATCGCTACCAACGCCATAATTGGCCAGTTAGGTCTTGAACTGCCTAAGACTGTATTAATAACTACGAAAGGATTTAAGGATGTGATAGAGATTGGGAGACAGAACAGGCCTGAGCTATATAACTTGTTTGTGGAGAAACCAAAACCTTTAATACCTAGAAGATACAGATTTGAAGTTTCTGAAAGGATAGGAGCTAAAGGAGAAATTATTGAGCCATTAAATAAGCAGGAGCTTGGAGAAATTGTTTCGAAAATAATGAAGGAGGGAATATCCACTATAGCCATTGGGCTTTTAAACTCTTACATAAACCCGAAACATGAAAGGGAAATAGAGGAATTTTTGAAGAAGAAAATAAGAAACATTTTCATTTCTCCCTCTTATAAAGTGTCACCTGAATATAGGGAGTATGAAAGATTCAGTTCAACCGTTGTCAACGCTGTTTTAAGGCCTATAGTGTCTGTCTACATAGATGAGTTAATTGAAGAAATTAAAAGGGTTATGGGTGAGATAGGTTTCTACATCATGCAATCGAATGGTGGGATGGCTTCAGCCTCTTCAGTCAGCATGAAACCTATTTCAATAATTGAGTCAGGTCCAGCAGCTGGAGTTGTAGCTGCAGCCTACTATGGAGAACTTTTAGGGTTAAAAAATATTCTAAGTTTTGACATGGGTGGAACCACAGCTAAAGCAGGTATAATTATTGAGAACAGGCCTATGTTGACTCATGAATATGAAGTTGGAGGGAGGGTTCATAAAGGAAGAATTGTTAAGGGAAGCGGTTACCCCGTAAGGTTCCCTTTTGTGGATTTAGCTGAATGCAGCGCGGGAGGAGGAACAATTGCATGGGTTGATGAAGGAGGCGCTTTAAGAGTTGGCCCCTTGAGTGCAGGTGCAGACCCTGGGCCTGCTTGCTACGGCAAAGGAGGTGAAAACCCAACAGTTACAGATGCTAACTTGATCATTGGAAGACTGAACCCTAATTACCTCTTAAATGGGAAAATGAAGATTTATAGGGAGTTAGCAGAGAAAACATTGAAGAGCAAAATCTGTGAAGAAACAGGTTTAGATGTGGAGGAAGCAGCTATTGGCATAATAGAGATAGCTAATTCAGAAATGGCTAAAATTTTGAGAATTGTTTCGGTTGAAAGGGGGAATGATCCAAGGATTTTCAGTATGGTAGCTTTTGGAGGAGCAGGGCCTATGCATGCATGTCCCTTAGCTGAAGAGTTGGAAATTTCAAGAATAATAATTCCTTTAAACCCTGGTTTATTTTCAGCTTTAGGCCTCTTAACTTCAGATCTCTCCTACAGTTTCAGTAAAGCTGTAATGGAGAAAATTAGTGAAGTTGAACCTGAAAAACTTGAGGAAATCTTCACGGAAATGGAGGAGAAAGGTAGGGAGCTGCTTGCCCGTGAAGGAATACCTGAGGAAAAAATGGTTTATTTGAGGAAAACTGATGCCAGATACCTGGGCCAATCATACGAGTTAACTGTTTCGGTTCCGAAGCCCATTACAGAGAAAAACTTGGAGTCAGTTAAGAATTACTTCCACAAAAGACATAAAGCAGTTTATGGTTACTCTGTTGAAGAAGAGGAAGTTGAACTTGTTAATGTAAGGCTCACAGCAATTGGTAAATTAGGGAAACCGAAACTGAAAGAAAAAAACTCTATTGTAAATAGAAGAGTGAATGTCCAACCAGAAATGAAAAGACCTGTTTTCTTTGAAGGAACAGAGGAATATCTTGATTGTCCAATTTATTTGAGGGAGAAACTGCCACCTGGTTTTTCATTGGAAGGTCCTGCTATTTTTGAACAATACGACACTACCACAGTTATTTACCCTAAATGGGAAGCAAAAATAGATAAGTTTGGAAATGTAATCCTCAACTTGGTAGGGTGAAAAGGAAATGGTGGATCTAGTTACTGTAGAAGTTGTGAAGGGGGGGTTAGTTTACGCTGCCGAAGAAATGGGGATAGCTTTGAGAAACTCCTCTTATTCCCATAACATTAAGGAAAGAATGGATCACTCCTGTGCCATATTTGACAAAAATAAGAGATTGATTGCTCAAGCTGAACATATCCCCGTACATTTGGGTTCAATGGGTTTAGCTGTAAAGGAGGGTTTAAAAATTTATAAAGGGGATCTTCAAGAAGGGGATATGATCCTTTTCAATGATCCTTACATAAGTGGAACTCATTTACCAGACATAACCCTTATAGCCCCTGTTTTCTATAGGGGAGAGATAATTGGTTACGTAGCCAATAAAGCTCATCATTCAGATGTGGGAGGAAAAGTCCCCGGAAGCCTTGCAGGCGATGCAACTGAACTTTTTCAAGAGGGAATAATAATTCCTCCAGTAAAGTTTGTGAAGAGGGGGTTTTTCGACGAAGAAATCTTAGAAATAATAAAATTTAATGTAAGAGTCCCTGAGATAAGAGTAGGTGACTTAAGGGCTCAAGCCGCAGCTAACAATGTAGGTATAAACAGAATTCTAAGTTTAGTGGAAAGATACGGCCTTGACAATTTTTATGAAGCAATTGAAGAAATTCTGAATTACTCCGAAAGAAGAATGAGAAGCGAAATTAAAAAAATGCCTGAAGGAGTTTATGTAGGAGAAGATTACCTTGAAAGCACAGGGGTGGAGGAAGAAAAGGTTAAAATAAGAGTTGAAATAACAATTAAAGGAAGCGAAATCACTTTTGATTACACCGGCACGGATCCTCAAGTTAAGGGACCTTTAAATGCTCCGCTTGGAGTTACTATGTCAGGAGTGTATTACACGTTAATGGCTGTAACAGACCCAACGATCCCGATCAACGACGGCTGTTATAGACCTGTCAAGTTATATGTCCCAAAAGGGTGTTTAATGAACCCTGTTAAACCTGCACCTGTAGCTGGTGGAAATGTAGAAACTTCCCAAAGAAACGTCGACGTATTACTCAAAGCCTTTTCTAAAGTCATACCTGACAAAGTCTGTGCGGGAAGCCAAGGAACAATGAACAATGTATGCATAGGAGGAACTGTTGAAAACAACAAACTTTGGGCTTTGTATGAAACATTAGCTGGAGGAATGGGCGGAAGACCTGGGCTTGACGGGTTAGATGGGGTACATGTCCATATGACAAACACTTTAAACACTCCCATAGAAGCTCTTGAAAAAAATTACCCCTTAAGATTTATTAGTTACAAATTGAGAAGTGACAGTGGAGGAGCAGGGAAATGGAGAGGAGGATGTGGAATTGAAAGAAGCTGGATGCTTACTTCTTCAAGAGCAACCCTTTCAATTTTAACTGAAAGAAACGTTATACCGCCGTGGGGGCTTAAAGGAGGTAAACCAGGGGCTAAAGGAGAATTTTATATAATTAAAGGTGGAAAAAAGAAAATTAAGCTCAAATCTAAATGTACAGTGACCCTATCTGGAGGAGATGTATTTTTAGCTAAGACCCCTGGTGGAGGAGGTTATGGGAACCCTTTTGAAAGGGACCCTGAAAGAGTGCTGCAGGATGTATTGAATGGTTTAGTTTCCGAAAAATCAGCTAGGAAAGAGTACGGTGTAGTGGTGAGGAAAGGGGAGTTGAACTTGGAAGAAACTATGAAATTGAGGGAGGGAAAGGTTTAAATGCCCAAATATGCTTTTTTAACCGTGTCGTTTTCTGCAAGTTGTTTACTTTCACCTTCCAGAGTTATTTTCCCATTTTCTAAAACATAAGCTCTGTCAGCTATTTTTAACGTTTTTTTAACGTTTTGCTCCACTAACAAAATAGTTATACCTTCCGAGTTCAATTTTTCCACAAGCTTAAAAACCTCGTTTGAAATTTTCGGAGCTAAACCTAGGGATGGTTCATCCAGCATTAACAGTTTAGGTTTAGACATTAGGCCCCGAGCTATAGCCAACATTTGTTGTTCACCGCCGCTGAGGGTTCTAGCTAACTGGTTCTTTCTTTCTTTCAGGATTGGGAAGTAGTTGTAGACCCATTTCATCCTATCCTCTAATTCTTCTTTATCAACAGTGTAACCCCCAACTAAAAGGTTCTCATAAACTGTTAAATTCCCAAAAAGTTCTCTTCTTTCAGGAATTAGGGAAAGGCCCCTTTTAACGATTTCGTGAGGAAGTAAACCGTTTAGTTTCTGTTTTAAGAAAACTATTTCGCCACTTGACGGTTCAATTAAGCCTGTTATTGTCTTTAATAGCGTTGATTTACCGGCTCCATTAGCTCCGATAATTGCAACAAGTTCTCCTTCATTCACTTCAAGTGAAACATTCCATAAAACTTGTACGTCTTCATATTTCACGTCAAGATTTTTAACTTTTAACAATTCACTCCTCACCAAAGTAAGCCTCAATAACTTTTTCATTTTCTCTTATTTGTTGCGGAGGGCCTTCAGCTATTTTTCTCCCTTCATGAAGTACAATTATTCTTCCAGCTATGGGCATAATGGCTTGCATAACATGTTCAACAATGACTAAAGTTAATCCCTTCTTGTTTATTTCTTTAAGAATTTCAACTAATTCCGCAACTTCAGCAGGAGTTAAGCCTGCAGCTATTTCGTCCAGTAACAAAATTTCAGGTTTAGTAGCTATAGCCCTAGCCAACTCCAAAGATCTTTGATCAGCAGGGGTTAAGTTTCCAGCTAAAACATTTTCTTTTCCTTCCAAACCAACAGTCTTAATAACTTCCTTAGCGAACTTCACAGCCTCATTTTTTCTACTTGACTTAAGTAAGGCCCCTATCAAAACGTTATCCAACACTGAAAGAGATTTAAAAGCCCTTATTAACTGGAAAGTTTTTGTTAAACCCATCTGGCATATTTTATGAGGCTTTAAACCAGTTATTTCTTTTCCTTTATAGAAAACCTTGCCTTCAACAGGTTTATAAAAGCCTGTTACACAATTAAGTAAGGTAGTTTTTCCGGCACCGTTAGGACCAATTAAACCAATTACTTCATTGTTTTTAACCGTGAATGAAACATTTTTTAAAGCTTGTAAACCTCCAAAACGCATAGAGACATTTTCAATTCTGAGAAGGGTTTCCATTAATGATCTCCCCTAATTCTTGGTAATTTGTGATAAATTTTTCCAATCAACTTTATTAATCCGTGAGGGTAAAGTACACAAATTAATATTATTAGAGAGCCAAGGACTATTAGATCTAAACCACTCCTAGCTCCTAAAAAGGCTCTTGTGTATTCCATGAGCGGAACCATTATAAAAGCCCCTATTAAGGAGCCATAGATTGTGCCCGCACCACCTAAAATTGCAACGATCACTATTTGGACGGTTAAAATATCTGAAAGAACAGTTTCAGGAGCTATGTAACCGACAAAGAAGGCGTAAAGAGTACCCGCCAAAGAAGTGAAAGCAGCACTTATTACAAAAGAAATTAATTTATACCTGAGGGTGTTAATGCCTAAACTTTCAGATGCAAGTTCATCCTCTCTGATAGCTACAAAGTAGTAACCAAGTTTAGACTTAACAATTTTTTCAGCCAAAAGAATTTCCGCAAAAAGGAAAATAAGCATTAGGTAACAATATGGTAATTTACTTTCGAACTGTAAATAAAACCATGGAACATGTGACTCCAAAGGAATAATTAAGCCTGTTGCTCCACCTACAAGATCCCAATTAGTGAAAGAGTACCTCATTGCTACCAAAAAAGCTATTGAAGCTAAAAAAAAGAAGTGACCCCTTAAACCAAACCTGAAACAAAGGTAACCAATCAAGCCAGCGAAAAGAGCAGAAACCAAAGCTCCAATAAACATTGAAATATAGGGTGTAACCCTCCACCAAATGAAGAGAAGAGCTGAAGTGTAAGCTCCTAAACCGACAAATGCAGCGTGAACAAAGGAGCCTTGTCCTGTGTAGCCTCCTAGTAAGTCCCATGCAACACCTAAATAAGCAAAGTAGAGGACGAGAAAAAGCGTTCTTCTAAAATAAGGAGAGGGATAGAGGGGAAGAAGAGAGAGTATAATTAAAATAATTAGCTTGTTTATTGCTGATTTCTCCAGTCTAACATTCATTTCCTCCCCCCTGTACCAAATATTCCTGTGGGTTTAAATAAAAGGATTAAGATGAAAACAACCATTGCAACCACTTCCTTCCATTGCGGCCCCACGAAAAGAGCTGAAAGAGACTCCAGTTCACCTATGATTAATCCACCTGCAAGGCTTCCTACAAAACTTCCCATTCCACCCAAAACCACTATTATGAAAGCTAAAAGGATAAATATGGAACCTACGGTTGGGTAGATGTAATAATAAAGTGAAATAAACACTCCAGCTACTCCCGCTAAGCCTGTTCCAATTCCAAAAGTTACCATTCTCATTTTTTTAACGTTTATGCCTACAAGTTCAGCTGCAATAGGGTTTTCGTCAACAGCCCTTATACCTGTACCCATTTTTGTCCTTGTCAAGAAAAAATGCAAAATAATTATGGTTACTACACTGCCTATGAAACCTATCAAGCGAGGGGTGCTAATATGTAAACTCCCCAACGAAATTAAGGGGAAGTTCAACCTTATTGCCCTGTAATCAGCACTCCAAAAAAAGTACGCAAGGTTTTGTAAAAGTAAAAGCAAACCGAAAGTAAGAACAGTCTGGATAAAAATATGAGCTTTAATAACTTTTTCTATAGTGACTCTTTCAAAGGCTGCACCTGCAAAAAAAAGAAGGGGGAAAACGATGGCTAGACTTAAAAGGGGGTGTAAACCTGTTAGGGTAAACAGCCAAAAAGCAATGTACATCCCAAGCATTATGAACTCTCCATGTGCAAAGTTTATTATTTCTAATACACCATAGATCATGTTTAATCCTAAAGTGAAGAGTGCATATATTCCACCAATTAATATTCCTTCAATGGCGACTTCTAAGAGATGCTGCAGCAAAGCAGACAAACCCCCTATTCTAAACTTTTAACCTCCTCTTTCAGACCATGTAGGCATTGGGAAAACAACATCCCTAGTTGCAACATTCCAAGGCCAGATAGTGTAGGCTGTAGCGTTAAATGTTTGGGTCATTATTCCCTTCACAAGGATATTTTGTCCGTTTTCAGGGTTGAATTTGATTCCATCCCATGCTGTAGGAAGTTTCTCAGCCGGCCAGTTGGTTGCAAGTATAGCTTGCCTCAAGGCTTGGTGATCTGTCGAACCAGCTCTTTCAAGGACATCAGCTACCAAAAGTGCACCTACATAAGCTCTTATTGATGTACCGTCAAAGTGTTTACCGAACTTAGCATAGTAAGCATCATCAGCTTCTTTAGCAACAGGGTTTATTTTCTTCATGTCCGGTGCATAATTTTCTCTGTTAATTATGTAATCGCCATCTTTACCGACTGCTTTGAAGTAATCAGGGTGAGTGTAACCTACGTCTGTGGCTAAGATTATTTTCGGGTTTACGTCGTATTCTTTCATTGTTTTAGTGAAAAGTATGGCGTCAGTAACGTACGAAGTCAACATTAAAACATCAGGGTTTGCAGATTTTATTTTTGAAACTTCGGATGTAACGTCAGGGGTGTCGTGGCTGTAGGGGAGATCTAAAACAACTTGGTAACCGTGTTCAGCCGCATACTTCTTTTCTAGTTCACCCATGCTTGCCCCCCACAAAGTGTTCTCGTAAACTACAGCCACCGTTTTTAATGGTACATTAGGGTACTTCTTTGTTAAATCACTTAAGAACTCAAAGAAGTTCCTGGCGAAAAGGTCATCATCGGGGGTTATTCTGAAAAACCATTTAAATCCTTGCTGGATTAATTTAGGTGATGTTGATTCAGGATTAATCATAGGTATTTCATATTTTTCAGCTACTCTAGCTACAGTTAAAGTGTTGGAACTTGCATAGGCTCCTGCAAGCATGCATACATGCTCCTCGGTGATAAGTCTCTCAGCTTCAGCAGCAGCTGTTTCAGGGTCCCCTTTACTATCGGCAAAAACAAAAACAAGTTTTGCTCCTCCCAAGGATTTTATTCCACCTTCAGAGTTCACTTTATCTTGGACAAGAAGAAAAGCGTCTCTTGCATCGGTTCCAGGTTTAGCTAGAGAACCTGTGAGCGGGTATACAACTCCAACTTTAACTTCTTTAACGGTAGGTGTTGGGGAAGGGGTTGCAGTTACAGTAGGAGAAGGTGTAGGAGAAGGAGTTGGGGAAGGAGGCTGCCCCACACATCCTGCAATCAATAGAAGTAATGTAGCCGCCAATATTAAGGGGATTTTTCTATTTCCCCAACTTCTCATTTTTTTTGACACCCTTCTAAATTTTGTAATATTTAGTTTAGCTTGAGACGTTTTTATGCTTAAAAATCTTTCTAGAAAGAAAAATTTTTAACTTTTTAATTAAAAAGTTGACAGTTTTTTATCTTCAAATTTTATTTAAAGAAAGACTGGATTACGTTTTTTTGATAAGTTCCACAACGTTCTTTACCACTTTTTCATGGAAAATTTTCCCTTTTTCAAGACTTATTTTCGAGGGGTCCCCGCCTGTCCCGCCTGTTTCCCTGTATTTTTCAAGATTTTCCTTGGGAAGGTTAGGTACATAAATTACTGTATCTCTTAACAAGCTAGGGTCTGCAACAAAGAACTTTTTCAAACTTTCAACTTTACCCTTCACCTTCTCCAAATTCACTAATTCCTTCTTTATGTAAAGCATGTGAGAAGTTTCTTGTTCATCTCCATGTGAAATAGGGCCGAAGCCAAGTTTTTGCGCTTCTTCTCTAACTATATAAGAGGGATCTATAACATAAACCTTCACTTCTGCTTCTTCTTGTATTTTATAAGCTGCTATCTGTAGCCAAGGTAGGTTAACTATTCTGTGGCCGTTTATAACTACTATTTTTTTGAATCCGTGTTTGGCAAGAGACAGCCCTACATCTTTTAGGAGTTCAATTAAGACTTCAGGTCTTATGTTTATTGTTCCTGGATAGGCCATGTGTTGAGGGGACCAGCCGAACCATAAGGGGGGAGTAACAACTGCTCCTGTTTCTTTTGCCACATCTTCAGATATTTTGATGGCTATAAAGGTGTCAGTTCCTTCAGGTAAATGTTTACCATGTTGCTCAGTGCTTCCTACAGGGACTATGGCTAACCCTACTTTACTTATTCTCTCCTTTACTTCTTCCCAAGTCATTTCCTGTAACCAAACTTTTTTATACAGGTTTATCACCTCAAAAAAATCAATGGTTCCTTTTAGAAAGGGCCTTCAGTTACTTTTTGAACATGTTGAGAAATAATTTAAAGTTTTAGGGCTTGACGTTGTCGGTGTTTATCGATAAGGAACTATTTTCCTTTTCCTTACACCTGGTCCTTCCTCTGAATTTTGGTAACATTTTTAAATAAATTTATGAATTTATTCCTTACTTTTTGAAACAAAACAGGAATTTGTTTAAAGGAAAATAACTGAAATCTTTAAAATCATTTTTGGTGAAGAGGTGAAGCTAATGAGTATTTTAAAGGAAGTTAGGAGCCATTACGGGAAATTAAACCTTTTTATTAACGGAGAAGTTATTGAATCAGAATCTTCAGAGGTATACCCTGTCATGAACCCAGCTAAAGATGAAACAATTGCTAAGGTTCCGTTTGCAACTAAAGAAGAGGTTGATATAGCTGTTAAATCTGCAGCTGAGGCCTTTGAAAGATGGAAAGAACTCCCTATAACTACTAGAATCCGTTACATTTTCAAGATGAGGAATTTAATGGAGGCACATTTTGAAGAAATAGCTAGAATAACTACACAAAACCATGGAAAAATTATAAGTGAGAGTAGGGGGGAGGTTAGAAGATTAGTTGAAAACATTGAGTCAGCCTGTGCAGTAGCCTATTCTTTGTCAAAAGGAGAAAATATGGATCAAATTGCTTCAGGTATTGACGAAACATTAATTAGGGAGCCTTTAGGTGTTTTTGCGATAATATGCCCATTTAATTTTCCAGCTATGGTTCCTTTCTGGTTTCTTCCTTACGCTGTTGTACTTGGTTGCCCTGTCATTGTTAAACCAAGCGAAATAACTCCTATAGCTACAGACTGGGCGTTTAAAATTATGAAAGAACTTAATCTACCACCAGGGGTTATTAACATGGTGCACGGCAGTAAAGAAGTTGTGGAGAGGTTGGTGACTCATCCTAAAATAAAAGGTATAACTTTTGTAGGTTCTACGCGAGTAGGCAGTTACTTGTACAAGTTAGTTGGGGAACATGGGAAAAGGGCAATTATTCAAGCAGGTGCTAAAAACTTTATAGTGGTTATGCCTGATGCTGATTTAGAGAAAACAATTCCGGCCTTGCTTACGTCTTTCTATGGAAACACTGGGCAAAGATGCTTGTCAGGAGCTAATTTAGTGGCTGTAGGGGATGTTTATGAAAAATTAAAGGAAAAATTTGTTAAAGCAGCTTCTGAGTTAAAAATAGGGTACGGGTTAGATGAATCAGTAGAAATGGGGCCAGTAACTACAAAGAAAGCAAGGGAGAGAATAATTGGGTATATTGAGAAAGGCATAGAGGAAGGTGCGAAATTAATACTAGACGGACGGAAAGTTGAAGTTAAGGGTTACCCTAACGGTTACTTTCTTGGCCCTAGTATTTTTGACAATGTTACACCGGATATGGTTATAGCTAGAGACGAAATTTTCGGGCCTGTCGCCAATATTTTAAGAACTGAAAACCTAGAGGAAGCAATTGAAATCATAAATGAAAGCAATTATGGAAATGCTGCCTGTATTTTCACTTCAAGCGGCAAGTGGGCTAGAGAGTTCAGACGTAAAGTTGAAGCTGGAAATATAGGAATAAACATTGGAATAGCTGCGCCTATGGCTTTCTTCCCATTCGCTGGAAGAAAAGAATCTTTCTTCGGAGTTCTTCATGGACAAATAGACAGTGTAGATTTCTTCACAGACAAGAAGGTGGTTATCACAAGATGGTGGTAAAAAATTGGGTTCGCTGAGACTGAATTTCAACCAAATCATAAACTTGTTGATCAAGTTAGAAGAGGAAGTAATAAATTTTTACAATGAAGCAGCTACTAAAACCGAAAATCCAGAAATTAAAAAAACACTTGAATCATTAAGTAAGGAAAGCATGGAACATAAGACTTTATTGATTAAAACAAGTAGAGAAACTGTTACTGAAATGACTTTAGAACCTGTTACGGGTTTAAATCTTGAAGAAAAATTAAATCTTTTAAAAAAGGAATTAAGGGAAGGGAAAGAGGACATTAAAACGAAACTTGTCAAAGTTGAGGAGACAATCAAAGAAATTTATTTGGAAACATCAAAAAAAATCATGTATATTTCCGGAGATACATCCTATTTACTTGAGAGATTCGCAAAGCAGTGCAACGAAAAAATTATGGAAATTAAGAAAATGGGAAAATGAATTTCTTTAAGTATAAACCCTTTACTCTTTTTTGGTTTAATTAAGCAGTTTTTCCCTTTTCCAGCATTAAAGAAATAAATATAGAACAAGGAGGAGATAAGAGGCAGCATTAGTGAGAAAAGAAACCTTTAGAAGATCTAGTTTAGGAAATTTGAAAAAAATCAAGTAAACAATAAATTCAATTAATGAAGAAGTTAGGAAGGCAACAATAAAAAACTTTATATACCTCGAAATTAAAGGAATGAATAATCCTGCGAAAGAACTAGTTAAATTAGCTACGCAAACAACAATTAAAATTTTTTTCAAAGAAGCATTTAAGCCTTTCTTAACTAAAACAAACTTGTTATACACTACAAAAATTAAGAACTCTAAAATGAAAACAAAGGGAAGAAAAGGCAAATTGAAGAAAGTTAATGGAAAGGCAACATCTAGCAATATATTTCTTAAATTTGAAACAAAAATTAAAACTTTATTCAAAGAAAAATTTATCATAAGATAAATCAACCTTTTTCCTTTTAACATTTAAAAGAAAGGTGTTTTAATTTTAAAACAGTTGGAAGTGATTATTGTGGATGCATCACTGGAAAACAAAAAAGTTGCAGGTCTACTTTTAATTATTGGTTCTATTATTTCTATACTGGGAATAATTGTCTCTGAAGCTTTATACCCTGGCTACAGCACCTCAAAAAATTACATTAGTGACTTAGGAGTTGGCCCTTCTGCAAACATATTTAATTCCTCCCTTGTTATCCTTGGTCTCTTAATATTTGGTAGCGTATATTCCCTGAGTAAATCATCAAAAAACAAAATTTTTCTTGCGCTGTTGTGTTTAGCAGGTGTAGGGGCAGTAGGGGTTGGAGTGTTTACAGAAGAAGCTGGAGTTCTTCATGGAATATTTTCGTTAATTGTTTTTCTTTTCGGAGGTTTAGCAGCTATAGCTTCTTATAAACTTCAAGAACCGCCAACATCTTATTTTTCAGTGATTCTAGGAGTAATGGTGCTTTTGGCATTAATACTATTTACTTCACATAATTACTTAAACCTAGGTAAGGGAGGAATGGAAAGACTTATTGCTTACCCAGCTTTGCTTTGGGGGATAGTTTTTGGTGGTTACCTTACTGGTGAAGGAAGCAAAGAATAAAACCAGTTTATTCTTCAAAGTTTTCTTAACCTAGCTTAAGAGTTACTAACCTTAATACCTCCTTCTTCTTTTTCTTTTCACCCATCCTCTCCAGTAATTAGCCATGTTTTCTAATGCTTCTGAAAATGTTTCTGAAAGCCTGTATTCATTTTCTATCCTGTACACTAAACCCACAGCCCTCATTCTCTTCAACAGATAATAATAACTATTTAATGGCAAGTTTAGTTCTTTTGCTATCTTTTTATAGTTTGAACTGTTAACTTCTCTTTTGGCTATTTTATTCAATAACTTTTCTGCTTTCTCAGCCACAAAAGGTTTCTTAAAAAAAATTTTTTCTAAAATGTCTTTTACACTCAAAATTTCAGGATCTTTAACATTTATTTGAAGATAACCTTGTGTTTTCTTTGTGGGCATTTCCTTTCACATTATTACTGAAGAAAAGTTTATTGAGAAGGATTTATCCTAATCTTTTTAAATCTAAAATTTTTTAGTTTAGAAAATTAGAGTTTCGGTATTAATTAAAGACTTTTTAATATGTTGGGGAAGAGGATGTATTTTGAAACTTGTCACTAGGGCCGATGGGTCGAAACAAATTTTTGACAGGAGGAAAGTAATAAACACTTGTTTGAAGATGGGTTTAAACAAACGTGAAGCTGAAAATATAAGTTTAATGGTTGAAGAAGAATGTTACAATGGAATCTCAACTGGAGAAATACTTAAAAAAATTTTTACGTTAGCTGAGCAGTACAGGGAAGGGTTTAAGCATAGGTTAGACCTTAAATTTGCAATTTCTCTTTTACCTCCCAAACCTGAATTTGAATCATTCACCAGGTTACTTCTTCAAAGCCAAGGTTTTAATACTTCCCCTGGAGGGGTGTTTAAAGGGAAATGTGTTGAACATGAAATAGATGGTGTTTTAAGTAGAGAGGATATTACTTATTTGTTAGAAGTGAAACATCACTTAAACCACCACGCTTACACAGGTTTAGATGTATGTTTAGTAGCTTATTCAACTTTTAACGACTTAAACGCTGCATTTTTTGAAGGAATAAGTAAAATTTATTTTCAGAAAGTTTTGATAGTTTGTAATACTAAATTCTCTGCACATGCAAAAAAATATGCTGCATGCAAAGGAATTGAATTGATAGGTTGGAAAACACCTGAAAACAAAGGTTTAGAGGAATTAATAAGAGAAAAAAAGCTTTATCCAGTGACTGTTCTAAATAGTTTAAGTCGGTTAGAGAGGAAAATTCTTTTAAAAGCTGGGTTCCTAACTTTAAAACAAATAATTAATCAAGACATTGATGAGTTGAAGAAGAAAGTTAAAATTAATGAATTAAGGCTTCGAAAGATAAGAAGTGAAGCTGAAAAAGTTTTTACTATTTATTAACTAAAACATATTATAGTTTCATTTCTTATTTACTCCACAAATTTTTTAAAAATCTTCTTTCAAAAAACAAGTTAGTAACCTTAAAACAAAGCAATTTTTAAGAGTTACTTTGAAATATTAAGTTTTCGAGGACTGGGTAATGTTAAAAAAGGAGTTACTGCCATTACTTCTCCTTTTTCTTCCACTTTCTATTTTGCAGGTTGAAGCTGCACCCCCTACTCAAACTAAACTCCTTTTTTTACAATATAACATAACAATTGAACTGGATGAAATAGCACATGAAACGCTTAAGTTAAAACTGAAAAATTTAGGGAACAGTCCTGTTAAAGTTTTTAATTTCACAGTGTTAGTTGAAACTTCAAATTTTAAGGTTAAAGACGATTTTGGAAATGTGGAATTTGGTGAAAAAAAAGGCAAAACTATAGAATGTTACTTAAACAAACCTATATTGCCAAATTCAGAAGCAAACCTAACTATCAGTTTCAACTCTCCAGATTTCATAGGTAAAATAAAAGATAAATACATTTTTGGGCTTGGGTACTTAGTTGAAGCAGAAACGAAAGTTTTTTGTTTAAGAGTTTCCCTTCCTGAAGGGATGGGGATAGTTTCCCCAAAGTTAAAAGGCATATCCTACCCATCAATTCATCCCCATCCTCAAAGACTCTACACTGACGGTAGACGAATAATTGTGGAATGGGAATACTTGAACCTTTCACGCAAAGAAAGTTTAGATTTTTCTGTGAAATATGAACCCATGTATAGAGGTAAAAACGTGCAAAGTGCTTTTCTAAACATGTCTTTTTTAATTTTATCCTTTATTTTTGGTTTATCACTTGGACTAGCCCCTTTTTTCCTAGTACTAAGGAAGAGAAAAACAGATTATCAACCACGGATCTTCACAATAAATAAAGCACATAAAGAAATATTGGACGCAATAAAAGAAAGAAATGGAGAAATTACTCAAGAAGAACTTTCTAAAATCCTCAACATGTCCAAATCAAAGATAAGCACAGCATTAACAGAGCTTGAAAGGGCGGGGGTAATTAAAAGAGAGCAGTTCGGTAAAACAAAGATGATTCATTTAGTAATTAGGTAATTCCAAAAGAAATTCTGGAGTAGGATTTCGACACCTAAGAACTAAATTTTTGGTAATTCTTTCTAAAAAACTTTTTTTGACCACTAAAAACCGTTCTGAAATGTTCTGAAAAGTATTAAGTGGAGGAAATAAATTTAATTTTTATTTCCATGTTTTTCTTAGAATTCACCGTGAGAAAACCTTAAATAAAATTTCTCAGTCTGTTTAAAGCCGAAAATTTTCAAAAAGGTGGAACAAGAAATGAACAGGAAATTATTAACAATTTTAACCATTGCAATTTTGTTAACTGAAACATCAGCTATATTCCTAATTACTCCAATTTACAGTGAACAAACAAGCAAAGCATTGGTTTTGGTAAGTGATAATGAAGCAGACTTAATAGTTGCAAAATATTTTGCTTCAGTAATTTCAGCCCAGATGCTAATTGTCCCTTGGGGAACCTTTCCCTCCAACATAGAGGAGGAAATAATGCAAGTAGCTCCTTTAAAAGTAGTAATAATAGGAGGAGTGTTAGCTGTACCTGAAGAAGCAGAGACATTTCTTAAAGAAATGAACATACCATTTATTAGGTTAGGGGGGAAAGACAGAGTTGAAACTTCTGCAGAAATATATAAATATTTAGTGGAGCAAGTTAACGTTACCCCAGATCAAGTAATCATCTTGGGAGGGTATGACTTTGTCGCTTTAAAGCAATTCAGTGAAGTTTCTAACCTTACCAATAAAACAGTTATTGTTTATGCATCGCAACAATCAACAGTGCCGAAAGAAGTGCTTGACATAATGAAGACAAAACCTGTAAACAATATTAAAGTAGTACCTTCCCCCTTGCTAACTACTTCATCAATTGAAAGTCAGATATCCTCAGCAGCTGCTGTTTCAGCTGCAGTAGAGTCTATCTTTGAGGAATCAAACAGTGTAAAAGCTTCTGAAATGATTAAAGAAGCAGAAATAGCTATAGAGGAAGCAAATTCAACTATTCGGTCAAGTTTATCCTCTGAAAATGTAAGTGTAGCTTTGGCTATGCTTGAAGAAGCTGAGAAACTACTTAAGGAAGCAACTGAAATATATAAAAACAGTAATTACATTGAGGCCTATAAGTTAGCAATTTCAGCCAGAGATCTTGCATCAAAAGCTAAAGAAATTATTGAAGGCATTAATGTGAGACAAATAATTAAAGTTTATACAAAAGCCATCACTGAAATTCTTAAAGAAAAAATTGTAGCCATAAATAAAACAATTAAAACTAATATAAGCTCCGCCAATAAATCCACCAGTGCAGTGAACATAAGCAAAACTTTAGCTTCAGCAAAAAAAGAAGTAGAACAAGGGAAGTTGGTAGAAGCCGCTAAAAAAGTTTACAACACTTCAAAAACGACAAAAACAGAAACGACATCCCAATCTGCAAAGAGTTCTTCTTCATCTCAGCCGCAATCAAGTTGCAAAGAAGCAGAAGAAAAAATGAAGGAAGCAAAGAAACTATTAGATGAAGCTGAAAAACTTTTATCAAACTATTTTGTTTCACCATTTGTTATGCCTCCCGGCATAGCTGAGCTTGAATCAATGCTCAACCTGTCTCAAACTTACCTGAAAATTGCTCAAGATAAATACTCACAGAACAATTGCGGCTTAGCTATATCCTATGCTGAGAAGGTAATAGACCTTTGCAATAAAATAAAAGAGAAATTAACTAAGTAACAGTTCATCCCTCTTTCCCTCTTTTTCTCGTTTTCTTCAATAAGATAAATTAAGTTATTAAAAATTCTGGTGAATGATTATAATGACTGGAGATGTCAACATCTAGGAAAGTAGTAAATAAACTCTTCTCTATCTAAATTTGTTATAAAATAATTGTTAAAGCATTAGAAATTTCACAATTAAACTAAGGAACACAAAACTAAAAAAGTAAGGGAAGTAAATATGTTACAAGTAACAATAGAAAGATAATATTTTCTATTTGAAGGACGGTAAATCTTCGTTTTAAAGAAGTAACTTTAATGAGAAATGTTCAATTTACTGAGTTATTCAATTTACAATTTTTTTGCCCAGAATGCAGAGGCATTACTACTTCAGGTCAATTATTTTATTTACATTCTAAAAAATTTTTCACAAAGAATTAACCCCCTGTAATTATTTTACCTAATGTGGTAATGAAGAGCATTTTTGTAAAATGACCCCGGTCATTTTCCGCACAGGATTAAGTTGAAGTTTATTTGGGTTTTCATTTCAATAAAAGGTTAAATGAAAAATAGTGAATAATTGTTTAAATTAAGTTTGGAGTTGAGTTGTCTTTCTGTTAATCGCGATTTATATGAGTAAACAAGGATTTAATATCTGAAGTTAACCCTTTTTGTTCTTACGGGTTTAACTGGCGGTTTGTTGGATTCTAAATAGTTTTTAATTTACTAAGATCTTGATGTAGTTTAGGTCCTTAATGTTTTCTTTTATATTTTTAAAAATAGTTAGGGGGATAGTTTCAAGTGGGAAGTAAATTTTTGTTTTTAAGGTAATCTTCCAACTTTAGGGAGATAGGTGTCAAGGTTTGATCTCTGTTGAAGCAGTAATTGAAGAAATTAAACGGAAACCTGAATTAGCTAAGAAACTTGCTGAGGCTTTAATTGAGGCTTCGCCGAGGCTGAGTATAATATTTCAATATGAAAATATACTCATGAACATTGAAAGCCTCAGAGGAGACTTCAACAGGATCCTAAAAAGAATGGAAGCGATTGAAAATGAGCAGAGGAAACTCAGAGAAGACTTCAACAGAATAATTAAAGTCGTTGAGAACCTTCAAATTAGCCATAAAAGACTTGAAGAGAGGCTAAATTCATTGGCAGAATCCATGATTTATGGTTTCGGCCAGTTAAGTAAATTTGCTGGTTTAACGTTTGAGGAGTTTGTTAGGATGTTCCTTTCTGAATACCTGAGGGAGCAGGGTTTAATACCTAAAAATGAAAACCTTAAGAAGAAGGTTTTAGATGAAGAGGAAATAAACCTCTTCTTTGAAGACCCTTTGATAGTGGGTGAAGTTACATCTTATGCAGGAGATAAGTCTAAAATTTTGAAACTTCTGAGAAAGGCAGAGTTAGCAAGAGAAAGGTACAATAAGGAACCTAAAAAATTCCTTATTATATTAACTGCTGCGAAGGAGGCGTCGAAAGAGATAAGGAAATTAGCTGAGGAAAATGATGTCAAATTGATAATTGGCAAAACTTCTTAAGGAACATTTCTACATTTCTTCTCAGTTTCCTTCCCGCAAGTTTAGAAGGGGGTATTATGCCTGGAAAATTTAAAGGTGTTTTTGTACCTCATGTTACCCCTTTCACAGTGAAGGGTGACATAGATAAAGAAAAATTGAAGAAGCTTATTCATTTTATAATGGACTCAGGTTGTAATGGACTTATTTCGTGCGGAAGTACAGGTGAAGCACCATTTTTAACATTTGAAGAAAGAAAAGAAATTATTGAGTTAGTTATGGATGAAGTAAGTGGAAAAATGGCTGTTATAGCTGGAACAGGCTCACCTAGCACTTCTGAAACGCTTAAAATAACAGAAGAGGCTCATGACCTAGGAGTCGACGCAGCCCTTATAATTACACCCTACTTTTTTAAACTAAGCGACAAAGAAGTTTTGGAACATTACAGAGTTATTATAGAGAAAATTGATTTACCTATTATAATTTATAACGTGCCAAAATTTACAGGTTACAATTTAAACCCCACGATTGTAACTGAATTAGCTAAAGAGTACAGCCAAGTTGTGGGTGTAAAGGATTCAAGTGGTTCAATAAATCAAATCTCTAGATTAGTGGAATCCGTCGGAAACAAAATTTCTGTGTTAGCAGGCACAGGTGAAACCTTTTTCCCAACACTTACATTAGGGGGGCATGGTGGAGTCTTAGCCATAGCTAACGTAGCTCCTCACCTATGTACCCAAATATATAAATGTTTCAAAGCAGGAGAACTACAAAAAGCCCAACATCTCAATTTTCGATTATTAAAACTGAATGAGTTTTTAGTGAAAAAACACAATCAAGTAAGTTGCATAAAAACTGCCTTAAACATGATGGTTGAAGCAGGGGGATTACCTAGAAAACCTATTTTGCCTCCATCAATTGAAACAGAAAACAACATTTTCAAGCTTTTGAAGGAGACAGGTCTTGTAAAGTAAAGTTCTAAGCCTTTCCGTAAAAAGCTTTATTAAATTCAAGACGAGAAAGAAGTTATGCCGTTGTTTGCTTAGCACAGGTGGAAACTGTGTTGAATTTTGTTAGAAAAAATAAATCTTTTTTCCTAATTATTCCTAAAATTCAGTAATTTTTCATAATTTATTTCCATGACAGTTAATTTGTCTAATATTTAAAAAAATAGGGTTTAACTCTGAGAAGTGAGGTGCTGTAATGTTTACCAGAAAACCTTTGTTACCCCCTACTGCAAAAAAGCTTAGAGAAGTTGAGATAGTTATTCTTGAAGATAGATGTAAAGGATGTGGCTTTTGCATAGAGTTCTGCCCTAGGGAAGTGCTAAGTAAATCAGAAAAATTGAACTCAAGAGGTGTTCACCCTCCAAAAGTAAGTAACAAAGACTTATGCGTAGGTTGTGGTTTATGTGAAAAGATATGTCCTGACTTCGCTATTTTTCTTGAGGAGTGTGATCAAACATGAGAAGAGACGTGTTGACAGGTGAGTACTTTACAGAAGGCGATATTGCTTGTGCAGAGGGGGCAATAGCTGCTGGTTGCCGTTTCTTTGCTGGGTACCCCATTACCCCCTCAAGTGAATTAGCTGAACACATGGCAGCAAGGCTTCCTGAAGTTGATGGAGTCTTTATTCAAATGGAGGATGAACTCGGATCTATGGCAGCAGTTATAGGTGCAAGCTGGGCTGGAGTGAAATCTATGACAGCGACTTCAGGTCCAGGGTTCAGTTTAATGCAGGAAAACATAGGACTTGCAATTATGACAGAAACTCCCTGCGTAATAGTTAATATTATGAGAGGGGGACCAAGCACAGGGCAACCTACAAAATCAGGTCAACAAGACGTTATGCAAGCTAAATGGGGGTCTCATGGAGATTATGAAATAATTGCAGTTTGTCCTTCAACAGTGCAGGAAATGTTCGACTTAACTATTGAAGCATTCAATTTGTCAGAAATTTACAGGGTTCCAGTTATAGTTTTAGGTGATGAAATTCTTGGGCATTTAACAGAGAAGCTGGTTATACCGCAACCGGAAGAAATAGAAATTGTAGAAAGAAGAAAACCGCCAATTAAAGAGGGATATTCTTGGTTTAAGTTCAATCCAGCTTCTATCCCAGCAATGGCCAGTTTCGGTGAAGGATTTAAAGTTTACGCAACAGGTTTAACTCATGACGAAACAGGGCATCCTGATATGTCTCCAGAAACTCAAACAAAGCTTGTCAAGTATTTATGTGATAAAGTGCGTAAGAATGCAGACAGAATAGTTAAGTACAAGGAAATAATGCTTGATGATGCAGAAATAGCCATAATAACTTACGGTTCACCAGTGAGATCGGCTTTAAGTGCAGTGAAAAGAGCAAGGAAAGAAGGGATAAAGGTAGGCCTACTTAAGTTGTCAATTGTTTGGCCATTTCCAGAAAAAATTGTTAAGAAGGTTTCAGAAGAAGTGGATACGGTAGTGGTGTTGGAAATGAATTATGGGCAAATTTTGCGAGAAGTTCAGAGAGTAGCTGGTTTAGAACGTGTAAAATTTCTCCCGAAATTCGGTGAAGATTTACATAAACCTGGTGAAGTACTGGAATTAGTTAGAAGGTGTAAAAAATGAAAAGTACAATAAAATATGCAGCTGCACATCCATTAGACCCTTACCTCAGGAAGGGAATGATTCCTCACATTTGGTGCACAGGCTGTGGAAACGGGGTAATTCTTAACTGTTTCATTCGGGCAGTAAGAGACTTAAATATAGACGTAAATAAAACGGTAGTGGTTTCAGGGATAGGGTGCATAGGAAGAATAACAGGGTACATAAACATGGATTCCTTCCACACCACACATGGCAGACCTATTGCTTTTGCGACAGGGGTGAAACTGGCAAAACCAGAACTTAATGTAGTAGTAATCAGTGGCGACGGTGACCTTTTTGCAATAGGTGGAAACCATTTCATTCATGCTGCAAGAAGGAACATGGACCTTTTAGTTATTTGCGCCAATAACTTCAATTATGGTATGACAGGGGGCCAATATGCCCCCACAACTCCTTTAAACGCTAAAACAATGACCTCTCCTTACGGCAACATTGAACACCCTTTCAACCTGGTTCACTTGGCTTGGGCTTCTGGTGCAGTTTACGTTGCCAGATGGACTACTGTGCATGTGACAAGGCTTCTCAAATCAATTAAGAAAGCATTGACAAAGAAGGGGTTTAGGTTTATAGAGGTAATAAGTCCATGTCCTGAAGTTTATGGTAGATACAACAAAATGGGAGACGCCTTGGAAATAATCAAATGGTTAAAGGAAAACTCAGTAATTCAACATTTCACAGACCCAAGTAAGGCAGAGATAGAATTGGGGGGAAAAATCACTGTCGGAGAATTCGTTGAGAAAGAGAAACCAGTATATAATGACTTAATTCTACATTTGAAAAGGAGAATAAAAGAGAAACTGGAGAAGGAGGGAAAGAGGACATTAGTTAAAATTTAAGCGTTTTGGAAAGGTGTTGAAAAATGAAACTTGAAATTGTTATAGCAGGGTTCGGAGGCCAAGGCATCATTAAAGCTGGCTTAATAGTGGGTTCTGCAGCTTCGCTTTTCACAGGCTTAAATGCATGCTTTGTCAGATCCTATGGACCTGAAGCAAGGGGAGGAGCTTGTAAAGCTGAAGTTATAATTTCAGATGAGGAAATTGATTACCCGAAAATCGAGAAGCCAGATGTTTTAGTTGCAATGTCTCAAGAGGGTTACGAAAAATATGTTGAGAAAGTTAAAGAGAAGGGACTTATTATATTAGATCCTGACTTAGTTGAGCCATTCAAACCTGGAAGAATCTATAAAGTACCAGCTACAAGAATAGCTGAAAAACTAGGTAAAAAGATAGTTGCTAACGTTGTAATGATAGGGGCTTTAACACCATTAATCAAGGTTTTGAAACCGGAAGATGTGGAAAACTCACTTGTTAGAAATGTTCCTCCAGGCACCGAGAAACTAAACTTGAAAGCGTTCCGGGAAGGCTATGAATACGGAAAAATTTCATTAAAGCAGAAAGAACCGGTAAGAAGAATTAATTGTTAAGGGTGAGGAAGAAGAGGAAAAGGGGGTTATATGGAGACAAGAATAGGGGTGTATATCTGTCATTGCGGCACAAACATAGGAGGAGTTTTGGATTGTGAAGCATTGGCAAAATTTGCTTCTAAACTTCCAAATGTAGTTGTGGCAAAAGATTATAAATACATGTGCGCTGATCCAGGTCAAGAAATGATTAAAAAAGATATTAAAGAATTTAAATTGAACAGAGTGGTTGTGGCTTCTTGTTCCCCTCGAATGCATGAACCCACTTTTAGAAAATGTGTAGAGGAGGCAGGTTTAAACTCCTTCTTTTTTGAAATGGCTAACATTAGGGAACAAGTTAGTTGGTGCCATTACGATTCACCAAAACAGGCTTTTGATAAAGCTAAGGACTTAATAAAGGCAGCTGTAGCTAAGGCTAGGTTGCTTACACCCTTAACACCTCTTAAAGTTCCAGTTGAAAAGAGAGTTTTAGTGATAGGTGGAGGAGTAGCTGGCATACATGCTGCTCTTGACTTGGCAGATATGGGGTTTAAGGTTTACCTTGTAGAAAAAGAACCAACTATAGGGGGTTGGATGGCTTTACTAGACAAAACATTCCCCACTCTTGATTGTTCAATCTGCATCCTTGGACCTAAAATGGTTGATGTAGCTAAACATTCTAACATTGAACTTTTCACCTACTCTGAAGTGTTAGATATAGAAGGGTTTGTTGGGAATTTCAAGGTTAGAATTCTTAAAAAACCAAGGTATGTGGAAGTTGATAAATGTAACGCATGCAGTGAATGCGTGAACGTTTGCCCTGTAGAGGTTCCTAACAAGTTTGACGGTAACTTAGGTTGGAGAAAAGCAATATACATTCCCTTCCCTCAAGCTGTTCCACCAGCTTACTTGATCGATGAAGATGCCTGTTTAGGAATAACCCCTTTAGCTTGTGGCAAGTGCCAAGAAGTTTGCAGAGAAAAGGGAGGTGACGCAATCAATTTTGACATGCACCCTGAAGTGTTAGAAGTTAGTGTAGGCGCAATAATTGTTGCTACCGGCTATGAACTTTATGACCCCTCAAAAATTAAAGAATACGGTTACGGTGTTTACCAAAACGTAATTACCTGTTTTGAACTTGAAAGGTTAATAAATTCATCAGGACCCACTTACGGAAAGGTTATAAGGCCTTCGGATGGAAAGGAACCGAAAAAAGTTGCTTTTATTCAATGCGTAGGTTCAAGGGATGAAAAAGCAAATGTTTACTGCTCAGGTTTCTGTTGCATGTACACAATCAAAAACGCTATCCTTTTGAAGGAGAAACATCCTGAAACTGAAATATATATTTTTTATATAGACATAAGAGCCAATTTTAAGGGATATGAAGAATTTTATAGAAGAGCCAGGGAGGAAGGAATAATTTTCATTAGAGGAAAACCTGCAGAAATTTCCGAGAATCCTTTAACCAAAAATTTAACAATTTATTGTGAAGATTTAGGTTTAGGAAAAGTTATTTCACTTGAAGTTGATTTAGTTATTCTTTCAACAGCTGCGATACCAAGACATGGAAAAGACGAATTAGCTAGGAAGCTGAACATTGTCACAGGATCTGACGGTTTTTACCTTGAGGCCCACCCTAAACTGAAACCTATTGATGCAGCTACTGACGGTGTTTTTCTTTGCGGGTCAGCTCAAGGACCAAAAGACATACCTTACAGTGTGTCACAAGCCAGTGCTGCAGCTGCAAGAGCTGCAAGGATTCTTTCAAAGGATTACTGGGAAATTGAACCAATAGTAGCGTACATAGATGAATCTAAATGTAGAAACCCAAAAACAAAGTGTGGAATATGTGCAACAAAATGTCCCTATGGAGCAATAACTGTAGAGCCAAACAAACCTGCCAGAGTTGAACCTGCAAAGTGTCATGGATGTGGCACCTGCGCAGCAGACTGCCCCGGTGACGCAATCACCCAGATGCATTTCACAGATGCCCAAATACTTTCTCAAATACACGCTATTTTGGAAGAGAACCCTGAAGAAAAAATACTTTGCTTCCTTTGCAATTGGTGCAGCTACGCCGGAGCAGATTTAGCAGGCACTTCAAGACTAACTTATCCACCCAACGCAAGGGCTGTAAGGGTGATGTGTTCAGGTAGAGTTGACAAAGATTTTGTGTTAGAAGCTTTCCGTTTAGGGGCTGGGATGGTTCTTGTCTCAGGCTGCAGGTTAACAGAGTTCGGAAGCGATTGCCACTACATTACAGGTAACGTAAACGCCAAGAAGAGAATGAAGATAGTGGAGAAAATACTTGAAAAAGCAGGAATATCAAAGGAAAGATTCAGACTTGAATGGATATCTGCATCTGAAGGAGATAAATACGCTAAAATAATTAAAGAAATGGCTGAAAAGATGAAAAAACTTGGAAAAGAGAAAATAATTGAGGAAAATAGGAAAGCAGAGCCTTTCCTTGAAAAAATACTGAAGAAAAAAATTACGTGAAAGAGGAAGGGTGGAGAAAGGAATTGGAACAGGGGGAGAAATTAAGAAAATTAAAGGAAATAAAAAGAAAAGCCTTGATTTGTTTCCAATGTGGAGTATGTGTTGGAAGCTGTCCAGTCGCTTTCGTAAATGAAAAATATAATCCAAGAAGAATCTTAAGAAACTTCCTTTTCAACCAATCCCCGCCACAGCTAAATCTAAGCAATTTACCTTGGCTATGCCTCCATTGTTATGCATGTCTCGAAAGATGCCCCCAAAATATAGGCCTATCAGAAGTTATGTTTAAGATTCAACACCTTCAGTTTTTAAATGGAGAAATACCTTCCAGTTTCTTAAATGCAGTTAAACAAATAATTAAAACAGGCAGGGTTTCACCTGTGACGCCAATAACGGAAAGAAGAAGGGAGCAGCTTAATCTTCCAAAAATTGAAACCGAAACAGGAGTTGAGGAACTTAAGAAAATAATTAAAGAAACAGGTTTAAAAAAACTCCTGTTCAGTCAAGAAGAGGAGAAAAGAAGTGGCTGAAAGAGAAACCGGGCACAAGTATGCTTTCTTTCCAGGATGCTTAGTAACTACAAGGCTTCCTTACATAGAAGCTGCTGTAAGGAAGTCAATGAGGAGACTTGGTGCAGAACTGGTGGACATGCCTGAAACAACATGCTGCCCTGAACCAACCCTTACAAAAGCTTTAAATCAAAAGACATGGTTAGCAATTGCAGCAAGAAATTTATCCATAGCTGAAGAAATAGGACTAGACATATTGACTCCATGTAACGGATGCTATGGAACATTTAAGACTGTAAATTATATCATTAAAACCAATGAAAAGGAAAGGGTTAAGATAAATGACACACTTAAAAAAGTGAATAGGGAATACAAAGGGAAAATACAAGTGAAACATGTGGTTGAAGCCCTTTACAAAGACATAGGTAAAGAAAGAATAAAGAAAGAAATCCAGAAACCCTTAAAAAACATTAAAATAGCAGTTCATTACGGTTGTCACCTTTTAAGGCCAAGTGAAATAATTCAACTTGACGACCCTGAACAACCAACTTTCTTAGATGAATTAGTGGAAGTGTTAGGGGCTAAAAGTGTGGATTATGAAAGAAAAATGATGTGCTGTGGGGGAGAAGATTTAAAAATCCACCCCCAAACAGCCTACTCCATTTTAAAAGAAAAATTATCAAGTATAAAAGAAGCAGATCCAGATTGTATAGTGGTTACATGTCCCCTCTGCATGATTCAATTGGATGAAAACCAAGCTTTACTTCAAAGAAGGCACCGTCAAAACTTCAACATACCTGTGTTTTATTATTCTGAACTCTTATGTTTAGCCTTAAATATTAATTTAGGAGACCAACACTTTAAACTCCACCGAATAAAAGCAGATGAAGTAGTTAAGAAAATAGTTAAAAGTTGAAATTCTGCAACCGAAGAAACAGTGACACAAAACATTTTAAAGGTTTCTTCCACTCTTCTTAAAGGGAAGAAGTGAAGGGAACTCAGACCTTTCTTTCAAAAGTTTTTAAAAAGGACACGGAAAAAGGTTCTTGAAGAAAATACGAGGAAGAAAATAAAGTGGAAAGCGGAAAAATAACTTTGCTTCTTGTTTCACTGTTTCACCTGCTGAATGACGCAAACGTTTTTCTTCTACCCGCTGTTTTTCCTTTAGTTATTCAAGAATTCAGTTTATCCTTTTTCCAAACAAGTTTACTTGTCGGATGTTTAACATTTACTGTAACTTTTTTACAGATTATGATAGGTTACTTGTCGGATTTTTTAAGCCGAAAAATACTTTTAGGCTTAGGCCTCCTTATTGTTTCTTCAGCTTCCTTCTTAGCTGCCTACTCAACCAATTTTACAATTCTTCTTTTAAGTCAAGTTTTGTTAGGAATAGGAGGAAGCTTTTATCACCCAATAGGGTACTCCTTAACAGTTAAAAAATTCCTTAAAAGCAGTAAAGGGAAAGCTTTAGGGGTACAGAGTAGTTTCGGAGATTTAGGAATACTTCTAATGCTTACTTCCACAGGAAGCTTGGTTCATTTCTTTAACTGGAGAACTCCTTTCATTCTTTGGGGTACCTTATCCCTGATTTCTTCACCCTTATCCCTTTTTATGGAAGAAGAGAAAAACCTCAAAATAGAAAATCAGAAATTATTTTCTGAAAAAGTTTTTTTCTCCTCATTCCTGATCCTTTTCTTTATACTAGGTGGAATCTACCGGGTAATTTACACTTATATTCCCACTTATTTAACCTTTAGAGGATTAAATATTTCACTTTCAGATTTGCTTGCTTCCTTAATGACAGTGATTGGTCTGATAGGAAGCTTGGTTTCTGGTTATTTTTCAGACAAGTTCGGGTGCTTAAAAATTTTAATTCTGAACTTTGTATTCACCGGTTTCTTTTCCCTCTTCTTAACTTGGCTGTCAAATATCCCTTTATTAATAATTCTTGTTTTAGTTATAGGGTGGGGCGTTTATGGTGCATACCCTGCTGCCTACTCTTTATTTGCTGAGTTTTCAAATGTGGAAATAGCAGGTTTCCTCTACGGGATCATCTTATCAATGGGTATGCTTGGAGGTACAGTAAACATTTTGATTGCTGGTTTAATAGCTGATAATTTTGGTTTGAACCAAATATTCATTTACACAGGACTAACTACTTTATTGACATTACCCCTTTTTAAGCTACTCAAAAAACCTGTTCGGTTATAAATTTTCTTCTCAACGACAACATTACAGGAAGCCATTAGTTCGAAAAAAGTAGTGAAAAAGTGTAAGGGACTGGAAAGGAATAAACTCCGAGTCTAAAAGGAAATACGCAAGTGCTTGAAGGATTAAAGGGAATTTAAGAACCCTTTAGGAATTTAAAAAAATACTTAGAAAAGTTGGATATATAGGTATGAACTTATTTATATAAATAAGTATGAATAATTCTTACCATAAAATCTAACATTTTTACGGATGCCTCCTCCTCAAAATTTCACCAGGGACTAATCCCTTTAATAGGCAGCACCGACAAAGAGAAATACCTATCGCAAGTGAAGGATTTGATAGGTAATTCTTAGTTTTAGAAAGTATCCAGGTAAATGCACTGTTTTTTACTATGAACAATTTAATTCACCTCAGAAGGGGAGAACACAAAAACATTTAGTTCTGGAAAGGAACCTACTAACTTGCTAAGCAGACGTCAGCCTCTGAGGGCAGGTGTAGATACTTTATTTTTTAGCTCGCCACAAGATTTGTAACCTAGAGTTGAATTTAAGCAAGATCTTCCGATAAAAGGGTCTATTCTTGGATAGTACAGAATTTGTTGCAGTTCCTAAAATTAAAAAACTCACTAAAACGCACTTTCACACTTTACGAATTAGTACTCTTCCATTCTCTCACGTCAAAGTTTTTCAATTCTATAATTCTATTGATACACCTAGAAAGGAAAAATTGGAAGTAGTATCAAAGAAAACTTGAGTTGCTTCTTTTTTCTCCCCACAATTTTTCGAAACAGTTTCCCTAAAATTCCAAAATCTCTTGGTTTTTATTAATGAAATGTTTAAGGTTCTTCGAGCAGCCTAGCTTTTTTTCTTAATAAAAATAGCTTCTCCAAATTTAAGTAAAAATTTTATCAAATACTTAAATTCCTAAAGTCCTTAAAGTTTTCCTAATTGTTTTTTATAATATAAACTTTATATTCCTTATTTACTTTAAGTTCAATATGTGCAATAAGAATACCTTATTTCTGGAATAACGGAAAATAGTCCATGAAAAAGGAGGGGGTTCGAAGGTTACAGTAGTATGAAATTAAGATTTTACTTTTTCGTATTTATTAATCTGATTTTTCACTAAAAACTAGGAAAAATTTTTAACTAACTAATCTCTCTTTTTATTAAGTTTTTTGGAGAGGTGAAGGTACAGTTGTTGTTAGTTGGTGAAGCGTTAGTTGGTGAAGGGAATGAAGTGGCTCACATAGATTTATTGATAGGTGACAAGGATGGCCCGGTTGGCTATGCCTTCAGCAATTCATTAGCTTCACCTAGAGAAGGGCACACTCCTTTGTTAGCTGTCTTGGAACCTAATCTTCAACCTAAACCTTCCACTTTAATTATAAATAAAGTTACAATAAAAAATTCGGCTCAAGCTGTGTTGATGTTTGGTCCTGCTCAAGCAGCAGTAGCTAAAGCTGTAGCTGACAGCGTAGAGGAAGGAGTTATTCCGAGAGACATGGCTGAAGATCTTGTTGTAATAGTTTCAGTTTTTATTCACTGGAAAGCCAGAGATAAAAAGAAAATTTACGACTACAATTACGAAGCCACAAAACTTGCAATTAAAAGAGCATTTAAGGAAGAGCCTTCAGTGGAAGAGGTTTTGTCCAAGAAAGATAAGGCCAAGCATCCATTTGCATAAATTTACCTTAGTTGCCACCAACTCTTTTCCTTTTTTTAAAAACTGGGAAGAAATTTGCAGACCCTGTTAACTCTTTTTTACATTTCTATACAAAATTTTAGTTAAAAAAAGGTTTTTACATTTTAGACATGAGAATCGGGAAAATTAAATTTGTTTTCTTCCTTTTCCATGTTTTTCCACAAAAGTCCTTTTTTACCTTTTTCCCAGGATTTAAAAAGTGGAAAAATTTATAAACAGCCTAAACAAAATCTTTAGGTGGTGGATTCTTTAATATGTCGTTTGAAATCCAGGAGCTTCCTGACATCATTAAACTAGTTATTCTACTAAGTTTCAATAGGGAAGAGAGTTTAACAAGGTCTCAATTGAAAAATAAACTTGAACATTATTTAGAAAGAAGAGGCTCTATTGATTTAGCTGATTTAGAAGAAGCTTTAGAAGAATTAATT
Source organism: Thermoproteota archaeon (assembly GCA_027492035.1). Lineage (GTDB taxonomy): Archaea > Korarchaeota > JAOZGF01 > JAOZGF01 > JAOZFZ01 > JAOZFT01. The sequence goes on from JAOZFT010000007.1 coordinate 50,055, forward strand.
TCTGAAGGCCTCATTGTGAAACTTAATGGCAAATATGGTTTAACAAAGGAAGGAGTTAAATTAAGCAGTAAATGGAGGAGTCTATTAACTAGTAGAAGCCCTATTCTGGAGTTCATTGCCGGATTAACTGATGGAGCTGTTACAGGTTTAGTTATTGTGTTTTCAGCTTTTCTAGCTCATTTAGCCTTAAAAACAGTGATTTACTCTTCTATTTTAACTTTAACTGCTGTTTCCATAACGAATTTTTCAAGTTTCTTATTAGGCGGAAAAACTGAAGATATAGCAAATGCTCTTTCCTTCAAAACATTAGTTGAATTCAGTTTAAGAGACATCTCTGATAAAGCGGAGAGAAGAAAATCTTTCAAATTAGTTAAGCGTTTATTTTCAATTTTGAAGAAGGAAATATCTAAAACTAACTTTTTATCTGCTGCAACAGGTGCAATTACAACTTTTGCTTCAGGTATTGTTCCAGTAGCTGCATTTATTTTTTTGAAGACACCTCTAAACATTTTCTTTTCATTGATTGCTTTAAGCGTAATAGTAGTTTTTCTAATTTACTATCGTGTCAAGAAATCTAAGGAGAAGTGGAAAACAACAGTTTCTGAAACGCTGTTAATCCTTACCCTGGCATCGATTGCTTCATTGATGATTAGTTCCCTGTAAACACTTCAATTAAATATTTAATTAATTGTAGGGGTAATTCTTTTCAGATAAAGGTATTTGACGGTAGATGTAACCTAAAGGAATCCCTAGGCTCCATGCTTGGGGGTAAACTTGTTTCGCGTGGTTATTAACTGCTAACCGGTAGAAAAGCTTGTATCTAGCGTCAACATCCACATTAGGCTTAAACCTATCCCAAACGTTTTTGCATTGGCAGTAAGGATTATGCCAGTTATCCCAGGGTACACCACCCCAGGTGTATCCCCGCAGGTCCTTGTAGGTTTCCATGTTCAGTATAATGTCTTGTTCGTAAGGGTTTGTTCTCCATACTTTGTCTCTTGGGTTGTAATAAACTGGAAATGCATGTCCTAAAGTACCTATGATTGCTGGGACGTTAACGTAGCGAAGAAGAAGCGATTGAATATACGCATTATCCATGCATGCACCTATGAATTTTCCTGTTTTTGTGAAGTAACTCCAGTACCATTCTATGTGGAAAGGACAACGGAATTCTCCTACAATTACTCTACCATTAACAATTATTTCTTCTGGCACATCAAAATCCACGTGTTCATTGTTGATGAAGAAATAATCATCTAGGTTTGCTGCTAACCTATCTATTTTTGTGAGGTATCTGAAAAGGTACTTCTTCTGCATACTTTTATAAGGCATGTTGATTTCTACAGGTTCATTTTCCCCCAGGAATTCTTTAACCATAAATTCCCTCCCTTTGAAGCTGAAATTTCCAGCTATTAAAAACATGAAGTCGTTAATGTTTTGTGGCCTCTTTAAAACCCCTGAATAAATGTAATGCCAGTTCCAAACACCCCAATTGCCTGTTTTATCGGTTATTTCTTTGAAATTAGGGTAAAATTGCCCGGGAAAATCCCAAACTAATGCTATATCTGCTTCTAATGGGTAGTTTTTGGCTTGCCAGTCTCCACCGTATTTCTTTATTATTTGGTCGGTTTCAATGACAAAATCTAAAATTTTGGGGACGTAGTGCATGATCGCTACAGTTACTTTGTCATCACTTATAGTGCTAAGTGCACCGTAATCTATACTGCAGGCTAAAACAATTCGGTAATAACTTTCAGGAATCTCCCTATCTTCAACTAAATGAAGTAAAACTTGCAGTTGGGTGTTGTATCTAGGAACTTTAAAACTGAACCTACTTTCATCCGGTAAACCGTATTCGTCAATAAGGTAGAGTCCCTTCTTTACTTGGTAATCTTTTTTTGAAACATTTATAATTTGCTCTAACTGCTTTATAGCTGCCAATTCCTTAGAAGAAACACCATCCTTAATTTCCGGCAACTCAAGCAGATCATCTGTTAAATACCCCAAATTGTAAGGAGAGGCCTTTTTTGAATATGTAATATTTAATTTTGATAGATCTCCTTCATCGACACCATCCAAAACATACTTAGAAACAAGTACCCTAAACAAGTCTTTTTTCTTAAGTGCTAACTGGAAAAATTTCTCTTCCAAACTGGAAATCTTTTTATCTTCAAAGAACAAGCCTGTTTCAAGAATCCATTGAGCAGCGTTACGGTTTTTAGATTCAGCTTTCTTGATTAAGTCAATATATTTCAATACCTCTGTGAGATTTGCTTTTTCGGAGTAGACTTCAGGCATTTTTAACAAGCAAGGAGCCATATCACCCAAGCTAGAAGCTTTCTCAATAACTAATTTGCCATATTCATCTAAACCATTTCTTGTAAGTTCAGAGTAGTAAGGGTTGTTTGTGTATAGCCACTCCACGAATCTAGGGTTTAGTTTATAAATTCTTCCTAAAAAGGGGGTTGAATTTGCCACTGCAAAAAAGAAGATGGGAATGAATAACAGTACAAGCCACGTAACCAGCAGCAAGTACTTCATTTTTAAATCAAGCCTTCTTTTACAAAGATTAAGTTACTGTGAAAAAGTAATGACGCATTGCCCTTTAAAGTTTTTACATCCAAATATTTTATTAAAGTCTTTTAAGTTTCTATGTCTTTAAAGTGAAAGAAGGCTCTCTATAATTTCTTTTAGAAGGAGAAAATAATATTGATTCGATTTTGCAATGAAGAATTTTCTTTTTAATCTAATTTTAGCTTTGCTTTGATTTTAAGAAGAGATAAAAATTTTTACTGCAAATACTCCCTCTGAATCGTTTTTCCAAACTTTTCAAGTTTTTGCAGGGAGGTTGTTGAAAGGAGTAACAAAGTTGCTGGAGGTGATTGGGATTTCCAGTTGGGGTTTCATGCTTAAAGAGCTTGGTTTCAGAGATTATTCCTTTGTCGAAACAGTTGTTTCAACTTATTCAGGAAATATAAAGAATTTCGCGCCTATTGGAGTAGTTAAAAAGGGGAGGAATCTTTATTTAAAACTTTTTAAAATAACAAAAACCTACAGAAACATTTCGGAAAACAAGGAATGCGTAATAAACGTAGTTAGCGACGTTGAAATATTTTATTTAGCTCTTTTCAAGGAAAAACTGGGTGTGAATAAACGTTTTCCGAATTTTTTCCTTCCTAGTTTAACTGTGGATGCACCAAGGGTGAAAGGAGCTGATGCATATGTGGAGGCTGAAGCTGAAAACTTTAAAACTTTGACTAATGGAAAAGTTGAGGTTAAGTTGAGGATTAAATTTGTTGAAATAGTGAACCCTAGACCTAAAGTTTTCTGCAGATGCGATTTTGCAGTGATCGAAAGCTTAATTCATTTAACACGAATTCCTGTATTTGTTTCTCAAAAGAGATGGGTAGAGGCTGAGAAGCTGATTAAATTAATTGAGTACTACAAGGAGTTGGTTGAAAGAGTTTGTCCAAAGTCAGAACATATAAAAATAATGGGTAAGGTGGCTGAAGAAAATGAGCAATGGAAGAAAAAAATTGCTGGTTGACACACCTTCACGGCTTCATTTTGGGATGATTGATTTGAAAGGGGACTTAGGAAGGTTGTATGGTTCATTAGGGTTAGCGTTAAAAAAACCAGGATATAAAATAAAGGTTGAGGAAAGTGAAGAATTAACAGTAAAGGGATTTCAAGGTAGAAGAGCCTTAGTGATACTTAAAAAATTACTTGAAAGAATGAATGTAAAAAGAAAGTTTTTGGTGAGCATTGACGAAGCTATACCTGAACATGTGGGGTTGGGTTCCGGCACCCAATTAACTTTAGGTTTAGGTTTGGCTGTAGCGAAAGTGCTCAATATTAAAATTGACGTAGAAGAAATTGCTGCTTTAACAGGAAGAGGGGAAGAATCAGGGGTTGGGATCTATGTTTTCAAACATGGAGGATTTGTTTTAGATGGAGGTAAGAATATAAGAGAGAAGAGAGGCATTCCTCCCTTACTTTTGAGGATTCCCTTCCCTGAGAACTGGTTCTTTATAGTTGCAACTCCGGAAATAGAGAGGGGAGTGTCTGGAATTAAGGAGAAAGAAATTTTTAGGGAGCCATTCAAGTGGTTGAGTTCTGATTTACCAAGGAAAAAGTCACATTTACTTCTTATGAAAATGATTCCTGCATTAGTAGAGAAAGAAATTGAAGTGTTCGGAGAAGCATTGACGGAGTTTGAGAAATTGACAGGTGAATCTTTCTTACGGTTCCAGGAAGGTATTTACAGACACCCAATAATAAGGAAGGGTGTAGAGTTACTTTTAGAAAATGGTTGTGTAGCCGCTGGACAAAGCTCTTGGGGCCCCACCTTCTATGGTTTAACGGATAATTTGAAAAAAGGCAGGAACTTAGCTAAGGCTATAAAGGATCTTTTTGCTAAAGAGAAAGTAAAAGGAGTTGTTTTTGTCAGTAAAGCACGTAATGAAGGTGCTAAAATTAAAACAATAAGCTGAAAGCCAGAAGGGACAAACTGTTTGATCTCTTACCTCTATAACGCAGGAACTGTTAAGGTTTGAAACCGTTAAGTATAGCTAAGTAGATCGTGTTAGCTGTTAAATCGGCTGTTGTTCCAGGGTTCAACTTCTTTTGTTTCAATTCTTCATCTAACTTCTCTATTTCCCTCCTTCCCTCTTTAGTTTTCAGTCCTCCGAGCTTAAGAATTTCCTTTGCCCTCTTACTTACCTCGATGGAGGTTTTTAACCCCTTTTTTACAGCCTCCTTTATATCCCTCACGCCACTTCTCAAACCTACTTTTCTAGCAATGAAAGTGTCAGGGTGGGAAGCCAAAATTTTCAAGAAAGTGTGGACAGTTGCTGTGTTCACACTCCCTGTTTCATTTAAAACTTTAAAAAATGTTTTTAGCCCTGTTTGGAAAGAAATATTCATTTTTGAAACCCATTCACGGGAGATATTGTCCCATGAACTTGAAATCTCCATTACTTCATAGAGAGTCAATTTCTCCTTCATTATTTCTTCTTTAAAATTTTCTTTGTTTATATCTGGAGCTTTAACATTTACTAATTCACCTAGGGTAGTTGAAGAAACTTCATATATGCCTTGATAAACACTTATAGTATCTTCAACTGTGGTTGAAGACACTATTTGGGAAAAGTTTTCCTTTAAATCAAGTAAACTTGCCCTTTTTAATGAGGAGCATATTCCAACAGCAGCTGTTAAGGGTATGAAAAGCAAAATTACTCCAAGATGAGTATTACCTCCCCTATGCCAACTTTTAACTTCTCTCAGTGACCTCAAAATCAGCTCCCCTACCTTAACGCTTCTAAGTTTCTTATTTTTAATCCCTACTCTGTATCCCCTCAAAAAGGCCTCCTTCACAGCCGGGGCTAAAGCTATACTCCCAGCAATGAATTCCTCAAAAGTGGTATCTTTAAAATCACTTGTTCTGTGGATATTTCCAGGTTTTGGATAACCACTTACTTCCAAAGCTGCAGCTAACTGAGCAGCTAAAGCCACGTTTTGGCTGACTTTAGACAAGCTGCCGTCAAGAAATTTTTCGCACAGAAATAATTGTTTCATTTAAAATCCCTTTCTAAGTTTCTAGGTGGAGAAATATGCTTAAGCTTTAATAAAGCTTTAAATATGCCTCAACATGTTTGGGTTAAAAAGGTAGAGGTAAAGGTAGAGGTACCCTTAATTTTTCTGAAAAAAGTTTCTTTAAATTTATTGAAGGTTTCTGAAGGTGAAAAAATAAAAAACTGGTTATTCTTGAAGTAGTGAAGCAGTGTAAAGGATGAAAATAAATGACTGAGACCAAAGGTGGAAATGAAGTATTAGGTAATGGAAAACTAGTTTTTTATGCTTTTTTAGTGTTTATAGGTGCAATGGTTTTACAAGGCTTACTTGAAGGTTTATTGATTATATCTTACGCTTACTTACAAGGTTTAAATATCTTAACTCACACCGAAGAACTTTTTAATGTTTTGAAGAAGTTAATGAAAGTCTTAGTTTTAATTACAGATTTTGTTTTTATCTTTTCCTCATTGATGGTTTTCAGAAGAATTTATAATCCGAAAGTGAAATTATTTCCTGAGAAAAAAACTAAATTACTTCTTGGTTTAGTGGCTGCTTTTCTAGGTTTTCTCTCCGCCGTGCTGGTTACTTACCTCTTCGCTTTCATTCTTAAATTTAAGGTTCCAAAGTGGTTTGTAGAAGTTTCTAAGCCGGTAGATTTGCCAGATTTCATTTGCTGGCTTGGTATTATTTGGTTAACTGTTGGACCAGCTGAGGAACTTTTCTTTAGAGGAGTTATTCAAGAATATTTTACTAAATGGGGAGGTGAAGTCTCAGGAATTATTTTCTCGTCCCTATTCTTTGCTTTAGCCCATACACAGTTTAATTTATGGGTTAGGTTCCCTGGCCCGTTTGTTACTAGTCTAGTTTACAGTTACTTCTATACTAAAACAAAAAGTTTAGCTCCTGTTTGGTTAGCTCATTCTTTACATGACACCATTGCTTACGCTTTGCTCTTTTTTACCTCGGTTGATCCTATTAAAATCTTAAATGTTCTTTTCTCTGCTTAGGGTTCCTGTTAGGTCTTATCCCCCCCATCATTAAACCTATTTCCTCTATCGTAAATTCTTCCGGCTTTCCAATCCCTAAAAATTCTCCTTCATACATTACAGCTACTCTACTGCTTAATTCTAAGGCTTCCTCTAGATCTGCTGAAACAAGCAGTATTGCTTTTCCTTGATCCCTCATTTTAAGCAGCAACTCTCTTATGTAAAGAGTTGAAGCTATATCTAACCCCCTTGTTGGGTGAGCTGCAATAATTAAGGATGGTTCTTTGCTTAACTCTCTACCCACTATTAATTTCTGCTGATTCCCACCACTTAGGCTTCGTGCAGGTATTTTCAAGCTTGTGGTTACTACATTAAATTTTTTAATCATTTCTTTCGCGAAGTTCGTTATAGCTGACCAGTTTAATTTGCCCAGTGCCTGCGTAAACCTGGGTTCAAATTGTCTACCTAACACGCTGTTCTCTAAAATTGTGAAGTCAAGCACTAACCCATACTTTTGTCTGTCCTCAGGAATGTTTGAAACACCTTGACTGTAGATAAACTTGGGATCTGGTTTCTCTATTTTTCTCCCATTAAGGAATATCTCTCCGGTTTCAGCTGGTCTGAGACCTGTAAGAGCCTGTAAAAGTTCTGTTTGGCCATTTCCCTCTACCCCTACTACACCAAAGATTTCCCTTTCTTTAACTTCAAACGAAACACCTTTAACAGCTGGTCTCCCGCTGTCATCCAAAACTGTTAAGTTTTTAACTATAAGAACAGGTTTCCCCACTTCAATTCTTTCTTTCCTTATTTTCAATTCTATTTCTTCCCCAACCATCATTTTTGCAAGTTCTTCAGGTGTTGCCTTGCTTGTTTCTATTCTTCCAGTAACCTTTCCTTGCCTGAGAACAGTTACTCTATCTGTTACTTCGATAGCTTCCTTTAGTTTATGGGTTATAAAAACGATGGATTTCCCTTTTTCACGCATACTTTTCAGAACTTTAAAGAGTTCTTTGACTTCAAGAGGAGTTAGAAAGGAAGTCGGTTCATCTAGTATCAACACGTTAGCGCCCTTGTAAAGGAGTTTAAGGATTTCAACCCTTTGTTGCACACCTAAAGGAAGTTTTTCCACTGGAGTATTCGGGGGAACTTTAAGCCCTGTTTCATTCATTAAGCGTTGAAATATCTTTTCAGCCTTTTTGAGGTTTAATGTTGAGAAAGGAATCAATAACCCTTTGCCTTTTCTCTCTAACCCAAGTATAAGGTTTTCTACGGGTGTGTACATTGGTACCAGTGAGAAATGTTGGTGAACCATTCCTATTCCGAGTTTTAAGGCATCAGAAGGGTTTTTAAAATCAACCTTCTCTCCATTAATAAATATTTCTCCTGCAGTGGGTCTAAGCAACCCCGAAAGAATTTTCATAAGGGTTGTTTTACCCGCCCCATTTTCACCCAATAAACCCACAATTTCACTTTCCCCTACACTAAAATTCACACCTTTAAGAGCCACTGTACCGTCAGGGTAAATTTTCTTTATACCTCTCATTTCAATTTTCATACTTCCTTAAACCTCACTGAAAAAAAAGAAAGATGTGGAGTCTGCTCGAGAAAAATCGGGACCTTTTTTAAAGTGAACAGTGAGTAACCATTAAGAAAATTTTTAAAACTTTTGTGGTTTTGATAACTAAATTCCTTAAAAAAGAGAGGGAGGGTAAATGTGAAAGAGTATAATCCGTTACTGCTTTCAATCGGACAATCCATTCTTGCAATTGCAATAGGTTTGTTGATAGGAAGTGCATTGATTGCTTTTTTTGGTTACGACCCTTTGAAGGCTTTTATAATGCTTTTTAAGGGTGCTTTCGGAGGACTGTCTGAAACCCTTGAAACCCTTGCATATTCTGTTCCGTTCATGCTCACAGCTATACCCTTCGCAATAGGCATGCAAGCAGGCCTTTTTAACATAGGAGCTGAAGGACAAATGTACTTGGGAGCTGTAGCTGCTGTTGCAGTCGGAGGAGCTCTTTCTTTGCCTCCTTACATTCACTTAATTTGTGCAACAGTTTTTTCAATGGTTGCCGGTGCATTGTGGGCTTATCCAGCTGCGGTTTTAAAAATTAAAAGGGGAGTTCATGAAGTTATTTCAACAATAATGCTTAATTGGATAGCCTTCTATCTCTCAATTTATTTGATAGTTTACCATTTAGCACAACCCGGAAGAGCTGAGAGAAGCTTACCTATTCTCCCAACATCAAGGTATGCTGTTTTATATTCTGGTTCCACACTTACCACCGTCATATTTGTAGCTGTTGGTTTCTGCATCCTCCTTCATTTCTTCCTTAAGGGAACAAGGATAGGGTATGAAATGAGAGCAGCTGGCTCAAACCCTGACGCCGCCAGATACGCAGGCATAAACATTAACAAAGTCATAATACTCAGTTTTATCATTGGAGGCATGGCTTCAGGCTTGGCTGGTGCAAGTCAAATACTTGGCAGGCCACCTGCGTGGGCTCTCTACGCAACTCTTGGAAACATAGTGAACATAGGTTTTGACGGAATAGGAGTGGCGTTAATAGGTAGGAATAATCCAATTGGAGGAATATTTGCTGCTATTTTTTATGGTGCCCTTTTAAATGGAGGGAGGTCTATGGAGTATTACGTAGGTGTACCATCCGAACTTGTCCGTGCAGTAAACGGTTTAATAGTGTTAGCTCTTGCATCACCAGAAATAATAAGTATTGTAAGGAGGAAGATTAAGAAATGAGAAATGTGAAAGTTAAAACCTGGGCAAAAGCAGCTTCTCTAATAATTTTCTTTGCAGTTTTCTATTTGATCCTTAAAATTTTCAATCTTAAACCTGTATCGTTGCTTGAAGCGGGACTCTTAGCCATGACCCCTTTAACTTTTGCAGCTGTTGGTGAATCAATAAATGAGAAAGCAGGCCTTGTAAACATCGGAATAGAGGGAATATTTCTGATTTCAGCTGTTGCAGGAGTTTTTGGGGCTGAAGTTTTCAATAACGGCTATGCTGGTTTGTTAGTGGGTTTGTTAGCCGGAGCTTTTATAGGTTTGATTTTAGGGGTAGTAAGTGTTTATTTGAAAGCAGATCAAATCATAGCCGGGATGGGGATAAACATCTTTGCCCTTGGAATGGTTTCTTTTCTTTTAATGGTTCTTTGGGCTTTTCCAGGTATACATGTGTTTCCGAAAGAGTTAATGGTCCCCTCATTTTACACAGTGATTGGCAGAGTGAGTCCTGTTACAGTATTAGCTATTATAACTGCTTTCGCTGGTCATTTTTTTCTTTATAAAACGGTTTTGGGTTTCAGAATAAGGGCGGCAGGTGAAGAACCTGAAGCAGTTGATATAGCGGGAGTGAGAGTAGACAGGATAAGAATTTTTACTTCTGTTTTAGGGGGTGCACTGGCGGGAGTAGGAGGGGCTTTTATGCCACTTTGCTGGTTCGGTGCACTTGTAAAAGAGGTTTCGGCAGGAAGAGGTTTCATAGCTCTTGCATGTGTAGTTTTTGCAGGGTTAGAGCCTCTATTATCACTAGTTGCAGCTTTTATATTTGGTTTTAGTGAAGGATTAGCTTACTCTACTGCAATCACCCCAGGAGTAAAAGAAGTAGTACCTTTCTACTTTGTCCAAATGATCCCTTACATAACAACTTTAGCTGTTGTGACAGTAACAATAGGCAGAAAAAGATTTCCCAAAGCGATAGGGAAGCCTTACTCTAGAGAGTAAATGCCTTTTTTCAAAGGCGACTTGTTACACCTTACTTAAGCTGAGAATATTAAATTTTGGCATTCACTCAAAAATTAGTTAAAGTGGAAAACTTTATAAATGCGGGAGGACGCAAAGAAATTAAGGCACCTTCTTTTAGAAGTGAAGGGAGGAGATGTTTTTGCATCTATTAAGAAGTTTCAAGGTTTCGCTTGCATTCTCAGCTATAGCCCTTCTTTTGTTAGCCGGCTGCCTAGGTCAACCAACGCCCACGGCCACACCTGCACCTACAGCAACACCTACCGCAACCGTAACCCCTACGGCAACCCCCACACCTAAACCGAAACCCATCAAAATAGCAGTTGTGTCAGATATAGGAGGAAGAGGAGATTTAAGTTTTAATGACATGGCCTTTAAAGGAGGAGAAGAAGCAGAGAAAGATTTTGGAGTCAAAATGGTTGAGTTAATAAGTAAAGTTGAAGCTGACTATATTCCAAACTTAAGGACAGCTGCAAAAGACCCTGACGTAAAATTGATAGTTGGAGTAGGTTTCTTATTAAGTGATGCATTAGCAGAAGTTGCAAGAGAATACCCAGATAAAAACTTCGTTGGCATAGACACTTACGCACAGTCTATAATAAAGGATAAGTACCCAGGTGAGTATCCCCTACCCAATTTAATGGACATATCCTTTGAAGAACACAAAGGAAGCGCCTTAGTAGGAGCATTAGCAGCTTTATTGGCAATACACTACAACAAGCCACATGTAGGGGTAGTTTTGGGAATAGAAATACCTGTCCTGTGGAAATTCGAAATAGGGTACAAGTGGGGAGTAGATTGGGGCATAAAATGGTATGAACAGAAATTCGGTAAAAAAGCGCCAGGAATAGGGCAGGTACCAGTTAAATCAAGAGTGTTATGGACATACACAGGCACATTCAGTGACATAACAAAAGGGTATCTGGCATCAAAGGACATGTATGCAAAAGATGCAGTAGCCGTATACAATGTTGCAGGCCCACTAGGTTTAGGGATTAATCAAGCCGTGGAAGAAATAGCTGCAGAGAAAAACCTTACAATGGGGCCACCGTTCTGGATTGGAGTAGATGCGGATCAAGACTGGATAAATCCAGGCTTCGTAATCGCTAGCATGATGAAAAGAGTTGACAGAGGGGTATACTACGCCACTAAATTACTTATGGAAAATAAATTCAGAGAGGTAGTCAATGAGACTTCAGGTGTAATGGTGCTTGGAATAGGAACAAAAGTCGCTGGAATTCCCATGGAAGGAATTTCCGTTAGTACATTAACTGACTTGGATGAATTCATTCAAATGGGTGTAAACGCAGAGAAGCTAACTGGCAAAAAAGTTTTACCTGCCACACCTGACGAAATAAAGAGTAAAGTTAAAGCTATGCGTGAATCTGTTCCATCATGGATTTGGGATGCGGTTTCAGAGCTTGAATCAAAAATAAGAAGTGGTGAAGTGGAAGTACCAATGGTTATGACTAAGGACCTAGTTGACCACTGGAGAGGCATACTTGGCTAAACCTACCCCTTTCCTTTTTCTTAAAAAGTTTCAATGAAGACCAAACACTGTTTCTAAAAAGCCCATAAAGCAAATTTAATCCCTCTACAGAATCATATAAAACAAATGTAGTTACCATATAAACTAGGCTCAGAAATATAAGAAATTGGGCTGTAAATGGAGAAGCAAAAGACAGAAACCTAACGTGAATTTAAAGAAAACGAAAGATTTTTAAAGAAAAATGTACAAGCCTAAACTTTATTAGTAAACTTTTAACTTGAATATTTTTAACTTTGTAAGGTGAAAAATTTTGTTAATGAACTCGTCAAAGGAAGGAAGTGCTAAGTCTAGGTTAATAGCTTTTTTGGCTATTTCAACAGCATTAGTTGCTGCAGCAACAATGGTTTTTCAGTTATATATACCCTCCACCAGAGGATATTTCAACATTGGTGAAGTTATGGTTTACACAACCGCCTTGCTTTTTGGACCCTTTATAGGAGGGTTCGCCGGAGGGGTGGGGTCTGCTTTAGCTGATGTTTTCACTGGTTACTTCGTTTATGCACCTGCAACTTTAGTTATTAAGGGTGTTGAGGGGTTTCTTGTTGGTTTTTTAACTACCCAAAACATCCCAGGGAGCAGGAAGAAATGGTTCATGTTTACTTTCCTTCTAGCCTTGATTGTTTCATTAATTACTTATTTTGTAGGAGTTAACTTCTATGTGGGAGCTGCAGAGTTTTCTATTGGTTTATTTAGTGCTCAAACCACGTTATCAATTTTCATTCCTGAAGTTTTCTGGGTTGTTCTTTCTGTGGTTTTGTTTTTGGTCATTGTAGTTGCAGGTTTTTTGGTGGAGCCGCAAATAGGTTGGGTTGTTTTTTCAGTGGTTATAGGGGGGGTTGAAATGGTGCTTGGTTATTTTTTGTATGAGCAGTTTGTTCTGGGTTACTATGCTTTTCTGGAGGTTCCATTTAACATAGCTCAGGCAGTAATTGGCTTAATAATTTCTATACCTCTATATAAGATCGTTAAAAAAGTAACTGAGGGAAGGGTCTCTCTTTAAACCTAGAATTCCTTATTTTTATAAATTAAAGAAACAGAAATTTCAGGGTATTTGGGTTTAAGTGAGTCTTTTAAAAGGCAACTTTACACAGTTCAAGATTTAAGTTCGGCAGGAGGTTTTTTTGAAAAATAACGGAGATGTTTTGAAACTTCAATGTTTAAAATGTGGAAGGGAATACCCCCTATTTCCTCCTAGGCATAAATGCGCTAAATGCGGTGGTTTATTAGAATATGTTTACGATTACTCTGAGTTGAGAGATAAACTTTTTTTTGAAGGCCCTCTTTCCCAGTGGAGGTATAGAAGTGTTTTTCCTCCTATTAATGAAAATAGAGTAGTTAGTTTAGGTGAGGGAGGTACTCCTCTCCAGCACTCAAAACGTTTAGCGGAGAAAATAGGCTTAGAAAACTTATTTTTTAAAGATGAAACTAGGAACCCAACTTACTCATTTAGGGACCGCTGCGCCTCGGTTATGGTTTCAAATGCTTTAGATCTTTCCTATTTCTCTGTTTTATGCGCTTCTAATGGTAATTTAGGTGCGTCTATTGCAGCTTACTCGTCAAAAGCTGGTTTAGAATGTCATGTAGTTGTTCCAGCGGAAGTGGATGAAGGTAAACTTGCTCAAATGATGATTTATGAAGTTGACCTTATAAGGGGCGGATGGACGATAGAAGAGGCTATTAAAAAGGCTGCTCAGGTAGAGAGTGAAACAGGCTGGTATCAGGCAACTGCTGACTTAAATCCATTAGTTATAGAAGCCCAAAAGGTTATCTCTTACGAAATTTATGAGCAAGGCATTTCACCTGATTTCTTGGTTGTGCCTGTGGGAAGCGGTGGCACTATTTACTCTGTTTGGAAGGGGTTTAATGAACTTAAGGAGATGGGTTTAATTGATTCAGTTCCTAAGATGGTTTGTGTTCAACCTGAAGCCTGTTCACCTGTTGTTGCTGCTTACAATAAGAAACCTGTGAAAGTCGAAAACAGGGTTAAGCCTAGAACTGTGGTTTTAGCTGTGTTAGTATCTAATCCTGTTTATGGAGAGAAAGCTTTATTAGCTGTAGAGAAGTCAGGAGGTTCAGCTATCTCGGTTTCTGACTACGAGGTTTTGAAGGCTCAAAGGGAGTTAGCTGTTTTTGAAGGTTTATTTGTTGAACCTGCAAGTGCATCTACAATAGCAGCTGTCAAAAAACTCGTAATTCAGGGGGTGATAAATAAGAAAGAAAAGGTTGTTTGTTTATTAACTGGCAGCGGCTTAAAAGCACCCCATATACTGGAGGAGTTATCTAGAAGGAAAAGACTCGAAGGATTTGAAACAGAAACTGGTGCTAAAGAGGAAATATTGAAAATTTTAAGGGAGGAACCTAGCTATGGGTATTTGATTTGGAAAAAAATGGGAAAGAGGATAACTCTTCAAGCAGTTTACCAACACTTAAACCAACTGGGAAGGAAAGGGTTTTTAACAAGCTACAGCATGAATGGGAGAAAGTATTTTAGAATCACAACGAAGGGAAGAAAGGCTTTGAAAGCTCTTGAGGGATTAAAAGGTATCTAAAAACCTTGTTTTAAATTATTTCCTCTTTCAAAAGGTTTCAACCTTTTTTTTAAATAAAGACTGTTTCATTCTTGATCCGGAGAGGTTAGAGAGTAAATTTGCTCCCCTCCAATAAAAGTTGAAACAACTTTAACTTTGTTTAAAGTTTCTGGTTGGATAAATGGATCTTTAGAGAGAATTACAAAATCTGCAAACTTTCCAGGTTCAAGGGTGCCCTTGACTGTTTCACTGAAGGATGCATAACTTCCTCCATAAGTGTAACATTTAATTGCTTCCTCCATAGTTAACTTTTGAATAGGAAAGGGGGAGTTGACAGTGGAGTTTAAGCCGTAAAAAGGGTTGAAGGGCATCATATCTGAACCGAAAGCTAAACATATACCTGAGTCATAAATTTTCCTGAATGGATTCATTGATTTATATCTTTCACCAAGCCTTAATTGATAAAGTTGATTTTTACCTCCCCATCTCCCTATAAAATTTGGTTGCATGGAACAAACAACTCCTAGCCTCTTCATTACATTTATCTGTTGATCCTTAACAAGTTCTAAATGTTCAATTCTGTGCCTGAATGAAGAGCATTTCTTATTCAAAACTTTTTTAAGTGTTTTTAGGGCTGTTTCGATAGCTTTATCCCCTATTGCATGAATAGCTAATTGCAACTTTATCTCTTTTGTTCTTTCAATTACTTCTATCAACTCTTTCTCTGAAAGCAAAAGCATGCCTTCATTATTTATTTCATCTACGTATCCTCCTTCTACTGCAGCTGTTTTTGCCCCTATTGAACCGTCAAGAAAAATTTTTAAGGCCCCTATTTTGAATGGTTCATCTCCAAAACCTGTAGAAAAACCTGTTTTTTCTAAACAATCAAGTAATTTTCTTTCAATTAGAAGATAGATCCTCAATTTTAGTTTATTCTCCTTTTTGAGTTCCAGGTATGTCTTGATGTCCCCACTATTGACATTGTCATGTATAGAGGTTATTCCCAAAGAGTAAGCCCTTTTAATACCTTTAACAACCCATTCCTTTTTCTCCTTTATTGAAGGTTCAATTTTTTCAATTGCGTAATTCTTTGCTTCCTCCACCAAAATTCCTGTTAACTCACCTAAGGAGTCTTTTTCGACCCCAGTTAAGCTTTTAGGTAAATTCAGAAGTTCCAGCGCTAAACTGTTTACGGTGCATAGATGGCCGTCTATTCTTTCAAGTAAAACTGGATTTTCAGGAGCAATTTTATCCAGTTCTTTCCTGTAAATAAAAGTTTTCTCAGGCCAAATACTTTCATCCCAGCCTGAACCTATTATCCATTCTCCTCTCCTTCTCCTTTCGACTTCTTGGGAAACCCTCTCCAAAACTTCTTTTTTGGACTTAGTCATGTTCAGGTTTAGTCTCCCTAGACCCAGGGAATACTTTATGAAATGTGTATGAGAATCTATAAATCCAGGAATTACGGTTTTATTTTCTAAATTTATTTTTTCTGTTGCTCCACTAACAGCTAAAACATCTTTTTTCTTACCCACCGCTATTATTTCTCCGTTTTCAACAGCTAAAGCATCCACTAACCCGTATCTCTGACTTAAAGTGTAGATTCTACCATTGAATAAAACGAAACTGTTTAAACCCAATTTAAACCCCCACAACCTGAATTTAAAGCAAGATAATATTCATATCCTTAGAAACTCTTTTTCAGTTTCCTTAATTTTTAGAAAAGAAGAGGTAAGGAAAAAAGAAATTTAGATATTTTTTAATATAACACATAAGGTTATTTTACTAAAAAAGGTGTTCCCATGAAGAGAAGGATACTTATAATTGGGAAGGTGCATGAGGTAGGATATAGGGCTTTCCTCTTAGGTTTAGCGGAAAGCTTTGAAGTAAAGAACTTTTTTGCTGAAAACTTAACAATTAACGGTAAACAGGCGGTTGAGGTTTTAGTTGAGGACGAAGAAATAAAGGTTAAAGATTTCATAGACTCTTTAAAAAAAAGAAAACCGGATGCAGCTGAAGTTGAAGAAATAAAAGTAGAAGATTACCAAGGGAAAGTGATGAAGAAAGAGTCATATTATAGATACTTAACAGCTATGCAATTAACAAAGATCGCAACCTATGGTGGCGAAATGATTAAAAGGCAGGATGAAACACTTGAGAAACAAGACCAAATGCTTAAAAAACAGGACCAAATGCTTGAGAAACAGGACCAAATGCTTAAAAAACAGGACCAAATGCTTGAGAAACAAGACCAAATGCTTAAAAAACAGGACCAAATGCTTGAGAAACAAGACCAAATGCTTAAAAAACAGGACCAAATGCTTAAAAAACAGGACCAAACGATAAAAGAGATAAGGGTTACGAGAGAAGAAATAAAGGGTGAAATAAGTGCTCTTAGACAGGATCTTAAAACTTATTTAGATAAAAGGATTGTTAAAATTGAGAAGGAAATAGCTAAAATTAAAGCTAGAATAGGTATGTCTAATTAAAGGAAAGTAATGATTAAAATTTGTTTCCCTGTATTTTCTCATATTGTAATGGGTGAGGTATTCATTACAGTAATTGTAAGGTTTTCAACTGGTGTCAAAGGACTAGATGAAATATTAGAAGGAGGAATTCCTAAAGGATTCCTTGTAGCGGTTACAGGGGAACCTGGCACAGGTAAAACAATCCTTTGTTTACACTTTATAAATGAAGGCATCAAAACAGGCGATAAAGGTATATATGTTACGACCGAAGAATCTAGAGAATCTATCTTAAATCAAGCTAAACAGTTCAATATGGACTTTGACAAGTACTTGGAAGAGGGAAACCTAATAATTATTGATGCTTTAATGGGCAGAAGAGAAGATGAATGGTCACTTAAAAGTTTGGACCCTGAGGAACTTGTCCAGTTGGTTATTAAAGCTAAAAAGAAACTTGGGTACGGTAATGCAAGGCTTGTAATTGACTCTATGAGTGCTTTCTGGCTGGATAAGCCGGCTACTGCAAGAAAGTATTCCTATTTTGTAAAAAAGGTTTTGAGTAAATGGAATTTCACTATCTTAATGGTTAGTCAGTACGCTATTACAACAAGTGACGCTTTCGGTTTCGGTTTGGAACATATAGCAGATGGGATCATTAGGTTCAGACGTTTCATAAGGGAGGGTAAACTTAAAAGATGTTTAATAGTTGAAAAAATGAGGCAAACCCCCCACAGTCTGAACATGTATGAAGTCTTGATCGAGGAAGGGAAAGGGTTAACCTTAAAGCCTTTAAAGGGAAGGAAAGAAGACATTGCTCTTCCTAAATCAGTGACAAATAAGATAATTAAAGCTAAAGAGGAGAAAGAAAAGGAAATACCTTAAAAACTGTTTTTTGAAGAAGATTAAACTTATTTAACCTAAATAAGGGGCTACCTTAAGTGTCCAAGCTAAAATATAGTGCAATCCTTGAACATTACATGAAGTACAAGGTGTGTAAAGAAATTTATGAGTTTTCTAGGGATAGATGGGTGGCTTTACATTGCGAGAAAGAATTCAAAAAGAAAAAAGTTTTTGTTAGGTACATTTATGCCCCTTACAAGGAACTTTTAAAAATAACCAAGCCGAGCGACATATTCGAAATCATCAACTATTACAAAGAATTGAAACCTCGAACCTTTTACGCCTCTATTTTACAATTTAAAAGAATACTTTATGTCTTCGATGTTTTAAACCCTGCAAACGTTTACTCTTGCCTGCCTACCTGGGACGTCGATAATACAATTTCTAAATTTGAAGCTACTTTAAAAGCAGCTGAAAACATTTTAGATGCATTGAGAAAGGAAAAAGTTGAAGAGTCTGTTTTTTTGAAATGGAGCGGCGAAGGTTTACATATTCACCTTCACCCTAAAGCAATAACTAAAGAATTGAAGAAAAAGATACATCCCTTGGACGCAGCTTACTCTTTAGTAGAATACATTAAAGAAAAAGTCGCAAAGAAAATCAAGGCTGTTTCATTAAGTTACCAAGCAAATAAATTAGTTGTGGAAAACATCATCCACTCAAAAAGTGTAATAACTGCACCTTTAACTTTCCATAGGGAGCAAGATAGAATTGCGGTTTGTATTGACCCTAGCGAAGTAAATAATTTCAGTTTAGATTGGACAGAACCAAAGAAATTCAAACATTTCTGGCATTGGAAGGAAAAATTTAAACAAGGAGAAGCAGATAAACTGGTTTTAAAATCTTACAAAAAAATAGGTTCCTGCCCCTACAGATTTAAACCTCCAAAAAAGAAAGGGAAACCTGTAGATAAATGGATTACTGAGTTTTTGAAGACAACAGAGGAAAAAGGAAGTGACAAATAAGAAGAGGTCCCTCATAGCATTAACTTTCGTAATTGTTCTCCTTACCTCTACAACCCTTTTTTACTGGTTTTCCAAGCAAAAAACGCAAATTAAAGAAGTTAATGTTAATCCTGAGTACAGGGAAGTAACTGAAAAAATATTTGAGCAAGTTTTGTCGAAAATAGAAGCTGTCCGTGGCCTCTCACTAAACAAGAAAGTGGGTTTAAAAATAGTTGATGTTAACTGGGTTAAAAAGAACTGGGGGAAAGAATTCATTGAATCAGCCAGTAGGGATTTATTTATCGAGCAGAAAATTTATGAAGCCCTTTTTCTAATCAACGAAAGTGTAAATTTGAAAAAGATAATGTATGACGAATATTCCCTTTTCACTGCTGCTGCTTGGCAGGGAGATATTTACGTTGTAAAGGAGAACTTTAACCCTTACAAAAAAATTGATGCTGAGAAAGTTCTCGCCCATGAAATGACCCATATATTGCAGGGAGTACATTTCATGAAACCTAAAACAGAAACTTATGACTCAAAGCAGGCATGGTCTGCCTTAATTGAAGGCGACGCTATGCTCGCTGGAGATAAATTTGTTGAGGAAGAAATTTTCAACAAATCCAGAGTATCAGCCAAAACCACAGTTAAAGTTTTTAACAACCCTTTTTTTAACCCCTTCAACTATGAAGTAATACCGGAACCTCTAATTAAACTTTGGCTTTTCCCTTACCATTACGGTGAAGATTTTGTTCTTTACCTTTACAAAAAAGGGGGATGGAAAGAAGTGAATAATGCTTACCTTAACCCTCCGCAAACTACAGAGCAAATAATTCACATTAAGAAATACTTAAAAAATGAAAGTTTCTTAAAAGTTCCAAGTGTAAAAATAAACGGTTCAGGTTGGGAGGAAGCAAGAAATGACAGACTAGGTGAACACTTCATTTACGTCACTCTCTCAACTTGGACAACTGAAAAAGAAGCTGAAAAAGCAAGTTATGGTTGGGGAGGCGACAATTTCACACTTTACTTAAACAAGAGGGGGGATTACTTTTTCACGTGGTTGATTCGCTGGGACAACTTAAACGACAGTGAAGAATTTTATCAATGTTTAACAAAGGCTCTGAGAGATGGAATAAAGGCAAAAAAATTATTAAATGGCATTTGGGGTGAGGAAGGGAAATACATTTGGTTTAAAGAATATAAAGATAAAGTCTTAATTGCTGGTTCTTCAAACTTTGAACAATTGAAAAACTTTACGGAAATAAACTAGGAAATTTTCCGTTAAGTTAGTAGCCTAAAGAACTCTTCAACAGTAACTAAAAAATTTCTTAGGAAGACAGGCTGAAAAGAAAGAATTTAAATTTTTCACTTTTCTTTCTTTTTCTAATTCTTTAAAAGATTTTTGAGAGAGGTGTTTGTTTTGAAGATAGCTGTTGTAGGAGCAGGAATGACTCGTTTTGACAGACCTAGGAGAGAATTGCAGGAAGAACTTGTTGCTCAAGCCTTCAAAAACATGATGGAGGACTTACCTGAACTTGACATAAAGAAAGATATTTCTGCTGCTTTCTACTCTTACTTTAGCGACCACCTTGAACAGCAGCTTTGCATGCACTGGATAATCCATGACTACCTTGGTCTTTCCTCAAAACCAGCTTATAGAGTAGAGTCTGGAGGAGCAACTCCAATAGATGCTATTATTAACGCATATACTTTCATTAGAGCAGGACTTTTCGACTTAGTGTTAGTGGCTGGGTGGGAGAAAATGGGCGAGTTGGACACAGCAAAAGTGAATGAATTCATTGCTATGGCTTCAGACACTGACTGGGATTACCCAGTAGGAGGTTACTACTCTGGATACTACGCCACAATGGAAGTTAGGAGGATGCATCTTTATGGAGACACTGAAGAGGACTTAGCTAAGGTAAGTGTGAAAAATCACAACAACGCAACCTATAACCCCTACGCTCACTGGAGAGCAAAAAACGGGACAAAAAAAATAACCGTGGGAGACGTGTTAAATTCAAGATTAATCTCTTACCCTTACAGGATAATGAATGTGGCTGAGGTAAGTGATGGTGCAGCTGCACTTCTTCTAGCATCAGAAAAAGTGGCAAAGAAATTCACTGATACCCCTGTCTGGATAACAGGTATCGGTTTAGGTACAGACAGTATGAGGCCAGGTGACAGAACAGGCAATCCTGCCTGGGTGGGGCTTTACCCAGAAGACGAAGCAGTGTGGCCTGAAGCAGAAACTAAACCCTTATCACCTTACCCTGAAATGGCTAACTTTGGGTCTTTCCGAGTAGCTGCTGATTCAGCTTACAAAATGGCAGGCATAAGGAACCCTTTAAAAGAATTGGATTTTGCTGAACTCTTCAACCCTTATGACGGAGTTGAAATTTCAGCTTATGAAGACTTAAGGTTCTGTAAGAGAGGAGAAGGAAAGAAACTTGTCAGAGAAGGAACAACTGAAAGATGGGGAGAGTTACCCACTCAATTAAGTGGAGGATTATACGGCCAAGGGCATCCCGTAGGGGCTACAACAATAGGTCAAGCTGTAACTATTTTTTGGCAACTGAGGGAGGAAATCCCTAAAAAGTGGGGGTCAAGAAATGCACAGATGCAAAACCCAAAAAGAGCCCTTCTACAAGGACATGGTGGAACAGGGACACAAGCAGGAGTAATAATTTTTGAAAGGTGAGGAAGCAATGGTTTTAGAAGAAAAGGTAGAATTTGACAACTCAAAATTGAATAAATGGAAGAAATGGGCTTTAAAAGGGGATATGGGAGTTAAAGGCTACAGAATTGTAGAGGGAGCCTACGGTTCAAGGGTTGACAAGATCGAGAAAAGAAGATACATGGTCGTTGAAAGACCACACGGCGTTGTTTACCAACATAGTTACGGTTTACTCTCTAGGTTTTATGAAGGATTACTCAACAAGAAACTTTACGGCACAAAATGTCCTAAATGTAAACTTGTTTATCTCCCACCTAGAGTTCACTGCTGGAACCCGAAATGTAAACTGGAAGAAACTGAATGGATAGAAATGCCCTTAGAGGGTGAAATAGTTACTTACACAATAATGGCCTTTGCAGCAACTCCCTTCCTTAAAGATTTACCGTTCATTTTAACTTACGTGAAAATAGGGAACTCCTGCACTGCAGTACCTCTCCAGTTAAGAGAAGTAAACCCTTTGAATGTACATGTGGGACTAAAAGTCAAAGTAAAGTTTGTAGATAAACCAAAAGGAGATTTAATGGATATTTACGTGGTGCCGGCTGAAAAACCGAAGCCACCAAAAAGAAGCAAAGAAGAAGAGGAAAGACTGAAGAAAGACTTAAAAATAGTTGAAGAATGGGTTAAGAAGCACTTTCCAAAAGAACAATAAACTTTCATCTCCCCACTTTTTTATTAAAAAATTTGAAACATATCAAAAGGAAGAAGTTAATTAAAGGAAAGGATTTAAAGCCTTAATTTCCAGATTTTGTAAATATGGTAAAGTCCATAAATAAAAAGGATTAAAAAAATTATTTCTAAGAGTTCATCCACAAAAAGAAGAGAAAAACCTAAAACAAAGAAGCGTCTTGGGTTTAAGAAACGAACTAACCTCAAAAAATCATGCGCCATAAAAACTATAGAAGCAAAGAAAATGGCAGAAAACCCCTTCTTAAAAACACTTCCACCAAAAATTTTCAGTACATATAACCCAATTACGCCTGCAATTACTCCTAAACAGAAAATTGTGAGTTCCAATATTAATCCAATACTTAGCATAGAGAACAACGTGACCCCCTTTTAAAAGTTTTTTAAAATGTCAAGTACCCTTCCTTTTTCAATTTTACTAAGAGCTGCTTAACCTCCTCAAAACTGAACCCCTCGATTTTACTTTGTTCTATATAGATTTCTTTCATGGTTTTTACACCGTCGATGTTTAAAATTACCCCCTTCTCTCTTTCATCCAGTTCCTTTATTGCATTTAAAAAGAAATCCATCTTCTGTAAGGGACTTACCCACACCGGAATCGCTTTTTCAAAGGAACTCATTCTTTCTTCTTCCAAACCCTTTTTCTTAACAGAATCTAAGCCCCTGCTCATTTAACCACTTCAATAGGTTTCAGAGTAAGTATGTGATAAAAGACCTTTTTCTCAAATACTTCTCTTATGTCCGCCGAGAAGGGTTCACCTAAAGCTATTTCAAAAATTCCAGCTATTAACCCTGCAAAATAGCTCCAATCCTTTACTTTTAATGTTTTGTTTCCTATTCTGAAAATATAAGGCGGAGATTTCTTTAATTTACCGTTTGAAACTGTTCTATCGAATAATAAATTGAAAATCTTGATTTTAATTGTAAACTTTTCTGCATCAGCCTTAACTACCACTACTTGACTTTGATTCCCGGTTAAATAAGATGTTAAGGTGGGAAGAGAGTTAGAGACTGTACGGAAAATTTCTTCCTTCAACTCTTTCTTTATTGTTTCATCTAAAGCTGCTAAAGACAATACTTCTTTCCCTATCTCCCTCCCTATTTTCTTTCCGGTTAAATAAACGTAGTCTTTTAAACCTAATGAAGATATTGCGTTCTGCAATTCAACAAGCTGAATAAGAAGTATTTTAACCATTTTATCAGTTACCTTAAAGGTTTCGGCGCAGTCATCCTCTATTAAATGATTGAGAAATGGATTCATAAAATTCCCGCTTCTTTTAAGTTTTTGAAAAGAACAAATTCAAGTAAGGGTTACTTCTCTTTAAAAAAGGGAAGGATTTCTAACTGAGTCATGTCTTTAAGTATTAAAGTACAACCAGACTTTTTCAGTTCCTTCCTTGTCGCGTAACCTGTAGAAACAGCTATAAAAGGTATTCCAGCACTCTCCGCACATTTTAAATCTAAAGGATGGTCCCCAATAAAAACTGCCTTTTTAACCCCTAATTTTTTAAGTATAGTTAAAATTGGTTCTTTACTTGGTTTAGGAGTTTCTACATCGTTCCTAGCCACTATTTCGTCCACATAATCTATCAAACCTGTCTTTTCTAAGGCTTTAACAGCATATTCCCGACATGCTCTTGTAACAACTCCAATTTTAAATCCTTCCTTTTTTAAATGGGCTAAGACCTCTTTTACCCCCTCAATTGATTTAACAGAAGTTAAACCTTCCATTTCGTATCTGTTCATTAAAGAGTTAATTTCTTCTTTAATATGCTGGGTTTCTATTTCCCGTTTCTGTTTTAAGTAATTCATGCCTTTAGTTATAATTTCGTAAGTAACTTCTTCCAAAGTGAAAAAATTCATAGGTACTCCTTTTCTTACAAAGTAGTTCACTAAAGCCTTCTTCATCGACCTAAAATCTATTTTTGAATGGATTAATGTTCCATCTAAATCGAAAAGAAAAGCTTCTAATTTAACTTTTGAACCTCTCAATTCGCTCAAACCCTTCTTCAAGCAAAAACGTTAATCAATACTTTTCAGAGTTGAAAATCTTAATTTTGTGGAGAAATCAAATTTTCCAAAAAAAGGAAGGGCTTGGGAAAGAATCCATGAATAATTCATTTCTTGAAGAAGGCAAAAGTTAATTTTCCTTTCTTATACAACTCTACGTAGCCCTTCAACAGTTCCTCTTCTGAAACTTTGTTTTTAAAGTATCCACTTGTGGCTTCATAAATTTCTTTTAAATTTCTTTCGCCTGTAACTAACGCTAAGGTACCGTAAATCAAGGTTTCTTTATTGTTTAGGCTGTAGCTTTCCCTTTTTTCAAAAACAAAATTGGGAAGCAATTTAGGCACAACATCTTCTAACTTAAAAATACGCGGTATAAATGACGAAAGTGCAATGAATTTTATATTTTCTATTATATTAATAACTAAAGGGAGATATTCAGGCTTCAATGAGGCTTTCTTTAAACTTTCACTTGCTGATAGACTCGCAATCATAGCTGAACCATAAAAAATGTTTATCTTTACAAGAAGTTCCTTAACTTTATTCTTGATTATTACTGAAGTAAGTTCAGGTGGTTCATCCCATATTTCGTCAAGGAACTCCTTCTCAAAAAGTGAACTTACAGGTTCAGAATTCACCCATTTTTTCTCATCCAGCAAAAAAACACAAGTTTCCTTATTTAATTTATCCTTGACCATAGAAAATACTTCAGGGCTAAGTATAAGTACCCATCCTCTTTCAACAGGCAATATTTCCATTATATCTTGTTGATCCAAATCAGTTCCCAAATAAAGGTTTAAATTGGCGTTTTCACTCCTTTCTTCATTCTCAATGTTTTCTTTAAAATACTTCATCACCGGGCCTGAGAAATATTGAATATTTTCTACAAACGAGAACTCAGAAAGGGACTGAAGAATTTCTTTAGGTGCCTCAAATAAACCAACTATTATTAAGGGTTTCCTGGTTAATATACAATTAATAAATTTTTCAAGGTTCCCTCTTCCAAAAACCTTTTTTAATTCAGCAAAACCCAAAAGCATCCCCTCAATAATCCCCCTAACTTTTCTAAACCTCTTTAAATTCTTGGTTTCAAAATTTTATTTTTGAAACAGTAGGCTACTATTTTTGAGGCAGCGTCTTTACTTAAAAGATTCTCTTCCGCTATTTCTTTCAAAGTTTTTGAATTATCTACACTCGAAAGAAAGTCTATAGCTTCTACACCAAACGATTTAACTAATTCATCCTTAAATCCACCAAAAAATGATTTTTCAAAATTTTCTGCCTTCTCAAGCACTACAGATTCACCTATTAAGAAAAGAACCCCTTTCTCCATTAATTTCTTAACAGCCTTCATGAATGCTTCAAAAGGAAAAGCATGTTTAAAAACGGGAGACAAGTTTTCATATAAAGCTGAAACGGTATTTAACCCATTAGAAGTCACTACTAAAACAAGTTCTTCTAAAGAAGAAACCTTCAAGGAAGCTAATAAATCAAAGTTTCCAATGACGACAGGTGCAGCCTCTTCTAAACTCACCCTTAAATCACCCTTTTTCCACTTTCTCTACTTGAAACCCTTTATAATGAATTTAAATGAAATGTTAGAAATAAAAATTTTTTAACTTTAAATTCCAAAACTGTTTTCAGTATTTTCTTACCTGAAAGAAAATTATTTAAATATAATTCCTTGTGAAAGTAATTTTTTGAAAAAGTTTTTCACGTTATAAGTTTAGGAAAAGGAGTTCTTACCATGAACTCTGTAACAGGTTCAACAAAAATTTTTTCTGAATTAAGAAGTATATTTGAAAATTTTCCGCAACCAGTCTTGGCTTTAAATGATAAATTTGAACTAACTTATTTCAATGAAGCTTTTGAAAAGTTAACAGGGTACATTAAGTCTGAACTGTTAAGTAAAAAAATTTTCAGTCTTTTCCCAGAGTCTTATATTTCAGAAAAGAACCATTCATACTTTGCGTTGAAAAATGAAGAAAAAATACTCACGTTAAAGAAACAGGATGGAAATCTCATAACCGTAAAGACGCAAATGTTTAATTTAAACGCTTTTCCAAGTCTTAAGTTCATTATTTTGAAAGAAACCAACACTTCAGAGTTTACATATAAAGAATTGCTTGAAAATTCGTTAGTTGGGATATATTTGGTTCAGGACGGGGTTTTCAAGCTTGTAAACAAGAAATTTTTAGAGATAGGGGGATATAGGGAAGAGGAAGTTATAAATAAGCCCTTTTGGTTGTTTATTCATCCACAGGACAGGGAAATCGTTAAAAAGAGGGGATTACAAAGGGAGAAAGGAGATAATGTGCCTTCCCAGTATCAGTTTAAGGCTTTAAGAAAAAACGGCGAATCAATAGACGTGGAAATAAGGGCCGTTAGAGTAAAATATAACGGAAAACCAGCCATACTTGGAAATGTACGAGACATAACTAACCTTAAAAGAAAGGAGGAGGAGTTAAGGAAACTAAAGGAATTTAATGAAATGATTATCAGAAATATGCAGGAAGGAGTAATTCTTCGAGACCTACATGACAAAATTGTTTTCGTAAACCCAAAAATAGCCGAAATAACCGGTTTTAAAGAAGAAGAACTTGTAGGTTCTGAATGGAATAAATTGTTTACATTCAGTGAATATGAAGAAGAGGGAAGCAGAAGAGACAAGGAAAGAACAAGCCGGCGTTACGAAGCGTATTTAAAAACAAAAAAGGGGGAAATGATTCCAGTGATGATTAACTCAAACTCTCTTACAAAAGAGGGTGGGTTTCAAGGCTTCCTTTCAGTAATTGTTGATACAAGAGAAATTAAGGAAATGGAGAAGGAACTGAAAGAAGTAATTAGAGACCTGAAAAATTTCGACTTTATAATTTCCCAAGACCTAAAAGGCCCTATAAGGGCAATCAGGAACTATGCCCTTTTCTTGAAAAAGGAAATAAAGAAACTGAAAGAAATTCCACCGGAAGTTTCATTATATACTGAAAGAATAATTAAAAACACCAAAATCCTTAATAAAATGATTGAAGACTTGCTTTACTACTCTATTTTAAGTAAGTCACAAATGAGATTTAAGGAAGTGAATCTGGATCAAGTAATTAAGGATATACTTTTTAACCTGAAAGAAACAATAAGGGAAAATAATGCTCAAGTGATTATTAATAATCCACTGCCTAAGGTTAAGGGAGCTAAATCACAACTTTATAAGCTTTTTGAAATATTAATTTTGGATGGTATAACCTTTAATTACAGCTCAAACCCCCTTGTTAAAATAAGTTATGTAAGAGACAATGAAGGGTTTATCTTCAAAATTGAAGACAACGGAACATTTTTAACGGAGTACCAATTAAGAAACCTTTTTAAGTCAGCAAGAGGGCTTCGTTTAGCTAAGGAGGAACACTTAAGTTTAAGCACTAATTTAGCAATTTGTAAGAGAATAGTTGAGAGACACGAGGGGAAATTATGGGTTGAAACGAGGAGAAACAAAGGGACAACTGTTTATTTAACCTTCCCTCACCCTTAAATGGAAAATTTAAAGAAGGAAAACCAAAGCAACTAAAGGCAAAGTTACAACAGCCCAGAAGAGCTTATTCCAAGCAAAAACTTTGCTTCCATCGAGAGGGGGGATAGGGATTAAGTTGAAAAGAGCCAGCCACAGATTCACTTGGTAACCTAAGTTCCAGACAGTGTGAAAGAGAGGGATGAAAAGTTTGAAAATAAAGAAGGTTAAAGCCAACACAACATTGCTTAACGGCCCTGCTACACTTATTAATCCGTTATCCCTCCTTGAATCATAGTAAGATTCAAAGTAAACAAGGGGAGTGATGTAGACTGCTCCAGGTGCTGCAAAAACAAATATTCCCCGTGTAAGAAGGGAGAAAATCAAAGCTAAAAGCAAACCCTCAATCCAAAGTCTATATTCAGCCCAGTAACCAAGTTTTTGGGCTATAAATTTATGGGACATTTCATGAACAACAAAACCCAGTCCTAAAGTTAACATTGCAATAAAAAAAGTTACAGCAAGCAGTTTTGGATGCATTATTGCACCTGTTGAAAAACAAAAACTTAAAACAAGCCAAGAAATAAGAATCTGCATTAATTCATTCTTGCCAAACTTCACCCTTCACAACCTCCTCTTCATACATACTCAAGTATTGTCTTGTATTTTTCTTCTAACAGGTTTGAAACCTTAACTCCCACCAATCTTACCTTTCTCTTGTCAGTAGAAAAGTTCCTAAATAACTCATTCGCTGTGCTTTTTAAAATGTTTAACTCTTGAACATAACTTTTCAAAGTTTTGCTTTTTGAATGGGTCTCAAAATCCTCAAACCTCACTTTTACAGTTACTGTTCTGAAAAGAAGTTTTTTCTTCTTAACTTTCTTCAAAACTTCAGAGCAAAGTTTCATTAGAGTTGATAAAATCTCAAATTTATTTTTCGTATCCCTTTCAAAAGTTTTTTCTTTACTGACAGATTTGGTGATTCCCCTTTCCTCAACTTCACTTTCATCTAACCCCCTGGCTAACTTCTGAAGTTCGCCTCCGTAATTTCCTAGTTTCTCAATTAAAAGCCGAGTTTCAGCCTGAGCTAAATCACCTATTGTCTCTATTCCTAATTTTTTAAGTTTTTCAGCTGTTTTTTCTCCTATTCCCCACAAAAGTTCAACCTTTAAAGGGGATAAGAAATCTTTTACTTTTCCAGGTTTAATCACCAATAAACCATCAGGTTTACTGAAGTTTGAAGCAATTTTAGCCACTAGTTTATTGGGTGCAACCCCTATTGAGCAAGTGAGGCCCTCTTTCTCCAAAATTTCCTTTTTAATTTCCAAGGCTAACTTTTCTGCTTCATCAAAGCTCTTCACTTTTCTGGTTACATCCAGAAATGCTTCGTCAATACTTACTTGTTGAAACTTGACAGCGTACCTCCTTAAAATAGACATTATTCTCTCAGAAACTTTTCTATAAAGTTGTATGTTCACAGGCAAGTAAATTCCTTCTGGACATAACTTGTAAGCTTTAGAAATAGGCATACCCGACTTTAAACCATATTTTCGGGCTAAGTAGTTACAGGTGCTGACTACCCCTCTTCCACGTCCCTGCTTAGGGTCTGCACCAACGATAACAGGTTTATTTTTTATTGAAGGATTAAGTTTCTCCTCTACGGCAGCGAAAAAAATAATCCATGTCAACATGGAAAACAATCCTTTTCTTCACTGTAACCCCCTTAATTTTTCCCTTTTCAAGAAAAATTCTTTTTAATAGTGAGGGTTTAAAATTATAAATGTTTTCCTGAGTACTTACTAAGTCCCTGTTCCATCTTTTCAAAAAATAAGGTATAGAAAAACATGAGGAGTTTTTATGAGTGAGAAATATATTGTTGTAGGTGGAGGAGCTGCGGGAATGAGTGCAGCCTCCAGAATCAGGAGAATAAAGAAAGAAGCAGAAATTACTGTTTTTGAAAAAGGGGGTTACGTTAGCCATGCACCTTGTGGAATACCATACTATATTGAAGACTTAATTCCTAAATCTGAAGACCTAGTTTTTTACACGCCAGAATTCTTCAGGAAGAAGAGGAGAATAAGTGTTCTCCTTTACACAGAAGTGAAAAGAGTAGATGTTGAAGAAAAAGAGGTTCAAGTTTCAAACGGCAAATCTACAAAGAAGTATAGCTGGGATAAGTTAATACTTGCTACAGGAGCTTCACCCTTTATTCCACCAATTAAAGGAACAGACCTTAAGGGGATTTACACTTTACATTTAATAGAGGATGGGGTGAGGTTTAAAAAAGTTTTGAAGAAAAGTAAAACAGTGGCAGTGGTTGGTGGAGGTTACATAGGACTTGAAGTAACAGAAGCCATATGTAGGAAAGAAAAAAGGGTTATTCTTTTCGAGATGATGCCGCACGTTTTACCTGCAACCTTCGACGATGACACGGCGAAAATTATCCAAGAAGAAGTAAGGAAGAATAAAGTAGAGTTACATTTAAATGAGAAAGTAACTGAATTTCAAGGAAAAGAATCCGTTGAGAAAGTATTAACTGAGAAAGGGGAGTATCCTGTAGACGTTGTTCTTTTATCTGCGGGAGTTAAACCTAACATAAAATTAGCTAAAGAAGCAGGTTTAGAAATCGGATCAACAGGAGCTGTGAAAGTGAATAAAAAGATGGAAACAAACGTAGCAGGGGTTTATGCAGCTGGAGACATTGCTGAAACCACAAATTTAGTTACTGGAAAAAAGACCTGGGTTCCATTAGCTCCTACAGCGAACAAAATGGGGTTTGTAGCTGCTACAAATGCTGCAGGTGGTTACTTAGAATTTCCGGGTGTAACAGGTACCGCAATAACTAAAGTTTTCAACTTGTTCGCGGGTAGGACAGGATTAACTGAAAAAGAAGCTAAGAAAGAAGGGTTTAATGTAGCTTCAGTAATGATTGAAGCAAAAACAAAGGCTCATTATTACCCCAACCGGAAACCTATTTATGTTAAACTTGTTGGTGACATGGATTCAAAAAGGGTGTTAGGTGCCCAAGTAATTGGTTCAGAAGAAGTGCTTGGAAGAATAAACGTCGTTTCCTTACTTATATCCAATGGAGGAACAGTTAAAGACTTAATTTTTACTGACCTTGGATACGCACCCCCTACATCTCCTGTATGGGACCCCTTAATTATTGCAGCAAGGGTTCTTAGTAGGAAAATCAGTCTATAAGAATATTTTTCCAAATTTCGGCTTTAGTTAAATTTTTTGACTGTGCCGCTGCCATTTAAACCTTTATATGACATTATTTTGAGCCAAAATTGATACTTAACCCAGGTGACATATTTTTTAAATTTACATTTTCAATTTTTCCAGTAATTTTATTGTTTCAGGGAATCTTTTTTCTTCTTTATGGGGAATATACAGTGCTTTTAAGTATTCATTGTTGAAATTTTTATGGGCTCCAAGTTCTAAATACTTCACTTTCTTACTTGCTTCCTCTGCTTTATTTCTCATTTCTTTTGAAATCAAAGCTAATCTTGCACCTGTTCCAGCAGCGTTACCGATTACTTCGATTTTTTTAAGAGGGAATTCAGGGTACATGCCAATTAGCCTTGCATTTTCTGGGTCTATGTAATTCCCAAATGCACCTGCAATTAAGACTTTATTTATTTCTTTTTCTTTTATCCCTGTTTCCTGCATTAGAAGATAGGACCCTGTATATATTGCTGCTTTAGCTTTCTGGATTTCTCTCACATCTTTTTGAGTAAAAACTATATCTTCATTCATGCCTGTGTCCTTTTTCCAAGCAATTACGAATTCATACCCTTCAGAAGCTTTTCTTAACCTTTCTGTTTCCTTCATCATTTCCTTGTTGAATGTCCCTTTATTATTTATTAAACCTGTTTTGTAAAGATTTGCCACTATGTCCACCATGGCGGAGCCACATAAACCTATTGGTTCTGTTTCTCCTATTGTTACGTAGTCTACAATGTCTACGTTAAAAGGGTTAATATTTACTCTTTCAATCGCTCCTTCAGCTGCTTTCATTCCGTGTTTTATGTGCATACCTTCAAAGGCGGGGCCTGAGGCACAAGAGGCTGCCATCACTTGTTCTTTGTTACCTAAATCTATTTCTGTGTTTGTGCCGATATCTATAGCCATGATTTTCTTTTCAGATTCCAGAATATCAGTGGCAATTATTACTGCGACATTGTCAGCTCCCACAAACCCTCCAATAACCGGTAGAAAGTAAGTTTTTGACCGGGGATGACCTATAATTCCTAGTTTTTCTGATTCCACCGAGATTCCACGTCTAATGACAGGAGTGTAAGGTGAAAAAGCTAAATATTGAGGCCATATGCCTAAGAAAAGAAGCTGCATACATGTATTTCCTACTAGCACGTGTTCATATATCTCTTCTTCTTTAACCCTTGCTTTTCCGCAACAATCAAGAATTAATTTATTTATTCCCTTTACTATTTCTTTTTGAAGCTCTTCCAAGCCCTTTTCACCGTTTTCGATAACGTATGAAATTCTTGAAATAACATCTTCCCCGTAAACTATTTGAGGGTTCATTGTAGCTGAAGAAACTAATGTTTCACCTGTTTTCAGGTTCACTAGGAAACCAGCTACTTTAGTAGTTCCTACATCAACTGCGAAACCATAAATTTCGTTGGTTGTGTCGCCTTTCTCCACCGAAATTATTTCATTTCCCCGTAAAGTGACAGTCACTTCCCATTTTCCATCCCTTAAAATTTTAGGTAGGTCTCTTAATAGAGGGAATGAAAAACGAATTCTTTCACGTGCAACTCCTTCTTTGTCAATTAAAGCGTTAATTATTCTGTCTTCATCTGAGTAAGGGCTGTTTAGAGTTGGTTTAGGCAGTTGAAGAAAATATTTTTTAACTAAGGGGTTTATTTCTACCTTTTTCTCTACTCCTTTAACTTGGAGAACCTGTTTCCTCAGTAAACTTGTTTGAGGCACTTCAACTTCAACCACTCCTTCTAAACTCTCTAATACTGCCCTACAACTCAGTCTGTACCCTTCATTTATTTCTTTGGGAGATAATTGTTTATGTTCAAGTGGAGTCACCTTGTTTAAGTATTCTTTGCCTGAATTAACCTTTATTTTACATTTGCCGCAAACCCCCTTTCCTCCACAGATGGATGTTAAATTAACCCCCATATCAAGTAAAACATTTAATAAAGAAACTTTCTTGGTTACTTCTTTCTCTACAGGTGGAAAAGTTGAGTAGCCACTACTGAATTTAACCCTTAAATTTACCATTTTCTAAAACACCCCTTTAGATAGAAAAGGTTAATATTTATGAACTCGAATCTTTTGTTTACTTTTAAAACCCGAAAAACGGAAGTACAAAAAGGGTAAATTTTGATTTTAAATCTTGTGGAAACATAAAAACGGAGAGACAGTCACGAATTTTCTTTTTTTTAAGGGGATTACAAATCAGTTCGGAAAAGAACTCAGAAATTAGTCACCGAATTGTTTTCTAAGGTTAATTTTCATGTTTTTCTCTAGTTTAAACAAAGCCTACTTTTTTAAGAAAAATTTATAAAGAACAGATTTTTTAAAGGAAAAAAATTAAAGAAAAATGAAGAGGTTTTAGACAATGGGCGAAAAAATTCTTCCAAGAAAAGAAATTCTCGACCAGTACATAGAACGAACTTTAAAATCTAAAAAAGCCTACGAAGAAGCAAAGGAATTGATTCCAGGCGGAGTTGGAAGCGGTTACAGGTACATCGTACCGTATCCTTTCTTCATTAAAGAAGCTAAGGGAAGCAAGTTTTGGGATTTGGACGGAAACGAATACATAGACTACTTAATGGCTTATGGCCCATTAATTGCAGGACATGCTCATCCTGTAATTGTTGAAGCTGTCAAGGAACAATTGGAAAAGGGGAGTTTGTATGCTATACCTCATGAAAAAACAGTTGAGTTTTTGAGAGAACTAAAGAAACGTTATCCCATGCTAGACATGTTCAGGCTAACTAATTCAGGAACAGAATCTACTCTTCACGCAATAAGACTTGCAAGAGCTTACACAGGAAAGGATAAAATAGTTAAAATTGAGGGGTGTTACCACGGAATGCATGATAATGTATTAGTAAGCGTAGAACCTAGGTTAGGGGCAGCAGGCCCAAGATGGGCTCCCTCGGTTATTCCTGACTCCTTAGGCACCACCAAAGCCTCGCTTCAAGATGTGGTAGTTGCACCCTTTAACGACATAGAAGTAATGGAGAGAATATTTCAGAAACATGAAGGAGAAATAGCAGCTGTGATTCTTGAAGCAGTAATGATGAACGGAGTAGGGGTAATTCCGCCTGTAAAGAATTATTACCAAGACTTGAGGAAATTAACTGATGAATATAATGTGTTAATAATTTTTGATGAAGTAAAAACAGGTGCAAGGGTTGCGTATGGTGGAGCAGCAGAGCTCTACAATGTTAAGCCTGACATTGTAACCCTGGCTAAAGCAATTGGGGGAGGTTTCTCTTTAGGTGCTTTTGGGGCAAGAAAGGAAATAATGGAACTAGTTACTCCCTTGGGTCGTTTCCTTCACGGAGGAACATATAACGCTAACCCCTTAGCAATAACTGCAGGCGTAGTTACATTGAAAAAGATAATGACTAAACAGGCTTACCGCTACCTTCACAAACTAAATGAAGAGATGGTTAAAGGCGTAAATGATTTAATAGAAGACACGGGGATAAACGCTTCAGTTACAAGCGTAAGTCCCATGGGTTATATTTACTTCCCAGCAATGAAACCAAAGAACTACAGAGAAGCAGTTAGCCGAGTGAATATGCAGAAAACAATTGATTTCTGGTTCGCAATGTTAAACAGAGGAGTTCTTATCTGGGCCCCGTGCCAGATGGAACAGTGGAACATCACAATGGCCCATACAGAGGAAGATATTCAGTATACACTTGAAAAAATTGATGAAGCATTTCAGCAAGTGAAGTAAATGTTTTTATT
Organism: Thermoproteota archaeon; assembly: GCA_027492035.1. Lineage (GTDB taxonomy): Archaea > Korarchaeota > JAOZGF01 > JAOZGF01 > JAOZFZ01 > JAOZFT01. The sequence goes on from JAOZFT010000007.1 coordinate 84,662, forward strand.
TCTTTCCCATCCCTTCTTTTTAAATCTCTTTAAAAATAAATGAAAAATTATGAATAATGTTTATTTCACCTCGTGTACCGAGGAAAAACTCCATATTTAACTCTTGCTTATTTAAAAACAAAGAAGAAACGTGACAAATTTTTTAAGGAAATTAGCTTAATTTTTTATAAAAGGAAACATTCCTTTCTTAAAAAAAGTTTCACATTTTTTACAAATGATTTTTCCGGTGGATCCCTTTTATGAATTTGGAAGAGGAAATAAATAACCTTTATAAGTTAATTTTTGAAATTTACAAAGTGTTTAACATGTCCTTACTTTTCGCTTACAGAAGAGGTAAAAAGAGGAATTTGAAAAAGGAAGAAATTGATTTAATGATAACACCTATCTTCATTGCAAGGACGCTTTTAGGAAGTAGTTTTTTGACAAGCAAAGCCCCAAGCCGGTTCAAAAAGGAGTTAATTGAAGCAACTTTCAATAAGAAAATAAGTGAAATAGGATCAAAGGAATTGATGGATGAATTCCTTTTGGAAAAAGGGGAAGCTGAAGAAATTTTGAAAGAAATAAATCACCCAAACACAGAAATGAAAGAAGAATCCCGTCACAAATTCACAGGTTTGCTTTGAAATGTATCCTCTGTGAAAGAAACTCTACAATAAAAATTGAAATGATTTAATTTCTCTCTTTCATTATCTTTTTTAATTCTAAAGCATTTTTTACAGCGTAGCCGTTGAAATCATTGTTAAAATAAACAAAAACTTCTTCTACATCCATTTCTTTTATTCTACTACCCCACAAACGCAATTCTTTTTCAGTGTAATTGTAACTGTACCACCTTTCTTTTCCATGAAAACGTATGTAGGTGAAGTCTGTAGTTACTTCAACAATTTCAGGAAATCTAGGGGCACTAATTATACAGAAAGCAACCCCTAGTTTCCGGAGAATATTGAAAGTTTCATGATGGAACCAAGATTTATGTCTAAATTCAACAGTAAACCTGTACTTGTTTAAGGGAAGTTGTGTAAAAAAGTTTTCAAGCAAGTCTGTGTCTCTGTGCAAACTTGGAGGTAACTGAACCAAGATTGGACCTAAACAATTATTTTCCTTTAAAGGCTTTATCCTTTCAAGAAATAATTCACAATTCTTTGAAGCGTCCACTAGCTTCTTCACATGAGTTATCTTCTTGTTTAATTTAACAGAGAACAGAAACCCTTTCGGTACCTTCCTCACCCACCCTTTAACGTATCCAGTAAAGGGTAAATGGTAAAATGTTGAGTTTACTTCCACTGTGTCAAAAAACTTCGAATAGAAACTGAGAAAATTCTTTTTCTCCGTTTTTTCAGGATAAAAGACACCTACCCAGTGGTTATAAGACCAACCGCTGCAACCGACCTTAACAGTTTTCAATTCTTTTCCCTCTTCCTTATTCGAGGGAAAAATAATTTTTGAAGTAAAGTATTAAGGATTAGCATGATGTAACATAAAAACTTAAGCAGGAGATATTTAATTTGGCTGTGCTGTTCAAGAAAAGGCTGTATTTAAACATTTCATATATAGGATAGGTAATTCCCTTTCTATAGAGAAGATAGAAAAGTATATAAAAAGGTTTTTCTAAAAAAGGTGAAGGTGTCTTTCCATGTATTCAAACGAAATTATTCTTCCTGAACCTAAGAAGAAGGGAGTTGTAAGTGTGGAGGAAGCAATTTTTTCAAGGAGATCGGTAAGGCAATATTTAAATAAACCTTTGAAGCTTGAAGAGTTAAGTCAGTTGCTTTGGGCTGCTCAAGGAATAACTGATGAAGAATACGGATTGAGAGCTTCACCAAGTGCTGGAGCAACTTATCCGCTGGAAATATACGTAACAGTTAGAGAGGGAGGAGTTGAAAAACTTAAACCTGGGGTTTATCATTATAACCCACATAAACATTCTATTTCAGTAATTAAAGAAGAAGATTGTAGTGCGGCTCTCTACAATGCAGCCTTGAAACAAAGTTGTGTTTTGAATGCACCTATAAATGTGGTTATCTGCGCAGTTTATGGAAGAACTACAGCCAGGTATGGTGAGAGGGGGTACAGATATGTTCACATGGAAGCTGGACATGTAGGAGAAAATATTTATTTACAAGCAGCGGCTTTAAAGCTGGAGACGGTGGCTGTCGGAGCCTTCTATGATGAAAAAGTAGCTCAAGTTTTAAATGCACCAAAAAACCATAAACCCATTTATGTTTTCCCTATAGGGCGGCGGAAAATTCAGCAGAAACATAACAGGTAACTGCATTACGAAATTTATTGAAAAATATTATTTTTTATGGTTTCAAATGGGCAATAAAGGGTTTAGGGGTGAAAAATAATCAGAGTTACTGCAGCTAGTATCTCCAATAAGTAAAGCACCAATCCTAAAGTATCCTTTTTATCCCATTTCTTCCCCTTTTCTTCTGTAAACTTTTCTACAACTTCTTCTCCACCCCTCCACCTCCATCTGGGCTGCATATAATTTGGGGCATAAACTAAAGCCAAACTCAAAGGTATTCCTCTCAATAAAGTATAAGGTAAAGCGTCCCCCAAAGGTGACCAAACATAGAACAGCGTTGCTCTGAAAGGGATCATATGGAGGAAGTTGTCAAACATGAAAAGCCAGTAAGCAGGAGCAACTAAGTAAGCCGCAGTTACAGAGTAAAACCAAATAAGAACATGGGAAAATTTGCTTCTACGGTACTTCCAAATTGTTTTAGCCAAAAAACAAATACCTAAGCCTGTTATGAAATAACCAAGCATGTCAATCCATGTATCCCATGATGGAATACCTATCAAGATCGATATTATTAGTGTCACGTAAGGGCCTCCAGCAAAGGAACCAAGTACCACTAAAGTGTGGCCGAGGTCGACAACAAATGGAGGAACCCAAGGAATATTTAGGCCCAGCGCTCTCCATGCAAACGCTAACCCACCCAAGGCTGCAGCTAACCCAGCCTGTTTAGAAGATATTATTTTCCTTGTCTCTTTTTCAGACATCTTTTTCCACCTTACTTTTCTCCCATTAACCTTTTTTAAAAAATTTTCCTCATCAAATAAAGGGTAAAATTGAAGTTACCGAGGTTTAGATACCATTGCCCAGTTATTAAAGCGAAACAGAGAAGTAGGAAAAGTGATAGAGTGAAGAGCCAATCTGTTTTTCTATATTTCATTTCAGTTATGAATGTTCTTTTTTTAGGGTTTCTGCTGAAGCCTTTGGTCTCAATTGTTAAAGCTATTTCTTGAGCCCTTCTAAAAGCATTCATTAAGGAGGGCATAATTAGTGGTATGTAACTAAATAAAAGCTTTACAGGGTTTTTTGTGTTGTGACTGACCCCCTTTAATTCTTGGGCATTCACTATTTCTCTGATTTCATCCATTAAGACTGGAATGTAACTGAAACCTATCGATAAGGCAACTGCAAATTCAGCCGGAAATTTTAGTTTTGTAAGAGAGGTTAACAATTGGTTAAGAGGTGTAACGTAAAGGATTGTTGTCAAAGTTGTCATTATTATTAGAACCTTAAATTCAACTCCTAAACTATAAATTAAGGCTTCTAGGTAAATGTCCCACAAAAGGAAATGCCCTAACAAGTAGTTTTCTCCAAATTGTCCCCTGTAACCCAGCAAGTTGAAGAGGGGGTAAATTAGTAGCAGTGGAAGAATTGCTTTGTACATTGGTGACAATTTTTTCAGGGAGATTTTGGTTGTTTTCAACATAGCCAACACTGCCAAATATATGAGGAAAAGGATTGTAGGGTCCGAATATGCAATGGCTAGGAACGTGAATACGAAATAGAGAAGAATTTTTACTCTTGGGTCTAGTTTGTGGAGGAAAGTCTCTCCTTCACAATATTCAAAAACCATTTCCTTAAATTTACCTCTTCCTTGCTTCTTTCACTTATTCCTTTCTCCATTTAGAGTTTCCATAATGTATCACATAAACCAGTAACGCTATCACTATAACAGCTGCTACCCAGTTCCATGGAGATGGAAGGGTGAACCAAGTTTTTTGAAGCATTTTACTTCTTCACCCCTTTTTAAATTGTTAGTAAAGTTTTGAAAAACTCAAAACCTTCTTCTGTATTTAAAATTGTCCATTTCAGCTTGTTTTGAGTGAAAAGGTTGAAGAGTTGCGAAATTTGTGGGGGTTCAATGCTTACCTTCTTTAACAGAAACGAATTCGCGAAAACTTTTCTTGGTTCATTATCCAGCATTACCTCCCCTTTATTTAGTAAAATTACTCTTTGACAGTACTCTGCAACTAAGCTTATTTCATGAGTTATGACAATGATTGTCTTTCCTTCCTTATTTAGTTTTTTGTAAAGGTTCATCATTTTTAAACTTGTTAAGTAATCCTGTCCAGTAGTGGGTTCATCAACTATTAGTATCTTTGGTTTCATGGTCAACACAGAAGCTACAGCCACTTTTTGTTTTTCTCCCCTGCTGAGGTAGAAGGGGTTCTTGTTCAGTAAAGGTTTAAGTTTTAAAGCTTCAACTACTTCATTCACTCTTTCATTTATTTCTCCTTCCTTTAAACCTAGATTCCGTGGCCCAAGTGCCAATTCTTCCTTCACTGTACGAGAAAGAAGCTGATTGTTGGGGTTTTGGAAGACATAACCTACCTTTGTTGAAAGAAAAGAAACGGTGGTTTTGGTGGTGTCCACTCCATCCACATAAACTTTTCCCTTTGTAGGTTTAAGTAGACCATTAATTAATTTAGCAAGGGTTGTTTTGCCTGAACCATTTTGTCCTATTAAGCCTATGAATTCCCCTTCTCTTATTTCTAAATTTATGTTTTTTAAGGCTTCTACCCCTTTAGGGTAGGTGAAACTCAGGTTTTCAATAGTGACTACTTTCTTCCTGGAGGTTTCTTTTAAATCACTCCTTTCCTTTAATAAATGCTTTAACCAGGTTTCTTTTCTCGCCAATATTTTTTCTGGAACAACTTCTTTCTTTTTTAATTCTTCCTTTATTAATTTATAGGCTGCATCGACTGTTAAGGGAAGTTTTTCTTCAGTTATTAAGTTTTCTTTTTTCAGTTTATGAATTAGAATAGTTACTTGAGGTACTTTTACACTGTACTGAAGCATTTCCTCCACATCATTCAAAACTTCACAAGGTTTCCCTTCCCTTTTCAATTTTCCACCATGAATAACCAAAATCTTGTCAGCTAAAGGAGCTATTTCTTCTAGCCTATGCTCCACTATTACCAATGTGCCCTTTCTCTCTTTGACCATTTTATTGATTAAGTTAAGAATTCTTTTTTTCCCGGCAGGGTCTAAGTTAGAGGTTGGTTCATCTAGAACAAAGATCTCTGGTTGCATTGTTAAAATAGAAGCTAAAGCTACTGCTTGCTGTTCCCCATACGAGAGAAAGTGAGGGTTCCTTCTCTCATACCCTTCCAACCCTGTAGAAAATGAAACTTCCTTTATCCTCTTAATTATTTCTTCCCTTGGAACCCCCAAGTTCTCAGGTCCAAAAGCCAGTTCTTCTTTTACAGTTGGTGTAACAAGTTGGCTTGAGGGATCTTGGAAAAGGAAACCAATGAATCCTGAAAAGAAACCAGGGTCATATATTTTTGTGTTATACCCTTTAGTTATAACTTCTCCTTCAAATTTTCCGTTAAAGAAGTGGGGAATTAAGCCATTAATTAATCTGCAAATAGTAGTTTTTCCAGCTCCACTGGGGCCTGTTATTAAAACAATTTCACCCTTTTTAACATTAAATGACAGATTTTTTAGAGCTGGTTCATTACTTCCTTGGTAAGTATAAGTTACATTTCTAACTTGAACGTAACACCTTTCTTCATTCACTGCTTCATTTTCTGAAATATTTTTTGAGAAAATCTCTTTTCACCCAGTTATCTCTTTCAAATAGAGTTTTTATGAAATTCAGTAAGGGAGTGATGTGGTTTCCTGATTCATCTAAAAATTTTCCTTTTTTATTTTTTTAAGAAGTTTTCTTTCAAGGATAGGTATTTACTACCGTTTTTAATGGGTTTGTGGCAAAGGATAAAGAGAAAAGAATAAAGCTAAAGATTTTATCTATAAATTAATATCTTCCCTTACTAAAAAGTTTGGCAGGTATGTCCATGGATTTTAGGATTTAGACAAAACTTCTGTGTTTATCGAATCGAAAGTTCATAATAGAAATGTTGCTAAAAGCAACTGGAAACAGATACAGAAGTACGTGGCTTATGAGAGTTCAGTAAAAAGTACTTAATCCAAAGAACTCTGTGAAGAGGTGTCCCAGAGGTGGGACGGTGAATGCTCCGAAAGAATAACTCGTCAATACAAGAAATGTGGATTTAAAGTAAATAGGCGATTAAATGCACCCATAAATTTATATCTTGAAATGGAGGATTCTCTCCATCCCTAGAACTTTTTTAATGAACTGATGAGAGGACTGAAGAGGTTAACTCTGCCAGGGAGTAAGGTTGATGAATTACCCCAATGAATTGAGAAAGGGATTAAAATAATGAACACCAACGAGGTAACATCAAGGAGGTATATCATTTAAGTAATGTTTAAGTGTATTTTCGAGAACCCCTTGACCTTGCAATTAACGCCTGAACCCTAGCTTTTACCTTTTCTTCGTTTTTTCCTTCAATTACTAAATTAACTAACTTGTTTAAGGTTTCTAAATTGTTTCTTATTTTTATTTCGATTTCATTCGTTTTCTTTTTTTCAACAGAAATTTCTTTTTTCCTGTGTTCAATCATTCTTCGGACTTCTTCAGGTGCAGGGCCTCCAGTTACTTTCCTTAACTCAACTGAAGTTTTTGGGTTCAATGCCTCCCTTATTTCGTTAGACGAAACCATCCTTTTTGTTTTTAATCTTTTTCCTAACTGAAGAGAAACTTCTTCAACTAATTTTTCACTTTTCATACTTGCAAGGTTACCATGTTTTCTAATTAGTTCCTTCACTAAAAGATAGGCTTGCCTAAAAGAAACCCCCCTACTCACTAGTAAATTAATTAGTTCAGTGGAGGTTACGTTGCTTTGCTCAGTTACTTTAAGCATTCTTTCTTTATTCACTTGCACAGTTTTCATCAATTCAGAAGTTATTTTAAGGGTTGATTCCACTATTTCCAAGGCTTTAAACAGGGAGAGTTTAGTTTCCTGCATGTCTCTGCTATAACCGGAAGGTAAATCCTTCAAAATACTTAGGTTTTGGAAAAGGTAACCATAGATTCTGCCTGTCTTTCCCCTGATTAATTCTGCGATGTCAGGGTTCCTTTTTTGAGGCATTAAGCTACTTCCAGTGGTGAATAGGTCACCTAATTTTATAAAGCCGAATTCAAACGTTGAAAAAAGGATAAGTTCTGAAGCTAACCTGCTTAAACTCGTCATCAATAAACTTAAGACACATAATGCTTCTGTTTCTATTTCTCCACGGGAACTAATCACGTCTAAAGTATTTTCTTGGATTTTAGAAAAACCTAAAAGTGAAGCTGTTAACTCTCTATCGAGGGGGAGTGCTGCACCTGAAACTGCAGCTGCACCTAAAGGGTTTAAGTTTACTCTTTTTAGGACTTCATTTAATCTATTGATTGAACGAAATAGAGTATCTACATAGCTTAAACACCAATGAGCAAACGTTGATGGTTGAGCAGGCTGTAAATGAGTGTAAGCAGGCATAATCGTTGAAACATTTTCTTCAGCTTGTCTCAAAAACACATTCATTAACTTTATTACTAAATTGATTATTTTTAAGATTTCGTCACGTAGGTACATTCTTATGTCAGTTAAAACTTGGTCGTTCCTAGACCTGCCGAACTGAATCATTCCCCCAACTTCTAAACCTGAATCTTTTATGATAAATGCTTCGATGTTCATGTGTACATCCTCAAATTCTTCCTTAAGCTTAAACTTTCCCTCCCTGCTCAGTTTTTCTATTTTGTTCAGGGAAATCAAAATTTTCCTTAATTTTGTGTACCTTAGTAACCCCTTAAACCAAAGCATTAAATTATGTGATTTTAGAGTAAGTACATCATACTTTACAAGCTTTTCATCGCACCAGAGGTCCTCCCTACAGGCATACTCCCGAATAAGCTTCTCTAAATTAAAAGACAACTCCAATGCACCTATTTTTAAAGTGAAAAATCAACTTAATTGAACCTAGAGAAACCCCAGGAAATAAAAAAGACTTATTTCTTTCAAAATTTTTTGTTAGGGGTGGTAATGGAAAAGAGGGCAGCAGGGCTTCTTAGTTCTTTAAAGGATAAATAGGGTTTGTAAAAAGTTAAAGAGTAATTTGAACTGCTTCTTTCCTTTTTGAAACTAACCTAGACATTTTTGACTGTAGCCCCCATAATTTAATGAACCCCTTTGAAAGTTTCTGGTCGAAAGTTGAGATTTCCTCATACGTCGCCAAATTCAAGTCATACAGGGCGTACTCTGATTTTCTCCCAACAACCATGGAGTGCCCTTTGTAAAGCTTCATTTTAACTTCTCCGGTAACTTTTTCATTTACTGAATCGATGAAAGCATCCAAATCCTTTTTTAAAGGGTCAATCCATAACCCAGCATAAACAAGGAACGCCCACTCCTTATCCACTGTTTCTTTAAACAATACTTCATGTCTTGTTGAAACATATTTCTCCAAGTCTTTATGTGCCTTTATTATTATTGTAGCTGCTGGACATTCATAAACTTCCCTTGATTTCAAACCAACTATCCTGTCCTCCATATGATCTATTCTTCCAACGCCGTGTTTCCCCCCTATTTCGTTCAGTTCCATTATAAGTTCAACCTCGTTCATTTCTTCATCATTCAAAGCTGTGGGTATGCCTTTTTCAAAAGTTAACTTTATTGTTTCAGATTTATCCTCTGCCTCTTCAGGTTTTTTAGTCCACTCATATATCTCTTCAGGAGGTTCAACGTCTGGTTTTTCAAGGATTCCACATTCAATGGATCTCCCCCAAAGATTAGCGTCTATACTGTATGGTGAAGAGACATCCACAGGTATAGGTATCCCTTTCTTTTTAGCATACTCTATTTCTTGTATTCTTGTCATACCCCACTCAACTACTGGAGAAATAACCTTTATTTCAGGGTTTAAAGTTTCGATGGTGATGTTGAATCTAACTTGGTCATTCCCTTTCCCTGTACACCCATGCGCTATGGCATCAGCTTCTTCTTTCTCAGCTATTTTTACACCCCAATTAGCTATTAGAGGCCTTGACAAAGAGGAGCTTAGAGGGTACTCCCCTTCATATAATGCATTAGCTTTAATTGCATGGTTCACATAGTTTTTAACGAATTCCTCCCTAGCGTCTATTGTGTAATGAGCCACTGCCCCAAGTTGTTTACTTTTCTCCTCTATTTCCTTAAAGTTCTTTTTCTGTCCCACATCAAGTGTAACAGTTACCAGTTCACAGTTATATGTTTCCTGCAGCCATTTCAACATACAGGAAGTGTCAAGGCCGCCGGAGTAAAGTAAGACACATTTACTTATTTCCTTTGCCAATTTGGTTTTCACCTTAAGAAATTTATCATAAAGAGAAATTCCTAGCTTGAACGTTTAAGAGTAGTTGTAGAAGCGTTCCGCTACCAGAAACTTTTTATTTCTAACGTATCAAAGAGAACAAGGAGAACTAATTGATGTTCTAACTGTAACTCTTAGCCTAATATTTGCTCTAAAAACAGACGAGGAAAGTAATAATGGCCATAACATGTTTAGGGTTTAAATTTTGAACTTCCAGCTCTTCTCAAGTCTATAATTAATTTCTCGATTAAACTATAAGCCTTTAACGCATCTTCCCTATTTAAAATAAAAATTGTATCAGTGTGGCATGAAATAATTTGTGTAATGTTTACGTTGTTGTTTGCTAAGACTTCTGTGATAAAAGAAATAACTCCAGGGGTTTCAATGATTGTTTCAGGACTGGAGAGTAGAATAGCGGATTGATTACCCAGTAAAACCCTGATTTCAGTTGAGTTGAAGAGTTTTTTCAAGTTTCTAATACTTTTCACATCAACAATCAATGTGAAAGTGTCTATTCCTTGAGTTAACTGGAAAAACCTGTACTTTTCCAGGTTAGCGTAGATTTTTGATAAATTTCTGAGAAATGCTGTTTGGTCAACAGTTAAAACTGTTAAATCGTTTTTTAACTCTAAAACGCTTTCAGCAATTACTGACACAACCTTTTTCTCTAAAAAAATCAAAGAATTCCTCAATTCTTCACTATACCTTACAATAGCCATTTTAATCGAGTCTAAATTAATTTTTTTCAACCCTAAGGCTTCAGATATTTCCCTTTTCAGATGTTCGGCTAAGGCTGTGTAGTTTACAATTCCCATTTTCAAGCAATCAGCAATGAAGGGATGAGTGTCAATTATTCTTCTAGTTGCTTCAGCAATGCTTATTTTACCTTTCCTTACTTTCTTTTTCAACTTTAAACCCGCTATCCTCCTTAATTTAAAAAATGAAACCGTCTCACAAAAAGTCTCATGGGGGCAGAAGCGTGAATTCATAATAAAAACCTGACTCGGTTACGTAATTATTGTTAACCACATTTTTTATTGAAAAAGGTACTTTCCAAGTCTGTTTATGAGAAATAGGCACATCTACGTCTGAGACAGTGATCATCCATTGCAATGTCCGCGATTCTCCAGGTTTCAAATTCTTTATATCAAAATATGTGGAATCCATCGTTACATTTTCAGGAAGTTCAAAATCTTGTAGAACAACCTCATCTAGTTCAATTTCTCCCTTGTTTTTCACGTCTAAGGAGTAACTTAAATGGATGGTTCTGTCTTCAGCGCCAACAATTTTAACCTTTACATTTTTCAATTCAATAGACTCCTTTGGGAGAGGCACCTTTACTTGACCCATGCAACCGCTAATAAATAATAGTGTCGCGACAAGAAAGAAAACCAAGAAAAACTTCTTATACATAATTCACAACCTCTTTTGAACCTTTTTCGAAAAAGGAAGGGAAAAGTATGTATTTAAAAATTTTCCTTTTCTGTTAAATTTAAAATTGATCTAAAGGGAGGAGAAGTGAGTAAGAGGGGAGGGCTTCAGTTTATCACTTGAATTTTTCGAAATGTTAGGAATAAGTATTGGAAGGGTTTATGTTAAGGGTCAGCTCCGGTATACTTAGTGGATTCATGCCACACATACCGTTACTTGCAACTTTTTATTCTTTTACCTCCATAATTTCATGTTGAACAAAGGCCTCTGTACCAAGTTAAAGAAATCAGCAGCAACAGTTTCAATAGATTCCGGCTTTAAAAAATCATTTATTTTTAAAACTAGTTTAAAATTAGCTTGGGGAAAAGGGAATGAATAATAGGAAAAAGTATAAGGTGGGAGTGATAGGTTCTTCTGCAAATGAAGTTTCTGAGGAAGATATTGAGAAAGTTAAGGAAATAGGTTTAACAATTGCTAGAGAAAAATGTTTCCTTTTAAGCGGTGCCTCTTTCGGTCTTCCTTATGAAGCAGTTAAAGCTGCTAAAAAAGCAGGAGGTTTCACAGTGGGTATTTCTCCAGCTTCAAACTTGAGAGAACACGTTGAAAAATATAAATTCCCAGTTGAATACTTTGACTTAATTGTCTTTACAGGTTTCGGGTTTAAGGGTAGAAACGTGGTTTTTGTGAGGAGTTGTGATGCAGTGATTATGGTTTCAGGCAGAACAGGCACCTTAAACGAATTCACGATAGCTTTTGATGAAAATAGAGTTATAGGGGTTTTAGAAAGTTCAAGAGGAGTAACGAAACTGGTTAAAGAAATAGTTAGGAATGCTTCTAAGAAAGGGGGGCCAATAATTTATTCATCGAATCCAAAAGAATTAGTGAAGAAGGTGAAAAACCACTTAGATTACCTAAACTCTACAGTTTAAACCCTTTTATTGAAGGAGAAAGTTTTGGTTAGGAGGAATTTTTAGAAAAACATATTTATTTATAAAAACTTACATGGACACTTTCCCCTAATCAGGGCTTTATAAGGTGGTTGAGTTTAGAAATGAAGATAAGTGAAATTAGGAATGGAATGAGAAATATTTCAGTTCAAGGAGTTATTTCTGAAAAAGGAGAAGAAAGAAACGTTATGACTCGGTACGGAAGAAGAAGAGTAGCTGATGCAGTAATAAAAGATGATTCAGGAGAGATGAAGCTAACCCTTTGGGAGGATCAAATAGACAATATAGAGGAAGGAGATAAAGTTGAAATAACAGGGGCTTATGTAAGAGAATTCAGAAATAACCTTTATTTAAATGTACCGAGAAGCGGGGAAATAAAAAAAATAGAATAAAATAAGCAAGTTTGCCATTTATATTCGTGAATACCTACTTAAACTCCACTTGCCTTGAAAGGAGTCTGAGGGTTCCAGTACTTGTTAGATTGGTTTCTCCATTCTGTCTGGAACCTTCTCACGAAATAGGGCAGTGCATTAGTTCAGAAATGAAAAAAGGCTTTATTTTTAAGTAAAAGCCTTTAACCCTTCCTCTGCTGCTTGTTGAGCATTGAAGACAGCGTCAGAGTAATCTGACTTAACTAAGGAATCTTCCCTTCTTTGAAAATATTTCAACAACTCAAAAAATTCTTTACAACATCCAAATATTTTCCGGAATTGTATGAACAAGAAAAAGACAATTGAACAATATTTTAAAGGATTACTTGTTTAAATTTAAAAGGAGGCATCTATTCATGTAGAAAGAGTTTATGTTGTAAAAGAGGCGGGAAAACAGGGTGAAGTAGAAAAATGAAGTTTCACCTTTTCACCCTAGGTTGCCACAGGAAAATTTTTGTTTTAACTCTTATTTTTGTTTTAACAATTTCTTGTGCAGGATGTCTAGGACAAAGGAAACCGAAACATTTACCTACTGCTACGCCAACATCTTCCATTCCTGCAAAACAAGGTAAACCATCACCTTCCACCACTCCCTTCACTACCTCCCCAACCATATACCCAAGTCCGTCAACAACCCCCACGCCTAACTTTAAAGCTTCGAACTTTACCTTGAAAGGAATTCCCTACATTTACCATAAACCAAAGAACTGGAACAAAGAAACCATAATTTTTGTGCATGGACTGGGAAAAAGCAAAGAAGTTTGGGTTAGAGATATGGAAGAATTTGAAAAATTAGGTTACGGAACTTTCGCCTTCGACCTGCCTTTTCATGGAGAAAGAGGAAATTTTATAGGGGCTGAACAGCTTCCAGAACTTGTAAAGGAAGGATCTGACGAAGTAGTTAAAATTGCAGATTTCCTTAGAAGTGACGGTGCCGGAAAGGTTTATTTAGTTTCAAGAAGTCTTGGAAGTATAGTTTCAGAGGTGGCTTTAGGCAAAGGAGCAAAAATAGATAAAGCTGAGTTGCTGCTTGCTTCAGCTAACCTGAAATACATTTTCACACATGGAAATATTAATGAAAAACCCTCTTGGCTAAACAACCAAGAAATTTTGGATGAGATAGATCCCCTTTATTTTTTACCTAAATATGGTGGAGGAATTCATTTCCATTGCGGTAAACACGATAAACTCCTCACACCTGAAGCATGCGAATTCGCTTACAATGCAGCTACTTCAGTTATTGAGAAAAAACTTTTTTGGCACGATACTGGACACTCTATGCCTTTAAATGAGTACTTTCCGGAAGCTGCGAAATATTTTAAAGCTTCATGAAAAAATGGAAGAAAGAAAGTGATTGTTCACTTCCTCTTTTTCAGAATTAAGCTTTGAGTGCAGTAAACCAAAGTGTCTGACGGAATGTTCATTGTTACAAGCGTGTTTGCTCCTATTAAGGAGTTGCCTCCTATTTTTATTCCAGGCATTATGTTAACGTTTATTCCTGTTTCCACATTGTCCCCCATAATTACGCCGAGTTTTCTTAAACCACTTCCTACCTTCTTTCCCTTAATTTCAACCTTTATTTCTGAATGGTCAAGCCTAAGGTTTGCAGTAATCGTTCCAGCACCGAAGTTGCAGTTGGAACCTATTAAACTGTCTCCAACATAGGTTAAGTGAGGTATTTTTGTTTTTTCCAACACTATACTGTTCTTCACTTCAACAGAAGCCCCTATTTTAACTTGATCCTCAATGGAGGTGAAAGGCCGTATATACGAGTTGGGTCCTATTTCACAGTTTTTCCCTATGTAGACAGGCCCCTCTATGTATGATCCTGACCTTACTTTGCTCCCTTTCCCTACAAAAACTTTCCCTTTCAAATAAACATTTTTTTCGATTTCTCCACATATCCTAGGTTTCATTACTTTGTCTAAAATGTATTTGTTAGCTTTCAATAAATCCCAAGGAGTTCCTATGTCTATCCATTCATTTTGCAGCTTAACCCCTATAAATTCGAACCCTTCATTAATCATTTTTTTCAATGCATCTGTTAACTCATACTCCCCCCTCTCCGTTTTATTCAGTCTCCTTAGGTATTGGAAAATTTGAGGAGGAAGAACGTAGATTCCTGCTAAAGCAAGGTTTGATTTCGGTTTTGCCGGTTTTTCCTCAATTTCAACAATTTTTTCATTTTTTAAAGTAGCTACCCCATACATTTCAGGTTTTTCCACTTCCACAAGTGCAATCACAGGTTTACCTTTCTCACCGTGTTTTTCCAGAATTAGGTGAATGTTTTCAGAATCTGTAACAACGTCACCGTAATAAACAAGAAATTCTTCATTAATTCTTTTCTCTAAAGGAACCAAGGCGTCTCCTGTTCCAAGCTGCTCCTTTTGTTCAACGATTTCAACAGGTATTCCTTTCCCAGCTAAGTGTCTTATTATTTTCTCCTTTAAATAAGAAACCACTACATAGATTGGTTCAATTTTGTTTACGATAAGGTTTTCTAAAGCGTAATCTAGCACTGTTTTGCCGCCTAAAGGAATAAGGTGCTTAGGTCTTGTCTCTGTTAAAGGTTTCAACCTTTCACTTTTACCTGCTGCTAAAACAACCCCTTCCATTCAAGCCACACTCTCCCAAAAAAGAAAAGAAAATTAAAAAATTTATCTTTTAATTTCTGCAAAGAAGTGAAAGAATAAAGTTTTGTAAAAAGGGAAAGAATTTTTTCGTTTTAAAAACATATAAACAACTTTCTATTGAAAGAGAAATGAAGTGCAAAATGAAGCTACATCAAAAATTTTAAACCTGTGTGGGTTAATTCATTAGGTGCTAAATCAAGTTGCATACTTATTAAAAACCCAGGATGTAAATGTTGTAATTGGTTCTGGAGTCTCTGTCATGCAACCAAACCTTTTCCAGCCTCTCCTGAAGAGAGACTGTGATGGAGGGAGAAGGGAGATGAAAAATTAAAAAATTTGTGGACAGGCTAAATATTTAGTGATTACTCCTCACCACCACGATCACTATTTTTCGCAAGATAGGGGGTTTAGGTTTTAACGGCTACTGAGTACTTGGGTGAAACCCTGCAACAAATAAATTATGTAGCGTTTGTTAAAGACTTGCCTTCCTTCCCTCTTTTATTTAAAGTTTAATTTTTCCTGTTTTTTCCAGTTCATTAGACATAGTTCCTTATATATTTCTCCACGTAAATCTTTTAAGATTGGTGCTGAAGTTTTGTTCTTTATTCTCCTAAGTCTTTCCAAATTTATTTCTCCAACTACTGTATAATCCTTCCCTTCCTCCCCTTCCGCTATAACTCCTTCCCGGTAATAATCTGTTGTGGATAGAATTATGGATTCCCCGGTAAACTTTAAATTTAACTCTTTTATTGTAGGGGTTAAACCAGCTGATAAGAAAACAAACCCTTGAATTTCAATTGCTCTAGCCAAGCTTGAAAACTTTAACCAGTTAAAGGCCCCTTTCCCTGGAGCCATAACCGGTGCAATTAAAATTTCAACTCCCTTTAAGGCGTAAATTCTTGAAAGTTCAGGGAACCCTAAATCGTAACAAATCAGTAAACCTATTTTTGTCCGCGAAAACTTTATTACTTCTGGTTTGTCACCTGGGGAGAAACCCAGTTCTTTATCTAGTTTATGTAAATGAATTTTCCTATACTTAACAGTTCCCCCTTTTGGAGAGAAGAAATGGGCAGTGTTGAAGAAGTTATTTCCCTCTTTTTCAACAGTTGTTCCAGCTAGTATGTGGAGGTTGTTTTCAGAAGAGATTTTGGAAAAGAAATCTATGTAGTCAGTGTAGTAGTTAACCAGTTTCTTAAGAACTCCTGAACCTTTAAGGAAAGAGTCAGGCTTAAATATTTCAAAAGTTAAGTACTCAGGAAAGACAAGTATGTCTACACCTTTTTTAGCTGCAGCTTCAACGTGTTTTAACACATGTTTTTTAAAACCTTCAAAACCTGTTTGGAAGAGGAATTTATATTGGGCCAAAGCAACTTTCAAAACCTCACTCACCAACTTTCTCCCCCTTATTTTCCTAGTTGTATGAATTAAACGTCGAGTCCATTATTTTGTATGTTTTTGTTTTTTCTTCATGAACCCAACCTTTGTTAGGGTGTTTAATAAATTGTTGTTTTTTGCTTGTGATTGAAGCATCTTCTTCTGTTTCAAGAACTCTTTTTACCTGAAAACCATGTTAAAGATTTAACTGGTAAAACTTTTTTGGTGAGTTTCTTTAACGTTACTTCCTGACATGTCTTCTATAAAACGGTGAAGAGGGGTTGTTAATTCTTGCGAAGTCGTATGACCCAGTTAAGGCTTCGCTAAGTTAATAGTTAATGTTTCGGACTCATAGAGGTAAGTATTCGGTTGGGAAAAATTTTTCAACCTTAAAAGTTTAAAATTATAAAAAACCTTAACTTTTAAGGCTTAATGTCTTGAAAAATGGAGGGGGAGGAGTTACTGGCTGAAGTTAACTTTTAGTTTAAACTGGAAACCTTTTTCCTATGAATTTTTAAAGAAAGTCCTTTAAGGAAGAAAGGTGTAGGAGGGAAAAAGAGCCATGAAGCTTTTTGGTTATATGGGAAAAATTTTGGAAGTAGATCTCCAGAAAAGAGAAAGTAGAGTTAAAGAAGTTGATGAAGAAATTTATAAGAACTTTATAGGAGGAAAAGGGTTAGGGGTTTACCTCTTCACCAAATACTTCAACAAAGTTCATAATGCCTTAGACCCAACTAACCCATTAATTTTCACGGTGGGCCCGGTTAATGGTTTTTTACTTTCAGGCTCATCTAAACTGTGCGCTGTTTCCAGGTCTCCGTTGACAGGTTTCTATGGAGAAAGCCAGGTTGGAGGTTTCATAGCAGCAAAAATTAAGTTTGCAGGTTACGACGGAATAGTTTTTGTGAATGCTTCAAAAGAGCCTGTGTACATTGAAATAAACGAGGATCAGGTAGTGTTTCATGATGCACAGCATCTTTGGGGAAAAGACAATTTTGAAACCCATGACACTTTAAGAGAAGATCATGGCAAAGAGTATGAAGTTTTAAGTATAGGGCCTGCAGGTGAGAAACTGGTTAAGTTCGCATGTGTAGAACACAGGAAAGGTAGAGAACTGGGAAGAACAGGCATGGGGGCTGTGATGGGTTCTAAAAAACTTAAGGCAGTGATTGTCACAGGAGAAAAAAGGGTTGAAGCAGCTTACCCTGAAAGATTAACCGCTTTCTCAAAAAAATTAAATGAAGCTGCAAAAGAAAAGTTAAGGAGTTTAACAAAGTACGGAACAATGGGAATGATGAACTTAACCAATGCAACAGGCACTTTGCCAACCAAGTACTGGACTGAGGGAGAGTTTCAAGGCTTTGAAAAAATAAATGCCCATACTTTGAAGGAAAAATACTATTTAAGGAAAGCTGCATGTTACGGTTGTAGTGTGGCATGCAGAAAAATTTCGCAAGTGAAGGAAGGAAAGTATAGAAGTGGCGAAGTAGATGGACCTGAGTATGAAACATCTTACTCACTAGGTTCTCTCTGCTACATCGACAACCCTGAAGTTATAATTAAAGCTAACGAAATATGTGACAAATTGGGAATGGACACCATAACAGCTGGAAACGTAATAGGTTTTACTATGGAGTGTTTCAAGAAAGGCATTGTTTCAAAGAAAGATTTGGGTTTCAGTTTAAAATTTGGAGACGGAGACTCAGCACTTAAATTACTGGAAATGATAGGGAAAAGGGAAGGGTTTGGAGACATTTTAGCGGAAGGAGTTAAGGCAGCATCTGAAAAAATAGGTAAGGGAAGTGAAAAAATAGCTGTTCATGTTAAAGGATTAGAGCCTCCAGGTTACGACCCTAGAGGTTTGAAAGCTGCAGCTTTAGCCTACGCTGTTTCAGTTAGGGGAGCTTGCCACCTAAGACACCTAGCCTATAGACCTGACTTAGTAGGTGAACATGCGTTTAGCAAAGAAAAGATAGACAGATTCTCCATTAAAGGAAAACCTGAAATGGTTAAAGAACAAGAGGATTTCTACGCTGTCATCGACTCAATGGTGCTTTGTAAATTT
>JAOZFT010000020.1 GCA_027492035.1 Thermoproteota archaeon
GTTTCTTATCATTATTTCTAACTAGGTTTCGATCAACTTCATTTCCTATAGGTAGGGTTGTTATAGCTAGAATATATTATTATGATGCCATAGTTCCTGTAGAAGAAGATCCTAATGAGCATAAGAAACAGAAAGAATTCTTTAATAAACTTCAGCTTAAGATGGGTATGTGTGAAGTAAAGCTTGGGGATATAATTACTACCGATAAAGGTCGTAAGCAAAAGGGTGTAGATACTTTAATAGCTATCGACATGATAACTAAGGCATATTTAAATCACTATGATGTAGCTTATTTGGTAGCGGGAGATAGGGATTTCGTAAATGTAGTTAAAGCTGTGAAGGACTATACGGGGAAGATAGTTGTCGGAGCATTTGAGCCTACAAGCATATCGGAGGAATTACTAAGAGTTTTCGATTGGAGGAGACCTATAAGGAAAGAAGAGTTAAGTAGAATTTGTGAAGAAGTTAGATAAAGCGCCACCTAAGTAATAAGTTAACCATAGTTACCCCTACCTTCTTCATTAATGCTTTCCCCCTGTTCTCTGAAGTAAGCGAAATATACCAAATATGACTAGACCGATGCCTCCAAAGAAAAGGAAATAGGCGAGGGGTGAAGGTATATGGATTGGGTGTGGATGTTCAATAAACCCCTCCTGCTTCCCTCCAATCATGATGGAGTGAGTTAAAACCCAAAGGATCACTAAGCCAACTGAGCCAATAATTACACATAAAATGCCTTGGCGCATCCTCCCCACTTTACTTCACTTCTCCTTTACTCTTAAATATTTAAAGTTCATGCTTAAATAAATACAAGGACCCTTCTGGTTTAAAAAGCTATGCCTTTGTACAGCCGTACAAGCCGTTTGTACAAGGGAAAAGTTGGTTTAGATTTAAAACTTCAGCTAACCAGCTTTCCAGCTTATTACCCCCCTTTTCCTGCATGAGCTTTGCCATTTCCACTTCTCGCATGCTTTGGCCGCTGTTAGCGCTCTGCGAATCCCAAAGCTCCTAAGGCTAGTAACAAACTCATGGGAGCTTCAGGAACTCACACCTTTTTCCACCAAGCTAAAATCCCTGCAACTACTAAACGTATGCTAACCAAAGCTTCCTGCGCGTAAGATGATCCCAGCAATGCCAAAGATTATACTCACTACTGCCCCAATCTTTCTTGTTCTCTCAAAAATCAATAAAATTAGTGGAATAACTCCCAGAGTAGAGGCTAGTAAAATAACGTACCCTACTATTGCTAGCGGAAAAGCACCCCATCCACCTGAGAGCAAAAAAGCTCCAAGGACAAATTGAATTACCATCCCGAGTAAGGCGACGTACCAGCTTTTGAGCTTCATGGTTAATATTTAATTTAATCGTTTATATCTCTTAAATAAGTTTTGTTTGGCTTACCCTAAGTGAGTTGCCTCAATAAACTCCTCAAGGGATGGACATACCTAGCTGGAAGATACACGAAAAATGGTGTGAAGCTCTTGGAATAAGAAAGGAAGTGTGTCTGAAGGTTAACAGAATAATAGACTCTCCTCCCCATGACTCAGTGGATAGACTTCTCAAATGGGGATGGGCGAGGGAACTGTTTGAGTCAGGAGAGTTAAACATGCCTATTGGTGCTATTGGAAGGGATGATTACTACAAGGTTACTTCGAAGCTGGCTGAGATAACAAATAAATTCGGCCAGGAAGGTGTTAAAGCAACTCTCAGCCATGTTGCATTGAATAGAATTGCTGAGTTAGTCGAGTTGGGGTTTGACAAGGAGGGAATAAGAAAGAAGCTTATTGAAGCTGATTTGATGAAGTACATCCCGGAGTATGACCAAGCTTTTGCTGATGTATTTCATGAGGTTAAGCCAAGTGAGAGTAAAATTAAGAGGAGAAAAAAATTCGAAGAATTGGCAAGGAGCGAGGTATACGGAGTTTTCTACACAAGAGGGAGACTGTTTCCCGCTGTTCCAGGCTTAGTTTATGTAAAAAGTAAAATAAAGAAAGAAGAGACTTTTATGTTAAGTGGGGTATCAATGCTTATGAGGCTCAGAGGGGAAGAATAAGAAAGTCTATTTCTAGTGAGGAAGAGTTGAAAGAGTTGATCAACGAAATCAAAGACGCTTAGGATAACTTCACCCAGCAGCAAAAAGGCTTGCTACGCTTGGGTTATTTAGCCAATAGGCTGGAAGGGAAACATAGAATTGCTTACATGCAAATTGAAGAAGCTAAGACTAGCCATCTCACCAGAGTTGCAGGAAGTGGTGCTTGAAGGTGAAAGGTTTAAATTTTTTTTAACTTATTAAACTATTTTTGGTGAGCGGATGGACAAGGCCAGTAAAATTTTAAAGGAGTATGAGCGATTCAGTAGGGATGTAGGTAAGCATTCGGACGAGGTAGTAGAGTGCTTCCTGCATGAGCATGGGGAGAAGTACAAGGACCTTAGCTACGCAGATTTTATAAAAACTTTTAGGTCGATGGGCTACCTAATACCTCCGGAATGGGTGAATGGTTCGGAGCTTCGTAAGAAGCCAGTGGAAAAGTTAAAGGACTTTTTGATCAGAGCGGAGGAAGAGCGAACTCTCAAGTCAGTTAGGGAGGAATACAAACGATTGATAAAATCTAGGCTTAACCAAAGGAATGAAGAGGAGCTGGAGCGTCTTTTGATTACTTTGATGGACGAAGGCGTGGATGATGAGTTGCTAGAGGCAGCAGAGGAGCTCAAAAATGAAGGCTGGATCGAAAGGGTTCCGACGACTCTCAACGATGGCTCGGCTGAATCAAGCTGCTGGGCTTACCAACAGAAAAGCTGGAGTGAAAGGCATCCAAGGCTGAGCAGTTGGCTGAAGAAGCTTGCAGCCATCTCCCTGCCAGCAATTTACCTGGGTGCCATGGCCGGTTGTGTCAATCTACCAAAACAACCAATTGACAAGCCTCCTTCCATACACATGGTTAGGGTTAAGCAGGATAAGCCTATAATCGGTGTTATAAAGAAGTACAGGCATTTGCTCTTTAACGAAAGCGTTACTCTTAGTTTTTATGCGAACGCTAGCGATGACGTTGGAGTTAAAAGTGTGTGGGTAGAGATGCCTATTGCCAACTTAACCATGAGTCACCTAAAAAATGGGTTGTATGGTTGTAATCTGACACTGAAAGAGTTGAATCCAAGCAGGGCTTACTTGCCGTTCGTCGTTAAAGCTTTTGACGGCAGAAACGTTGCTAGCATTACTGGCAAGTATTGGCTTGTTTTTAATGAAGTTGTTATAGAGGGTGTACCAGCTGGTCCCCCTCATCTCAATTGTGGCGTCTCTTCTGCAGTAAAAATACTACGATATTGGGGAATAAACATGACTGCTGAAGAGTTTATAAAGAAGTTCAACATCACGTTTCAGTATGGGGATGTGCTCCTTGAGGACATTTTTTCGCCGCATCCACCGAAAGAATTAAACATGATCTTGGTTAGAAACTATCACCAAGACGAATTACCGTTCTTTAATCCCTACAACTTGACACACATTATTTCGCTTGGATTCCCAGCAAGCATAGTTACTTGGAACTGTAACTTAACTAATGAGACTTTTTCCCACGCATTTACATGTAGCGGTTTTAAAAGGGTTAATGGAAGTCTGTACTTATACTTATCGAACTGGGTTATTTCCGAGAATGGGAATTCAATTACAAAATACTGGGATGGCCCTGCCCCTTTCTTACGAAGATCGACTCCTTGCGTTCCTATTGTCTATGGGCTGCCTCACCGCGACGAAAAAACTGGCCAATTTCTTGGATTTACGCTCTATTCCAGAACAAACATGTTTAGCTATGACACTTACATACCCAAAAAGTATAAATATTTATTTGAGTCAAGATAAATATTATTTCATGGAACGAATTTTCTTTTTTGTAGGGTTTATCATTCTAGCTATAATCCTCCCCTCCTCCCCCTCCTCAACGTTGCTTGGAAGGTAGGCTTTAACACCTCTCTGTACCGGAGAGAAATAAGATAAGATTTAAAATTTTGCCCTTTATTCTAGCTAAAACTAGATATATAACCCCATCAAATAGGATTCACTTAATTATTTAATTGTATACTTAAAAACTTCATTAAAAATTAAAGACTTTAAATTATCACTTTTAATAAATCCAGCTTCATAACCGTAAATAGGTCAAAACAATTTTAGGTTCAATATTTAAGGATTAAGCGATGGCTAGGTAGGAAATTACTGTTCCACGAAAAAATAGAAGAAGATTAAAACAACCTTAAATGTTAAAAAGCATAAAAGTTTTTGCAATTTAAATGAAAACAGTGAAGCAAGCATGTTTTTAAAGACTCATTTAAAAATAAATAAGAAATTATGCGGTGAACCTTTAAAAATTGGGAATGGTTCAGCTGAAGTTAAACTTGTCACAAGTCAAGAAATGGTTGTTGATAGGTACGGCCTTATACATGGAGGCTTCATTTTTGGGTTAGCAGATTACTCCGCCATGTTGGCAGTGAACCATCCAAACGTGGTCTTAGCAAGCGCTGAAGTTAAGTTTTTGAAACCGGTAAAAATAGGTGAAGTGTTACTTGCTAAAGCTGAAATAAAAGCTTCACGTGGAAGAAGGAAAGTTGTAAAGGTTGAAGTTGAACGAGGAAACGAGAAAGTGTTTGAGGGAGAGTTTATTTGCATCGTTACAAAAAAACATGTACTGAAAAATTAAGGTCTGATTTTGTAAATTTTCACTGAACCATAACTATACACTTTAAACCAATAGGTTGTGTTCTCGAATTTATTAGGTCCATCAAAGTAAGAGTAGGGATCAGTTGCTTTGAAACTGTAAGGTGAAACAACCCAATAAACTCCATTAATTATTCTGTCAGAAATTACCACATAAGTTACATTATACTTCTTCATTAAATTGTAGGCTTGTAAAGGATTTTTAAGAAAAATTATTCTTTCTGCGTCCCAGCATCTCTGAGCATAATCCCTGCACATCTCCCAACATCCTCCATACATCACTACTCTTGCAGCTCTACCTATTACTGCTTCTGAAAAAACATGGTCAGCTAAAAATGTAGAATTTTCTTCAGTATTTTGGCTTATCCACTCTAAAGCTTTTATTTCGTCAGGATTAAGCAGCACCCTATATTTTGGATTAGTGGATCTAATAGATGAAGGGTACATTGAGTAAAAACCAATAATGAACAAAGTGATAAGTGATAAGGTTTTTAAGTACTTATTACCCAATCTTTCTGTTAAGTACTTTACGCCATATCCTATCGAAAAAGCAAGGGGCACTGCTAAAAAAGGGACATATCTCCACCACTCTAAAGGTTTTACAGGATTGTATGTAGAGAAAAATAAGAGAATGCAGGTCCAAGTGTAAATCAAAGAAGTTAACTTTTTCTTTTTTTTCCTTTCTAAGAAAAGAGTTACTAAACCAAAAACCGACAAAATAATAAATGGTTCGCTGTAGTGGTTAACAAAATCCTGTATAGAAGGGTATTTACCCATCTCTGAAATCATAGAGTTAGCAGGGCCATACTTCAAAAATAAAGGTGCAAAATAAAGTAAGGCGGGGATTGTAGAGAGAAGAAGCCACTTTACAGTTTTCAACCCGTTTTCATTATTCCAGTAAAAAATAACTAGGGGAATAAGTGTTAACACAAATATAACTTCAATGAATGCATTTAAAAAAACTAGGATGGCATTAATAAGGAAAAGAAGAATCAGGTTCTTACCTGCCTTCTCCAATGAATTCTTAACTGAAATTAGCCCTAAAGGAAGAAGGGTGATACCTATCGTTACAGGAGCCATGTAATATGTTTCATTCATAAAGGAATAAGTAAAGCAAAGGTAACTTACAGCTAAGAAGGCACTTTCTTTACTCTCCAAAAACTGTTTAAACAAAAAATAAAAAGTTACACAAGACAATGCACCTACAGAAGGGGCAAAGTACCTTGACACTATCTCTACAGGTACTTTAAAAACTAAGGAAAAGAAAGCTAGGCAAATATGGTACAGTGGAGGATAAGTATAAGGAACCCCTCCATAACTTAAGTCGAGTTCAGGCCTCCAACCATGTTTAATCCACATTTTAGCCATGCCAACGTGATAATATGATTGATAATACCAAGTCAATGTCAGATCAGGCAGTTGTGAAAGATAAAAAAGCCTGGGAGTTAAAAGCAGAACAAATAAAGCAACCAAAATAAAAAACTCAATTAAATTTTCTGTGTTGAAGTTTCCTGTTTTCTCATTTGCCAATTACATCCTCTCTCAAGTCAAGAAAATCCTTGAATTTTTTCAATGAAAAAAGAAATTTTTTTAAATTTTTTCCAGATAAAAAATTTGTCCAGCCTTGCAAACCTTCACTCTTTAAAGTTATTTTTCAGAAAGGAAGTTTTCAAAAAATTTTTAATTGTTACTCTAAGACCTTTCTTCACAAATCTAAACCAATTTATTTAAAAATTTTTTAATCTAAAAACGGAGGAGAATGGATAAATGGAGAAGGATAAAGTAATTGGGGCATTATTAGTTTTGGTTTGCTTAGTAGTGGCAGCTTTCTATACCTGGGGAATATTTTTAGCTCCTGAAATAATTCAAGTTTGGTTAACAAGGGTTACAGTATATATTGCAGTGTTAATTTTAATGGTGCTAGGTATATGGATCGGCTACACTTTAGCTACTACACCTTCAGCGGAAGAAATAGAAAAAGAGCTTGGCGAAATAGAGGAAAAAACTGGTGAAGAATCTGAAAAAAACTTGAAAAAAGAAGCGAAGTAATTAATTCTTCTTCCCTGCAACATTCCCTTAATTCGCTGTAACTCCTGAATTTAAATTCACCTTTTAAAAACTTCTTTAAGTTTTCTTCGGAATTGTTATAATGAGAGCTGTAAGTATCAAGAAGTATCCTGTTACTTGCCTTAAACTATAGGTTTCTCCCAACCAAATTATTGCAAAGAAACTGGCAAAAATAGGTTCTAAAAGATAAATTATTGCCGCTTTAGTTGCAGATACTCCTCTCTGGCCAAGTATTTGAAGAGAAAGCGCTAAAGAAGTAGCTATAACTGCTAAATAAATCATCAAAACAGTTGGGAAAAACATAAATTTACCTTTCTCTTCACCCATCAATAAACCTGTAACTAAACTCAAAAGTGAAGTAGTTAATATTTCGACGAAAGTTAAGGGCAACACCTCAAATTTTTTTGAAAAAAAGCTTATTGTAACAACTTGAAAAGCGCATGCAATTGAACAAATAAAAATCAATATGTCTCCGAAACCAAATGTCAAGTTTTCAGTTAAAGAAGATAAGGCAGTACCTGTTAAAGCAAACAAAACTGCTAAAGTTAATCTCTTTGAAGGTTTTTCTCTTAACGTAAAGTGTTCAATCAAGTAAACAAACACGACGTTTAAACTTGTTATAAAAGCTGCATTCGAAGCTGAAGTGAATTTTAACCCTATTGTCTGCAAAACAAAAGCTAGGAAATTAGTGAATCCGATTACAAAAC
This sequence comes from Thermoproteota archaeon, assembly GCA_027492035.1. Classification (GTDB taxonomy): domain Archaea; phylum Korarchaeota; class JAOZGF01; order JAOZGF01; family JAOZFZ01; genus JAOZFT01. The sequence continues at coordinate 7,480 of JAOZFT010000020.1, forward strand.
CTGCTAACAAAGAGTTTCTATTTAGCGAACTCTTAAATTTACCTATTAAAGGCATGAATACCAATGAAGCAATTAAAAAACGGTAACCAACAAAAAGAACAGGAGAAAAATAAGTTAAACAAATTTTAATAGCTGAAAAAGTAGTTCCCCAGATCAAAGTTAAAAGAAGCAAAATTAGGCTACTTCTTAACTCTTCATCTAATTTCATGAATTAAGATCTCCCTCCCTTTTTCTTGGAAAATAGCAATTTTTTAAAAGAAACCTGGCGAATGTCTTTAACATCTCACCTCCCCTTTTTAAATATGAAAGTTTAAAGTAGAAGCACTAGAATTTTACAAATTTCTTTAAAGGAAAGAAGTTGTGAAAAACTATGGAGTTAATTAGTCCTTTTCTTTTGCTAGGGATAGCTGCTTTTGTTGGTTTGCTTGGTGGGAAATTTGTTGAAAAAATAGGTCTACCAGAAGTAGTAGGGCTGATAGTGATAGGTTTAATTCTTGGTGAATCATTTCTGAACATTCTTCCCCAAAACAAACTTGGAACTTTCAAACCTATTACAGATTTAGCTTTGGCCTTTTTCGGTTTCTTTGTAGGAGCTGAATTAATGCTTGAAAAATTGAGTAAGTTCAAAAACAACATTTTAACTATATTGCTTTTTGAAACCCTTGTAACTTTCGGCCTTGTTACTTCAACTATTTACCTTTACTCTTCAAGTTTCTCTGTAGCTTTTCTTCTAGGTGCTCTAGCTGTTTCTACAGCTCCAGCAGCTACTGCAGACGTACTGTGGGAATACAAAGCTGAAGGGTCTTTAACAACAACAATTTTTGCATTAATAGGTTTAGATGACGTTATAGCTATTTTGCTTTTCTCTATAGCAAGTAGCTATGCAAAATCAATGTTCCTAAACCTAACTTTTTCCTTTTTCGACGCATTTAAACTTTTTATTCATGAAACCGGTGGAGCTGTTCTTTTAGGTTTACTTTTGGGGGGATTGTTAGTGCTTATAAGTAGAGAAATGAATAGGAAGAGAGACCTTCTAGTATTAGCAGTAGGGATCGTTATTCTTTGTAGTGGTGTTTCAGAGTACTTCGGTTTCTCAGAAGTGTTGTCCAACCTAGTTTTAGGGTTTATTTTCGTTAATAATTGCAAAAAAGCCCAGAAGTCGCTGGAATTTGTTAGGGAAATAACTTCTCCCCTCTTTGTCTTGTTTTTTGTCTTAACAGGTGCAAGATTAAACATAAAACTCCTCCCTGAACTAGGAGTAGTAGGGTTGCTTTACCTTTTCATGAGAATACTTGGAAAAACAGCCGGTTCCACCGTAGGCGCTAAAATCTCAAATGCTTCCTCTGAAGTGCAGCAAAACATTGGCTTTTGCCTTTACTCCCAAGCAGGTGTAACTGTAGGATTAGCAACACTTTTTTACCAAGAAATAACAAAGTTAAACCCATCCATGGCTGTAACTGCTTTACATATACTAAATACCGTAATAGTAACTACCCTAATACTGCTCTTTTTCGGGCCTTCAGTAACGAAGTATGCAATTGCAAAAGCTGGAGAAATAAACAAAAGGAAAGTGCAAATTGAGGAATAACTTTTCAAAAATTATTAAGTAGTTTAAAATATTAAAAATACTGGGTAAAAAATTCTAACACTGTAAAGATAGGTTGGGTTTTATGGGTTCTATATCCTCCTTTATCAACCTTTTATTTAGCTCAAAATATACCGTAGCATTTACAGGATCCGGTGTTTCAGCTGAAAGTGGAATACCTACCTTCAGGGGAAAAAAAGGTATTTGGAAGAGAATAAACCCTGACACAGTAGCTACTAGGGAGGGCTTCCTTAAAAACCCTGTATTTGTTTGGAAGTGGTACCTGGAAAGGTTTAAAACATTAGAAGGAGCTAAAGTGAATTATGCTCATATTGCTTTAGCTAAATTAGAGAAAAAGGGGCTCCTAAAAGCAGTTATAACTCAAAACATTGATGGTTTACATCAGAAAGCAGGATCCAAAAAAGTAATAGAGTTACATGGAACAGTTAAAAAAGTCAAATGTTTGAAATGTGGGAAAAAATTCAGTTCATCAATAGTCTCAAATACTTTACCTCCAACATGTCCAAAATGTGGCGGGTTACTTAGACCAGATGTTGTATGGTTCGGTGAACCTCTCCCTGAAAAAACCTTAAATGAAGCATTTCAGGAAGTTTCAAAAACCGATTTACTTATAGTTATCGGAACAAGTGGAACAGTCATGCCTGCTGCAATGATTCCGTATTTAGCTAAACAGAAAGGAGCTAAAATTGTTGAGGTAAATACTGAAGAGACCCCAATTACTGCAATAGCTGACCTTTTTTTCAAAGAACCGTGCAGCATCCTCTTCCGCAAATTAATGGAAGAAGCAAAAATATAATTAAAAAATACCAACAAAAGAAAAATTTTTTAAGTAAAATTTAAAAATAAACACTGCATTTTATTTTAGTGGTGAAGGATAATGCGAAAAACAATGCTTTTTCTGCTCTTAGCAATAGTACTTCTAGGCTTTATGTTTCTAGCAGTGTCAGGTACATCACCAGCATACTGCCCACCAGGTAGTGGTGGAGGGGGAGGTGTACCCTTCGGTGCACCAGGAGACGGAGTTACCCCAGATCAACCTGGTAGTGGTGGAGGGGGAGGTGTACCCTTCGGCTAAACCTCCTCAACCATTTCCTTTTTTTTAGCCATAAATTTCATTTAACTCCTGCGTCCTGTCTAAGTTATAGAGTAAATTTCTTCTTTGATTTTATAAATTGTTTAGTTCTACTTATTCTTAAAAGTGTGCTATTTTAAATAAAAAGTTTTAAGGAACTAAAAGTTCATTTACTCATTCCCTTCATACTTTGCCTCCTTGTTAATTTTTGTTTCAATTTTTGAGGGGAAGGGTGTTTATTTTTGCACATGGATAATCCGCCTTTGGAAGGTGTAAAAGTTTTAGATTTAACCCATGTACTAGCAGGTCCATTTGCTACAATGATTCTTGCAGACTTAGGAGCTGAAATAGTTAAAATTGAGAAGCCTGGTGTGGGAGATGATTCAAGGACGTTTGGCCCTTTCATAAAAAATGAAAGTGTCTACTTTATGAGTTTAAACAGAAACAAGAAAAGTGTTACTTTAAATTTGAAAACTGAAAAAGGGAGAAATATTTTCCTTAAACTTGTTGAGAAATTTGATGTGGTAGTGGAAAATTTCAGGCCGGGTGTAATGGAGAAGCTAGGTTTAGGGTACGACGTGTTAAGAAGAGTTAATTCCTCAATCATTTATGTATCCTGTTCAGGTTTCGGTTCTTACGGTCCATACGCAAATAAACCTGCTTATGACATAATTATTCAAGGAATGGGGGGAATAATGAGTATTACGGGGGAACCGGGTAGGCCTCCTGTTAGAGTAGGAACTTCAATTTCTGATATAGTGGCAGGTTTATTTACAGCTATAAGCATTATTTCAGCTTTATACAAAAGAAACTTAACAGGTGAAGGGTGCAGAATAGATGTTTCAATGCTTGACTGTCAAGTGGCCATTCTTGAAAATGCCTTAGCGAGGTATTTAGCTACAGGTAAAGTTCCGGAGCCTTTAGGTTCAAGACACCCGTCTATCACTCCCTTTGAGGCCTTTAAAACCAAGAATGGATATGTCATAGTGGCTGTAGGAAACAATAAATTATGGAAGAAATTTTGTGAAGCAATTAAAAAAACTGAACTAATTTCAGATCAAAGGTTCAAAAATAACGAATTAAGGACGAAAAATTATAATTCGTTAAAGAAAATTTTGTCAAAAATTTTAGCTGAGAAAACTACAGAGGAATGGATTAAAATTTTCGAGGAGAAAGGAATACCTTGCGGGCCAATAAATACAGTAGATAAATTATTGAATGACCCTCAAATAAAAGCTCGTCAAATGATTGTGGAAATCTTCAAACCTAAAACGGGAAAAATTAAGGCCCCTGCTTCACCTATAAAATTTTCAAATTTTGAATATCGGGTGAGGTTTCCACCTCCAAACTTGGGTGAACACACAGCAGAAATACTTAAGAAGTTCCTTTCTTTGACAGATCAACAAATTAAAAAGCTTAGAGAGGAAAAAGTAATATAGAGAAATTAATTTCAGACCCTTTCGTTCCACAAAATTAAATATAAATAACTGTGCATAGTTATTGGGATTCTTTAAGGCGCTTCTTAATCTATTTCCTAATCAAAACATTTCTGAGTATCAATTCTATACTTTCAAATTCCATAAAAGAAATTGGTTGAACATAGCGTGGATGGAAAATAAGAGTTTGATAAAGTCTTCTTAAGGTTTTCTCAAATTACCTAAAGTTTCCACGCTAAATGTTTTAAAAGAAGTTTTTTCTAAAAACTATTGAAATAAAAAGAAAAAATTAAAATTTACTCCTTCTTTTCTTTTTTGCAGGTATTTTGTCGTAAATTGAAGGGGTGATGTTTTTTGGAAATCAAGAAAGTAACTGTTGTAGGTGCCGGTTTGATGGGGCATGGAATTGCACAAGTTCTTTCTCAAGTAGGGAAGTTTAATGTTGCTCTGTTGGATGTAAAACAAGAATTTCTTGATAGGGGAGTGAATTGGATAAAGAAAAGTTTAGGCAAATTCGTTGAAAAGGGGGTTTTGTCTAATGAAGAAGCTGAAAAAGTTATGGAGAGGATTCACCCAACCTTAAACGTTGAAGAAGCTTATAAAGATACTGATTTTGTAATTGAAGCAGCTCCCGAGAAAATAGCAATAAAAAAAGAAGTTTTTAAAGCAGCTGACAAATTAACAAGGCCAGAAACAATACTTGCTACAAACACAAGCTCAATAAGTATAACTTTACTTTCTTCTTTCACTTCTAAACCTGACAAAGTTGTTGGGATGCATTTCTTTAACCCTCCTCAACTGATGAAACTGGTTGAAATAATTAAAGGTAAATTAACAAGTGACGAAACAATTTCGGCAGTAAAAGACTTAATTGAAAAAATAGGTAAAGAGGCTGTTCTTGTCAAAAAAGACGCACCAGGTTTCATTGTAAATAGAATCCTTATGCCAGCTTTAAATGAAGCATTGTTTCTTGTGTGGGAAGGAATAGCTGAACCTAAAGATATAGATAAAGCCATAAAACTCGGTTTAAACTGGCCCATGGGGCCGCTTACACTACTAGATTATGTAGGCTTGGATACTGCTCTATCCGTCATTGACGTACTTTATAACGAATTTAAAGACTCCAAATATAGAGCCTGCCCTTTACTGGTTCAAATGGTTAGGGCAGGTTTACTTGGTAGAAAAACAGGGAAAGGATTCTATGACTGGAAACACTAACCCTTACTCATTTTTTGAAAAAAGGGTAAGAAAACAAGTTTAAAGAGGTGGAAACGTTTCTTGACGAAAATTTTCCAACAAGAAATAACTTTCTCAACTAAAGGTGAGCTACAATTCTTAAACTTAACCGACGAAGTAAAGGAAGTCGTTAAAGAATCTAAAATTAAAAATGGCTTGGTTTCCCTCTTTGCTCCACATGCTACAGGCTTAATAATCTTAAACGAAGATGAATCGGGTCTAAGAAGAGACATTAAGGAATTTATGGAGAGAATCATTCCAAAAGAAGGAAATTACATTCACTCTTTAAATGCCCATTCACATCTTCGTTCATTAACTTTCGGGGTTTCGCAATGTATTCCTGTTGTCAATGGCGAATTAAAACTAGGAACTTGGCAAGAAATACTTTGGGTTGAAGTGGATGTATCAGCACGGAAAAGGAAGTTAATTGTGACAGTTATAGGTGATTAATTTTTTCACCTCTTTAATTTAAGGAATCAGTAGGCCTTCTCAACTTTCCCTATTGACTTAACCCTACTGATTTAAAAATGTTCCCCCCTTTTTTCTTCTTCACCTTTTCCCAATTTTTTATCCTTCTTCAAATGTATTTTCTCTCTGTGGTGAAGAATATTGAAGAGAGTGGACAAATTTCTTGTGGTGTTTTCCGTTTCTCTCTTATCTCTCATGTTTAATTTTTCAGTGGTTTCTTTTTGTCAAAACCAAGTTTCTAGAATAATCACTTTGAACATTAACTCTGAAGGTGAATGCTCAATAACTTACCTCTACACTCCTTTAAACTACACTAAAACTAGGGCAGAAGATATAAATGAAACAGCTTGGGAAGCATTATTTGCCACTCTCTTCTCGCCTGGCGGTAACAAAACAAAAATTAAAGAATTACATCATGAATTCATTGATGACAAGAAACAGGTGAAATTCACGTTTAAGGTTTTAAGTTTTGTTGAGAAACAAAACAAAACAAGGATTATTTCCGCCAACAAAATAGGGGTTTTAAAAACTCTCAAAGCTAAAAAGGCCAGTTACAAATTGGATGATAACGTAGTGCACTTTACTTTCAACTCTACAGAGTTCTGGGACGTAACATTCAAACTTGAAGGTGCAACAAACGTTACAGTTAACTCTGCCACTTACAGCATCAAATATGACCAAGCCAGTGGTTTCGGTTTCCCTTTCTTCCCCCCATTTAACTGGAAACCTAAAGAAAAAATTGTTCTACCTCCCTCCTTACCTCTCGCACTTATTGTTCCCTTAGTTGTTTTGATGGCTTTAATGTTAGGGGTCATTGTTAAGACCGCAATGAGTGAAGAGTAGAGAAGCGTGGGGCCTGAGCCCTTTTGAAACAATTCAATAAACTATTGTTCGGAGTTGCTGGAGTACCTTTAGCCTCGGAGAAAAGAACGATACTTGAAGGCGTAAAAAAGGTTAAAGAGTTAAATTTAGATGCAATGGAACTTGAGTTCGTGAGGAGAGTTAATGTTACAGTGGATAAAGCAATAGATATAAGAGTTGTTTCCAAAAGAGAAAACATAGCTTTGACTTCACATGCACCCTACTATATAAACTTTAACTCTTTCGAAAATGAAAAACTGAAGATGAGTAAGAAGAGGTTGCTTGAAACCTGTAAAATAACTTATTTCTGTGGAGGCTGGAGTGTTTGTTTCCATGCAGCTTATTACATGAATAAACCGGTAAATGAAGTTTATTCAAAAGTTAAGAATGCTTTGAAGGAGTTGATGGAGGAGCTGATGACTCAGAAATACATTGTTTGGGTTAGACCTGAAACAACAGGTAAACCAAGCCAATTTGGAAGCCTAGAAGAACTTATAAAGCTCAGTTTAGAAGTGGAAAATGTTCTGCCTGTCATCGACTTCGCTCACCTCCACGCTAGAGCTAAGGGTGGAAACAACAGCTATGAAGAATTCTGCAGCATACTTTCTTTAATTGAGAAAGAGTTGAGTGTAGAAGCGTTGAAAAATATGCATATCCATGTCTCAGGTATAGAATATGGCGAAAAAGGTGAAAAGAGACATTTAAATCTTTTAAATTCAGATTTTAACTACAAAGACTTAATTAAAGCTTTAAAAAAGTTTGAAGTTAAAGGAGTACTCATTTGCGAATCCCCAAATAAGGAGGAGGACACCTTACTCCTGAAAAAAACTTATGAAAGTAACGATCCACTTTAAACTTTTGTTTTTTGTGCCTCCATATAGTACTCACTGATTTTTTTAGCTTTCTTCCTCAAGTAATTCAAAAGAAGTCCAGCTGCAGTCTTCCTTTTTGAGGCTACAAACAAAGCTAAATCTTGATTTATCATTTCAATAATTAACATTCCTCTATTTGTCTTAATCACTGCCTCCCTCAAGTTTTTTTGGAACAGAGAATTTAAAACTTTATCAATAGAAGCAGAAAGTATGGGAAACATAGCTGAAAGAGTTTCTGTTTGAGTTTCTGAAGGACCAAAAACCGGTAACCCTTCATTTGTCGTTACTACACAGTTTGAAATGTTGAACTTGGTTGAAACCATTTTATTCATTGTTTCTTCTATTCTTTTGTATGGGTTAGACAAGTTAATCATTCACCTCTATATTGAAAGAGGCAACTCCTAAACCAAAAAATTAGTTGGCTTCTATATGCCCTTCTTAAGTATTTTTAATTTTTCACATTCTTTCTTGATTTTTTTAAGATAATACCTTAAGAAGTTCATTAATGAACCTGTTTTGCTTTCTCTAGCTGTAACCATTAAGTAAAGGGAGCCTGAAATCTTGAAAAGAATTATTGACTCCTCATGTGTTTTAATCACTGCCTCGTCGCAGTTTTCAGAGAAAAGATTTTTAACGGCAGTACTTAAAGCATTAGCTAGGTCAGGGCAAAGTGACGCATGGACCTCTGGGTCGAAATCTCCCTTAGACCAAAACAAAGGCAAACCTTCATCTGAAGCAATAATGCAGCTTTTAACAGAATCTCTCCTCTCCCTTATATTATTTAATGTTTCTTCAATAATTTCAAAGCTGGATTTCATGTTAGATCTAAGAAAAGGTGTGGAAAATATTTTTAAATTTTTTCACATTTTAAGTTGAAAAACCACTTCATTTTCTTTATTTCTTTAAACAAAAAATTTTTCTTCCTTAACTGTTTTGTAACCGTAAGCCATTCGCGGTGTATTGTACGCTACCCCTATTCTCCCCTTCATGTCAAGAACTATTATTCCACCGTGACCATTTACTCTTCTTTCTAAGTAGTTAATTACTTTCTCTGCAGCTTTTTGTGGATTTTTTGTTTTCTTTAAGAAGTAAATAGCTGTTTTAGCTAATGTAACCTTCATTAGGTCCTCACCATGTCCTGTAGCAGCTGCTGCACCTATTTCGTTGTCGGCATATGCTCCACAACCAATTAATGGTGTATCCCCCACTCTGCTGGGGAATTTATTTGGTATTCCGCCAGTGGATGTAGCAACTGCTATGTTTCTACTTGAATCCAACGCTATAGCCCCAACTGTGTCTTTTCTGGATTGAAATAGACTTTCAATTCTATTTCCCTCCTTTCTTATTTCAAACAGCCTCTTTCTTTCTCTTTCAACAATTAAATCACCTGTTTTGCATTCTTCAACCCCATTTTTTCTTGCAAACTTTAAGGCTCCTTCTCCAACAATGAAATTATGTTTTGACCTTTCCATAACAAGTCTTGCAAGTGAAACTGGGTGTTTAATGTTTTTTACTGCAGCTACGGCCCCGAAACTAAGTGTTTTACCGTCCATTATTAAAGCATCCATTTCTATTTCTCCTTCCATGTTTAAAACAGACCCCTTCCCTGCATCAAAAACAGGATTATCTTCCATTGATTTAACAGCTGCTTCAACAGCGTCCAAAGCCGTCCCTCCATTGATTAGAATTTCCCAACCTACTAAAACAGCTTCTTTGCATCCTTTTCTATGTTTTTCTGTGAGGTCATATGGAATATTCCAAGCTCCTCCATGAACAACTAAAACAGGATTCATTTCCTTCCACTTTTTTCCCTAAAATATTTGCATTTATTTCTTATTGGACATTTTCCACATTTCGGTTTTCTTGTTTTACAAATCTTTCTTCCAAAATTTATTAGGAGTAAATGAGCCTCCAAGTACTTGTCTGGAGGGAAAGTTTCCTCAAGTTTTTTCCTTATCTTTTCATATTTAGCTTTTTCATCTACTAAACCAAGTCTTTTAGTTATCCTTTCTATGTGGGTGTCAACAGGAAAAACTTTTTTATCTGTTAAACTTAACAAAACTACATCTGCAGTTTTAAACCCTACTCCAGGCAGTTTCAGAAGTTCTTTTCTGGCTTCTTTTAAAGGCTTATTTAAAATAATGTTCAAGTCGCCACCGAATTCTTTCACTACTTTTCTAGAAAGGCTGATTATTTTTTCAGCTTTTAAATTATGCATTCCTCCTGGTTTTATTGTTTCAGCTAGCTCCTCCCTTTTAACTAAAGCTATTTCTTCAGGTTTCAAAATATACTTCTCTTTTAATTTTTTAAAAGCTCTTATTGAGTTGCGGTCATTTGTATTTTGCGACAAAACAGTGGCTAACAATATTTTAAAAGGGTCACGGTCTTCGATTAACGCTTTTAAGGAAGTGAATTCTTGAAAATTGAAGGTTCCAACACTTCTTAACTTGTTTAACAATTCGTAACCTAACAATTTACTCAATTTCTCTTTCATTCCTCCCCTCAAATTTCCTTGTTTAAAAAATTAAACTAAGAACTTAGTAAATAAATCCTTAAACGAAAAGTTTCTCCATGGGAAACTTTAGTAAAGCCCTTGAAGTTCTGCATTTTCCAGAAATGCCTTTATGATTTTTATAGGGGAGATAAAAATCTTTTTCATGTTTTTTGGAAGGTTAGAGCGCCAATAAAATTTTATCCACAAAATATGGTTCAGGAACAGCGCCTTCAAAACTTATTTTCTCATTTATGACAACTTTTGGAACAGCCATAACACCGTATTGCTGTGCTAGTTGCGGAAACTCCATTGACTCTATCATTTCAGATGTTACTTTATCATTTTCAATAGCTATTTGGTGAGCTTTTTCTACAGCTAAGGGGCAGTAAGGACATGTAGGTGTAATAAATACCTTTATGTGGACGTTTTTATTTATCTTTTTTAATTTTTCTTTTGATTCAGGTGTTAACTCAGATTCTCCACGTGAAACCCTTATTATTGTTTTCACTAACGTTGTGAATTCGTAACCTGACGGTATACCGAAAAACCTTATTCCATAATCCTTTTTCCCCAGTAGAACTATAGCTGGGGTTTTATCTATTTTGTATTTGTTCGCTTTTTCTTTATTTTCTGTTAAACTGTAAAATTCAGTTTTTATTTTGTTTGAAAGAGAAGACAGTTCCTCAATTATCTGTTTTGTTTCATTACAGTATTGGCAATCGGTTTCTTCAGTGAAAACCAAAATATTAATTTCTTCTTTCAGTTTTTCGTCGAATTCTTTCCTTAAATATTCCTGATCTTCTTTATTTATGAAAGACATCTTTATCTCCTACAAAAAATTTTTTGCTTTTAATCTTTTTAAGATTACCCTCTTTGTTTTTACTGTTTTGGAAGGGTTGTGGGGAAAATTATTTTTAAAAGTTTTTCATTCATATTTAATGAAAACAAAATGTTTAAAAGTACTCTGTAAGTGAGGTGAGGTATCTTGGCTAAGTTTCCTTCTGATGAGTGGGTGAAGGAGTTCTGTAAAACTCTTAATCAAAACAAGGCTTACGAGGAAGCTGCCAAAACTTGGGAGGGTGACTTTTTGTTCATAATAACTCCTGATGAAGATTTAGATAAAGAATATGTTTTCTATGTGGACCTGTGGCACGGTAAATGCAGAGAAGCTCGTTTACTTTCAAACAGAGAAGAGAAAAGGACTGAATATATTTATGAAGGGAAGTACTCTAACTGGAAGAAACTAATTAAGGGAGAGATAGACCCAATTAAAGGTTTATTAACGAGAAAATTTAAATTGAAGGGGAACATGAGCAAAGTTATGAGAGCAACTAAAGCAGCTAAAGAACTGGTTAAAACAGCTAGTTTGGTTCCGACAGATTTCATCTAGAAACCCTTGAAAAATTAAGGGAGGGAAAAATGTGGTATTTTTCTTCTCCTAAGTTAATTGTTTTTGGTGAAGATGCTCTTGAGTATTTAGAGAGTGTAAAAGCTTCTAAAGTTTTCATAGTTACAGACAAGAACATTGCTTCATTCGGTTTACTTGAAAAGGTTTTAAAACATTTAGAGGTTTCAGGTGTAGAAGTAAAAGTTTTTGATGAAGTTGAACCTGAACCTCCGAAAGAAACTATTTTTAAAGGTGCCGAGTTAGCTTCACAGTTTAAGCCTGACTTAATAATTGGGTTAGGTGGAGGCTCATGTATAGATTCAGCGAAAGCAATCCGTGTACTTTATGAAAGACCTGATGTACAAATTGAAGAAATATCCCCTCTTACTAACCTTGGTTTAGGAAAGAAAACAAAATTGATCTGCATACCTACGACTTCAGGGACAGGTGCAGAGGCAACATGGGCTGTCGTAATAACTGATAAAAGAAAAAAAGTTAAACTTGAACTTGCTTCTAGAGAGGTTATTTCCGATGTAGCTATTCTAGACCCTGAACTTGTCAAAAAATTACCTAAAAAATTAACGGTTGAACCTGCCTTAGACGCATTAGCCCAAGCTATTGAAGCCTATATTTCACAGTGGAAAAACGACTTCAGTGATGCCTTAGCAGTTAAGGCTGTACAGTTAATTTTCAAGTACCTACCTAGAGCTTACAAGAAAGGGTCAAGTGACATTGAGGCAAGGGAGAAAATGCATATTGCAGCAACTCTTTCAGGTTTAGCTTTCTCAAATTCCCAAGTAACAATTTTACATGCCTTAGCTCACAGTGCAGGTGCTATTTTCAGAATTCCACACGGCAGGGCAGTAGCTCTTTTTACTCCTTACAGTCTAAGGTTTAATTTTAGTAAATCATGGAAACTCTATGCTGAATTAGCTGAAACAATTGGTTTGAAAGCTGTAAGTAAAAAAGAACTTGCTGTGAAATTTTTGAATGAAATAGAGAAGCTCTTGAAAGAATTAAAAGTTGCAACTGCAGTTAAAGACTTAAGGATAGAGAGGGAGGAGTATCTCTCGAAAATAAATGAGTTAGTTGAAAGAACAATGGAATCCACTGGTTTAATAGCTAATCCACGGGAAGTAACAGAAGATGACGTTAAAAAACTCTTCATTTACGCATATGAAGGAAAAAATGTAGATTTCTGAAGGAAAAAGTAAATAATGGCATGTAAACCCACTAAAAAGGTTTCTTTTTTTCTAGAAAAAGGTGTTGAAGAAGTTGTACAGTTACGCAGGTAAAATAGCAAAAATAGATTTAAGCAAAAGAAAAGTTGTTTTAGAGGAAACTCCTAAAGAATACCTAAAAAACTACATAGGAGGTTCAGGTTTAGCTGCACGCATACTCCGTAACAAAATATCAAAGGAAACAAACCCTCTAGGTTCTGAAAATGTTTTGCTCTTCATGACAGGTCCATTAACTGGAACACCTGCACCCTCCTGTGGAAGATACTGTGTCTGCTCTAAATCCCCACTGACCAGTATTTGGGGAGAATCTAATTCAGGTGGAAAATTTGGCCCATTCCTTAAATTTGCAGGTTATGATGGGGTCTATATAAAAGGAAGAGCAGATAAACTTGTCTACCTCTCAATAATTGATGGAGAAATAGAAATTCGAAATGCTGGTTACTTGAAAGGCATGAACACTTATGAAACACAGAAAGTATTAACTGAAGAAATTGGGTTGAAGAATTTAAGCATTGCATGTATAGGGTTAGCTGGAGAAAATCTTGTCAAGTACGCCTCAATAATGAATGATGGAGGAAGAGCGGCAGGAAGGACAGGGATGGGTGCAGTTATGGGAGCCAAGAATTTAAAAGCGGTAATTGTATCTGGGCATAAAGAAATGAAACTGGCTAAACCTAAAAAGTTTAAGGAAGTAGTTGAAAAAGCTGTAGAGGAAATAAAAGAAAATTTATTGACTTCACTTTACTACAATGTAGGAACAGCGGGAGGGGTAGATATGCTCCAAGAGTTAGGTGACATGCCAAATAAGTACTTCACAGAAGGAATTTTTTCTGAAGCTTCGAAAATAAGCGGTGCAGAAATAAGTGAAAAAATACTGGTGCGCAATCAACACTGCTATGGATGTCCAATAGGGTGCGGAAAAATAATCAAGATCCCTAAAGGAAGATATAAACTGCCAGAAACAGATGGTCCCGAATATGAAACAGTAGCAGCTTTTGGCTCCTTAATTTTGAATAATAGCTTGGAAGGGTTAGCTTACGCCAATTACCTATGCAACAGTTACGGCTTAGACACGATCTCTTGTGGTTCCACGATAGCATTCGCTATTTATCTTTACCAGCAGAATAAATTGTCTAAAGAAGAAACTGAAGGGTTAGAACTGGAATGGGGGAATATAGGCCAGGTTATTGAATTAATTAAACTTATTGCTGAAAGGAAAGGGTTTGGAAAAATTTTAGCTGAAGGGAGCAGGTATATAGCTGAAAAGAAAGGGTTAAAAGGGTTTGCAGCTGAAGTGAAAGGGTTAGAGGTGCCCTACCATGATCCCAGAGCGTTTTTTGGAATGGCAATTTGTTATGCAACATCCCCACGAGGAGCATGCCACCTACAAGGCGACATGTATCTTATAGATCTGGGACAGGAAATACCTGAACTTAATATTTTTTCAGGTGACCGTTTCAATTTAAAAGGAAGAATAGAAACCGTTATAAAAGCTCAAAATTGGAGATCTATCTACAACTCCTTGATAATGTGTCAATTCTCTAACCCTAACCCGAAACTAATTGTTTCTATGCTTAATTACGCAACAGGTTTCAGTTACAGTTTAAAGGGGCTTCTATCTGCTGGTTCAAAAATTTTTAACCTGAAACGGTTAATAAACTTCAATTTAGGGATTTCAGCCAAAGATGATTATTTACCGGAAATATTTAAGCAGCCTTTACAAGGGGGTACACAGGGAAAGACACCTAAAATAGAGGAGCATTTAAAAAATTATTACAGACTCAGGAAATGGGATCCTAAAACAGGGAAGCCCCTTGAAGAACAACCCTAGCAACTAAAAACTTAGTTATAAAACTTATTTAAGTTTTAAACCTAAAAATTTATAAGGTAAGCCGTAAAGAAATGTTTCCCTCTGAAAAAGAAAAAATTAAACTTAGTAAACTCCTCTCCCTAATTCTACGCCATAAACCTCAACTTTTAAACCTTAAACTTGACAGTGAAGGATTCGTAAACGTAACGGTTGAGGAATTAACTAAGAGAATAAGAAAAAAGTTTAAAGGATTCAGTTGGATTCAACCAATCCATATTTATAAACTTGAGGAATTGAACAATAAAGGTAGGTTTCAAATAAGGAATGGAAGGATCAGGGCTTTGTATGGGCATTCAATTAGCCATGTAACCCCTTCATTTACACCAAATGTTGAGATTCCTTCATTTCTTTACCATGGCACAAGCTTATCTAATGTAAAAAAGATTTTAAGGGAGGGTTTAAAGCCGATGAAAAGAAATTTCGTTCATTTAACCGACAATTTCAAGGATGCTGCGGAAACAGGTAAAAAGAGAAGTGGAAAAGTAGCTGTTTTAATTGTGGATGCTGAAAAAGCCTTAAAAAACAATGTGGAAATTTGGAAAGCTGGAAAAACTGTTTATTGCGCAAAGGAAATACCTCCTGCCTACATCGTTAAGGTGGAGATTGTCTCTTAAGTAGAGGTGTAGAAGTTGAATGCATTAATAATCATGGGTTTGGCAGGGGTCGGTAAAACATTGTTAACTAAAAACTTTGGAGAGTGGTTGAAAGAGGAGGGTTCGTTAAAGATTTCTCGTGTAAATTTAGACCCTGGAGTTAAATGGCTCCCTTATAAACCGGATATAGACATTAGAAGCTACGTTTCTGTTGAGGAAGTGATGGTTAGGGACCATTTAGGAACTAATTCGGCTCTTTTGAAGGCTGTTTCAGAAATTGAGAAAAAGTGGTTGAAGAAGGTTTTGTCGCAGTTAAACGGGAGGGATTTATATGTCTTTGACACGCCAGGTTTGTTTGAATTATTTGCTTTCAGGCCTTTAGGTGAAAAACTTATCCAAAGAATAAGTAACTTAAATCCTGTAGGTGTGCATGTAGTTGATGCTTCTAAGAAAATGAGGCCTGGGAATGTGCTTATTCAGGTTTTTATTGCTTTCTTGAGCAGTTTACACCTGGAAATACCTACTGTTATTTGTTTAAACAAAATTGACTTGCTTCCAGTTAAAGAAAAGGATCAATTAATAAATGTAGTGAATAACTTTGACTTAGCACTCGAAAATATTAAAGGTAAAGAGTCAGGGTTAAGAAGGGAGTTCCTAGAAGGAATGTTGGAAGTTTTGCAGAGTATTGGTTTGAAAACAAGAATTGCCCTTATCTCCTCTAAAACAGGTGAAGGCTTCTTTGAATTATTTGACTTAATTAATGAAGTGGAATGTGCATGTGGAGACATTTTCTAAAAATTTTTCTAAAATATTTCAAGACTTCCTTTCACTTTTTCAAGAAGTAGCTTCTTTATTTTTAAAGGGTTCCTATCTATTTCTTCACTTTTAATCCTTAAAACTTGGAAGCCTAAGTTGTTCAGCCATTTATCCCTTTCTAGATCCTTTTCTTTTACACCGTCAAGGTATTCATGCCACAAGGAACCATTGATTTCAATTACTAGTCTCTGTTTAGGCAGAAGGAAATCTAAGGAGTAGTAACCTGTCTGGTTACTGTTTTGGAGTTTATAGTTATGAAAGAAATCTTTCTTCAGTTTTAACCCTAAATTTTCCAGTATCTTCCTCAGTTTTATTTCTTGTGAAGTCCACTTTCCCTTTTTCACGTATTCCTCCATGACTTTTGACACAAACTTACTGAAGTTCCTTTTCTGTTTCTTGCTTACTTTTCTACTCCTTAAGTTTTTACTTCTCCCCTTAACCAACTTTTTCTCCTCTCCAGGCTATTTTTTAACCACTTTTAGGACAGGTTCTGTTTCTCCTTTTCCCTGGTAAATGATTATATTCGCCAGCCATTTCTTCCTTTCTTTCGGGAAATCTTCTCTGTAATGTGCACCTCTACTTTCTTCTCTTTTCAAGGCCGAGAAGGCAATTAAAACAGCTGTTGTAACCATGTTCTCTGTTTCAAAAACTCTGTAGGGCTTCTCATCCCTGTATTCCTCAACTTCATCCAGCAATTCTTTCAAAATTTTCAAAGCTTTCTCAAGTCCTTCCTTATTCCTCATTATCCCTATTTTGCTCCATGAAACTTCTTTCAAAACTTTCCTTATATTTCCAGTTTCCACAGTCCCTTTTAATGAGTTTTTCACTTTTTCTCTTATAAGTTCAACTTGTTCCTCTGTTGAGGGATACTTCTCAACTGTTTCTGTGTACTTTGCTGCTTGTTTACCTGCTAAGGCTCCGAAAACTTGACATTCAGTTAAAGCATTATTAGGCAGCCTGTTTGCTCCATGAACCCCGCCAACTACTTCGCCAGCTGCAAATAACCCTTTAATTCCTGTTTCACATTTCTCGTTTATTTGCACTCCTCCCATGAAGAAGTGGGTTGTTGGGTAAACCATTATTTCATGTTTTTGAGGGTTTAACTTTCTTTCGCTGAAGTATCTATATAGTACAGGTGTAAAATCCTTTATTACTTCTTCATTTACGTTTTTAAGGGAGAGAACAACTCCTTTCTTAACTCCTCTCCCTTCCTTGACTTCTTTATAGATTGCTCTTGAAAGCAAATCACGAGTAGTATCCTCAAGTTCTTTAGGAGAATACTTACGCATAAACCTTTCATTTTCTGAATTTAAAAGTGTAGCTCCTGCTCTAAAAACAGGGGGAGGAACAATTATGTTTCTGATAGGGTGAAGGGTGGCTGTAGGAAAGAACTGTACGAATTCCATGTCAACTAACTCAGCTCCAGCTTTAAAAGCTAAACAGTAACCATCTCCTGTAGCGCCAGACACGTTATCTGTAAACTTATAGATTTGACCTGCCCCACCTGTTGCTAACACTACAGATTTGGATTCAAAAACAAAGATTTTATTTGAGGATTTACTTAAACCTATCGCTCCCTTGCATACCCCATCTTCAACTATTAAACTTGTTATGAACATGTCTTCTATAAACTTTACCCCCATTCTTTCAGCTTCTCTCTTTAAGGGATTCATCAAGTAAATCCCCTTCTTGCGTTTACAGTAGCATCCTCTAGGATAAGTATGTCCTCCAGCTCCATGCTGCACAAACTCGTCATTCCTCTTACTGAATTTAACACCCATTTGTTCAAGTTCCAAAATTCTTTCACATGCGTCCCTAGCCATTACCCAAACCAGTTTTTTATCGTTTATGTAACGTCCCGCTTTTAAAGTGTCCCTGTAAAAGACTTGAGGTGAGTCTAAACGGTTTGAATGACCGAAAGGGGCACTATGCCCTGTTTTAGCAATAACTGAATTACCATCCACTCCTTTCTTACCTTTAGAAACAACCACAACTTTCCCAACCCCATTTTTCCTGGCTTCAATAGCTGCTCTCAACCCTGCAGCTCCACTCCCAATCACTAAAACATCTATTCCTCCCACTCCCTTCAACACATGCCACCTGCAAAATTTCATCCTTTTCGCAAGCAAACCTTTTTTATTGACTTTATTTCTCCCTACCTATAGGGCATGCTTTTAAACATTTGCCGCAAAGCTGTGCAGCGGGTGACCTATAATTAGGTGGAACAATTAGTTTTCGTATGCGAGGAGGAATTTTCTGGAGTTTCACTATTTCCTTAAAGTAATTCATGGTATAAATTTGTGGGCCTCTATATTTCCTACACTTATAATGGTCAACTGTTCCGTTTCCGGGTAAAGCCTTAACAGGACACGCCTTTATGCATGCGTAACCGCATTTCTCTGGTTTACAGATTAATCCCCATGTGAATTCATTTTTTAAAGGCGGGTCAGGTTCTAAAGGAGCTGAAGTAATTACTGAAGCAAACCTAACCCTTGGACCTAACTCTGGAACAACTACATAAGATGCAGGAGTGAATTCACCTAAACCAGCTAACACGGCAGCATGTCTATGAGATAAACTTGCAAACATTTTAATTTTAAAAGTTTCTCCCTCCTCCAGAACCTTTACATCTCTTAAGTAATCAGGTTCATCTGGGTCAATCGGGAAAGCATCAAAGCCCTCCCTTTCTAAATAGGAAGCAACTCTATACACTAAAGAGCTGAGTTCCTCGTTTACTCTATCGTACATTGCTTCATAAAAGGGGCTTGGAATTGTCTCAACAATTGCTAAAGGGACTCTTAAACCAACCACTATTACGCTTTTTGAGTTTGGGAGAAAATCAGAAGGTCTATGTCCTTTAGGAGCATTCCTGAAGTGGTTAACTGAAGCTATACCCACTAAATGAGCCCCCATCTCCTTAATCTTTTCCTTAACTTCTTCACTTTCCAAAAAGGAACCCTCACCTTTAATGAAAGACTATTAAAAATTTTTTATTTTTCAAAGTTGAGTTCTTTCTCCAGTTCTTCAATGAATTTTTCCATGAACTCTATTCTACCTCTACCCACTTGCTCCCCCTTTCTCGTGTAAAACTTGCTGATTTTATTCTTTTCACTTCTTAAAAAGTAAGGAACTTCCTCCAGTTTCTTAAACGAATTTCCTATGTATCCCCTAATTAAAGCTCTAACGATCCCTATAGCCCCTAAAGAATCCAGTGAGTCAGCATCATACAGAACTTTTTCTTCAATTGTTACTGGTTCTGGCCCACCGAACCTGCTGTGAGCTCTTATTACGTTAGAAACTTTTGAAATTTTTTCTTCAGGATATTCCGCTTTTTTAAGGAATGTTTCAGCCATTTTAGCACCCTCTTCAAAATGCCTCTCCCTCCCAACAACAGGCACTGCAACATCATGTAAAATAGATGCAACTTCAAGAATTTCCTTGTCTGCTTTCTCTCTTTCTCCTATTTTTAAACACCACTTAAGAACCCTCTCAGAATGATCAATCCCCGAAACAAATTCTTTCCCCAAATACTTTTTTGCGTAACTCCATACTTCCTTACTCAATAAATTTCACCTGATTTTTTGTGTGAAAAACTATGAAGGGAAGGACATATTTAAATATTGCAAGTAGTATTTAATACAAATTAATACAAACGGTGGCTCTTATGGGAAGCAAGGTTACTAGTATTAGGATTAGAGAAGATCTTTGGAAAGAAGCTAAAATTTTAGCTGTCAAGGAAGGGGTTTCGTTAAAAAGCCTTATTGAAGCATTGTTAGAAAGTGTAGTTCAAGGGGCTAAATTAACTGAAAAATTTCAACAAAAAATTCAGAACGATGCCCTAAATATTTTGGAAAAGAAGAGAATGGAGGGTGAAACCCCATTCTCTATAATCCATGAAAAAACTGCTGTTGAACTTGTGAGGGAAGGCAGAGGCGAATAAAACTTGGAAACTCTATATCTTGACACCAACATAATAATTGCTAGGTACAAACCTGGCGACCCTTTACATGAATTGTCAGAGAAATTGGTAAATGATAAAAGCTTTAAATTGTTTATTTCTCCAGTGACTTTGTTTGAACTTTATGCAGTTATTTCTAGGATATCTCCTTACTTGCTTTTACCTAATGAACTGAACCATACCTCCTTAGCTACGCTTATCCACTTCATCATTAAAGATTGTAATTTAAATTTTAAATCAAGAACACTACTTACCTTCATCAATTTTAAGGGATTTAAAGCAACCTTACCTTTTGAATACTTGATGTCTTCTTTTTTAGCTGAAAAATTGAGGTTAAGAGCTTTAGATTTGCTTCATATTTCATACGCAGCCATGCTGAGGGATGAAGTAAAATTGTTTATAACCGGTGACGAGGAAATTTTAGAGAAAAAAGAAGCTATAAAGGAATTCACGGAAGTGGAAGTGCGTCATCCTAAAGAAATGTATTAGCTTGAAAAAAAGACATTGAGTCCCTCTTCGCAATAAAATTTTGTGAAAGCATAGAACCTCTTAAGTTTTTGAATGGGAAAACATCATCATACATGCCTCCTTTCAGTTTGGGAAGGTAATAATAAAAATTTGGTATAAGTGAAGAGAAGGTCATCTGAAGATTCAAAATATTTAAACATTTCTTAAAGTGAAAACAATTATGATTGAAACGAAATGGTATAACCTTTTCATAATTTTATTTCTCTTGTTTCTTCCTTTTATGTACACTATTTTCCATGGAGCCTCTTTAAAAACTACTGTTAACTCAGAAGAGAAAGTAATAACACTAAATAAGCCCAGTGAAGTACTTTCATGGGCTGTTCTTTTTTCGCTTGTAGGCTCAGGTTCAATAGGTGCCATAATAGCTGCTACAGGAATTGTGGAGTTCACTTCCTCTAGACTATATCCCAATATACTTCCCGTCCCCCGGGATGAATTAGAAAGAAGGCTTGAAGAACTGAATGACCCAGAAAAACCTTGGAGTATTCAACATGGTGAAGACACTGATTTCGTGGCTGAGTGGAGAATTGTAGATGCGAAATGGTGGGAAATATTTGCCAGGGCCGGTTTAAAAAGTTATTATAAAGCAAGGATGCTCTTAGATGAAGTTAGACATAGGGTATTGTATCATGAAGAAACAGGGGAGATAGAGTGGAAAACTGGAATCTGGCCGCCTTTCCAGCTTCATATAAGCAAATTCAGTGGACGTATATTCTTCAGCAAGAAAAAAGCAGTCCTATTTGCCTTTAAATCATTTAAACCGATAGATTGGGGTAAAGTCTACTCTTACAATTTCGATGTCAACATGATACGCGGCCCCATAGTTGAAACGGTAGAAAGAGCTGGATGGCTTTTCATGCCAGTAACAGCAAAAAGACATGTAACTTACAAAGGAAAATGAAACAAAATACTTTACTACTTTTTTCTTTATGGTTTAAAGAAAGGAATAGGAAATGTATTTTATTGTTACAGTTCGTAAACTATTCCAGGCACCCTTGGAAACAACTGAGTTTCCCCAATATGTTTAGCTCCCACAATCCAACTGACTAATCTCTCCAACCCTATTCCTGCACCTGCAGAAGGCTTAATCCTCTTCTCCTTTGCAAGTTTCAACAGTGTGGAGTAGTTCTCCTTTCTCACGTGGTCTCTTTCCATCTTAATAATTATTTTACTATATTCCCATTCCCTCTTTGCACCTGATAAAACTTCTCCATAACCAGGAAGCAATAAATCGTAGTTGTCCCAGTAATTATTCTCAAAATCTTCAAAATCATAGAATTCCCGTGGAATATTAACAACCCAAACAGGTTCACTTATCTCAAGTGGAAGTTGTTTATCCCATTCACCTCCATATTTTTCCTCAAGTTCAACCCTGTTCAAAACCTTAAATGGAGGGTTAGGAATCTGTAAACAACTGTATCTGTCAAGATAAACCAGTTCATCCCTCATAAACTTTTTCAACTCCTTCATTAACCCAACAAATAAATCTTCAACTAGAGACCTTATATCACTAGATGAAGCGTTTCTAGCTTCAAAATCTAGTTGAGTAAACTCATAAGCATGAACCCCAGTCAAAGCCCTATCTCTCCTTTCAATTCTTACATTTGGAGATAAAGTAAACAGTTTTGGATGAATCAAGGAACATGCCATTATTTTATGGACAATCATACTCAGGGTCGCTCTAACTTTTTTACCATAGATTTCAACTTCAATGCGTTTCTCGATGGATGCTCCGGGGTCAGGCCATAAAGGATCTGTTGAAGCAGAAAAAATCACAGGCAATAACCATTCAAAGCCTCTGTTTACGAACTCTTTAGTAAAATACTTCAAAACAAAAGTCATCACTTTACTTATGCACTTTCTTCTTTGAATCTCATCTCCAGAAAGTTGATGTAGGGGTTTGGGTAGATCATTTATAGATAAACTTTTCCAACCAATTATTTTTTCTTCCGTCACTGGTTTTCACCTTTTTCAAAGTTTTTCAAAAGTAACAAGAAAGAAATTTCTCAGTTCAGTTGGATGATTCTTTTTAAATTTAATCAACAAAACAACTAAAAGATATTAGTAAAAAAGTTTTTTTGTCCATAAAGAAGTACATACACAACCAAAAAGTTTTTGAGAATAGGTAATATAAATGAAATTTGACTGCAACTCAGCTGTATTACGTCCATCAATAGAAGACTTCACAGCATTTCTAGATTTTTAAGCAAACTTAATTGAACTTGCTTTAACAGGGAAAGTATCCACCCAAAAAACTGTATAAGTCAAAATGAAGCCTTCCTCTTCAAACCCTTTCCTTGATTATTTTCCTTCCTGAAAAGTGGAAACACCCTAAAAACTTTTGAAACTTTTTTCAACTATGAAAAGATTTGAAGTAATGTAACTATCTCCTTTGAAGTAAAAGCTATAAAGGTTGCTACAATCAATGTCAAGATGGTTACGAAGAAAGTTTTCTTGATTCCAAGCTCCCTCTCTAAGGCAGCTATCGTTGCTATGCAGGGGACATAGAAAAGAGTGAAAAGTGTAAAAGTTAAGATTTGGGTTTTGCTCATAACTGTTAAAACATTTGTGGTTTCAAGCGCTTGCATAAGCATTACTAGTGCCAGTTCTTTCCTTAAAACTCCGAAAATTAAAGTTACGCCTACTGGTTGTGGTAAATCTAAAACTTTAGTTAGGGGGGAGACAAATAAGTTTAACAAGTTGTTTAGTGAATAGTATTCAAGCAAGCTAAGGACTATACTACCTAGGATAAGTAAAGGCCAAGCTACCACCACGAAATCCTTTATTCTTAACCAAGTTTTAGATAGCACCACTTTTATTGATGGGATTTGATATGGAGGAACCTCCATAACCATCCCAATGGGTATAGCCTCAGGTGTCACTTTAGAAAGAAGTTTCCCCAAGGCGGCTACCACTAAAATGTTCAGAAGGTAAATAAGTAGGGCGGCGTTTGGCCCTATATAAAAAGCCACTAACCCAAAAATTATTGTTGTCCTAGCTGCACAGGGAATAAATGTTGAAAGAGTTGCTGTTAAGAACCTGTCTCTTTCAGATTCAAGAATCCTAGTTGACATTATAGCTGGAACGTTGCAGCCATAACCAAGAATCAAAGGAACCACTGATTTACCGTGCAACCCCACTCTGTGAAGGAAAGTATCCATTAAGAAAGCTATGCGGGGAAGGTAGCCCATATCCTCCACAACAGCTAACCCTATAAGGAAGGGCACTAGGTAAGGGAGAACTATTCCTATTCCTCCAGCTAACCCCTCTAATAATCCCTTCAATACTTGTTTAAACAAGGTGTTAATAGGTAGAAAACTTACCTCTGGAATCAAGAAATCTTCAAAGAAAGAGATAAGAGGCTCTTCCAAGTATTTTCCAAACGTAAAAACAATGTTGAAGAAACCGTAAAGGAAAATGAACAAGAACACGTAACCCAAATGTTTGTGCATAAGTAAGGAGTCAATTTTATCCCTTAACAAAACCTTAGCCACACCTACTTTAACAGCTTCCTCAAAAATGTTTAAAGCTGAAGCATGTCTTTCAGCTGAAATAACTAAGTAAGAAGGTTTTCCATGCCTTTTACTTAACCTGTCTTGCAAAATTTTAACTTCAGCAATTAACTCCTCATCCTTAACTGCAGAAATAAATTCGTCATCGTTTTCTAACAACTTTATGGCAAGAAATCTCGCTGGAACTTTTAATTTGGAAGAAAGAGTTAAAACTTTAGTTTCCAGCTCCTCAATTACATCCTCTACATCTTTACTGTAAAGGATTTCTCTCCCTTTCTTTTTCACTTTTCCCATCTTCAATGCAGTAAGAAATAATTTATTTATTCCAATCCCCTTCACAGCTATGCACTCAACCACAGGAACGCCTAGGATACTTGAAAGTTTAGAACTGTCTATGTTTAAGCCCTTTCTAGCCGCTTCATCCATGAAATTTAAACACAAAACCAAGGGAATACCGAACTCTAAAAGCTGGATAGTAAGTTCAAGGCTTCTAGACAAGATGGATGCGTCAACAACATTTATCACCACATCAGCTTCCCCTTTCAAAAGATAATTTCTAGAAACCAACTCAGCCAAGTCTAAAGAGGTCAGGGAATATGTTCCTGGAAGATCCACTATTTCAAAAATTTCCCCTACGAAATTCACTTTTCCCTTCAAGTATTTAACGGTTGTGCCTGGGAAATTAGAAGTGACAGCTTTGTACCCTGCTACTTGGTTAAAAATTGTGCTTTTACCAGAATTAGGCTGTCCTACCAAAACAATTCTCATTTATACACCTCAACAATAATCTTTTTAGCCACCCCCCTGCTCAAAGCAACATTTCTTCCACCAACTGAAACAAGTAAAGGTCCTCTCAATATGCCTGACTGTAAAACAGTGACGCAGGTTCCAGGAAAAATACCTAACTCATTTAAACGCTGAATTATTCCTTTACCACCTAAAATATCAACAACTTTAACTTTAACGCCTAAAGGAGCCTTATCTAAAGAAACCATTTTGTACTCCTCTTTACTTTAAGGTGGAGATAAATTCAATAAAACAAGTTTTTGCCTTTAAAAGAATCTTTTAAGGAGAGATAACCTACTACTTCCAACAAAGTAAATAAAGCATTTAGGAAAAGAGTATGCGTAGGTTGAGGAGTTTAATGACGCAATTATGACGCAATTAATTTTTCATTACTTTAACCCCTCTTCAACCTACAGTACATAAATCCTTTTCTGTGCTTTAATTAGCTTTCGAAAATTTTTTAAAGTTTATTCTCAAGCTTTTCCAGGTAACAGTTCTTTTAAGAGGTCTTTAACTGACCAATACATCGGTGAAGCTATTACCCCTATTATAAAGTGAGGGGCTATCCCCCAAGTGTCACCAGCTAATGACCAACTCTTCTCTATACTTCCACCCCAAAGTAGGGGGTAATATGTATCTAAAATATCTGCAAATAAGACGGTGAGGTTTAATAGTAACATCAGCATTGAAAGCAACCACCCTACAAAAAGGAATCCTCTATATTCTCTCTCTCCTTTAGAGTATAGGTAAAGTGCTTTTGTGAATACTGCGCCAATTATTATCAAGAATACTCCAGAGAAAGCTTCTGGAAAAGTGTTAGGTATGTATGTGCCGGCAAATTTGAAGCCTAACTGTATAATTGACAAACCTGTCCAGCTGAACCACCATTCAATTAATCCATTGTAGAACTGTATTGAACCGTAAAGAAAATAAAGAATACTCACCACCAACGTGAGTAAATATGTTTTATCTTTCATGTTTCATCACCTCACTAATACATGTCCCATAACCAAGATTAACCAGTTAACTAAATATGCTAAAATTATTCCGTAGATTACCGCGAACCCTGTCCATTTCCATGAGCCAGTCTCTTGCTTTATTGCCCCAATAGTAACAATGCATGGAATGTATATTTGTATGAACGCCATGTAACCATACATATCTACTGGGTTGTAAAGAGAGGCCATTTTTCCAGCTATTTCCTCCTCCCCTACGCCATAAAGCATTGCAGAAGCTCCTAATACTATTTCTTTAGCTACAAACCCAAATATTGCGGCGACTACGAGCCTCCAATCCCAGTTAAGTGGTGAAAAAACAGGTTGAAAGAATTTTCCGATGGCACAAATAATTGCGTTTTGAGGTTCCGGTGTAAAAGTGAATGTAGTGGCGTCCGTAATAGTAAGAACCCCTATTATTATAAGGCCTGCAAGTATTATTGTCCCAGCTTTTTTGAAGAACAATGAACCTCTATCCCACATACGTACCACGGCAACCCGGAGAGAAGGTTTCTGGTAAACTGGGAACTCTATCATGAAGGGGGAAACTCTTCCTCTAAACAATGTTTTTCTTAACATTATCGCAACTATGAAGACAAGTACAATCCCTAAGATGTACAGTGACAGAATTACGTCTCCTGCATAGGCTCCAAAGAAAGCAGCAGCAATTGCTGAAAAGAAAACAAGCCTAGCCCCACACATTATTAAGGGGTTTGTTAAAATGGCAATCATTCTATCATTTTCGTCAGGTATTATCCTGGTCGCATACTCTGCTGGGACGTTGCAACCTACGCCCATTATTAAGGGCAATATAGTGCGCCCAGATAACCCGACTTTCCTCATTACTCTATCCATTACAAATGCCGCCCTAGCCATGTACCCACTGTCCTCAAAAAGAGATAAAGCAAAGTATAAAGCCATTATTAGTGGGACAAAACTTAAAATAACCCCAACACCTTGTATAACCCCATATTCCCCAAACAAAAGGTAATCGATGAATGGCTGGCCTGTAACGCCTGTCAATTTTTCTCCAAGATAAGCGAATAAGTCCCCAAGGAAGTTGCAGAATGGTGTGGAAATTGTGAACGCAAACTGGAGAAGCCACCAAAGCAAAGTCAAAAAAACTGGGATGCCCAAAAACTTGTCAAGTAAAACTTTATCAAGTAAGTCAGAGGCAGTTAGTCTTCCTATTCCTTTGACTGTCTTCGAAACTATCTCCTTTATTAAAGCATATCTAGCATTGGCTATTGCAACTTCAGGATCACCTAACTCCTTTTCCATTCTCTTTTTTATTTCTGAAGCTTTTTCAAGAATTCTCTTCCCTTCATTACCCATCATAAATACTTTATTCACCACATCACTGTCACTTTCAAGGAGTTTTATAGCTACCCACCTTGGTCTGAAAACATTTTTTATTAAACTAGCGGAGTGTATAACTTTCTCCAATTCTTCAATATATTTTTCAACTTTTAATGAATACTTCATATCTCCCCCTCTTATCCGTGGCTTCTACCACTGCTCTAATAAGTTCTTTCATACCTTCCTTCTTAGGAGCCACTGTGGGAATGACAGGGACTCCTAACTCCTCCTGCAATCTCTTTACATTTATCTCTATTCCCTCTTTCTTTCCCAAATCCATTTTGTTCAATGCGATAACTACGTTTGCGTCAAGTTCTAGCAGTTGAAGAGTAAGGTAAAGATTCCTCTCAAGATTTGAAGCATCGACTATGTTAACCACTACGTCTGGTTTCTCATATATAATGAAGTCCCTGGCAATTTTTTCTTCGATAGAAAGGGCGCTTAAACTGTAAGTTCCAGGTAAATCAACTACATGTAGCTCCTTGTTACCATACCTAAGGAAGCCTTCCTTCTTATCAACTGTTTTACCTGGCCAATTCCCCACATGCTGCCTTGAACCTGTTAAATTATTGAAAATAACAGATTTTCCTACATTTGGGTTACCTACCAAGGCAACAAGTATCAAGTTTCTTGAAGAAGCAAAACCCATGCTCTAACTACCTCCATTATCCACGTCAACAAAAATTTTGGCCGCCACTCCTCTACCTATTGCTAACCTGCTCCCCCTTACTTCAATAAGCATTGGCCCATATCCTGTTTCTTTTAAAACCTTTATTCTAGTGCCTTGAGTTAAACCCAGCTCTGCAAGCCTCCTAACAAGGCCTCTTCCACCCTTCACATGTATAATAATTCCTGAACTTCCTTCAGGTTGAAAAATCAACGGTATCAACTCTCCTTCTCCACCCTCACTACCACATACCTTGCTTCATCTTTCCTTAAACAAAGATCATACCCTAACGCTCGGAACTCTACAGGGTCTCCTAAGGGTGCATTTCTAATGACTTCTATTTCCGTGTTTCTAACTAAACCCATATCTAATATCCTTTTCTTTAATGAAGGTGGACCCCCTACCACAGTTACTATTATTCCCTTCTCTCTAGGTTTCATTTCACTTAATCTTTTCTCAACCACTCTCCACACCTTTTTTTCTGGCCAGAAGTAACAAAACAGCAAATACCACTTCCTACAAAATACTTCACGCAGATGGAAAACAAATGGAAAATTTTCTAAAAAAATACGACAAGTCGTATTTAAAAATTTTACTATTCGTATTTATTGCCCAACAAAAAGAGAAGATGTTCCCTTATCTCCTAAAGACTTGATTAAACATTAACTTTTGAATTCAATATTGCATTACTATGTTTTAGCCTTAAATAAGCAAAGTTTAACCCTTAACAAGCACGTTAAAAGCTTTGAATGTCTGAGAGACGTTTAAGGTAAAATTTTAGGGTTACTTGTCTTTACCTCAATTTTTCCTATGTCGTATTTTTGGTTGCATTTTGCCGAAAAATTTAAATATACCTCAATGAAGAGTAAAACTTTTCAAAAAAAAGTAAGGTTTTAGGAAATAGTTGAAATTTTCCCCCCTTTACAGCAGCTAATGCATTCCTCACAAAACGAAACCTTTTCTAGAAAAAATTTTCACTATAAGGACTCGCAAAACAGGGAAAGAAAGGGGGAGGCTCGTTTAAAGAAAAAAATCAATCAGACCCTAAGATTTTTGGTGGAATGAAATGAGTAAAGTTTTTGCGAGGAAAGTAAGTGGACTTGTAAGAGAAGCCAACTTGTTTGACACCTTTGCTACAGGTTTCATGAATAACGGAGTCGGTGTAGGCCTCTGGTCCATGACAGGATGGGGTCTCTCGCTTTTTCCTAGTGGAGACATGGTAATAGCTTCAGTTCTGACCTTAATTCTAACAACTTTCGGAGTGGGATTAACTTGGGGAATACTTGGAGGGTCAATGCCTAGAAGTGGCGGGAGCTACGTTTACAACTCAAGAATTATTCACCCAGCCATAGGCACTGCTGTAAGTATGGCAAATGCAGGTTTCGTTATGACAGCTTGGATTTACCTTTTAGCTCCTTGGATTTCCGACCCGGGAATGACTTTTCTGCTTGGAACAATGAGATCCGAAGCTGCTGCTTGGTTCGCTACCCCTGCAGCTTTATTCATTATAGGTACTATTGCGAGTTTCATAGGGTTCCTAATATTATTGTTTGGTTTAAGAAGTTATTTCACAATTCAAAGGATTTTCTTCACACTGGGAATAATAGGAGTACTCATAGCAGGAATATTCTTCACGTTTAATGGCCAACAACAATTCATAAATGCTTGGAACGCTATTTCCGCAAGATACAACTCCTTAGATTATCAAGGTTTCATTAACGCAGTGAAGGCTCAAGGCGTTGAAATACCTCAAACCACTGATTGGGTTTCAACACTTGGACTTATGCCTGAAGTAGCCTGGGCTGCAGCCTATGGGTACCTAATAACTTTCATTTGCGGCGAAGTTAAAAGACCTGAAAAGAACATAATTTTAGGTCAAGCATTAGCTAACTTTATTCCATCCCTAATTTGTATATGGTTCGCTTGGGCTCTGCCTCATGCTGTGGGTCACGACTTCTCTATAGCTGCTGCAATGTATGAAGAAGGAGTGGTGGATGTACAAGGGTATAATTTACCTTTCGCGCCTCATTACGTAGGTATGGCTTCCGTATTTACTGAAAACCCTGTCTTATTGTTCTTAATGGGTTTCAACTTTATAGCTTTCGACTTTATTTGGGTACCTATCTCTTACTTAGCTTTCAGCAGAGCAGCTTTTGCCTGGGGCATGGACAGGTTAGGCCCTGACTGGTTCACAGACATAAACCCAAGATTCGCTTCACCAGTCAAAGATTTAGTTGTAGAATTCATACTTGGAGAAATAGGTATTGCTTTGTACGCTGCTTGGCCAGAGGTACTTGGCGGTTTAGCTGTTACAGGGTTGCAAGCTATTTCTGTTTGGGGAATCACCGGTATAAGCTGTTTAATACTCCCATTTGTTAAGAAAGCTAAACATATATGGGAAGCTTCACCTTACAAATGGAAAATTATAGGGATTCCGTTAGCTACCCTTGCAGGTGTATTGAACACCATCTACATGATACTGATACTGTACGGACTATACGCCTCAGAAGGACTCACTTTCCTAATGAACATTTGGACACCTATTTACATAGCTGTTTGGATCTTCGGTTTACTTTGGTACTTCATTTGGAGGGCTTATAGAGCTAGACAGGGAATAGATGTAACTTTAGCCTTTAAAGAACTGCCCCCAGAGTAAAAACTTCACCCTTCCATTTTTCTTTTTTTTGAAATCTTTTTCGGGGAAACTTTAAATTCACCCTTTCCCTCTTCTTCTCTCAGTTTTATGAATATTTTAAATTTTTAAGAGGTCTAGAAAGGAATGAAAAGGATAAAAATTTTTTTTGTAACCGATATTCACGGCTCAGAAACCTGTTTTAAAAAATTCTTGAATGCATTAAAAATCTACAACGTAGACGTGGGGATACTACTTGGTGACTTAAGCGGAAAATATGTTATACCCATCGTTAAACAAAAGAATGAAACTTATGAATCTGAGTTTCTAGGCCAAAAATTAATTCTTAAAACAAAAAAGGAAGTTGAAGACTTGCAAAGGAAAATAAAAGCAATTGGGTACTACCCCTACTTTTTAACACCTGAAGAAATGCAGGAACTAAATGAAAAGAAAGAAAAAGCTGATCAAGTTTTTTTGAACTTGATCCTAGAAAGATGGAGGGAATGGATTAAATTACTAGATGAAAGATTAAAAAACAGCAAAGTAAAGGTATTTATAGCTCCAGGCAATGACGATCCCTTAGATTTAGATGAAATACTTGACTCTTCAAAGGTGGCAGTTAATGTGGATAACAAAAAAGTTTTTGTTGATGAACATGAAATGATAACACTTTCTTACTCTAACCCCACCCCATGGAATACTGCAAGGGAATGCAGTGAGAAGGAACTTGCCCAGAAAATAGATACTTTAGTTTCTCAAATTGAGGACATGAAGAGCGCCATCTTCAATTTTCATGTGCCACCTTATGGCACAATGCTTGACCAAGCCCCTAAAATTTCCAGCGACCTTGTTCAATCTGCAGGTGTAATGGTTAGCGTAGGGAGTAAAGCTGTCTTGGAAGCGATAAAGAAGTATCAACCCCTTCTAGGTTTACACGGCCACATACATGAATCGAGGGGAGTTCAAAAAATTGGAAGAACTGTTTGTGTTAACCCTGGAAGTGAATATTCAGAAGGAATATTGAGAGGAGTAATTCTTACACTGGAAAAATATAAAGTCAAAAGTTATATGTTTACTTCAGGTTAAGTCTCTGCATTTTTAGACTTTATAAATTAAGAGGTGATATTTCGTTTGAAGTACAGGTTACCAAGTGAAATTCCTCTAGAGGAATACCCTAAACCTGAGGAATTCATTGAAGAAGCTAAGAAATTAGTAGAAGACGCTGAAAAGGACGGAATAATATTAAGAGTGATGGGGGGTTTAGGCATATATCTCCACCTTGAAGAGGAGGAACATAAAAAACTATGGAAGAAACTAGGTAGATTAGGAGGTAAATTCTTTACAGACATAGATTTAGCAAGTTATAGTAAATACAGAGAAAAAATGATTCAGTTCTTAACCAGAAAAGGATACGGTTTTGACCCCCGCCTCCTTTATAGATATGGGAAAAAGAGGCAAATATTTTTCGGAACCAAAATTCCAATGGTTGAAGTGTTTTTTGATAAACTTGAAATGTGTCACACTATTAGCTTCAAAGGTAGGTTAGAAGCTGAAAAAATAACTTTACCTTTAGCTGAACTGCTCCTTGAAAAACTTCAAATAGTTAAAATTAATGAAAAAGATATTAAAGACATAATCGTTCTTTTACGTTCCCATGAAATTGGAGAAACCGACAAAGAAACAGTAAACCTAAAAATTTTTGAACGTGCAGGCTTAAATAAGGATTGGGGTTTCTACTATACAGTAACTACCAACTTTGGGAAAATAAAGAGTTTACTTGACAAATACAGTGTATTATCCGATGAAGATAGGGGAGTGGTGAGTGAAAGAATAGATAAAATCCTTAACTACTTGGAAAAACTGCCTAAAACTTCCGGTTGGAAATTCAGGGCAAAAATAGGGACAAAGAAGAAGTGGTATAACGACGTAGAGGATTGGACATACCTCAAGGCAGAGGAGTAGCTAAGGAATGGGAAAAAAATTTAGTAAGGCTGTTGAGGAAAAAACAAAGAAGAAGGTAGGTGAAGAAAGATTTGAAGACCTTGTTCAAATAATCTCCTTACTTGATGGTATAAGAGCTTTTAGGAGAACAGATCCTGAAAAAATAGAGCAGCATTTCAAAAACTTAAAATCTAAGGAGTTATCTAAGGAATGGGGGAAAATAAAAAGAGATGTTGAAAAAATAGTTTACTTGCCTCAAAAAATCCCTGGAGCCATAAAATACATGCAAACCACTGCTGTTTTGAAAATGGTGTATCCACTAATTGTAGGTTTACTGCTTGTTGCGATAGGTGCATCTTTAAGGCGCAGTTTCTTTAAAAGCGAAATTCTGAAGTTTTTAAGCAGCTTCCCTTTTGTAACTACAATGGTTATTTTATCAGTAGCTTTAGCTAATATTTACGTCTTTTTTGACTATCGTTTAAGGAAAAAAATAGTTAGGTATGAGGAATCACATAAAGAAAAGTTTGCGATGGGGAGAAGAAGAATAAAAACAGTTATTCAGAAAACAATCAACATTTTAAACCGTGAACTTATGAAAACAGATTATCCACGGGAAAACTATAAAATAACGCTTTTCTTTTCAGATTATGAGGGGTTAGAAATTAAACCCAAAAAGAAAGGGCTATTCTCGAAAAGAAAGTATGAATTATTTGAAGGTATACCTTCAGTTGAGGCTCCGCAATGAAAAAAAGGGAAACAGAGACATTGACTTGTTTTTATTCCTTGAGAAATGTGATTTGGATTTAATTTCTTTTCATGGCCTGAAAAGCCCAGCCCAATTCCTATCCATTCTGTAAATGTACCCAAAGCCCTTTTAACTGGCCAGCTTTAAATTCAGCTTTAAGAGATTCGTGATAAATTTCTCTTCATTTTCCTCAATAGGATCTTGTCCCCGTGGATCCAGCCTCACTGCACTCATTACAATCAGCTCCTTTTTAAAACTGTGCTTTCACGTAAGAAGGGTTTCTTATTTTTCTTAGGAAAGCTGTTTTCAAATATCCTATAAATGCTGCTTTTCGGGGAAACATAGGTAAAAGGATTGTTTAGTTTTCTCAGGCTTTAGCTGCTGCACTAAATTTCCCTCTACTTAACCTAGACATTATATGCCAAAAAGGATTTAAAAGGTGCATACACAAGTTTTTTAAGTAAGAACTACTTAATATCTTCAGAAAATGTTTTCTTGGGTTTTTTGCTTAAATTGCTTGGAGGGAAATCTCCCTTGAAAATTGAAGAATATAGTTTCGGAGAAATTGTGGTTAATGGTAAAAAGTACACAAGTGACTTAATAATTCTCCCAAACAAAGTAGTTGAAAACTGGTGGAGGAAAGAGGGGCATAAACTGCGCATTGAAGACTTGAAAGAAGTCTTGGAGGAGAAAGGAATTGAAACATTAATTGTTGGAACAGGTTACTCAGGCTATATGGAAATCCTGCCTGAAACAAGAAATTACTTAGAAAAGAAGGGAGTAAAAGTTGTTTCAGCTAAAACAGGTGAAGCAGTTAAGTTTTTCAATAAGCTTTCAAAGAAAGGGAAAACAGCAGCAGCTTTACACTTGACTTGTTGAAAGGCTTTAACACATGTATGAAGAAATAATTACTTACTTCTTCCTCCTTTGGATTTTGTTGACAGCTTTAGCTTATTTCCTACATAAAAAGGGTAAAAAAGTAGAGGTAGGTTTCTTCATTTTCATTTGGCGAATAAAGGAAGCCTCAGCCTTCAAGGTTCCGGAAAAAATAAAAAATAAATTATCGAAAGGAGCAACTGCTTTAATCCCTGTCGGGATAGGAGCGTCTATTTTCTCTTGTTACTTCATTTCCATGAACATAGTGAATTTTTTCGTTTCAAGGAAGGAAATACCTGTAGCTGTACCTTTTCTAGGTGTCACTTTACCTTTTTTCCATGGTTTACTTGCTATAATCACAGCTTTAGTTATTCATGAACTAATGCATGGCCTGCTTTGCAGCGTCGAAGGAATAAAGATGAAGTCTATAGGATTCATCCTTTTCTTTTTCTTCCCTGCAGCCTTTGTTGAAATAGATCCAGAAAGTTTCGAAAAAGCTGATCCGGTTAAAAAACTCAAAGTTCTTTCAGCCGGGTCTGCAGGAAACATAGCCTTAGCCCTAATCACTTTATTGATTGGGTTCATTCTCTTCACAGGTTACTTATCAAACCCTGCAGGAGTTATTATAGTTTCTATAACAAAAGGAACTCCAGCCTCTGCAGCAGGAATAAAACCGTATTGCGTAATTAAAGAAATAAACGGGACAAAAATAAACACGATATATGATTTCTTCAATTACATGAACAACACAAAACCCCACCAAAAAATCAACATTTCAACAGATAAAGGAAATTACGTTCTTGTTTTAGTTGCTCACCCTAAAAAATCAAGCAAAGGATTCATAGGAGTTATGGTTGACACCTTCCCTTACTTTAACCCTAGAATACCGCTGTCAACGCATCTCTCACTAGAAATAAACAAACTCATTTTCTGGGTCTTCAACATAAACTTAGTAGGAACGCTGAATATGATGCCTGCCCCCTTCCTTGACGGTGAAAAATTCTTTAACGAACTTTATAATCTTTTATCTGTAAAGTTGAAATCTGAAAGCGGAAAAGAAAAATTGAAAATTGCTTTTTCAGTTTGGGGGGCATTCAACAAAGTAATTTTAGCTTTTATATTGGCTTTTGCAGTGGCTAACTTTGTTAAATTCCTAATTTGAGGCTTATGTTCCCTGTTTCATTGTTGAAACAATTTGGTTAGGTTTTAAAACAGATAAACCTGTTTTTTCACCAACTACTTCCACAAGCAAAACTTTATCAGGTTTCTTTAAATCCACCTTCCTCGGTATAAGTTCAGCCAGTGAAAGAATAATTTCTCTACTGTGTAAATTGGTTCTTCTCTTTTCAACTGTGACACGGAAAGTTTCGTTTTCAAGGAACTGAATAGATAACTTTTTCACTGCCTCCTTCATGGCTTCCAAATTTGTAGGAACAACTTTCTGAATAGGTATATACCTTAAAGTGAAAACAAAAGGAAGCTTCCCTTCCTTAACTAAGTCACTTATTTTTTCTGCAGCGTTTAACGGGTTCAGTTTCGTTTTAACTTTCAATAACCCCCTAACACTAGCCCTTTTAACCTTAACTTCATCATCTCCTAACGCATGAAATACATTACGCACCTCTAGTGCTGCTTGAAACTCTTCCCCCCTTCTAGAAGTCACTAAAAAATTGAAGTCACTTCTTACTTTTTTTATTTCATTCTCTCTTGACATGTTTTTCCACTTCCAAACCTGTGCAAGTGCTTAAAAAGGATATTTAAACTTAAGTTGGCCCTATTATCTCCTCAATTAAATCTATTCCGGGAAAACTGGGGATTTCTTTTTGGAAATTTATGTTCCTTTATTTTTACTAAAACTTATTCTTTTAGAGAAACAATATTTAATTACTAAATTTTTCTTATTTTTTTAAAAGAAAAGGGGAGGATTTAGAGGTGGCTGAAATAAGTCCTGTAGTTTTAACTAAGGAAGAAATTTACTCCTTATTAAATATACTGGAAGATAGGGAAGTAACGGAGGCTAAAGCGAAGTCGTTAACTCCGTTGAAGGAAACAATTCTTTTTGAGGGAAAACCTATGACAGCCATAGTGAAAGATGTAAATGGGAAGGAGTACATAGACATGACAGCTCAAGCTTGGACCCTTAACTTAGGTTATGTACATCCAGACATCCTTTACAGTGTGTATTTACAGATGCAGAAGCTTACACATGTAAGGTACGGCTTCCCCACAATCCCAAGAATAAAATTAATAAATAAATTGACTCAGTTAGCTCCTGGAAAACTGAAAAGGGTTTCTTTCAACAATGAAGGAGGAGGTTTAGCAGTTGAAGCCTCCATTAAACTTGCACTAGTGAATAAACCGGAAGGAAGAACCTTCATAACTTTCTGGAGAGGGTACCACGGAAGTACTTTAACCACTATTTCAGCAAGCAATTATTTACCCTTTATAATAAGGTTTTCCGGCTTCGGTTTAGACAGATTTGTAAAGGTTCCTTTCCCTTACTGTTACAGGTGTCCCTTCAATTTCGAGTACCCTAACTGTAACTTGGAATGTTTGAATGTCCTTGAATCAACTTTAAAAAGGGGGGTGAATGAACCTGTAGCTGGAGTAATTATGGAACCTATACAGGGGCCTGGTGGACAAATACCTGCTCCAAAAGAATACATTAAGGGTGTAAGGCAAGTTTGTGATGAAAACAATGTTTACTTGATCTGGGATGAATCTCAAACCGCCTTTGGTAGAGTTGGCGAAATGTTCGCCGCTGACCTTTACAGTACAACACCTGACATCATGGCTTTAACCAAAGCTTTAGGCGGAGGGTTCCCAATTGGTGCCTTGCTTGCTAGGGAGGATTTGAAAGGGTTTAGTGAAGGGGAGGAGCACACAACTTTCGGAAGCAACCCGGTAATGTTTGCAGCTGCTTTAGTGAATTTAGAAGTGATTCAAAGGCTTAATTTGGCGAAAAAGGCCAAGGAGACAGGTAAATACATAACTAAAAGACTTGAAGAAATGAAGGAAGATTATGAGTTAATTGGCGACGTAAGGGGGCCAGGGTTATTTATAGGGGTTGAGCTTGTGAAGGATAAGGAAACAAAGGAGCCTGCCACAGAAGAAGCTGACAATTTAGTTGCAGAGGCAATGAAGAGGGGAGTTATTTTTGATTTAAGCATGCCTGAAATAACTTTTACAAACGAATTTATTCGAAACGTGATCAAATTTAAGCCTCCCTTGACAATAACACAGGAGGAAGTTGATAAGGCGCTGAATGTTTTTGAGGAAAGTTTAAAAGAAACTATTGAAGAGTATCTTTAAGTAGTGACTCCATAAGTTAATGACCTTTTCTTAACAACTTTGGTGGGTGTTTGTTTATGGAGAACTGGAGATTAATAGATTTAGGTTACGCTGAACCCTACATGGCTCAAACTTTTTATGAAGCCGTTGCAGAAGCTTTAAATAGAGGTTTTTCCATGAATACATTGATTCTTGTCCAGCCTTCCAGTCCGTACGTCTGTCTCGGCTACCACCAAGTGTTAGAGAAAGAAATAGATGTCAACTACTGTAAAGAAAGGGGGTTACCAATAATTAGGAGAACACAGGGTGGAGGAGCAACTTACCTTGACTCAAACCAAATCTTTTACCAAGTAATTGTTGATGAAAAAAGTGAAACTGTACCTAAAACTGTTAATGATTTTTTCAAAAAGCTTCTTGAAGTGACAGTGTATGTTTATAGGAAACTTGGCTTAAATGCTGAGTTTAAACCAATAAACGATGTCATGGTGCAAGGTAGGAAAATATCAGGTAATGGAGCAAGTAAGACAGGTAAAGCAATGATTCTTGTCGGAAACATAATTTTAGATCTCGACTACGGTTCAATGGCTAAAGTGTTAAAGGTTCCCAGTGAAAAATTCAGAGATAAAATGGCTAAAAGCATTAAGCAATGGGTTACTTCTTTAAAAAGGGAATTAGGGTATGTTCCATCAGTTAAAGAAATAAAGAAACATATAGTGGAGGGTTACGAAAAAATCCTCAATATAAAACTTAACCCTTCAAAGCCTTCAGGGGAAGAACTTAAAATTTGGAGGGAAGAAATAAAGCCGAGACATATGTCGGAAGAATGGCTCCACTTACCTTTGTTTACTCACAAAAAAATCCTTAGTGACAGGGCTGTTAAAATAGCTGACGGAGTGAAGGTTGTAGAGGTTGATTACAAAGCAAAGAAACTGATAAGGGTCACAGCCGAAGTTATTGGTGATAAAATAATTGATTTAATGATCACCGGTGACTTCTTCATGATGTCTCCTAATGGCGTTGAAAAACTTGAGAAATCCCTTAAGGGAGCATCGTTGAAGGAGGGGGAGTTGAGGAAAAAAATAACAGAAACTTTCAGAAAAGAAACAATTCAAGCCCCGGGTTTAGAGCCTGAAGACCTGGTAAATGCAATAATGAAAATCAAAAAATATACAGTAAAGTATCCACCTGACATTTACCCCTTTACACACCCGGAAAGAAGTAATTCCAATAACGAAAGAACACGTTAATACGCAAATCCATCTATAAACTTTAACCTCACCACTTTCATTTTTTAAAAAAGAAAGTATGGATATTATACTTAACGAACGACATAATTAACAAAAAGGAAAGGGTTTCTCTGATCATGGCTACATTATTGGCTAGAATGGATGAAATAATCCTCAAAAAAAAGAATACAAGAAAATTTTTCGTAAGAAAATTAATAAGGAATGTTAAGAAGGCATTAGAAACTTGTAGCTTGACAGAGGGTTCAGTTTCTCAAGATCAAGGTAGGTTACTCATTAGTGTACCTGAAGAAAAGGTTTCTGAAACAGTGAACGTTTTGAAAAGAGTATTTGGCATTGTTTCAATTTCTCAAGTTGAAACAGCAACGTTTTCAACATTTAATGAGATAATTTCAAAAGCTGAAGCTCTTTTCAAAAACAAAATAGAGGGCAAAACATTTTCAGTTAAAGTTAAAAGAGTTGGGAAACATGACTTCACTTCATTGTCCCTCACAAAAAGTATAGGAGCTGCACTTAGTAAATATGGTAAGGTAAATCTGAAAAAACCACAAGTTACAGTTTACGTTGAAGTTAGAGATAAAACCCTCCTCTTCTATGGTGAAAAAATAAAGGGGAGTGGAGGGTTACCCATCGGAACCAATGGAAAAGTTGTGGCATTAATTTCAGGCGGGTTCGATTCAACTGTTGCAGCATGGTACCTGTTAAAAAGAGGGGCTGAAGTTTATTATGTATTCTGCAACCTGGGAGGAGAAATCCATAAAGAAAAAACGTTAAAGGTTGTGAATGTTTTAGTTAAAAACTGGAGTTATGGTTACAAACCGAAGATGTACATTTTCAATTTTCAACCCCTTTTAGAGGAAATAAGGAGAAACTGCCTCCAAAATTACTGGAACATAGTTTTAAAAAGGTTTATGTACAGGGCAGCTGAAAAAGTAGCCTTGGAAATAAAAGCTGAAGGGATAGTTACCGGTGAATCCTTGGGACAGGTTTCTTCCCAAACATTAACTAACCTTTATGTTTCATCAGAAGCGGTAAACACCCAAATCTTGAGGCCCTTAATAGGGTTTGATAAAAAAGAAATAATTGAGAAAACACGTCTCATAGGTTCCTATGAGAAATCCAGTCAAGTTAAAGAATATTGTAGAATGGTTCCTAGGCACCCTAAAACAAAAGCGAAACTTGAGCAGGTTAAAAAGGAGGAAGCGAAAATTAATAAAAAAATAATTCATGAAATATTTTCTCAAGTAGAAGTTGTAGAGCTTAGAAAGGAAAAAGAAGGGGTTACTGAGGCTGAATACGGAGTCGAGGTCAGTGAAATACCTGAAAATGCAGTGTTAATCGATTTAAGGAATAAAGAGGAATTCAATCAATGGAGCTACCCTGGTTCATTAAATATTCCTCTGGAAAACTTCTTACAAGGGAGAGTTAACTTGGAGAAAAACAAAACTTACCTCCTTTTATGTAAAGAGGGGGTTGTAAGCAAGGAAATTGCTTTTAATCTTAAACTTGAAGGGTTCAAAGTTTATAGCTTAAGAGGAGGAATAGAGAAACTAAGGAATAAAGGGAAAAGACCAGTTTGTTCAAAAAAATTGTGAGAATCGCCTTCCATCTTTCAAAATATTCTTAACAACCCTTTAATTTCTTAGCCATCCCTGAACCTTCCGATTCAATTAGTTTCTGTAAAGTGGGAAGGGAAGAATTTTTAACTGGGTTTATCCTTTTAAATGAAGAGAAAATCTTTTTTTAACTTTTGGTGAAGAAACATGAGTAAACTGCAGGAGACGGGTTTGGAATCAGAACCTGAAGCCTTACTTGATGGAATAGATGAAGAGAAATACATTGTTGCAACTTACTACATGGCCATGAAAAAGGACTGGAATGCTCATAAGGTTGCCAGGGCAGCAGCAATTGAGCAAAGTACAGGTACCTGGGTCCCTGTACCGGGGGAAACACCAGAAGTTAGGAGGGAGCATGTGGCAAAAGCAGTTGGGGTTTATGAAGTACCTAATTTTGAATTTGAAATCCCTGAAGAAACTAAGGAAAGACACTACATTATCCAAATTGCTTATCCTTTCATTAACTTCGGTTTTCAGTTCCCTATGTTGTTCAGCACAATTGTAGGGAACCTTTCATTGGGAGGAAAAGTTAAGCTTTTGGATTTGAAGTTTCCAAAAGACTTCCTTAAAGAGTTTAAAGGCCCAAAGTTTGGTGTGAAAGGGGTTAGGGAAATACTTAAGGTGTCTGAGAGGCCTCTTGTCAATAACATGATAAAGCCTTGCACAGGTTTTCCGCCTGATGTAGGGGCTAAACTTGTTTATGCTGTAAGTAAAGGGGGAGTTGACCTTATAAAAGATGATGAACTCCTTGCAGACGCCCCATTTAATAAATTAGAGGAAAGAGTAACCAAGTACATGGAAGCTATCAACAAAGCAGAAGAAGAAACAGGAGAAAAAACAATCTACACAATAAACGTTACTGATAAACCTTCGAAAGTGTTAGAGAACGCTGAAAAAGTAATTGAGTTAGGGGCTAATGGGCTAATGATTAATTACTTAGCGGTGGGTTTGCCTATTTTAAGGGAGTTAACTGAAGACCCGTCTGTAAAAGTTCCAGTTCTAGGCCACATGGATGTATCAGGTGCAATGTATGAGTCTCATTTCTCAGGGGTTTCTTCAATTCTTTTACTTGGTAAATTACCTAGGTTGGCGGGTGCAGACATAATAGTTTACCCTGCCCCTTACGGAAAAGCCCCTATTTTGAAAGAGAAGTATATCCAAATAGCTAAAGCTCATTTGCTACCTTTTCAACACATTAAACAAACTTTTCCCATGCCTAGCGGAGGCTTAACTGTGACTCATTTACCGGAACTAATCAAGGATTTAGGTTACGAATTCATTGTAGGAGTAGGGGGGGCTATTCATGCCCATCCAATGGGGCCTGAAGCAGGGGCTAAAGCTTTCAGGCAAGCTTTAGATGTTTTAATGCAAGGTAAAAGCTTAGATGATGCATTAGATGAATATAAGGAATTAAGTGCAGCGGTTGAAGCTGCATTTAAAGCAATTAAGGAATGGAAAGAAATTGTTTCATAAACTTTTTTAAACTTTTAATGGAGAAAGAAGAAGGAGGTGTTGTTTAAATGCCTAAGGTTCCGTCCTTTATTTTAAAGAAGTTATATGTAAAAAACTCTCTTAAGAACTTGGAGGATGGCTTCCAATTTGAAATAAAAAACGTTTTAGCGGATGCTACAATAAACGCACCTATCGAATTAACTGTAGACAATAAACCTGTGGAAAAGGAGAAAGTGACTTTAGTTATAGGGGGTAAGGAAATACCTTCTGGACAGGTTTCTTCCTCTAGTCCTTTAAAGTTCCCTGTTCAAACTTTAGTGCAAGTAAAAATCGAGGATAAACCTCTAAGTTCAGGAAAACATAAAATTGAAATAAAGACGAATTCTCAAGAGTACGGGGAAATTTCTTTCTCGGTAAAGGGAGAAATCTAAAGTTTAACTTTAGCAAAATCTCCCTCTTTTTTTTCAATTGCACTCTCTAAAACTGTTAAACCATTAAAAGTTGAATTTTTCCAGAAAAGTACTTGAATAATTTAAGGTGTTTTAAATTAACCCTATTCTTTTACAGATTTCTTTCACTGACACAAAGGCAGGGGAGTCGCTGGGCAAATCCAGTAATGATTTACCTTCCATTAAATAAGTCATTACGTTTTCATCTACAGGCACTATACCCGCCACTTTTAAACCTATTTTTTCAGCCTCTCTCTTCAACATATCCTCAACTTCTGGAGGGAATTTGTTCCCTATCAAAAGAATTTTTCCAACTTTTATGTGCACCTCTTTAGTTAACTCCTTTATTCTTCTAGCTGTTTCTAACCCTGTTTTTGAAGTATCTGTTATAACTAGTAAGAGATCTACATCATGATCTGTTCTTCTGCTTAAGTGCTCAAGTCCTGCTTCCATATCTAACAAAACTATGTCGTAGTTTTTCTCTATTTTATCTATAATGGAGGCTAGGACAGAATTAACGTAACAGTAGCACCCTTCACCCTCTGTCCTCCCCATCGCTAATACATCAAACCTCGTTGTTTCTTTAAGTGTTTCATAGATCCATCCTTCCAACAAGCTGTCCTTTGCTACGTACGCTAAGGACCCGTCTTCCAAGCCTTTACGGAATTTGTTAACTACCTCACCTACTGTTTTTTCCAGGTTTAGGCCTAGTACGAGTGGTACATTTGTTGACGGGTCTGCATCTATTAAAAGGATTGCTTTATCTGTGTTTTCAACAAGCGCTTTCAAAATGAGGCTTGTTACTGTGGTTTTTCCTGTTCCTCCTTTACCTGAAACCGAAATAATCATTTCTCCGTCACTTCCTTTAGTTTTTAACTGAAACCTTACTCTTTAAGAGCTTCGTGGGGAAGGGCACTTTAAAGAGGTAGGTTTATTTCTAATTTTATGTTTTGTTACATAAAGTTAAAAATTTTATGTTTTTGGTTACATTTTTTAAAAAGAACTTGAACATCACCATTTAAACAACTACTTCCATTTCATCTTGTTTATTTTTTAATGCATTCTCTAAATCTTCAGCAGCAAAGTCTAAACCTAATTTTCTCAATGTTTCTGGTTTAGGTATACCTTCTAACGTCCAACCGTGGATTTTATAGTTTCTGTCAAGCATCTGATCAAACTTGTCCCTGTGAAGTTTTTCTCCCTTATAAGGACCTGATTTGATAGGTTCATTGAAGAACCTTTCTGGTGGATAATCATCCTTCCTTGTAAAACCCGCATGCAAGAAATTATAGGTTCTTTCAAGGTTGTGAATTCTCTCCCCTATCTGCATCAATTCTTCTGAACTTATATCCCAATTTAACGCAGCTGAAACTAGGTCTGCGAGGTCTTGGGGAGTAAGGAGGTCAACGTCATACCATACAGTTGAAAAGAAACAAATTCCCAAACTGTTCAGTACCGCATGTAATTTTTCATGATAAGCAACCAATTCAGCCTTTCCCTTATAAGTGCTTGGGTTAGTGGCTGTTGCAACTCCATATATTTTTAAAGCAGTCTCAGGAGATATTTTTTCATAAGTGTGCTCCACTATAGGTGAACCGCTGCAGTGTCCTCCTCCTCTAGTAGATAAGGCAGCTCCTAAAGCCCATCCTTTAGGCATACGCATTGTTTCGTAAAGGTCTTGTTTTTTCATGGCAATAGCGTATTTCTGTGACTTTCTCCCTACCTTTTCAGCTGCTCTCTTCACCCCTTCAGCCAAAACGTTTCCGAACCCTTCCCTGAAAGCAATCTTCCTTATAAGCTCCATTAATGTTTCATGATTTCCCCAAACAAGTTTTAACCCATCTGTATCCTTTTCTGTCAGTATTCCTTTTTCATAGCATTCGTAAGCCCAGGCAATTGACTCCGCAGCTGTATCTATATCTATTCCGTACTGGTTGCAGAGGATGTGGGCTTTTATTACAGCTGGTACATAGTAAATTTCAAGTTTACTTGCGAAGTCAGCTACAGAATTTGCTTCAACAGCTTCTCCTTCTGTACCTGTATACGGTCCCTCATTTATTTTGTAATAGGCTCTGCACCCTATAGGGCAGGAGCTACAGCTTAATTTTTTCACTTCATACTTTCTGAATTCTTCAGGGCTGACTTTTTCCAGTTTTTCAGGTTCTACGTATCCATTTTGGAAATGCTTTACTGGGTTGCTGCAAA
This sequence comes from Thermoproteota archaeon, assembly GCA_027492035.1. Taxonomy (GTDB): domain Archaea; phylum Korarchaeota; class JAOZGF01; order JAOZGF01; family JAOZFZ01; genus JAOZFT01. Next base: position 51,688 of record JAOZFT010000020.1, read on the forward strand.
GTTCATTCTTTCTTTTCATGGCGGAAATCGTGCGAAGTTCGTGGAGTCTCTTGGTTGTCCGTGACTTTTCAACCTTTTTCCATGCTTTTTTAACTAGTTTGTTGAATTTCTCCGGGTTTGCAACCTCCACTTCACCTGTGCCTTTGACAGCTACTGCTTTCAAGTTTTTAGACCCCATAATTGAACCTAGTCCGCATTTGGCTGCTGCTCTAGCTTTATTGACTATTACAGCAGCTCCTCTTACCAGTTTTTCCCCAGCAGGGCCTATTGAAGCAACTTGTACATTTCTGCCCAGTTTCTTGCGTAAAGTATCAACTGTTTTCCATGTTGTTTTGCCCCATAGTTTCGTTGCATCTCTTATTTCCACTTGTTCGTTTTCAATCCATAGAAAGACGGGTTTGTTTGCTCTACCTTTAATTATAATGTTTCCAAAGCCTGCTGCTTTCAGTGCTGGCGCAAATTCCCCTGCAGCGTTTGCTGATCCAACTCCGTTGTTGAAATAATTTTTTGAGTCAACATTGAGCCTTACAGCTCCTGGAGCCCTTGTACCCACTAAGGTTCCTGCACCTAAAAGCAACGGGTTTTTAGGATCTAAAGGATTTGTTTGGGGTGTTGTTTCTCTGTAAAGGAAATACTGATTTAAGCCCCTTCCTCCAAGGAATTTTCTGTAATATTTAACTGTTTCATTGGTTACATAAACTTTTTCTTTTCCAAGATCCACCCTCAAAACTTTCCCAAGTACATTTTCTAGGCTCAATAAAGTTTCATCTCCGGAAAAATTTCTGAGAAAACCTGTAGATTTATGGACTCGTTAAAAAGCCTTTGTTAGGATTTTAGATAATCCCCTTGTTAAACTTGATTTTCACCACTGGTTTAAATGCAGAATTTCATTTAGCGGCTTTCTTTCATTTACTTCTCCCTTTTTCTCAGCTGGGTAACCTATGGGTAACATTGCAAGTACCCTTATATGTTTCGGAATCCCTAAAGCCTTTTTGATTTTTTCTTCATTAAATGAGCAAACCCAGCAAGATGCTAACCCTTCATTAGCAGCTGCTAATACAATATGTTCAGTTATTATTGCTCCATCGACTTTCCAGAAAGATTCACCGTCGCTTCTTGTCCAGCTTTTTGAAGGGTCGACGCAAACAACAATTATTACAGGAACCTTTTTTAACCATTCATTTGCGTAGATATCTCCCAACTGAGTAATTTTCTCCTTATCTTTAACAACTATTAAATGCCATGGTTGGTAATTGTAAGCTGAAGGAGCCAAACGCCCCGCTTCAAGAATCCTTTTTAACTTGTCTTCCTTGACATCCTTTTTTTCATAACTTCTTATGCTTCTCCTTTTCCTTATTACTTCATAAAAATCCATTTCGCAAAACCTCCCGGAATAAAGGGGCATATTCCCTAAAAAATCTTTCTTTTCTTAAGAAAGGTTTCTACTTCAAATTTATTTGTGTGTTCCATTAAAGGATTTACTCAAGGTAAAGAGCAGGTTTTCCAGGCAGGGCTCTGCTGCTTTTTTTTGCAGGGTCATAAATTGGTTGTTCAGCTTTCTGGATATTAAGCCTTAGATTAGTTTGTTTTTCAATGTAGCTCTTTGTTTCTTTCAAGGTTTTGACTTCTTTTTCTTGTGTAGATAGCCAAATCCACTGCCCAGTTTTTGCTATTGTTTGAATTATTTTCACAACTTCTTTTCCATGCTTTTTTATTTCTTCCTTCTTCATAAGTTCCTTAGTTAAGGTTTTGGGGTCAAGTTTCCTGGTTTCCATATAGATCTTCTTTATTTCATTCATTAACTTAAACTTCCAAGACTCTGCCACGTAGACATAAACATTGTTTGGTTTCTTCCCTAGAAGCTTGCTTATGGCATTGATGTCATCAATTAAGCTGTCAACGAACCCCATAGACTCTTCCACTTCTTCATTAATGAATTCTTTTTTTGCCTCAGGCCAAGAGGAAACTGAAACAAGTTCTTTATGTCCAAGTTTCTCCCAAATTTCTTCAGCCATGTGTGGAGCAAATGGAGCCAAAAGTTTAGCCCAAACATTTAGTACATTCCACATTACGGGATTGGTTGCTTCTTCGTTTTTCCTTTCCGAAACAGCTGCAAGGTATTTAGAGACTTCAAGGTCGAAAAGGTAAAAAACGTGATGAAGAGCTTCTCTCACTCTACACTCTTCCAAAGCTTTTGTTGACGCTTCTATATGTTTTTGAACCCTTGAAAGCAACCATTTGTCCCACATGGCTAAGTTACTAGGTATTTCTTTATTTTTAACCTTTGAAAACTTCTTTGTTAATTCATAAATTTTTTTAAGTCTTGAAATAGTTGATTTAGCTACTGTTTCGCTGAAGTCAGCGTCTGATAAGAGTTCAGCTGAACCTAGGATTGATAATCTTAAAGTATCTGCACCATAAGTTTTAATTGCTTCCTTTATCGGGATTATGTTGCCTAAAGTTTTGCTCATTTTCTTCCCGTTCATAGTAACTGAACCATTAACCACTATTTGTTTAGGCCAGTGTTCCCGTTTGAAAATTGCTAAATGGTTGAAAATGAAAAATGTTAAATGGTTCCAGATGAGATCTCTTCCGCTATTTCTTGAATCTAAAGGGTACCAGTACTCGAATTCTTTCCTCATTCCAGAAAGAATCTCTTGTGGAATCCCTGTTTCTTCAGAAATCTTTTCAGGGTTACCTTTTCCAAGGAAAACATAATCAAATACTTTGTTATTGAAGAGTTTCCCTTCCAGCTTGAACTTGTTTATGTATTTAGCTATAGTGTAATAAGCCATGTAAATTGTTGAATCGCTTAAACTTTCAATTATCCAATCTGGATCCCAGGGGAAACGTGTACCTAAACCGCTCCTTCTTGCGCAAGCTCTTTCCTTAAGCCAATCAACGCAATCATAGAATTCACGCTTCACTTCATTAGGGATAATTCTCAATTCACCTAAGTAATCCTTTACCATTTTTTTCCATTCAAGGTTTCCGTAATCTATAAACCATTGATCCTCCACCACTTTTACAATTACTTCTGTTCCGCATCTACAGTAAACAGGTGCATTCGTCAATTCATAAAACTTTATAGCTTCTTTCTTTTTTTCAAGATCTTCTTTAATTTTCTCCTTTGCTTCTTGAACCTTTAACCCTGCGTATTTACCGGTGTTGCTTTTCATCACTCCAGCATGGAATTCTTTACTGTAAATTAATTTAGTGGCTTCCTCCAGTTTAGGGTCGCCTTGATCCTTTATTTTAAATTTTTCAACTGCATCACGGGCTGGAAACTCAGAAAATCCTTCAATTTTAATCAGTGAGATAGGTTTTATGGCTTGCACTTCATCCATGTTCAAGTTAAACTTTTTCATTTCCTTTATTTTTTTCTTTAAATCTTCCAAGGCTACGTAGTCGTAAGGGGCATGGCCGGGTACAGACATAACTAATCCTGAGCCGTAGTTGGGATCAACAAACGAAGCTGGCAAAACTAAAACTTTATCTCTAGTTAAGGGGTTAATAACTTTCTTTCCTACAAGTTCATTGCCTTGAACATCAGAAATCGGTTTTACTTGGTGAGTTTGAGACTTAAGCTTTAAAACAGCCCTTTCAGAAGTTATCCACTTTTCACCGTCAACTTCAACTAGTTTATAAGTAACTTCTGGATTAACCCAAATGTTAGTGACTCCTAAAGTTGTTTCAGGCCGGTAAGTAACCACTGGAATGAAAACATTCTCGTTTTCAATTTTAAATTTTATAAGTGTGGTTTCCTCTATTTCAGGCTCCACATCCCCTATTGTGTCGTGCTGCCCCACAGCGTTTAAGCAAGAGGGACACCACCCTACAGGGTGCTTTCCTTTAACAATGTATCCTTTCTCTTTCAACTTATGAAATTGCCAAGTAATGAATTTACTGTAGACGGAATCGATTGTTGTGAACTCCCTTCTCCAATCAATGGAGAAACCCATTAGTTTCATTCCTTCCTTTATTTCGTCCCTGAAATAATTTGCCACGTTCAATGGTTCAGTGAAAGTTTTTATTTTGTCCTCAGGCACATGGTAAAGTTCACGGAAAGTCTTTATCAGTTCTTTATCCCCTTTCCTTACTCTTTTAGCCATTGCTAAAACAGGGGTTCCTGTAAAATGGAAAGCCATAGGCAGCAAAACATTAAACCCTTCCATTCTCTTAAATCTGGCATATACGTCCGTTAAAGAATAAGTTCTGCCATGTCCTATATGTTGAGGGCTGTTAGGGTAAGGATAAGCTACAGTGATGAAAAACTTAGGTTTATTTGACACCGGGTCTGCCTCAAAAATTTTTTTCTCAACCCAAACCCTCTGCCACTTAGTTTCAATTTCCCTCATTAACTTAACAAAATCTTTACTCAAAAGGAACACCTAAAAGAGAGGAATAGGGATGTATTTCATTAAAAACAGAAGGAGAATGTATAGTTTAAATATATGAAAGGGAAAATTAAAAGGTTCCTTGTTTAAAACAATTCCGGCAAGTCAAGCCCCTCCTTTAAAAAGTTAAGGAGGTAAGGTTCCCATCAATGCTTATTTAAATTTTTTGTTTCCTATACAGTTATTAATTAGGAAAAATTTCAGCAGAGGAGGACAGAGTAGCTAGGAGAGAAGGAAAATTGATGATTAAGGAAAAAGAGGAACTTATTGCAGAGAAAAATGTTTTAATTTTTCGTTTAAGTAATCAACTAAACTGTTTGTTTTTTTCACTGCGTGAAAGTTCAAATCTAAACCTGTCACAGCTATCTTCCCCTCCCTTTTTATGACATATACATCTGTGCCAGGTTCACCTTCATAGAAATCCATTCTCCAACTCTTTAGAGTGTAAATGTTCTCCCATGCCTCCCTAAAAATGTCTTTGTAAACAGTATCAGCTATTTCAGCAAATACGGCCTCTGCTTTCTTCAATTTTGAGGGTACATTGATAGAAATAATTTTAACCTTAGGAGGCATTCCATTCCTAAAGACATAATTAACGGTATGTTCCAAAACAAAGGATGCAGCTTTGAACGCAACTTTGCTCCTAACCTTTACGTCACAATACGAAACAGCTATTGAAGGTATTTCGTGAAGAGCAGCTTCCAAGGCAGCGCCTATAGTGCCTGAATTCAAGTAGTCCTCCAATCCAAGATTAGGGCCCAAATTAATGCCTGAAACTACCAAGTCAGGCCTAAATTTAAGTAATTTATAAAGGGCAAGTAATACGCAGTCGGCAGGTGTTCCATCAACACAAAAACCGTCGTTTATTTTCACTACTTTAATTGGTTTTGTAAGGGTTAAGGCTTTACCCATTCCACTTTTAGGGTTGAAAGGAGCAACCCAAGCAAGTTTAACTAATTTTTTAAGGGTTTCCTTAGCTAACTCTAAACCTACAGATCCTACACCGTCATCGTTAACCAACAAAACCTTTCTCAAACTCATCAACTCTTCAACAGACAGAAACAACGTGTCTTTTTACTTCAGCGTCTTCAAAAACCAGAAAAGCAACTCTCTTTTTCATGGAACCGGTTCTGTTAACTTATTGTTGGTGAAGTGAAAGAATAAAAAAATTATTGAATTTCTCCCCTACTTCATTGGAAATAAACTTTGATAAACTTAATTTGATAACACATTGGTTCTCTTATTAAATCCCTTTACCATTTTCCAATCTCAAATTGATTCCGCAAGCTTCGGCAGGTGTTTTTACAAGATTTCAGAAATCTCTTCGCAACAGAAATGTAAGCCTTAACCATTTGGTAGAAATACTTTCTCAGTTTAATTTCTTTGATGAACTTGCCTATTAACTCACAGCGTCCTTGCGGCGTAAGCTTCTTTAATATTCAGGCCAATAACTGATTATGTGAGTATTAAAAAATTTTATAAGAAGAACTTTATAAAAGTTCGTTTTAACCTCTAAATTTAGAAGATTATGTGAATAAAGGTTTGTGAAATAATTGTTGTCCGAAATTGCGGCGACGGGAGAAAAAATTAAAAATAGATTACATACATTAAGTGAGGTGATCAGGGATGGTCATATTAACGGCGATAATTCACAAAGAAGAAGATATGTATGTTGCTGAGTGCCCAGAAGTTGGAACTGTAAGTCAGGGTAAAACTATAGAAGAGGCAATTTACAACCTGAAAGAAGCAACAGAATTGTATCTTGAAGAATTCCCCCTGGAAGAGAAAGAACATCCGATTCTTACGACTTTTGAGGTATCTAAAGTTATGGGAGCAGAGAAAATTGCCAAAGCTTAGAAAGATTTCTGGGGAAGACGTAGTTAAGATATTACATAACAAATTTGGCTTTCAAATAACAGGGAGAAAAGGTAGTCATGTTAGATTATCCAAAATGACGCCTAGTGGAAAAGTTGGGACTGTGGTTCCAATGCATAAAGAACTAAAGATAGGAACCCTCAGGGGTATCTTGAAGCTTGCAAAGGTAGATATTGATGAATTCTCTAAGTATCTATAAGATTATGTCGTCACCCGCAAATTTCAGCTCCGCTCCGGTGCTAGCGCACTAGGACAATAGGGAGATATGTGGCTTCGCCTTCGACTATGCCCCAATCTGCTCCATTACTGTCCCGCAAACTTCACATATCCTCAAAACGTTAGGCGTAATTCCTGCGCGCCTCAAAGATCGAAAGCTTTATAAATATTTTTTAGATTGGCAAATATTATGATAGTAGAAATTGTATTAAAAAACGAACCAAGTTTGGAACTTGAAGGCTATGAAAAAATAGAGCTTCCGAACGGAGCAATTTTTGCAAACCCAGTAGAAAAGAGGGTAGAGATAGTTGTGAAGAAACATCCAGATGGTAGAGTTAGTATATTTACAGACAAATCAGAAGTGATAAAATCAGTAGTGCAACTTGGAGAAGTTGTTGATATTCACGCAAAATAGGTCGGCGCGCTCGGAACTTCTCCGTTCGCTTTGCTCACTCCAATTCTTTGGGATGCCTAACAGCGGTTACGAGGAAAATCTGTACTTCGTTTGATTTTTTCCCAAATCGCTCTTACGAGCAACTTCTCGTAACCACAATAATGTTCAGCGGCAAGAATACCCAAATTTCGCCTTGCAGAATATAAAACTCCAAAATAATAACAACCCTCTAGAGCCCACGACACCCTTAAAATTTGTGCTTGGCGAAACTTCGCGCAACAGGAAATTAAGCGGTTTAACTTTGCTTCCAATTGTTGTTGGAATTTTGACATTTGGAATAAAGCTTATTAGTAGTTCTAATTCAGAAATCTCAAGAGCGGGCTTCTGGTTGTTGCGATTTATAGTTGGTGGTATCTCATTTGCGGTTGCTATGTAACTTTTCGAATTGACTGTGTTATACGCGACGATTTGCTATCTTAAATACTTTAGAACGAGAGATGGGGATGTTGAATGACGTATCACCGAAAAATCGCGTCAATTTACCTTTCTGAGGGGTTATCTTAGATTTAATTGGACATTAATAAAAAGCATTAGATTTCCGCCCGCTATCTTCTATTCTATCCTTGGAGGATGTAGCATTATCCTGTTTACAGGAAATATTGCCTTTAAATCAATCATAATTGGCTTGTTGCTGGCATTATTTATTTTGCCTATTGTAATGCTGTTACCTATCTCCCTTACAAAAGGGGTTTGGTTCAAATGAACACGAATAACAAACGGCGTATAACAGAGTGTATCTGGCTCCATGCTTTAGAAACTTCGCCCAAACCCTGCTTCGCAGGACTTCAGATATGCTTGAAACATTAAGTGAGATGCCCTTCGTCTTTGAAAAGATTTAAAACTTAGAGTAGAATAGAACAATAAGTGCAAAAAAATGAAAAAAATCACTGGGTGAGATAAGAACAATTATCAAAAACATAAAAAAGAACTTAAAGGAAAGCATGGAGTTAAAGAAATAGGAATCTTTTTTGGGGTGAGGGGAGAAGCAAAGAAAAATAGCGATATTGACATACTGGTTGAATTCGAAAAGTCTACGGGATTCTTTAAATTTCTCAAACTGAAGAGATATCTGGGTAATTTAATAGGTGGAAAAGTGGATCTTGTACCTAAAAAAGGCGCTTAAACCACATATTGGAAAAATATATTCTTGAGGAAGTTGTAACAGTGTGGAGAAAATATACAGGGATTACATACTGTTTTAGATCATCCTGTTCTGTAAAAAAGTTCTTAACCCTTTTTAACTTTCCACTTTCTAATTAATTTATTAGCTAAGAAAGAAATTATTAACATCACAACTAAAGAAAGGACCACTACAAAGTAAAGGTTTGAAGTGAAACGAAGGAAACCTAAAATAGAACTTGCTATTATGAAATAGAAAAGACAATTCCCAACAACACCTGCAGCGTACACTTTCCGTCTTTTAACCCCCATCAAGGCCATTAAAGGAACTGATAAATAAACCCAAAGTGTGAAGCAAAGTAAGACTAAGCCTGTAAAAGACGCAGCTGAACCGTACTTCTCCTCAAAATCAATTCTCTTCCTTTTAAAATATTCACTAAACCTCATGCTTACCTTACTAATTTCTAAACCAGCGAAGTAAGCAATAGTGATCGCTAAAATGAGGGATATAAACCAAAGGATTGTTCCCCCTGCTAAACCAATTTCTGAACTATAAAGCACAGTTAATGCCGGAATAATGACAGCCGAAAACTGCACAAGAAGTAAAAGAAATAACAGAAATAAAGTAAGTAATTCCATTCTTCACCAACTCCCGTAAGAAGGTAAAAGGAGTCAAATTTTAAATTTAAATCTTCTCTTTTAATTTTTTTAAACCAAGTGAAGGAAAGGGTGAGAAAGGTAAGGGTAAATGGGTGAAAAGGAAGTTTCTGAAATAGTTGATGAAGCAAAGGGGGAAATAATCTCTTTCTGCCGAGAATTAATTAAAACTGAGAGCTATAACCCTCCAGGTGGGGAAGAAAAGGTGGTGCAGGTAATAGCAAAGAAACTTGAGGAGGAAGAAGTACGGTATGAAATAATAAGTTCAGGAAATAAGAGAACCAATATATTAGCGGGGATAAAGAAAGGGAATGGGAGGAAACTTCTTTTCTGTGGACACATGGACACGGTTCCGCCAGGGGAGCTAGAAACTTGGAAGTTCCATCCCTTAAGTGCAGCGGTTGAGGATGGCAAAATCTACGGTAGAGGAGCATGTGATATGAAAAGTGGCTTAGCTTCGATGGTAATGGCTGCCATCCTATGTAAAAGACATGAGGAATGCATGAACAAAATCAATGGGGAAGTAATCTTGGCTATAGTTGCTGACGAAGAAATGGGAAGCGACTACGGCATGAAATTTTTAGTGAATAATTATAGAGAAAAGTTAGGGGCTGATTACGCAGTTGTCTGTGAACCTTCAGGTTCGTCAACAACCGGGAAAGCTATTGTGATCGGTGAGAAAGGGGATTATGAATTAAAGGTTACCTTCTTTGGAAAGAAAGGGCATTCAAGTGTCCCTTATCTAGCTGATAACGCGGTTGAAAAAGCCTGTAGATTCATTGCAAACCTTAACAAAATGAAAATTAGGAGAGTGAAACCTCCAATAACAAAGCTTCAATACCTTAAAATGTTTGTTGAAAAATATGGATGGGGAGAAATATTAAAGGGTTTGTTTTCAAAGCAGAAAAGTGCAGGAACAGCTGTGTTGAAGGCTTTAGTGAGCTGTGTATATTCTACAACAATTATAAATGGTGGATTCAAGTCCAACGTAATCCCTGACAAATGTGAAGCTACAATTGATTTCAGGGTGTTGCCTGGACAAACAGTTCAGGATGTGGAAGAAGCTGTTGAAAACTTAGCTGCAAAACTAGGGATAAAGGTTTCAGTGGAAGTGCCTTTAGTAATTGAACCCTCGGTTCTCACTGATGGAGAAGAGTTGACAGGGACATTGGAGAAACTTGTGAATAAATTTTATGGTGAAAAACCCTTAAAGATAATGATGCCAGGAGCTTCAGATGCTAGGTTCCTCAGAAACATATTAAAAATACCTACTGTTCAATTTGGTCCTGGAGAGGGAGAAACAGCTCATGCCAGTAACGAATACGTGGAAATAAATGATTTAATAAAGGCAACAAAAGTTTACATGTCTTTAATCGAGGAAATCTTCAAATAAAAAGTTTTGAAGATAGAGAAATTGTTTTTAAACGGTTTCTTCCTAGTTTATAGCTTCAAATCTCTCAGCCACTTGATTCAACTTGAAAACTAAGAATAAAGGCAGTAAGATTTACATGTTCCTTAACTGATGAAATTAATTGGTGAAGCCCTTGAATAAAAACAGTTAAGTTTTAAAGTTTACTTCCTTCCTTTTTGAGACAAGGAAGCTTACAGAAAAAAATATTAAGCTGATAACTACAAGTGGAAACCCTATTACAAAAGCGTCTCGACTTAAAAATTCCTTTATTTCTGTAGAAGTAACTACATTGATTGTGTGGTTCAAAGTGTTTTTAATCCTGAACAGGTATTGGGTGTTAGGTTGCAAATTTAAGGAGAAATTTATTTTGTTTGAGGTTAAATTGATTAAAGGCTCCTCAGCATTTTGTGTAAACACGAGAAAAGTAATTTCCTTCAAGGAAGGAGTGTAAATAAACCCTTTAAGGCTGCAGCGGCACCAAGGTTTGAAAACAAAATCAACGTAGAGAGGCAAAACTTTACTTTTCCCTTCTGCAGTTACAAAACGGTAAACTGGAGGAGCATTTATCTTTCTACTCATAAAAAGGGAATAAGTCCTCACGTAACTAAAACATGCAGAACCTAAAAGTATAAACGATAAACCTACAAAGAAAGTGACGCCACCAGCCACAACATACTTTCGTGGAAGCCTTACACCTCCCTTCCCAATGAATTTAAAAGTACGGGTTTTAAGCAGTAAACCTGAGAAGAAAAGAATAACTCCTGCTGCCGTCAACGGAAGCGAAAAACCTGCGTAAGGATGAATCATACCCCATCTAACTGTAGGAATCAAGCGAAAAGAACCCCCAAAAACTTGAGGCAAAACATCATAACGTAACATGCCAATTTCTCCATACAACGAACACAGAGCAGCTGCTGTGAAACACATCACCGAAGTAAGAATCGCAAAAACACCGATTTTACCCAAGAAAGGTACATTAACCAATTGATTTGTCCCAATAACCCAACTTAGAACCAAAAATAGTGGAACTAACATGAAAATCAGAGATGAAACAAGTTGACGCTCCTTGGTCCAAGTAAGCAAACCAACAAAGAAGAGAACAACACTAACAACACCCAGCAATTTACTGGAATCAACCCTCAACAAAGTCGAGACAACCCTCCTAAACCCTTTATCTCAAAAAAAATTAAATTCATGTTTTTCCGTTTTTCATTTTTAAAGGCATTTAACTCCCTGAAACTCTTTAAAAAATTTCCTACCTAAACTTCAGGAGTTAAATAAACTTAATATTTTGTCAAATAAAGGGTTTCTGAGTTAACTCCGTTGAGGAGAAAGAGAAAGCGTGGACAATAAAACTTTACCTACGTTGCAACTTTTTCTGAAGCTTTAGAAAACCAGTAAATGATTAAGTGAACAAGTAAAAATTAGTTAAAGGAAGAAAGACTTAAACAATATGGAAACAAGTAAAGTACAGGGTTCCAATGGCTTCTTCCATAAGGGACTGAAGATCAGCTTTAGTAAAATTTTTAAAAATATCGATATGTACATTGTGTAATATCGAGAATTTTAAGGAGGCACTGAAGGATGGAGAAGGGTACAGTTTTCCTAATAGTCTTGATTTGTGTTGGTACAATGGCAGGGTTTGCTGTTTGGGAAGTAATGATTCCTTCTAAACAGGTTTTAACTGTTTACCATGCAGGAAGTCTTTCAATCCCCTTTGAAGAAGTCAGGGTAGAGTTTGAAAAACAACACCCTACTGTGGATATCCAGTTATTTTCTATGGGTAGTGTTAAATTGGTTAGGCAAATAACTGATCTGGGAAAGAGCGTGGATGTGGCTGCAGTGGCGGATTACCGTCTAATCCCGGAAATGATGTATCCAAAATTTGCAGATTGGGTTGTTAGGTTTGCAAGGAACGAAATGGTTCTGGTTTACACAAACAAAAGTAAATATTCCAAAGAGATCAACCCTGAAAATTGGTACAACGTATTAAAGAGGAAAAGTGTAACTTTTGGTTTCGCAAACCCAAACATGGACCCCTGTGGTTACAGAGCGGTTATGGTGGTTCAGTTAGCTGAACTTTACTACAACGACCCTGAAATATTTGATAACTTAATCTTAAACAACACGAACATTAGAGTAAGTGAGGAAGGAGGGACATATCTAATTACCGTGCCTGAAAACTTGGAACCAGTCACTGGAAAGGTTGTAATTAGACCGAAATCTGTTGAACTTGTGGCTTTAATTGAGGAAGGTGGCCTTGATTATGCTTTTGAGTACAGAAGCGTAGCCATTCAACACAAGTTAATGTTTGTGGATTTACCTGATAAAATAGACTTAAGTCAACCAAGCTACACGAATTTTTACGGGAAGGTTAGCCTTATAAGAGCTGACGGAAAAAAATGTACAGGAAAACCTGTTGTGTATGGGTTAACTGTTCCAAAAAATTCTTTAAGGCCTAGTCTTGGGTTAAAACTTGTAAAATTTATTTTAAGTAATAAAGGAAGGAAGATACTTGATGACTGCGGCCAACCACCTATTGTTCCTCCAGTTGGGACTGGAAACATACCTGAAGAGTTAAAACCCTCCTTACAGAAATAAATAACAGGAAAACGTGAATTTTTTAAGTTTTTGGAGGGAGGTTTTCTTATGCGTTTTCCAACTAATGGTTCTTTAAACAGACAAATTAAGAAGTCAAAAATTGAAGCTCTTTTTCTTTTCTTCCTTTCCATAGGTTCTCTTCTTTTATTGTTTGTCTGTGCCACCCTTGGAAACATGTTTTATGAACAATTAAATGATTTACCGGGCTTAATTAACACTTTAAAAGACCCTGCTGTCTTGCACTCTATTTGGGTCAGCGTATCTGCAACTACAGTATCTACTCTCACAGCTTTCCTTTTCGGTGTCCCTTTAGCTTATTTCTTAGCTAGAAAAGATTTCTTAGGTAAAGGTTTTATTGAAGGGGTTTTAGATGTTCCCTTAATGATCCCTCACATTGTAGCTGGAATTGCTTTGTACGGAGTTTTTGCACAGTCAGGGTTAATAGGGTCTCCCTTCAGAAAAATAGGAATTATTTTCCAAGATGCTTTCCCAGGAATAGTTGTTGCCATGCTCTTCATGAGTTTCCCTTACTTAGTTGACAGTGCAAAAGAAGGCTTTAAAACAGTTGATCCAAGGCTTGAAAATGTTGCTCGTTCACTGGGGGTTTCTCAGTGGAAAGCATTCACAAAAGTTACTTTCCCGCTTGCGTTCCCATCTATTTTCAACGGTGTACTCCTATGTTGGGCTAGGGGAATAAGTGAGTTTTCAGCAGTGTTAATCCTTGCTTACTTCCCGAAATCAGCACCTATCCTCATTTATGAAAAATTCACATCTTTCGGTTTAGCTGTTTCAAGACCAATCTCTGTCTTACTTATTTTGATCTGTCTTTTAATTTTTGTGTTTTTAAGAACATGTAAACGGAGGAAACAATGATAAAAATTAAGAATTTATACAAGAGTTGGGAAGGGTTCTCCCTTAAAAACATAAATTTAGAAGTTGAAAGAAGGGAGTATTTAGTTATTTTAGGCCCAACAGGAGCCGGAAAAACACTACTTCTCGAAACAATGGCAGGTTTCCATTTTCCCGACAAAGGAGAAATATGGATAAATAGCAAAAACGTAACCTACACCCCCCCAGAAAAAAGGGGGATAGGGTTCGTTTACCAAGACTACTTGCTTTTTCCCCACCTTACTGTAGAGGAAAATATTAGGTTTGGACTGGAAAAAAGTGAGGAAAGAGGTAAAATAAGGGAAGTAATGGAATGGCTTGGGATACTTCATCTTGCTAAAAAATACCCAGAAAAATTAAGTGGCGGTGAACAACAGAAAGTAGCTTTAGCTAGGGCTTTAGTGAGAAAACCAGGTGTTCTTCTTTTAGATGAACCTTTAGCAGCTGTAGACCAAAAAACAAAGGAGTATTTACGAGAGGAGCTGAAAAGAGTTCATAAAGAGGCGGAGATTACAACTGTACATGTAACTCACGATAGAACAGAGGCTATAGTGTTAGCTGACAGAGTAGCTGTGATGATGAATGGGGAAATTAAGCAAGTAGACAAAACTTCCGATGTCTTCAGTAAACCTTCAAATGAGGAAATAGCAGCCTTTGTTGGGGTGGAGAACATCTTAAAAGGGGAGATATCAAGATACAAGGAAGGAGTTGCCCTAATAAACACGGAAGAAATGGAAATTTACGCTGCATCAAAATATCAGGATGGAAAAGTTACTGTGCTTATAAGGCCTGAGGACATTCTCCTCTCCAGAAACCGACCAGAAACCAGTGCAAGAAATAACATAAGGGGGACAATTAGTGAAGTAACTTATTTGGGTGCAATTTACCGCATAAAAATTGATAAAGGGTTAGTTGCATTCATAACAAAAAAATCATGGGAGGAATTAAAGCTCAAAACTGGTGACCAAGTCTATTTCTCCTTTAAAGCCACGGCTGTCCATACCTTAAAATCTTGAACAATTGGTAAAAATGTCTTTATTTTAGTTTTTAAAAGTAAGGAAAAGGGTTCATGGTTCAATGAAAATTTTTACTTTCTTTTTGAAAAAGGTTTGTTTTTAGATTTCGGGGACAAATGCTTTAGCAGCTACCGGCAAAAATTCTTCTTTTAAAAGGGAAACCAAAGAAGTGAATGTTTTCACATTTAATTTGGTTATTTTTAAAAAAAATTATAATATTAAAGAAATATCGAAATTTTTTTAAATAAATTTATCCTATTTAAAACAGAAAATTTCTGGAAGTGGTGAACTTTACAAATGAAAACGGTTTTCATACGTCCAGAGAGATGTATAGGCTGTAAACATTGCGAAATTGCTTGTGCTATCGAACATTCCAAGTCCAAGGAACTCTTCACTGCAATTTTGGAGGAACCCACGCCAGCCCCAAGGATACATGTGTTACCAACTATTGGCATAATGACTTTCCCGGATAAATGCCGACACTGCAACCCTGCCCCTTGTATGCAGGTCTGTCCAACAGGTGCAATAACTAGAAATAAAGAAATTGACACAGTGTTAATTAATGGAAACAGGTGTATAGCTTGTGGAATGTGTGGAATCGTTTGTCCCTTTGATGCTATATCCTATAAAAGAAGCTGGGAAATCTCTATCGAACGGGAAGTAGCATTGAAATGTGACAACTGTGTGGACAGATTAATGAAAGGCTTTGAACCAGCCTGTGTTGAAGCATGCAAAACAAATGCTTTATCATGGGGTGAAATTGAAGAGGTAATGAGGGAGGAAAGGAAGAAAATTGCAGAAAAAATCGCGATTGCAACAACATCTGCTGAGGAACTTCTAGAGAAACCTGTGCCTGAAAATATTAAGTTGTGGCGTGATTTGGGGCTGGTGATAAAGAAGTTAGGTGAGAAAGGATGAAGGAGTTAAATGTCATTAAAAAAAGGTCAAATGACCCTGCAGCGCAAAAAATGCTCGAAGTAACTGCGGAAGAGCATATCCAAACTGCCTGGGACAGGTTAGAACTGCAACAGCCTCAATGCGGTTATGGTCAACTGGGAATCTGTTGCAGAAACTGTGGAATGGGACCGTGTAGGATTAACCCCTTCGGGGAAGAGCCTCAGAGAGGTGTTTGCGGCGCTACAGCTGATACAATAGTTGCACGTAACTTAGCAAGGATGATTGCTGGTGGAGCTGCAGCCCACTCAGACCATGGCAGGGATATAGTTGAAGTACTTCATCTCACAGCCCTTGGGAAAGCTCAAGGGTACAAAATAACTGATGTCGAAAAATTGAAAAGAGTAGCTAAGGAGTACGGAGTAGCTGTTGATGGGAGAAAACCTGAAGAAATAGCGAAAGAGTTAGCGGAAGAAGTAATGAAAGAGTTTGGTATGGTAAAGGGAAGAATCCAATTCGTTGAAAGGGCGCCTGAGAAAAGGAAAGAGGTTTGGAAGAAGCTCGGTGTCTTGCCTAGAGGGGTTGATAGGGAAATTGTGGAAATTATGCACAGGACACATATCGGCGTTGACGCTGACTATGTGAATATTCTGCTCCACGGCTTAAGAGCATCTATTTCTGACGGGTGGGGTGGTTCAATGATTGCTACTGAACTTAGCGACATTCTTTTCGGCACCCCTAAACCAATAGAAAGTGTAATGAATCTAGGGGTTCTGAAAAAAGATATGGTCAACGTCATCGTTCATGGACACAATCCTGTATTGTCTGAAATGGTTGTAAAGGCTTCTAGCGACCCGGAATTAGTTGAATTAGCTAAGAAAAAAGGTGCAAAGGGAATTAATGTTGTCGGTATATGTTGCACAGCAAATGAGTTGTTGATGCGTCAAGGGATTCCGATTGCGGGTAACTTCTTACATCAAGAACTAGCAATAGCAACAGGGGCTGTTGAAGCGATAGTGGTTGATTACCAATGCATCATGCCTATACTTCCCCACATTGCTAAGTGTTATCACACTAAAGTTATAACAACTGCAGCGAAAGCTAAGATACCGGGTGCTCTGCACATAGAATTTGAACCTGAACACGCATATGAGGTTGCTAAAAAAATCGTTAAAGAAGCTGTTGAAGCATATGGATCAAGAAACCCAGACAGAGTCAGAATTCCAGATGTTACAATGAAGGTGATGGCTGGTTTTTCAGCTGAAGCTATATTGCAAGCTTTGGGTGGAACGCCGAAGCCGTTAATTGATGCAATAAAAACTGGTAAAATAAGAGGTATAGCAGCTATTGTGGGCTGTAATAACCCAAAAATTAAACAGGACTATAACCACGTAACATTAACAAAACTCCTTATCAAAAACAACATTCTTGTAGTTGAAACAGGGTGTGCAGCCATTGCCAACGGCAAAGCTGGTTTACTCGTTCCTGAAGCAGCAGATCAAGCTGGAGAAGGACTTAAGGAAGTATGTAAATCATTAGGTATACCTCCAGTACTGCACATGGGTTCATGTGTAGACATTAGCAGAATCCTTGTTTTAGCTGCAGCTGTTGCAAAAGAGTTAAATGTAGACATCAGCGACTTACCTGTGGCAGGTGCAGCACCTGAATGGATGTCGGAGAAAGCAGTCAGTATTGGTGCGTACGTTGTTTCTTCCGGTATTTTCACAGTGCTAGGGCCCATTCCTCCAGTGCTTGGAAGCATGAAAGTGGCAACCCTCCTCACTAAAGATTTAGAGAAAGTAATTGGAGCAGTTTTTGCAGTTGATCCTGACCCTGAAAAAGAGGCTCGACTAATAATAAACCATATAGAAAAGAAAAGGAAAGCGTTGGGGTTATCTTAACCCCTAAACTCCTTTTTTTTATTTTTTTTTGAGAAGGAAGATGGGAAATGAGAATTGTTGTTATAGGAACTGGAGGAGCTGGAGTCAGTGCAGTTGAGGCAATAAGGGAGTATGATAAAGACTCAGAAATATTTATGATATCACGTGAAAACACTCCTCCCTATTCTCCATGTGTTCTTGTAGATTACTTTCAGCGAAAAGAAGAAATAGATAAGTTGTTTTGGAAGGGTGAAGATTTCTACAAAAAAATGGATGTTACCCCCCTCTTGGGTAAAGTAGTTAACAAAATCAATACAAAAAATAAAAAGATTTCCTTTAACGAAGAAACCCTTGACTACGACAAACTGCTTATTGCTGCAGGAGGTAAAGTAACTCTTCCACCCTTAAAAGGACTGAACAAAAAAGGGGTCTTCACTTTTAAAACACTTGAAGATGCTGACAAAATCCGGGAATGGATTAAAAAAGGTAAAGTTGAGAAAGGTGTTGTGATAGGTGGAGGGTTTATAGGTTTAGATGCAGCCATGTGCCTTACAAGTTACGGGGTAAAAGTGACTGTGGTTGAAGCTCTTAACAGGTTGTTACCAAGGATGCTTGATTACGAAATGGGTACACTCGTGAAAGAAATAGTGGAAAGGAATGGAGTGGCAGTAGTTGTTAATGGCAGAGTTAATGAAATAGTTGGCGAGGAAAAGGTTGAGAAAGTAAAGTTTGAAAAGGGAGAAGTCTTAGATGCAGAAATAGTAGTAATGGCTACAGGTGTAAAACCAAACACAGAAGTAGTTGAAGGAACTGATATAAAATTTAATGGCAGGAGGGGAGTGGTTGTAAATGAATACATGGAAACAAGTGTTAAAGACGTTTATGCAGCAGGAGACATTGTTGAATCAATTGACATCGTTACAGGGGAGAAAAAACCTATTCTGCTTTGGTCAAACGCTTTGTTGCAGGGTGCAATTGCCGGATATAACCTGATAGGAAGGAAAGTGAAGTATTTAGGGTCAACAAACCAAACCATAATTAAAGTTTTCAACGTACCCGTTGTTTCAGATGGCAATTATATAGGTGAGGAAATAAAACTTTTCAGCAGGGACGTGTACAAGAAAATGTACATTAAAAATAACAGGATTTACGGTTACATGTTAATAAACACTAAAAAGAATGCTGGACTTTATAACTCTTTAATGGTCAGCAAAAAAGACATTTCAGAGTTTAAAGATTTCCTTTTAACTGACGAATTCAATTACGGTAAACTTGTAACTAAAGCAATTACTTTAGAGAAAGAGACTTACCAATATTGATAGGTTTCCTTCTTCACATTAAAACCACTTAAAAAAGAGCCGGTAAAGTTTCAGAAGGGTAAAGCATGAACAAAAATAGCATCTCAACCAAGAAAATTCAAAGCTTAAGAAAAGAAACTAAGAAGGTAGTTGAAGCAATAAAGAAAATGGGTGGACAGGGTGCAAAAAAGGATGAAGGGTTTAAAGTGGTTATAACAGGGAAAGGGGGAGCTGGTAAAACCACAATCACCGCTTTCTTAGCTAGGTTGTTTGCCAAGAAAGGGTATAAAGTGTTAGCTGTAGATGAAGACCCGCAAATGAACCTACCATTTGCTATAGGCATTTCTCCAGATGAAGCAGCGTCAATAACCCCACTCAGCAGAAACTTGGATTATATAGAAGAGAAAACAGGCGCTAAACCAGGTTCAGGCTGGGGACTGCTGTTAAGGCTGAACCCTGACGTGGAAGACGTAGTTGACAGATTCGGAGTTACAGGTCCAGACAATGTTAATTTACTTGTTATGGGCACTGTGGTGCAAGCCGCAACAGGTTGCCTGTGTCCAGAAAACGCTTTACTTGAAGCTGTAATGAATTATATAGTGCTAAGGGAGAAAGAAATTGTTTTAATGGATACTCAAGCTGGAATGGAACATTTCGGCAGAGCAATAGCTCGAGGCTTCTCTCAAGCCTTAATAGTCACAGATCCCTCCTTTAATTCTGTTCAAGTATCTCTAAACCTTGCCAAACTAGCTAAACAACTCAACATAAAAAATATACATTTGGTGATAAATAAGGTAAGGAACCGGAAAGAGGAGATAAAGGTAAATAAATACTTAAAAACAATGTCTAACATAAGGTTTGATACAGTAACTGTTATACCCTTCGACCCTGTATTGTTGGAGGTAGAGCCCAGCGTAGAACCCTTTATTACAGAAAAGGAATATTCTTTGGTAACATGGAAAATGATTGATTTAATGGAAACATTAGAGAAATATGCCTTTAAAAAAGGTAGATAAAAACGTTGGAAAGAACAGGTGTAGCTGATTTACCTCTCCATTGGGGGAAAGCCCCTAAATGGTTATTTGAAAGAATGGTTAAGTTAGGAAAAGGAATAAGTGAAGCAATTATTTTAGAGTATGGGGTAGATGAATTTCTGAAAAGGCTTTCAGACCCTTTCTGGTTTCAGGCATTAGCTTGTGTTTTAGGTTGGGATTTTCACTCCAGCGGCGCCACAACAGTAACTTGTGCAGCTTTAAAAGAGGCTGTTTCACCTCATGATTTGGGTGTGGCGGTTTTAGGTGGGAAGGGAAAAACTAGCAGAAGAACACCTGAAGAAATAGAGGAAGTTTCAAAAATATTTTCTTTTTCAACAAATCAAATCAAGGAGTTAAAGTACGCAAGTAAAATTTGCTCAAAAATCGACAGCGCAGCTATACAAGACGGTTTCTTTCTTTATCATCACACATTTGTTTTGAACGAAAAAGGAAAATGGGTTGTTATCCAGCAGGGAATGAGCAGCAAGGCAAGGTTTGCTCGACGTTACCATTGGTTGTCTGAAAAAATAGAATCTTTTGTTGAGGAACCTCATACAGCAATAATTAGTGACTTAAAGAAGAAACAGGTGTTAAATATGGTGGCTAAAGAAAGCAGAGAAGCTAGAGCTGCATGTGTAGATTTAGTGAAAGAAAAACCTACAAGTTTAAGGGAATTCTTTGCTTCTCCATCCAGTTTAGTTAAGTATTTAAAAATGACTCCTAGGCATTGTTTCAATGTTGAAATCTACAAAAAAATTTTGAAACTGCACGATTTCCAACCCAGAAACTTTGAAGAATTACTGGCTACAAAAGGGATAGGTCCCTTAACAATTAGGGCCTTAACCTTAATTAGCAAGGTAATTTACGGTGTTGAACCAAGTTGGAGGGATCCTGTAATGTTTAGTTTTGCGCATGGAGGTAAGGACGGTGTCCCCTACCCTGTTAACCGTGAACTTTATGACAGAAGTACCCAAATTTTGCAAGAAGCAATTGAAAAAGCTAAAATTGGAGAAAGGGAAAAGCTAAATGCTTTAAAGAAACTAGAAAAATACATGTAAAAAAATACATGTAAAAAATAACGGGCATGCACAGGTCAGTCAAAGAACTAAGAAGCATAGGGTCTGTATCAGTAGAAATCTTAACGATTACTTTCTTCTCTATAGCCAGTAACTACTAAACCAACATTTTTTTCTAGAAGCTCCACTGCATAGGATCTGTGGCTACTTGCGTAAGAAACTATCTAAAAACATTTGTCTCAGCTTCTTAACTAAATTGACACTTTAATCAACAAAAATATAAAAAACAACCGTCCAAAATTAAAGAACCCCCTGCCTACTGTTTACTGCTAAGAAGCTGTCTATATTCTCCTTACCCCACTTTTTAATAAAACACCTGCATCCATCATTGTTTCTATCATTTACCTAGACCCTACACTATGCTTTCTAGGGTCATTCATTTATTATTCTTTTTACTTTTTCTATTTCCTTCTTGAATTCAGCTATTCTTTTTAACTCAACATTTGGTTTAAGTTCTATTGTTAAAGGGCCTTCATATCTTTTTTCTGATAAATATCTAAGGAAAGATTCAATTTCTTCAGGAATTGGGGTGAGTGGTTCATGGAATTTGGAGCTTACATGTATGTTCTTCACTTCAAAATTTTCAATGTACCGGTATGCCTCATTTATTTCTGAAAGATGGGACATGTCAAGTGTTAAACTTAATCTCTTGTTTGTTATTTCCTTCAAGATTTGAGAAACTTCAGTTACTTCTTTTAAGTTTCTTCCGTAACCTTTAGATCTAGGTGAAAGGTTTTCCAAAGTTAATTCAACACCAGCCTCCTTGCTTGATTTATATAGCTTAGAAAAGATAAAAGAAACGATCTTTTTCCTCAGTTCCTTATTTGCTTCTTTTGAAACATATGAGTGAACAACTAGGATTGGTGAATCTAGTATGGAGGCTAATTTAATTGATGCTTCACCATAATAAACTGCTTTCTCAACTTCACTTAATTTCTTAACGTAAAAACCTGCACTGTGAACAGAAGAACAAACCAAATCATTCTTTAAAAGAAGCCTTCTAAGTTTATGCAGAGATTCATCGGCTTCATTCTCCACACAGAGGGGATTAAATTCAATATGTTTAAAACCTAGTTTTTTTGGTAGGGAGAAATTTTCTTCTAAGGAATAATTTGAGAAAACCCATGTTGAAATAGAAAGGAACATTTCATCACTTCACAATTTTTCAGGAGCAGTTAATCACCCTCTTACTTACCTCTCTTGCCCCGAAATTTAAGACAACATTTCCCGGAACAGCTTTGCAAAACAAGTAAATAAATATTTTTTCAATTTTTCTGGTAAGGGACTGAACATGAACCGGCGAAAAAAGGCTTCATAAGTTTTTTAGTATCCCTAGTAACTCTTTTATTTCATCTTTATCTATTTTTGCAATGAAGCAGGTGCCTAAACTAAAAACATCTTTGCCGCCAACATTAAATTCTTGGCTGCACAGGCGCCGCCGTAAAGGTATCTCTTTGATTTTCCCGGGTAGACAACTGTAGCTACTGTTAAAGGAGCTAAACCTATTTGGGAAAGCCAAAACTTTGTTTCAGAAATTTTCTTTTAATGCTTCTCATCCTTTATTACTATAAACTCCCAAGACCGAGTTTTTTGAACTTGAGGCTAGTTTTACAGCGTTTAAAATTTCAATTAACATTTCCTCCGGCACATCCTTCATCTAAATACTCCTACATTTTTTTCTAAATCGTTTCGCAACCTTCATCTCTTCCCCCTCTAGAAAAAGGGAAAGTGGCAACATTTATAAAAAATTTTTCGGAAAGTTTTTTGTTTATTGACAAACAGAGGCGTTCTCCTTTGTATAGGGTTGTAATTGACTATGACAAGTGTATAGGCTGCGGTAACTGTGTTAAAGCTTGCGCAATGGGAGTTTTAGAAATGATAGATGACGAACCTTACCCTGTAAACCCGAAAGATTGCCATGGATGTCAGGAATGTGAAAAAAGCTGTGAGCAAGGAGCAATTAAAGTTATTTATTTAGGCAATAAAAATAATTCATTTCTTCGGGAAACAGAGAAAGGTTAAAACCTTTAGAGAGAAACATAAGAGCTTCTTTCCCATTCTTTCACGCAGCAGCCTTTATTGAAAGATTAAAAGTAGTAAGGAGGCTCTTTTAAGTTTTAAACGCTTAAACTAAAAATACAAGTTAAAAACAGAACAGAGACCTTACGGTACCTGAAACATTAGGTAAGAGAATTAGGAAAGGTAAAAATGTGGTTAGTTCCGTTCCCATGTCAAAAAGTTTCTCAATTAAACCAAGGGGAGAAGACCTACGTCACCAATTGCTATCAAATCCCAAAAAGGTTAGCAAAGTCAAAATACTGAGGGAAGTACTTTAAAGAAAGGAAAAAATTAAATTCTTTTTTTGCCTACACTTCTGAGGGAGGTGTTTTTATGGGTTTTAAACTTGGAGGTGTAAACCCTGCTTTGGTGACTCCTTTCACTAAAGAAGGGGAACTTGATTTAAAAGCTATGGAGAAACTTTTAAAGTTTGTTATATCACAGGGCGTAAACGGGGTTGTTCCATGTGGCTCCACGGGGGAATTTACTTACCTCTCTGTTGAGGAAAGGAAGAAATTATTAGAGTTTGTAATAGAGGAAACTAAAAAAATTGATTCAAAGGTTAAAGTTATAGCTGGTACAGGAGGAAGCAGTACAAAAGAAGCTTTAGAAATGACTAAATTCGCCGAAAAAAGGGGGGCTGACGCTGTATTGGTTTGCTCCCCCTACTATTTCAAAGTTTCAAATAGGAACCTGTATAACCACTACTACTGCATAGCCCAAGAAACAAGTATCCCAATCATAATTTATAACATTCCTCAACTTACAGGTAACAGCATAGACTGGAGAATAATTGAAGACTTAGCTCAACTAGACAATATTGTGGGTTTAAAGGACAGCAGTGGGAACATGTCTTACTTAATGACTTGTTTAGAAAAGGCAGGTGACAAAATAAATATTGTATGTGGCTGGGATGAAATAGTTTTCCCAGCCTTAGCTGCAGGCGCAAGTGGAATGATACTTGCAAGTGCAAACATTCTGCCAGATATTTGGGTTGAAATCTATAACAAAATGAAACAAAGCAAGTTAGAGGAAGCTAGAAAGCTTCAATTCAAAATACAAAAAATTCTGAGGTTAATTGTTAAAAGCGGTGCAGTTGGGGTTAAATCTGCTTTAAAAATGATGGGTTTAAATGTTGGAAAAAGCCGCAACCCCTTAGCACTCGGTGGAGAACTGAGTTATGAAGACAAGGAAGAATTAAGGATTGAACTGGAGAAACTTGGAAAAATTGAAAAAGAAAAAGTTGAAATGGAAATTAAGCCAGGGGCTCCATTGGAAAAAAGGTTTGGTGCAATTGGTATTACTCCGAAAAAAATTAAAGATTTCAGTTTAAAAATAGGTGAAGCCTTATCAGGTTCAGAACCTGAAGTAGCTCACATAGAGGTTTTAATAGGTGAAAAAAATGGTCCAGTAGGAGAAGCATTCGCTAAGGCGAAAGCAGCCCCCTCCCCTGGACATGAGCCACTGATAGCTATTCTTGAGCCTAATTTGCCGGTTAAGCCAGCAACCTTAATAATACCCACCGTTAAAATTAAGAATTTAAGGTCTGCATCTCTTATTTACGGTGCAGCCCAGGCAGCTGTTGCTAAAGCTGTAGCAGACACTGTTAAAGAAGGTTACATACCTGAAGAAGAAGCAGATAATTTACTAATTCTGGCAAGTGTTTTCATTCATCCAGCAGCCGTTAACAGGCAGAGAATATACATTAATAACTACAAAGCAATGAGACATGCGTTGAGACGCGCTATAGAAAACAGGCCAAACATAAGCGAAATACTAAATGACAAAGAAAAAGCCAAGCATCCCCTCAAGTATGAACCCTAAAACCTTCTTTCTTTTTTTATTCCTGGTTTCTGTGTTGAAAAGTTTTAACTCACTTACTAAACTGTTCAGCGTCATCCTTAACATTCTAAAACAGAGTAAATACTTCGTGATTTATCGAAGAAATCAAAAAACTGTTTTGGTGAGGAAGTGAAGCTTTAAAACTATGATTTTGCGCCTTTTTTGGCAGTTAAGCCTTTGCTTGAAATTCTGGTTCTTCGCCCTCACTTGTTTTCTTATAAAGATACAAACTTCATCTCCACTTTTCATGTCAACAGAAAGGTGCGCAAGCTTGTCTTTATACTGTTACTAAATAAGGCCCCTGTATTTGTCAATTATACTTGTGTAGGTTTTGCCTATTCTGTTCTTTAATTGAATTAACTTCTTTTGTTTTGGGCGAGGTGCTTTATTGTTTCATAAGTTTGGAATTCTGGCGCGAGTGAGTCGTAAATTTTAAATTTATCGAACGAAAGAATTTTTGCATCTACACCCATTGTGCCTCCGTGGATAGGGTAAACAAATGTAACTTCCTTACGTGTAAAGAAATTGTCAGCTAACGTTAAAAACATCCTTTGCTCCTCCTTACTTAAGTTTTGGCTAAATACTCCCAAGGGAGTTTTTGTTGTTGCAGCCCAATCTATAAACGCAAACACCGGAACGTTGCCTAACTTTTGTTTAACAATATCTAATCTTTTGCTCCATTTCTCTTCATCAAGCTCCATTTTCTTTACTTCCTTAACTGAAGGGCTTAATGTGACAAAGTCAAGGTTTGGGGGAGAGTAAGGGTACATTGCTGCACTTAACCAACTGCCAACATAAACATACTTACCTTTTAATTTTCCATAATCGTGGATTTCGTCCACAATTTTACAAGCTGCTTCGTAACTTTCCTTTACTGCAGAGTGGTTAATGTTTTTTGTGATCTTAAGAAGCAGATTTGCCTGAGCAAAAAGCATGTCAACCCATATAGCATCTGCACCTGCATCAATTTGTTTCTCTGCCCAGCTTATGAGAAGCCTTTGAAACCTTGGGTTTGTTATGTCTGGAAAATACGCTGCAGCCTCTTCCGGGCTGTAAAGGCTGCAATCTAAATCTTTAGAAACCCATAATTGTTTTTTGCCGAATTCACATTGAAATTCCTCCTTTGATACATTAACTCCCCATTTTTGAGGGTCTAGAGCAAGATCCCATGTTTGGGGATACCCTATAATTTCTCCTGTTTCCGGGTTCCAAACAGCCCCTCTATGGATTATTTGCGCTGGAACTGCTCCGCAAATAATCACGTCAGGCATCTCCGCCTTTATTTCAGAAATTGTTTTTTCAAGTTTTTCGTAGCTGTAACCGCTGAATTCACATCTCCATCTTGCTTTCTGTGAAGAAAGTTCATTACATTTATTTGGGCAGGGGTTCCACCTCCAAAAAGCCCTGAAAATAAAGTCCGTCCTTGTCTCTTTGAACAAGCTTATCATTTCCTCTGTGCTTCTGTCTACAACTGCACCGTCAGTTATTCTCTCATACAGAGAAGCAACCCTAACTCTTCTTAATTTCTCCTTCGCTTTAACTTCTAATTCTTTGTAGCTTTGGTTTTGTTGAGTTTGAGGTAGTTTTTCAATTTTCAAAATCTCAACAGGTACCCACATTTGAATAGTGACTACGTCTTTCCTCACTTTTGCTTTGAAATTTATTCTTAAACCGTCTTCTCTAAATTCATCTGGTAAATTTAAGGGGTAATATTTTTCACCCTTATCTGTTACAACTCCGTAGAATCCTCCCTCTAAAGGAACATATTTTACTGTACCAGTTAATTCAATGATTCCTTGCCCTCCCTGAAACGTGCAGCCCAGCAACAGTATCGTCAATAGAAAACCTATGGTAGCCAAAGCTCTGTTTTTTATTCCCCTCTCCTCCAAATTCATTTAATGTTCTAGTGCTACGCCTTTAATCTCCCTCTTAAACCGCTAGCGGTTTTAAAGTTTTATGGATGAATCATTCATTTAAGAAGAATCTTCTCAGAAAATAAACTTTCTCTCTTGAGGAAAATTTCCAAGCTTTGACGCGGGAAAAGGACTACAAAATTAGTAAAGCCTAAAAATTAGCTAGTTCTGGATTAACGACCTCAACTTGAAACCTTGTTTTTTAGTCTGTATTCACTCCCGTAGCATTTTTTAAGTTTTCTTTCAACTTAAAGGGGACCATACCCTTTCCCACTATTTCTTCCCTTAGTTTAAGCATCATTTCAGGCACATCTATTTCCATTGGGCAATGTTTCTTGCATCTTCCACATAATGTACATGTATACGCTATTGGAGCTGCTTTTTCCAGTCCTCCCAGTAAGAATCTGGTAAGAATAGCCCCTATGCCTCCCATGTAAACGTGGCCAAAATACCCTGAAACTAATGAATAAACTGGGCATTCATACAGGCATCCTCCACATCTGAGGCAGTAAAGTGCCTGTCTGTAGACGGGGTCTTTAGCCATTTCCTTTCTTCCATTATCGAGAAGCACTAGATGAAATTCTTTTGGCCCATGTGCACCGTAAACAATTTTTTTCTCTATGTCTCCTGTTTTGCTTGGGCCTGAGACAATGCTAACATAAGTTGGTGCTTTATAGTTTGCGTATCTTGTCACTACTTCAACAAGTAACATGGCGTCTGAAAGAGTTGGAATGACCTTCTCTATTCCTGCAACCACGATGTGTTTTTCAGGTAAACCTGAGACAAGCCTTGCATTCCCTTCGTTTTCGATTATGAAGACAGACCCTGTTTCAGCTACAACTGCGTTAGCTCCTGTTAATCCCACATCTGCCTCTACAAATTTTTGTCTAAGGTAATTCCTTACTTCCTTAACAAGTATAGGGATTTCTGCCGGTAACTTTTTTCCTGTGATTTTTGAAAGCAGTTTTGCCACTTTCTCCCTTGGAATGTGGATGGCTGGTGAAAGTAAGTGCATAGGTTTACTTTTCAGCTGTTGAATTATGAACTCACCAAGATCTGTTTCAAAAACTTTGCAACCTATTCTCTCTAGTTCACTGTTAATGTTTAGTTCCTCCATGGTTAAGCTTTTAGACTTAACAACAGTTTCAGCCCCTTTAACTACGCTTTTAACATATTCTAAAGCCTTATAAGCATTTTCAGCCATGTAAAAGTTTCCCTTAAGATCTTCAACAACGTCTCTCGTTTGCTTAATTAATTCCTCAATTCTTAGAAGCGAATTCTTTTTTATTTTTCTGAGTTTAGAGGCTTTCCTTTCTACGTAAGGGTAAAGTTTGAAGGCTTCGTCTCTGTTTCTTCTATATGACTCAATAGCTCTTTCAAGAGCTGTTCTAAGTGAACTGTTGCGGGCGGCAGAGCCAAGCTTTCTTAAGTAGGAATTATAAATTTCATCGTTAACAGACAAAAATGGGCACCTCTTAATTAGAAAAAATTAGGTGAGGAACCTAATTAAGAGACCGGAAACATTGGTTACTTTCATTTCCCTGTTCAAGAAGATGTCGACAGCCCTCCTAATTGTTAAGATACATTGGGGACAAGCAGTAACAATAAGTTTCAGGTCTTTAGGGATTTCATCCTCAATTATAAGTTTCCTTGCGGCTATTTTAACTGAAAGAGTAGGGAAAAAAGAAGCTAGAAGTCCTCCTCCACCGCAACAAATAGATTTTTCCTTTGTATATTTAGGTTTGTAAAGCTTTACATTTGGAATTAAAGAAATTATTTTTCTAGGTTCCTCGTAAACCTCCATGTGTCTACCAAGTTCGCAAGGGTCGTGGTACATTACTTTCTCTTCCTCTAAGTGTTTAAATTTAGGTTTAATTTTCCCCTTCTTAATCAGCCCCCAAAGAAACTGTGTAACATGAACTACACCAGGTTTAATTTTCAAACCTAACTTTGACATGTAGAATTCTTTAAAGGCTCTTTGACAGGCGGGGCAAGGAGTAACAACTAAATTAAACCTATTCAGTGTTTCAATAATTTCTTTAGCGTTTTTCTTTGCTTTATTTCTGAAGCCACCTATTATTAAAGGGAATCCACAGCATAATTCCTCTTCCAAAGTGGTAACTTCAATATTTAGTTTGTTGAAGAGGGTAAAAATGTTATTAAGGTCATTAGGCAAATTTTTTCTATAATTGCAGCCCTGCCATAAAAGAACCTTTTTAACCAAGTTTTTTCAACCTTAAAGAAAATTATCTAGACAACTTTGCTAAATTTTTCTTTCTGTTTAAAAATGTTAACAGTTCTAAAAAAGGAATCCTAAACTTAACACTGGACTCCTTTTAACTTCCTTTAGTTTCCTATATCTCCTCTACATTACTGTAAAATTGTTGAAAAGAAAGACACAGGTTGAAAAGGAGAAAAAAATAAAAAAATTGTTAGTTGCTGCAGTTTCCTTTGAAACCTTCGAAACTTCCCAGTACTTGAGAAGAGGGGGGTTCAAAGGTGACTGGCACTTTGTCACTGAAGGAAAAAATTCAACGGAAAAAAGCAGTGGTAGCTGTTTATGGATTAGGCTATGTTGGTTTGCCTCTACTTCTTCAAACAGCAAGTAAAGGGTTTAAAACTGTTGGAGTGGACATAAACAATAAGAAAGTGTTAAAACTTAAGAAAGGCGAAACTGAAGTTTTAACAAGCCAAGAAAAAAATGTTTTTAAGAAACTAATAGAGGAAGGATTGGTTGAGCTTACGAGTGACGGCAACTATGCTTCAGACAAAGCTGAAGTGCATATTATTTGCGTCCCTACACCTGTGGACGAAGTAGGAATCCCTGACTTAAAATTTGTTGTTGAAGCAGCTGAAACCATAAGCAAGGGTTTAAGGGAGGGTGAAATTGTTGTTTCTGAAAGTACAAGCTACCCTGGAACTGTAGACTATGTTATTCGCCCTGTACTTGAAAAAACAGGTTTAAAAGCAGGTGAAGATTTCTATTTAGCTTTTTCACCGGAAAGGATTTCTCCAGGCGACCCTTACAAGATATCTGAAATCCCCAAAGTTGTCGGTGGAGTGAACAAGGAAAGCACAGACCTATCCGCCCTCTTCTACCAGCAAATACTGGATGCCCCAGTGATTCCTGTTTCAGACGCTAAAACAGCTGAAATGACTAAAATGCTGGAAAACATTTACAGAGTGGTTAACATTGCGTTAATCAATGAGCTTGCAGTGTTTGCAGAGAAACTAGGAATCGACATATGGGAGGTTATAAGGGCAGCTTCAACAAAACCTTTCGGTTTCCAGTCTTTTCATCCAGGCCCAGGAGTTGGAGGTCACTGCGTACCAGTTGATCCTTTATACTTCTCCTTCCTTGTAAGGAAGATGGGTAAAATTTCCCATTTCATAGAGTTAGCTACAGAAATAAACAACAAAATGCCTGAGCATGTGGTTGAACTGGTTGAGGCAGCTTTAAACAGCGTCAAAAAAAGCGTTAAAGGGTCTACCTTATCAATTTACGGTTTAACTTACAAAAAAGATGTCCCAGACCTAAGGAACACTCCTTCAAAAAAAATAATTAAGTTTTTGTTGGAATTAGGCGCAAAAATAAAGGTTTACGACCCTTACGTAAAAAAAGTAACATTGGGCAATGAAACATTTAAATCAGAAAAGAATGTTTTTGAATGTGCAAAAGGAAGCGACTGCCTAATTTTCTTAACCGACCACAAAATGTTTAAGTCAATTAACATCGAAGAATTAATTGAAAAAATGAAGGAGAAAATAATTGTAGATGGAAGAAACATTTTCGACAGAGAAACATGTGAAAGAAAGGGAATACATTATTTCGCAATCGGGAAACCCATTAAAAAAAGGGGTAGGGTTTGATTCTGGTTAAACGTGCCATGTTTTAAAAACTCCTTCACCTTTCAGACAAACCCATCCTGTACCGTAGGCTAAAACTTTCGAAACAGTGTGCGTAGTTTTTATGTGTACAATCAAGTTTTCACCTGTAACCTGTGCCATCCCTTCACCTTCATAAACCCAGAAGTTCCCTCTCTGAAAAACATTCCCTGAACCCTTTGTCACAATTTGAGGTTGATGCCCACCATAGTTTTCCACTTCAAGAATTCCTCCTCCCTGAATAAAAACAGTTCCTGAACCCTGTATCACTGCTGTACCTATTCCTTTAGCTGCTAAAACTCCTTTCCCGCCAGTAAATAAAGCATTGACAGAACTCGTGGATAGCATCAAGGAAACAAGTAGGGCGATAGCTGTTACACTTAAAAAAATTTTTCCTTTATTCATTCCTTTACATCCCTCACTAAAAGTTTTATTTTTTATGAAGGAAGCTGGTAAACCTTAAATAAACTTTATGAAAGAAGAATATAGATGATTCATTCATTTCTTTACTTTTTCCCTTCCTCAACCATAATTTTATTCTCTTCTTTTAGTTTCTTTGCTGAGGGGGTTTAAAGTTGTTTGAAATATTCGGTTCAGGGAAACCTAAGAGACTATTTGTTGGTGGTTTACATGGAAAAGAGGGTTTAGTGACTCAAAAAGTTTTTTCAGAGTTGGTTAAGTCAAACTTCACCGTTAAGGAAGGGTGCTTAATTATACGTAACTTTTCATTAAAAACAAGGTATGTAAGCACTTTAGAAAGAGAGTTTTACAATACTGAAACAGGGAAGAAGCTTCTTAAATTAATAAGAAGCATTAAACCAGAAATATATGTTGAATTCCATTCTTACCCATCGAAAAGTTACCCAAGTTTAACAAGTGAGGAAAGGAGGAAAACTAAGGGGGTTCCGCCCTTAATAGATTTAAGCAAAGGCTTATTGTTCGGTTCAGTTTCTCCGCTTATACGCAAAACGGAATTTAAGAAAAGAGACTTTTGTGCATTACTGGAAATACCTAAAAAGTTCACTGGTTACAATGAAGTGATAAACCTTTGCAAAATATTCATTAAAGCTAGAAATAGAGAAGAAATAGTGGAGGAAATGGAGAAAATTTATCCGGAGCAAATGAAACAAGTTCAGAGAAATTACCTTGAATTCTACTCATTAAAAATTTAAATTTTTTATTAAAGCAAGAAAAAGGAATTTCAGGATTTCTGATACAAGGAATCTGTCAAGATGAAACAGTTAAATTTTTTAATTTTAAGAAATAATTTATATATCGAAAGTGTAATATCAACTTTATTTGGGAATTGATTAAATAAGACAAAAATTAAAAAAGTATTTTTTTTCCTTGGTTGAAACATTTCTTCTTTAAGACTCTTTTTTTAGCTAAAAAAGCATTCTTCATTTAAAGACTCTTTTATTGACAGAATCCCTCCCAAATCTTTCGGAAACCTGATTTATGAAAACTATTTAATTAAGTTCAAGTTTTTCCACATTTTTAGTGGGGGATGTTAGGTGGGTGAGTAGGTTGAAAGCTTTGATACTGGCTGCAGGTAAAGGGACAAGGCTTAGACCATACAGTGAAACCACACCTAAATCCCTGATGGAGCTTGTTCCTGGTTTAACCATTATTGAATTCATTATAGGTCAGTTAAGGAAAGTAGGTGTCACAGATATAGTGGTAGTTACCAGAAGTGAACTTGTTGAAAAGTTCAGAAATAAGTTGGGGGACGAAGTAAGTTATGTTTCAGTGGATGGGGGAAAGGATTTCGGGAACTTGTACACTGTTGAAGAGGCTCTTAGAAAAGTTGAAGACGACCATGTTTTGCTTGTCATGTCGGATCACATATTTGAAAGGGAGCTTTTGAACAAATTAGTTAATTGTGGAGACAGTAAACCAGTTATTCTTTGTTTAGACAGGAACCCTAAATGGATGGTTATTAATGAAGGACTTAGAGTAAAAATTAACGGTTCAGGAGTTGAAAAAGTTGGGAAAGATTTGCCGCCTTACCATGGAGTAGATACCGGTTTATTTCTATTAAGTAATGAAGCCTTCAATTTAGTTTTTGAAACAGTGAAAAAGCTTGGGTGCAGTTCTAAAATAGCGGATTTAGTTAACGCAGCTGCAGAAAACAGTAAAGTGGGTTATGTTGATGTAACAGGCCATTTATGGATGGACATAGACACACCTAAAGACCTTTTAAAGGCACGGAAACTTTATTGGAAAATAAAAGGGAAGGATTTGGTTAAACCCAGCGATGGCCCTGTTTCTAAACGTTTAAACAGGCCTATTTCCACCAAAATTTCTCTTTTCCTGTACCAGAGGAACAGAGTTACTTCAAATCAAGTTTCCTTTTTAGCTTTTCTTCTGGGTTTAGCTTCAGCTTCTCTTTTTCTTTTGAACAACCTAGTGCTCGGCGGAATACTAACTTACATATCTTCAGTTTTTGATGGGGTGGATGGTGAACTTGCAAGGTTAAGGAGCGAAGAATCTTTTTTTGGAGGAGTCCTTGACAGTCTGCTTGACAGATTCGTTGATTTATCCTTGATATTATCGATAGGTATAAATTACTTTAGAAACCCTTACCTAAGTCCTTCTTGGGTTGTTTTCCTGGTTTCCTTAGCATCGTTTGGTGTCATCCTGGTAAGTTACGTTTCAAAACTTTTTGGTTCGAAAGCTGCAAAATTAAGAAGTGGATTCCCTTGGGCTACAAGAGATGTTAGACTTTTTACTTTCACTATTGGGGGGCTAACCATGTTTCCCTTAATTCCTTTAGTTTTCTGTGCGTTTGCTCCTTTAATTTTCTCCGGTAAAGCCTTACTGACCCTCAGCAGAAAATCCAGCCCCGTTAAAGTAAAAAAGGGGAAAGTTGAAACTTTGAGACCTCCCCAGCCTCAAATCAAAGTAGTTGAAAACAAGGCTCCTAAGGAGTCACGGCGTCATTTAACAGATTTGTTTTCAAACATCGTTAAACTCACAGTTTCCTTAGCAGTGATCCGGATACTGCTCTACTCCTTTGGGGGAGTACCTATGATTAACATTTCTTTACTGGAAATAAAGGCTAGTCACGTGTTAAACTTGATAAACCTTGTGGTGATTGTTTATTTTGGGTATGGGATACTTACCTCCCTGAAATTCTTTCTAGACATTGCTTCAGATATAGTAGTGAGTAAGTTAGAGGTGACCAAAACAGCTTACTCAAGGGCCACATTAGACATTCTTTACTTAATAGGTTTAGCGCTGATCTGGTTCGCTGTAAGTCCGTTACTGGAGAACGTTCCAGAAATAGGGGAATGGCTTAGAATGCCTTTAGGACTACTTATTTTGGCTGTCTTCACCTTAATACTTTATGATTTATCAAGAATATTTTACAGAAGCCTTAAAGGAGCTTTAAACAAGGTTATAGATGCAGTAACAGAAGCAATAGAAAAATGCACTAAATGAGTAAAGGATAACTCTTTACCAGTTTAATTATTCCATATTTTCATCCTGTCTCAAGAAGAAAATTCAATATTTTTAAATCAAAAACCAACAAAAAGATTAAATTTAAACTTATTTTCAAAAAAATGTTAAAAAAGGTGGTAAGTATTGATTTCTAAGCTAAGGTTTAAAGGAAAAGATTTTCTCACTTTGATGGATTTTAGCAAAGAGGAAATTGATTTTGTGCTCAAAGTTTCAGAGGAACTGAAAAGTAAATATTTGAGAGGAGAAAAACATAACTATCTTGAGGGAAAAACCATTGCAATGATTTTTGAAAAACCTTCTACAAGGACAAGGTTTAGTTTCCAAGCTGCAATTGCCCATTTAGGTGCTCAAAGCTTTTATGCTATGCGTTCACAGATGCAACTTGCTAGAGGAGAACCTATAAAGGACACCGCGAGAGTTTTAGACAGGTACTGTGATGGTTTGGTGATAAGAACCTTTGGTCAAGAAGTAGTAGAGGAATATGCTGCATACATGAGCCACCCAGTAGTTAATGCTTTAACTGATTTAACGCACCCTTGTCAGGGACTGGCTGATCTTTTAACTATCAAAGAGAAAAAGGGTGATTTCAGCAAGTTAAAATTAGCTTATACCGGGGACATTTGGAATGTTGCACAAACTTTAATGGTTGCTGCTGCGATTTATGGGATGAAGGCATACTTTGCAAGACCTAAAGGCTATAACCCGGATAAAAGGATTTGGAAGTTTGTGCAGGAGAAAATGGAGGAAACTGAAGCTGAAGTAGTTTTAACCAGTGACTTAAGCGAAGCTGTCCAAGGAGCTGACGTGGTTTATGCCAACACTTGGCACAGTATGGGAGGCCCCGAGAAAGAAAAAGAGAAAAGAATTAAGGACTTTAAACCTTACCAAATAAACAATGAAGTCTTAAAGGAAGCAAAGAAAGATGCAATATTTATGCATTGTTTACCGGGTTACAGAGGAGAGGAAATGACTGATGAAGTCATTGAAGGCCCCCACAGTGTAGTTTTCGACCAAGCAGAAAATAGAATGCATACAGAAAAGGCAGTCTTATCACTTTTTATCCCCTAAAATTCTTCGAAATTTTTCTGTTTTTCCGTGATAAAAATAGAATTTTCCTTGATTCTTCCACCCCTCTTCTTTCTTCAACCTGAATCTCTCTAAACTTTTTAGTAAAGTTCTCAGTCTTTGCTAAGAACTAAATTAAAAGTTTTTAAAACAAGTCATAATCTTGCAAGTAGCTCCTACCTGTTTTTAAAGCTATTTCGGCTTTGTTAAGTTCCTTTCCAAGGTATGCAGCATGAGGAAGGAGGGTAACTAACCCTCTTTTAATTGCTTCCATATACACATCTACAGACTTTTCTCCCCTGATTATAACATCAGGTTTCTCCCTGTTCCGGAAACTGTAATGTTGCAAAACTATTTCCCTCCTTTCCCTGTCAACATTTATTTTAAAGAAACCTTTTGGGTCTATGGGTGTCTTATATTGTTTTTCAGCCTTTACAACCTTAACTTCATTCTCTATTGCAGGGTTATACAGAAGTTCTTTACTTCTCTTTTCTTTAAAGAAAAGGAGATTTATGGCTAAGTCTTTAGGAAAGGTTCCCCTCTTTCTTGAAATATAAATCATTTTGGAAGCTTTAATTAATTCCTTCACTGCTCCTTTACATTTATTGCTTTGTTCAGTAGTTAAAACCAAGTTTATACTTAATTCATTCATTATTGCTGCGAGGATAGCGTTTACACCTATTGAGTCAGCATCTATTGTTTCTGTTATGTTTCCAACTCCGCAAAAGAGCATTTTTTCCGGATGCTTCCTGTGAAAAGTTTTGAATGTGATTAATGAATCTGTTAAATTCGGCATGTTGACAGGGTTTAAGATTAAGTCGCAAAGGAAATTTTTCACTCCTTCCTCCCTTGCTTTTTCAATGTTTTCCTCCATAACTTCTATTTTTTCATTTATCTCCACAGGAAAAATCCCTTTTTTGTAATTATACGGTATTATTACAGCAGGTGTTTCCCCTAAGTAACTGGCAACCTCTTCTATGTTTCCCCCTTCCAAACTCACCACTAAATCTATACCCTCCTCTACTGCAGCCTTTATTTCCTTAGAAGAAACTGTGTCAATACTTAAGGGTGCATTACAAACTTTTCTTAAAAAATTAATCAGCTCCTTTACTTTTTCAGGTTTCTCCATGCCTGAAACCATGCCTATATCTATTATGTGGGATCCAGAGTTTAAGTAATGTTTAACTTTTCTAATTAACTCTTCCTTAGACAATAAGGGGGCGTCAACTATTTCTGCTGCCACCTTAAATGGAAGTCTTTGATCAATGACAACTTTACCCCCAATAACAAATGCTTTTTCCTTGTTCAGTAACTCTTTTTCAAGTTTCTTTATTTCATAAAGTTCAGAGGAGGCTTCTTCCTTCCTCTTTAAATGTAAAATTTCACAGGCTGGAGTTACAGTTGAAAACTTGATTTTCCCCTGTTTAAAAAGGTTAAGAATTTCTCCTAAATCTGTTGATAATTTAGGTCCCTTAAAAACAGGTAAACCTAGTTTTTCCCCTATCTCCTTTGTGTCTCCCTTAATTAATCCTGGGACCAAAATTAAATCAAAACCACGCCCTCTTAAGTCCTCCTTCTCCAGTTGTTTAATAATGTTTTTTATGGGAATTAATGAAGCTACGTCAAAAGGCAGAGTTTTAATTTCATAATCTACCTCGCTCCTCTTTACACTTTCATGAACAGACTTCTCGGCCAGTTTACCTGTTACAAGCAACACCTTCAACATTTTCTACCTCTTATTGTTTGTTCTTTACCAATGCTTTCTAAACCTTGCCTAAGCCTTTACGTCTCCAGTATTTCATTGATTTTAGTTAGCAACCTGGTAGGTTCTTCAACAACCACTACTCCCTTCATTTTTCTTAGTTTATTAACGTTTTCAACATCTACTTCTCTAGTTTCTATTTTTGCTTTCTCCCAACAAGCTACTGCTTGGAAGGGACATGCTGAAACACATTTTTCGCAGCCTATACATTTCAAAAGATTTATTTTTGGGCCTTCCTTGGTTGATTCTATAGCCTCAACCGGACAGTTTGTTAAGGCCGTGCATTCCTTACAGTTTAAACATTTTTCGCGTTTGATTATGCAAGGAAGCGTAATTTCTGTTTCTCCCAGCTTTGAATCCACAGGTAAAACAATCACTGGAACTTTGCCTTTCAAAGCTTGGGCGAAAGCATTTGTAACACATGTGTCAGCCACTCCATTAACCATTTTAGCGACGGAGTTTGCTGTAACAGGTGAAACAGCAAAAACTTTGTATTTTCTTAGATTGAAACGGCCTGAAAAAACTCCACTAGCCCCATCTGTTTCTCTGCTTACCAATTCTTCGTAATAAAGGCCTGGGGAAATTTTCTTAATTTTATCTCTTAAACCGTACATTCTGAGAATCTCTAACCCTGCTTCACTAACGAAGGTAGTTACTTTTACACCGTACTTTTGTTTAATCCCCAACATTATTTGGTAGGTTTCGAAAAGAAAAGTTCCTGAACCTGTAACTCCCCAGGCAAGCTTCAATTCTTCCCTCAATACTTCACCCCTCAAATTTTAAACCAACAAATGCTTTTAAGACCATTTTTAAATCCTTAAATGCTTCAATTGTTCTTCTAAAGGAATAAATAAGGGAGTTAAAAGTCATTACGGAAGTAGCTTATTTCAGGTTTTTAATGGTTTGAGAGATCACTTCCGAAAAAAATTATTTTAACTCAAATTCCTTTCTCAACTGTTCTAAAGTAGCATGGTACTCAGCCACTAAGTTATGTTCATGAATGCTCTCTAAGTCTTCTTGAATAAGGGAAACTTCTGTTTCATCAGGTAAATTCGGGAATTTATCAATTACTCCCTTCGCCATGTACCTTATCACATCCTCAGCAAACCTTGCTTTCTTCACAGCTTGCTTAACAACTTCAATTTCATCTTTCTTCTTCAATAATTCAAAAGTTGGGGCACTCATTGCATTCCTTGCTATCTCGATCAGTGTGTAAGCATTAACAGAATAATTCCCTGGAACCTCAACCACTAACGTAGCGTAGCTTCGCTGCATGTGGGTTGCAATAAACAGTTTTTCAACAAGCTTCTTCACTTTTTCTTCATTCCCTATATCCCTCTTTAAAGAATCCATTGTCTCCAAGAGAATGCTTTTCTGGGCGCTGGGGCAAGCAGTTATCCCGCTTACTTTAACCCCTACAGCCTTCTTTATTTTTATTTTCTTTTTTATCCTTTCAGCTTTAGCAGATCCTAGAAGTACAGCTCTTTCAAATGTCTCCTTCCCTGTTACAGGTGTTTCAGTAGGATAAACCACATCACCTTGTAAAATAACTTCCGCCTTTCTACAGTAAGGATGCTTCTGCAAAAGCTCCTTTGCCACTCTGCTGCAGAAAACTTCAATTTTCAATTTTTTCTTTGCATACCTTGAAAGAACCTCAACTATGGCTTCATAATTCCTTGAAGCATGGATTCCGCGGTAGTCAGGAACTAAGTCAATGAAAGCAGAGACAGAAGGGACAAAAGCTGCTGTTTTATGGTTTATGTCGATAGAAAAAACAGGCACTCTAATATTTTCAACACCAACCCTTTTAAGATAAATACGAAACAAAGGTTTCTCAACATTTACGTCTGAAATGAGGGAAGGCAACTTTAATCAACTCTAATTTTTAAAAAGGATAAATAGTTCGGGAATTGAACCTTGAATCCAGTATGAATTCAATCTAAAACCCAAACCCTTCAAGCATCAAATTTAAATTTTTCCAAAAATGAACCGGAACTTCTTCAACATTTTTCAGTTAGGATAGAACTAGATACTAAAGGTAAAGAAATTTTTTAGGTTTTGACTGTAGATTTTTTTGGGGGGTTACTTATGGAAAATGAAGCCGTAAAGTTTTTGATGGAAATCACCCGAGTTAAAAGTTTCTCTGGTGAAGAAGAGGAAGTGGCAGGTATTATCAGGGAGGAAATGGATGAATTAGGGTTTGAAAAAACAGGTGTGGATGAAGTAGGAAATGTTTGGGGCTTGATAAGGGGTAAAAGTGACAGTTACTTAATGTTTGAAGGACACATGGACACTGTTAAACCAGGTAGAGTTGA
Organism: Thermoproteota archaeon; assembly: GCA_027492035.1. Classification (GTDB taxonomy): domain Archaea; phylum Korarchaeota; class JAOZGF01; order JAOZGF01; family JAOZFZ01; genus JAOZFT01. The sequence goes on from JAOZFT010000020.1 coordinate 90,809, forward strand.
AAACTGGGTTTTTCCACCCTTCTCCGGAAAAGTGGTTGATGGAGAAATTTATGGAAGAGGGGCAGCTGATATGAAGGGATCAATTGCAGCCATGATTTATTCTGCTTCTGAAATAAAGGAACCGGAAAAAGGGTTGATCTGTGCTTTCGTGGTGCATGAGGAAGATCAGGAAGGCTTCGGCATCAGGCATTTTCTCAAAAATACAGGCATTAAACCTGAAATTGTGGTGTTAGGAGAACCGACAAACTTAAATATTGCGATAGGCCACAGGGGAAGAGCGGAAATTGTTGTGAAAATTAGAGGCAGGACCGGGCACTCAAGCATGCCCCATCTAGGTGAGAATGCCCTCTTAAAAACTTGTTCAAAGATTTTGAAACTTAAAAATATTCCTTTGCCTGAAAATAAGGAGTTAGGTTCTGCTTCAATAACTCCTGTCTCGGTTAATTGTTCACCCGGTGAAATTCCAATAACTCCAGACTATTGCGAAATTTTACTTGATAGAAGAATAGTTCCAGGGGAAAGTAAACAATCCATTATAGATGAACTTGAAAACTTTCTCCAGGTAAAGGCTGAGGTAAGGAAGAAGATCATTAAATGTTACACAGGCTTCAAAGAAAAAGTTGACTGTTACTTTCCAGCTTTTTATATCCGGAGAAACGAAATAAAAATGTTATCGAAAAAACTGGGTGCTAAACTAATTACTTGGAAATTTGGAACAGATGGTTCCTACACCGCAGGAGTTAAGGAAATTTTAACCTTTGGATACGGACCAGGCGAAGAAGAAATGGCTCACGTCCCAAACGAAAAATTAAACCTTAAAAAATTCATGAAAAGTATTTCAGGGTACAAAAAAATTTTCTCTTTTCTTTCTACCCATTAGCAAAACTAAAAAATTAAAATAATAGGGGGAGGAAATGTAAAGGAAGGTGTTTTTATGGCTCAAAACATAGACTGGGCAGGAGACGTCTTTATTTCTCATGCCGACGTAAAGAAAGGGATGTCTGTTTCAAGTTTTGTTAAAGAGTTGGGGAAATGTGGTTTCCAAGCTAGAAAAATAGCTATGGCTGTTAAAGTACTTTCAGATATGGTGTCAGATAAGGAATGCACTAAGTTTTTAGCTTTAGCAGGAACAATGGTGCCTGGGGGAATGAGGAAAGTCATTTGTGAATTCTTAAGGGAGAAGTTTTTTGACGTAGTGGTTTCTACAGGTGCAAACCTTACACATGACCTTATTGAAGCTTTTGGTGAAAAACATAAATTCATGGATTCTGAAGAAACAGATGTTGAACTCCAAGTGAAAGGAATCAACAGGATCTATAACGTGCTTTTACCTAACAGAGGATATGTTGCGTTAGAGAATGGGCTGCGTAAATTATTTCCTAAGCTTCCTCAAAAGGAAATGAGTTCTAGAGAATTCCTTTACGAGCTTGGGTTAAAAATAAGAGATAAAAACTCCATACTTAAAGTTGCAGCTGAAAAAAAAATCCCTGTTTTTGCACCTTCGCTTCCAGATTCAGTTCTAGGTTTCCAGGTTTGGATGTATTCACAGAACCATGACTTAACAGTGAACACAACCATCGACCAAGGTGAAGTTCTAGACATTGTTTTTGAATCAGAGAAAACTGGTGCATTAGTAGTTGGGGGAGGTGTTCCAAAGCATTACGTGGCAATGGCCGCCCAAATAGCTGACAAACCTTTAAAATATGCTGTACAAATTACTTTAGATAGACCTGAAGGTGGAGGTGTTTCAGGCGCTAAATTAGAGGAAGCTAAATCATGGAGAAAAGTTCATCCTAAAGCTGAAACTGTTGATTTAGTTTGCGACGCAACTATAGCCTTACCTTTAATTTTAGCAGCTCTAAAAGACAGGTTAAGGTAGACCCCTTTCTGGTTAAGGGATATGTTTCAGGTATTAGGGAAAACATGGAGATAATAAAATGGATTTATTATTTATCGCACCTATGTTGCTCTTTTTCATAGCGTTTATTTTTTCTATGTTGGGCATGAGCGGATCTCAACTTTCTACTCCTATCCTGTTTTGGTTGGGAACGGATTTTAAAACACAAGTAATTCCGCTTGGGATGCTTTTAAATGTTGTTAACAGTGCATCTGCTGCTGGTAGATATGGGAAAAAGAAACTAATTGACTGGAAAGTTGCAGCGCTTTTTAGTTTCGTTATGATGCTGTTTGCTCCTCTCGATACATGGTTAAATATAAGTTTACCAACAAAACCAGTGATTTTAACCTTCGCAATATTCACTGCTGCAGCTGCGTTGTTAATGCTTAATAATTTGGAAACCGAGAAAAGAAAGGTCTTGGGAGTTTCTAGTAGTTCAATCCTTGGTTTCTTTGCTGGATTAATAGGAAGAGGCGGAGGTAGCTTTGTTGTGCCTTTGTTATATATGGTAGGTTTAGGAGTGAAAACAGCAGCACTTCCGCCTTTGTAGTGACATGTTCAGGTGTTTTAAGTTTCGTTTCTCATATTTTCACTGCTGCACAGCCTAATTGGATTATATGGATCCTTTGCGCGTTTTCAGTTTTAATGGAGGGCAAGTAGGTTCCTATGTAATGGCTACAAAATTAAAACCGAAATATACGAAAAAAGTATTTGGAGCAGTGTTGCTTGGAGATGCAGCGATTCTTATTAATCCAAAATTTCTTAATAAATTAGGCAACCAAGGTTTCCCTTTTAAGAAAATAATTCTTTTATAATGTTAAAAGCATATTTTTACAAAACATTTAGGGACTTCTAATGTTTTAGCTTCACTGCCCAATTTAACTTTTACTTAAGAAACGCAGCAACAAATAAATGAACTTTTTAAGCTTGTACTGCACACTTAAATCAAGTCTCCGCTTACTTTGTTTATTTTTGATACTTTGAAAAACAACAAAGTTTAACAAAATTTTTAAAGAAGAACATTTCTAAATTATTTTTTCTACTTAGAACACTTCCTAACTTTTTTCTGGCTTAAAAAATCTTTCACTTGAACCTTTAACCATTGGAAAAATTCATTTAAACTGAAGTTAACAACAGAAAACAATTCTCTTCGCAGCTGGAAAATATAGGAAGAGAAACTGTGAAACAAGTAAAATGTAAATAAATTAGAAGAGGTGATTTTTCACTGTGTTTAAGGTACCTATTAAAGAAAACGAGAAATTAAAAACTGTTGTTGACAGAATTAACAGCAACTCGAAAATTCAAACTCTCTGGAAAAGCGCAAACATTACAGCTATTGATAGACTTAACTTTACAGACCATGGGCCTACACATGCAAAGATTGTTTCAAACATTGCTTTAAGAATTTTTAGGATATTAAGCAAATACGGAATTGTTTCAAATATTGAAAAAGATTACGAATTAGCGAAGGAAGATGCTGAAATCGTCATTGTATTAGCTTCTGCTCTTCATGATATTGGAATGGCTGTACACAGAGTTAAACATTACTTTTTCAGTGTAGTTTTAGCTACTGACCTATTAAATGAAGTTCTTGAAGGAATTTACAGTGAAGAAGTGAAAACAATAATTTCGACAGAGGTTTTGCACGCAATTGTTTCTCATCACCACGACATTCATCCTCTGACTTTGGAAGCGGGGATAGTGAGGGTTGCAGATGCTTTAGACATGGCTAAAGGAAGGGCAAGAATCCCTTTTGAAATAGGAAAAATAAGTATACATTCAGTTTCAGCATTATCTATTGAAGAAATAAAAATAGAAGAAGGTAAAGAGAAACCTGTAGAAATAAAAATTAAAATGAGCAATTCAAGCGGGATTTTTCAAGTGGATGAATTGTTAAAAAATAAAATCAGGAATTCAGGGCTTGAAAAATACTTACAAGTAAAGGCTGAAATAACAGCTGAAAAAGAAAAGAAAATAATTGATAAATTCACTCTTTAACCATGTACAACCAAATAAATTTTTGGAAGAAGGTTTGTGGAAAGTTTAAGTAATAACAGGAATATCTGCTTCCCTCATTGTTTCCCTATTTCAAAAAAGGCCTTTTTTGGGGAAGGTTAGTTATAGGACTTATGTTTGTGTTAAAAGTTCTTTGTCAAAGAAATGGGATGTTTCTTGACACTTTTTCAAGTTTTGCCTCCCTTTATACCTTTTCTCACATGGATTAAGGAATGGTTAATGAAGGGGGATATTTTGCTGAGCTACTTGCTAATAGCCTCTTTCAGCGATTCAGGAAAAGGTTTTTTCAGAATTCCTTTTTCAGTAATTATCCCGGTCAATAGAGATGGGGGAGTAATGTCGAAAGCGTAATAAATAGCTTCAACTTTTTCGGGAGTTATTCTTTTCCCAAAAATTTCAGTTACTTCTTCGCTTGGCCTCTTTTCTATTTCCACATCCTTTATTTCCGAGCTTAGGTCTATAGTGCTTGTTGGAGCTACAGAATAGAAAGGTTTCTTGTTTTCTCTGCAGACTAAAGCTAAAGGGTAAGTTCCTATTTTATTTACAACGTATCCCTCCTTGGTTATTCTGTCAGCACCCACTAAAGCTAAATCAACTTTCTCTTTTTCTAAAATTATACCTATTGAGTTGTCAGTTATTACTTTAACGTTTATCCCCGCTTTTTGAAGCTCCCAAGCTGTTAACCTTGCTCCTTGAAGATACGGCCTTGTTTCCATAACTATAACATTTATTTCCTTTCCTTCTGACTTGGCAGTGTATATAGGTGATAAAACTGTACCGTAGTAGCTTGTGGCTAATGAACCTGCGTTACATACTGTTATTACTGTGTCTCCATCCCTAAGAATTTTGTTTCCATGTACACCAATCAATTTATTTGTTTCCTCATCTTCTAAAGTGATTTTTTTAGCCTCTTCAACAATTTTTTGCTTCATTTCCTCAACAGAAGAACAATTTAAGGCTTGGTTATAGATCCTGTTTAAAGCCCAGAAAAGGTTTACGGCTGTGGGCCTTGTCTTCTCCAAAAACTTTTTGGCATTCTCCAATTCTTTCAAAGCATTTTTTAATTCATCTTCCTTGATTTGTAAAGCAGCTAAAGCTAAACCGTAAGCAGCAGCTACACCAAGTGCAGGGGCGCCTCTTATCTCCATTCTTTTTATAGCTTCACCCAACCTCCTATAATCTCTAGTTTCTATAAACTCAAGCTTCCAAGGCAGTTTTAACTGGTTAATCAATTTAACTTTACCGTCCAACCACTCAATGGTTCTAGGAATTCCTAAATCCATTCCTAAAAACCTCCAAAAATTTTTTGCCAACTCGAAACTTTCCCTTTTACAGTTCCTTCCTTCACACCCTCCACAAAACCTGTGAGATTCTGAAAAATAAAAAAATCTGTAGATGGAAAACTTTTAAAAATGAATTTTTAAGTGGATGAAAAAGAAATCTTTAACAGTACATTAAATGTTAATTAAGAAACTGTTTAAAGTCAGATAAGAAGGAAGAACTTAGTTTAATGACTTAAGCAAATTTTTAGTAGAGTCCAGGCGCCATTTTTTAAAAAAGGTAATTCTTCTCTAAAGCCCCTATCCCCAGAGAATTTTTCCTGGTGAAAAGGTGAAAAATTTTTGAAAGTTTTAGTTACTGGTGCCTCAGGTTTCATAGGTCATTGCCTCAGTGAAAAATTGAGGCAAGAAGGCTACAATTTAGTTGCAGCGGTACGTAACGTAAAGAAACTTAAAGACATCAAGAACTTATTTTCAGAAGTTAGAGTTGTTGATTTCAGGAAAAAGGACACTATAAAAAATGTAACAAGGGATGTGGATTCTGTAATACATTTAGCTGCTCATTTCAAGTTTCACACTGAATGGCGTCTGCTTTACGAAACAAATTTTTTAGGCACTAAACACTTGGTTGAGGATGCTGCTAAGCATAAAGTGGAGAAATTTATTTATACAAGTTCAACTGAAGCCATTGGCCCAGTAGAAAACATACCTGCAACTGAAGACACACCATGCAACCCTTCCTACGACTATGGCAAATCAAAACTAATAACTGAACAATACCTTAAAGAAAAAATGAAAGAGGGGTTCCCTGCAACAATTATTAGACCTACAGGAGTTTATGGACCCCGTGACAAATACGTCTCTTACCAAACAATTAAAGCAATAAACAATGGAAAACTGAGTTTCCTGCCCGGCAAAGGAGACAAATACATCCAATTCACTTACGTCGAAGACGTGGTTCAAGGTTTTGTCAAAGCTTTAGAAAATGAAAAAAGCACGGGAGAAACATACATAATTTCCAGTGACGATTACTACACTTACAAAGAGGCTTTTCAAGTGATTGCTTCAATTTTAAAAGTTAAACCACCAGAAAAAACAATTCCTGTTTGGCTAGCTACATTTATTGTTGGAATAATAGAGTACATTAACAGGTTGAAAGGAGTTGAAGATTTCGTTATGCACCGTTCCGTTGTCAGAGACATGCAAACAAACCGGGTTTACAGTAACGAAAAGGCAAAAAAGGAATTAGGTTACAAACCCCTTTACAACCTTAGAAAGGGAATGCAGAAAACAATCCAATGGTACAGACAAAGAAACCTGCTTTAATCTATCTCCACAAAGATCAAAGCTTAACTATCCGAGGATTCACAATGAATTTACGGCCAATAGAAAAGAGAAAATAAATTTTAAACATAATACGTCATAATTTGAGGTGGTTTTGTAGTGAATATGTTAAATGGTGAGTGAGAGAGAAATCCTAAAGACTTACATTTCTATGTCTTAACATATTGAAATAGTGAGTAGGTTGAAGGTAACTGGGTCAAATATAAATGTAACAGTTAAAAAGGTTAGAAAGAAAAATTCTTAATTTACAGAATGTTTTGGAGACAGCTGAAGAACTAGGATTAATAAAGGTGCCAGATGGAAAAATGGTGCTAACAGAGGAGGGGAAAAAGTTTTTAAGTTTACATTGAAAGGGTTTAGGATAAGATCGTGATTTAATGACCTTTATTGGACTGTTCATTTTAAATAGCTTGGCATTGATAAGAATCTACTGACATAATCTATTATTCATTTTTGTTTCTTATTACTATCCTAAAGAAGAGGTATGCATCCCTATCAGCTAAAACCCTGATTGTTTCCTTTATCAAACCTGGAACTTACTCTCTGGGGATTTTAAAGACTTCTTTCCTTTCCTCTAAATCTTCATGTTTTTCAGGTGTCTTGATTCAGCTCCACCTGGTTTTTCTTCATCTACTATTTTCAATTTCACTAATGTAGAATTATTTCTGGTCACTTATCAAACTATTTCCTGTTTAAAGGTGAACAACTCTGTTATAAACAAACTTTTCTTGCTCATTTAATTGTAGAGGTTACTTGAATCCTTATGGTTGTCTCAAGCTCTGGAAGAGTAATAACAGTTGTTGAAGTTGGAGAGTGAGGAGTTAGAGGGAGATGAGATTAAGGCTAGAAACATACATTCATGTTTGTTAGGGTTTTTGTTTATTTTTCTCGAGTAGAGGGGTGAAGCGATGGATTTTTCCAGGCAGGGGTTTGGTGAAGTGAGTTTATGGGTTTAATGTGTTGGGAGTTAATTATTTCGGTTTCCTTTTCGGTGCAGGTTAAAAACAGTTTTCTGGTCTTTCTGGCGGGGTTCAGTACCTTTTTTGTGGATGAATTTTTCAGGTTTAATTTTTGGAAGGATTGAAAATCCTTACCTTATTTACTGAAAATAAATAATTTTTAAATAAGGGTGAAGACATCATTTAATTCGGGAAAACGGAAATGTGTAAAGGATTAAATAAGAGACTTATCAGGATTCTCTATGTTGATGATGAAAAAGATTTTCTTGTCATTGCTAAGCGTTTCTTGGAGAAGAAGTGGGGAGGCAGGTTCCAAGTTACTTCAGCCTCTTCTGTTGAAGAAGCTTACGAAAAAATCAAGGAGAAAAGATTTGATGTAATAGTTGCCGATTATGTTATGCCTGGGAAAAGTGGTTTAGATTTTCTGAAAGAATTTAGGGAGAAAGACAAGTTAACCCCTTTCATTCTTTTCACTGGGAGAGGAGGGGAGGAAACTGTTATAAAAGCTTGGAGATTTGGTGCTGATGGGTATGTTAAAAAGGGAACTGATCTTGAAAACATGTTTTCTGAACTGGTTGACAACATTGAAAGAGCTCTTGAGAGAAATATTTTGCGTAAATATGTTGATAATGCAGATGTTATTTTAAGTATGATTGGTTCAGACTTTAAAGTATGGTTCATAAATAAGAGGGGCTGTGAAATTTTAGGCATTGAACCAGAGGAAATAGTGGGTAAAGACCCAACTCTATTTATCCCTGAACAATTTAGGGATGAAGTAGTGAATGTTTTTGAAAGGTTGTTGGCAGGGGAGGAAGATGAATCTCTGAAGTACAGAGAAAACCCTCTCTTTACAAAGGATGGTGAAGAGAAATGGTTTACTTGGCGTAACATCGTTTTAAGAGACTCTGAAGGCAGACCTATAGGGATACTAAGTTCAGGCAGGGAAATAACAGAATACAAAAAAGCACAGCGTGAACTTAAGGAATTAATGGAGCAGTACAGACGCGTTTTTCAAGGTCTCAGGGATGAAATTTATATTGTGGACCAAAACGGCCAAATACTGGAAACAAACGATAAAGCATGTTTGGAAACAGGTTTCACGGAAAAAGAATTGTTGGACATGAAGATTTGGGAAATAAATGAGGGAATGACTGAAAAAGATTGGTTAGCTTTGAAGAGGAAGATTGATGAAAAAGATAAGGATGGGTTTGTTTTTGAAACTAAACATAAAAGGAAGGATGGGTCAATTTATTGGGTGGAGGTAAGTAGTCAACCGATAATTTATAGAGGGAAGAAAGCTTATTTAGGAGTTAATAGGAACATTTCTGAAAGGAAGGAAGCAGAGGAAAGGTTGGAAGAATTTACTTACATGGTTTCACATGAATTAAACGCTCCTTTAAGAAGTATAGTGGCTTATGCAACTTTCCTTTTAGAGGATTATAGTGATAAACTGGATGAGCAGGGTAAGAAGTATCTTGAAAGGCTGAAAGAGAACTCTCTCCGTTTACAAGAAATGATTAAGGATTTGTTAACTTTATCTAGGGTTGGTAGGGGAGCTGTAGAGTTTGAAAAAGTGGATTTAAACCAGTTAGTTGATGAAGTGAGGGAGTCACTTGGAGAAAGTAGAGGTGAAGTTATTTACAGCAATTTGCCGACGATAGAGGCTTCAAGGGTTCAAATGAAACAGTTATTTCAGAACTTGATAGATAACGGTTTAAAATTTAATGAATCAAAAAAACCTGTCGTGAAAATAGAGTGCAAAGTAGAAGGGGAAATGTACCACTTCAAAGTAATAGATAACGGCATAGGAATAAGGAAAGAGAATCAGGAAAAGATTTTTAAACCATTTACTAGGTTGCATCCTTTAAAGTATAAAGGAACGGGTATAGGTCTCTCAATTTGTAAAAAGATAGTTGAAACACTTGGGGGAAAAATATGGGTTGAAAGTGAACCTAACAAGGGGTCTGTTTTCCATTTCACTCTACCTAAGAAGAAACATAGTGAAGGAACCCCTCCAAAACTTTTCATCAAAGAGTCTTGAATTTATTCCTTACCTCTTATTTCCTAAACTTTTACGCTTGTGACCTTTAATAATTCCCTTCTTTGCTCAGCCATCTTTTTCCAAGCTTCGCTTGCAGGCTGAGAAGCTTTTTCAGGGAAAACATCCACTTTTGTTTCAAGTAAGATCGGGAAGGGGGCTGTTATTCCTAAACCGAAACCTAATGCTTCATGAGTAGCTAAACCTGAAAGGTAACGCTTCATGTAGTTTCCACCATACTCAGTATACCTTATTACAGCATCTTGATCATTTCCTGATTTTAACCTGAAACACAGCACAGTGTTACATTGCGATATAACTGAGTTATGGACGAGAAAGTATCCTTCACCTGCCAAGTACCTGTTTGAGGTTGTTTGCAGGTCGTAAACTATTTTCACTCTTCTTTCATTTATTTTTTCAACCTCTGAAAAAGATACTTCACTATTTTTCAGCCTCAAAATTTTCATTCCCTTCTTCACATTTGAAGCAAGTGTTTCCTTTACTTGGTTTCTGGACAGTATGTAAAGTTTATGTTTCGGGGTGCATTCTATTCTGAAGCCATCTTTTGTTTCAATGTCTAAAACCAAGTTTTTCTCCTTCTTTTTCATTAAAGCCTGAACAACAGCCTCTTTTACAGCAAGTTCTTTGTTTATGTAGGGCAATGTTAATTGACGGCTTGGGAAAAGTATTTCTTCGTTACCAACTTTAACCCTTTCACTATACTGTTTAACTTCCTCAAACAATTCCTTAATTGGAACCAGTTTGTCTTGTAAAATTATTTCTGTATGTTCTGGTACACATTTTGAGACATACGCGGGTCTTTGGGTGACAACTACAAAACCTATGTTGTAGCCTCCTGCTTGGCTGATTGCTTCAATAAAAACTTTATCTACTTTTGTTGCTGAGGGGGAGCCAAGTATGGGGGCTGTTTTTTCAGGTATAAAGTATTGGGCTTCTTCAACAACCAAAATAACAGCGAAATCTCCCTCTTTCCTTCTTTTGATGCCGTACCTAACTATTTTCTTTATTATTTCACGTGTTGTAATGTATTGGTCGTCTAAATTTGAGTCTAGAGAGTAATCAATCACTACCACAGGTTCCTTGTAAATCATTTCAATAATGTCTAATTCCTTCTCTTTCTTCTTTTTCAGGAACCCTCCCTTAACTTTTAAAGTCCACTCTAGGTAATCCAAGTCTTTTTCGCTGTTTCTTTTGCTCATTGAGTAACTTAATTCACTAGCAACTGTTAAAAGGTTTTTAGGTGTTAACTCCATTTTCCTGTTTAAAACTTCAATCACTGAGTCCCTAACTAACTTACCTACAGAAGTGTTTTTGTTTAAGCCAAGCCTGTCAACTACCACGTACGGCTCTAAAACTTCGTTTTTTGGAAGAAAGCACCGGTAAGAAAAAACTTTAGCACCGAACCGGCTTAACACTCCATACTCTCCCCTTCTGTCTAACACAACAAACCTTGGGGGAGGGTCAAAAGTTTCCATTGAATTTTTTATCATGTTTACGACAAAACTGGATTTTCCTGACCTGGTCATTCCAGCTATGAACAAGTGGCCTTTAGCCACAGCTCCCAGGTCCAAGTAAATAGGTATGTCGAAGGAAACGGTTTTCCCAATAGGTAAGTAAACTCCGTCTTTGTTAAGGTTCCCTTTGCCAAGTAATTTATTTAATAACTCCTTTGAAGGCTCGTAAACTAAAGCCCAGGTGGAAGGCACTGTTTCAAGTGACCTAAACTTTTTGTTTTCGTTGTCGTAGTAACCTAAAGGTTCAGCTAAGGCTACAAAGTACTCTATGTGTTTTCCATGTATAAAATTTATTCCTCTGCTTCCAGCTAAGGGTCCAGCTGACCCTATTTTCATTTCTGGGTTGTAGGGGTAAGAATCAAAAACCCTCAGCAAAACATAGCAGGGGTGAGTTAAGGAGTGTTTAAGGGGATGTTCAATTAAGTAGTAACCTCCAATTCTTACCTTCTTTCCTTTCAGAACCACAAAGTAAATTTCATCTATTGTGGAGCCTGAAAGGATTCTTCCGATCTGTTTCATCTACATTTTCACCCCTCACTTTTTCACCGAAGTGCAAATCAAGCAAATCCAAGTCCTTAAGTGAAAAATTCCCTTCCTCTATTTCGTTAATCAATTCTGAATACAGGGATAAGTATCCCGTGGATACTGCTTCGTCTGTGAGTTTAGATAATGCATCTGCTTCATATATTGGATAAGGTAGGCCAGTTAAAGGATCTGATACACCTATTAAAGACGAAACTATTTTATTGAAGCTTTTTAAGAGGTAACTGGGAAACTCAACTCTGTAAACTTTGTTCTCAACTGTTTTTATGTAGAAAGCGTAAATATTTGCGGCCCCTCTTTCCCCAACCGATTTACCTTTGTAAACATTGCTCATTAACCCTCTTACTTTGAAAGGGGGAGTGTACTCCCCTTTCTTTAAAACAGGGTTCAACAGGCTCACATCTGGTACAGCAACTCTGTGGAAACCTTTTGAAGTAAACGGAATCTCAGAAAGCAATTTCTTTGAGTAATGTGTACTTCTACATCTTTTGATGAAACCTATTAAGCCTATGTTTCTTTCTTCGCACTCTTTAATTAAGGAAACAGCTGAAGAAACTGTTTCCTTAAATAATTCAAGGTAATCAACTGAAGAATAAATTTTGTTTGGGTAATAAACATTGTTTATCAGTAAAGATCCGTCGAAGAAGAGAATGTCAGGCTTACATTCCTCAATTAACTTTTTTGCTAATTTAAACTGAAAATAGAAACCCAATAAACCAGCCCTTAACTTAGGAAATTTTTCAGTAACCCATATGTCATTGTTGAGGAATGTAATTACCAAGGGCTCTCTAATCAGCTTGAAATCTTTAAAAACAACACCTACAGCTTTTATTGAGGGAAGAAAACCTGAAACTAAATTTAAACCACTTACACCAGTATCAACACCTGCAAAAACCCCTTTAGAATTCTTTCTCTTAACTTTACCAACATTAACTCTCTCCTTCAAAACCTCAATTAAATACTTCCTTTGAGAGGCTAACTCCTTCAAACGCAACAAAATTTTCTGGTAATTGTTTACAGGTTCCTCAAGGCTGCTAAACAGTCCTGAAACCTCAATTAAAGGTCTAACTCTGCGCTTAACAGAAGTCTCAAAATAGTTCTCGATCACTTCTTTACTTAACGCTGCTTGCGGAATCATGAAGAGTACACCAGAAAAGAAGCATATTTTTTCATATTTTAAATATGACTTATTAATTGTAGAGAGGGAGTTGTTTAAATTGTTAAAAAAGAAGTATTTAAGCTTTTCTCATTTTTACATGTTTTTTCCAAGAAAAATTTTTTACCAAGAAAAAAAAGATCTAGAAGAACATTTTTTTGCTTGAATGAAAAAGAAAAAACTTAATCAAGAAAAATTTTTAAGTATAAAAGAAATAAATTTATATATCCAAAAAATTTTCTGGATATTGGCGAAGAAATTGACTAAGCAAGTGTACATGTTTCTTCAGGGGTTAGAGGAGGAGAGAATTTTAGAAGGTTTTAGGGCTTACCCTTCCAGGAAAGTAATAATTGTGAGAAACAGCAACGTTTCAGACTATAACAGGAAAGTAGAGACTGTAATCGACAAGTTAGTGGCGAGGATAAAGGAGAAACTTAGATATGTTGTTTCAGATTTTGAGGAAGTTTATATAAATTTTTTTAATTTCATTGAAGCCTTTAAAGGGTTGGAAAGGGTTATATTCAGGGAAAAAGTGGAGGGAAGAGAAGTTTATGTCAACATTACAGGCGGAACTCGTTTAGTTGCTTCTGCTGCCCTTTTAGCATGTTTTTTACATGGCGCTAAACCTATTTATGTCTCCGCCAGTGAATACACAAGGATGGAAGTGATTGCTCAGAAGGCTGGGAAAGTTTTTGAAATACCTTCCATCCCTTTAGATATTCCCTCCGTTTCTTCTAAATCTAATGAAAAGAAAGCATTGATTCTGAAAACTTTATACTATGAAATGAAGGGGTATTCACCTTCCTTGGAGAAGTTAGCTGAAAAAATGGGTGAGGCAGCAACTAAAAGAAACCTGGCCTGGATAAGTTATCACGTAAGGCAATTAGAGCAGAAAGGGCTGGTTCAAACAAGGTTTTTGGGCAGAAAGTTAGCTGTTAAATTAACCAGTGCAGGGGCTTTTTCAGCAATTGCAGCATTCCCCGATTCGCAACCGTACCGAACAAAGGAGAAACCGGAACTAAAAGTTCATATTTAGCTTCTAAAATTTTTTAAATGAAGTCGTATTTCTTGCTTTCCTCAACTTTTCCAGCGGCTTTGATAAGGTCCTCAAAGCTTATTTTCCATTCTCCATCTTTATAAATTTCATATAGTAACACATTGTTCCAGATTTTTTTGTGGGTGCCGAAATATATGTTACCTGCCTTAATTATTCCTGTTTCAGCCAGTTGATAAACGAAGTCATGAAAAACACTTAAGTCGTAAACTGGTAAGAAAATTAGGAAGAAAAGCCTGTTTTCATTTTTCACCTTGTCACAAACTGTTCTGTACGGTACTTCCTTTAAAGCATTCAGGAACTTAAGGAGGAAGTTTTCGTTTGAGAAAACAAAATTAACCATTAGTAGCAAAGTTTGTTTTGCAGAGTAGGGGAAAATGTAAGGGTGGAACTTCCTTATAATCTTTTCCTCTAAATATGTTTTATACCTCTTAGATAACCATGGAAGAAAATTTGTCGGTTCCTCCTTAAAGAGCCTTCCCATTTTTTCAGCTATGTCAACAAATTTTTCTCGTGCATTAAGTTCAAGTCTTGAAATAAAGAAGAGATCCTTTAGGTTGAATTTAAAAAGTTCTTTCTTTCCTTCATCTATTTTGAAAGGTTCAATTTCATCGATTTTCATAATTAGATCTAACCAGTTAAAAACGTTCCCACCTATTCTTGTACGTTCTTTCAGGTAATAATTTAAGTTTATGTCAGGGTAGATTGGTTGATGGAGAGTGTAAAAATCAAATTCTTCAATAAAAGAGTTTTCTTTGAGGTATTTCAGGTACTTAATCAATTCATATTTCTTTTTTTCGGGGATACTGTACCTTACGTATCCTCCTCTACCGTTTAAGCCGTCGATTACAGCTAAAAGACGCCAGAAAGGGAGTGGTGTAAGCAGTTCTTCAGTAACGAGTTGTTTACTTAAATTTATTTTTGTTAAAACCCCCAAATGTTCTAGACCTAGTCTAGTTAAATCAAAAACAGCCTTGAAACCTACAAGTTTTTCACTGTCAAACCTCCTAACCCTATAATTAACTGTTTGTTGAGGTTTACCAAGTTTCTCAGCCACAACCGTAAGGTTTCTAGGGCCTGATTTCAACATCTCCGAAATAATCTGTAAATCAAAAGAGTCAAGCTTATCATGAGTGCCGAAATAATGCTCTAATGTGTAAGGAGGAGCAATTACTTCGTAAGGAGGCAAATTAAGACACCATCTCCCTCTTTCTCCTAAATACTTTAAAAACACCTCTACACCAAATAAGGCATTAACCTTATATAAACTAAACAATTTTTGAATGATAAACTTTTCCAATTAATTCATTATAAGTAAACTTATTTTACATATTAGTATCTATTTCTTTTTAAATTCAATGATTTTATCACATGTTATGCAATCAATGTTGTAAAGTTTTGAGGTAACTGTTAAGGTAAAAGAAAAATTTCCACGAAGGCTTTTTCAGAGCATAGACTTTTTTGCTAAACCTTTTACTGGTTAATTTCTCCGTTCATGTAAGAATTATTTTTAACTTTCCCCTTCTACTTTCTCAATTATTTTATCAACTATTTCATTGAAGCTTTTTGTGGCTTCTGAGTCAGGATCCTCTACAATGAATGGTACACCGGAGTCTGAACACTGAGATATTCTAGGGTCTAAAGGAATGCTTCCCAGGAACGGTACTTTAAGTTCTTCGGCTATCTTCCTTCCCCCACCTGAACCAAAAATGTCGTATTTAGAACCGCATTTCGGACAAATGAACCCAGCCATGTTCTCTATTACGCCAATCACTGATAAATTCAGTCTCTTAGTGAACCCTATAGATCTTTTAACCACTACTTGGGAAACCTCAGAGGGAATTGTTACAATTATAACCCCATCTAACCCATGGATTAACTGAGCGATGCTGAGGGGCTCATCGCCAGTACCTGGCGGCAAATCTATCAATAAGTAATCCAGTGAGCCCCACACAATTTGTGAAAGAAGCTGTCGCAGCGCATTCATTTTCAGGGGGCCTCTCCAAATGAGAGGGGTTTCATCTTGGGGTAAAAGGAAATCAAAAGAAACAATTTTCATGTTCAACGGCCCTATCACAGGAAAAATGCCTGTAGGACCTGAACTTAACATGTTCCCTCTCACCCCTAAAATTTTAGGAATTGAAGGGCCATGGAAGTCTGCATCCAATATACCTATGAACCTGGCATGTGAAGCAAGTGCTGTTGCTAAATTGGCTGTCACTACGCTTTTACCTACGCCTCCCTTACCACTTAAAACAGCTATTTTATGTTTCACTTTAGCTAGTTTAGTTTTAATTTTTTCTTTTTCTTCAGTTATCGTTTTAATCTCCATAATTTTCTCTTTCCGCCCTGAATCTAGGCTACTTCCCTTTTCATGTTCCATATTTCCTCACTTCTCTCCTTTTTAGGAATTGTTAAATATTAACTGTTTATAAGTTTAAAAAAGTAACCTTTTTTATCATGGAAATAAAAATTTATTTTTTGAAAACTTAAACGTTAAGTCCACTTCCTTATTAAAAACCATCACTTCACCTGATTCATTGATGTTTCAACATAACTTTCACTGTTCTTTTTTCAAAAGTTTCAGCTGTTAACACTCCCCTACAGCCTAAAATGGATCAAGTATAAATTTTAGCAGATATCAAAGAAATCTTAAAGGTAAGAAATAGAGTCCAAATAAGACACAAGCCAACCGTAAATTCATAAGGGATAGCAAAGTCACAGTTGAATTTTAGAAAAAGCTGAAGCAATATAGGATAACAGGGATCATGTGGATAAGGATTGTTATTACCCATTTTTAAGACTTTACGTAAATGTCGAAAGAATAGAACTAAACAAAAGAAGGAGTAACTTATTAACAGGTACAGCAATGTTTCTAGCTGGAAACTTTTAAAATTTTCTTTTGTTTTTAAAAAGATAAAATATTTAAATATAGAGAAAAATGGGTTGGTGGCGAAAATCTTGAAGAAAACACCTGCAAGGTAACAAGGCAATATGTTTTTTGTTGAAGACATTCTGCTTCTTTAGAAAAATGAAGCTGAGTTTCTTCATAAGTTAAAAAACTTGTCAGGGGGTTGAATTGGGTTACTTTTTTGATGAAGGATGGTTGAACAAAGAAATTCTGATGTTAAGTGTAGACGGTTGGGGTAGGGAGAAGTTTAATTCAGCTTTCATAATTAGGGGGGAGAGTGTTGCAGTTATTGAGCCGGGACACCGTGTATCGGCGGAAATTATTTTACAGGGATTAAAAAGGTTTGGAGTGCCTTTTAAGAGCGTGAAATACATATTTGTAACTCATAGGCATCTTGACCATTTAGCCGGCGGTCCCTTACTTCTTAAGAACCTCCCAAACAGTGTTTTAGCTGCGCACAAATATTCAATAGAAACATTAAAGAACCCATCCAAAATGAATGAGGCTGCTAAAAAAATTTTTGGTAAATATGCTGGGTTGATAGAGGAAGTTAATGATGAAAACAGACTTGTTGCTTTAAGTGAGGGTGACACGGTCAAATTTGGCGGAGGCTTAGAAATAGAGGCTTTAGCTACACCTGGCCACACTTCAGGCCATTTATCTTTCTATGAAAGAAAAAATAGGTTTGTTTTCACAGGTGATGCTGCAGGGATCCTCTGCAGCCCCAACCCTGTTATTTTACCCACTGCTTTTCACCCCAGTTTCAAGTACTTAAATTATGTGAGTTCAATAAAGAAAATATTGAAGTATAAACCTGAAATAGTTGGTTTCGCTCATTACGGTGCAGTTGAGGGAAGTGATGCATTAAAAACTTTGGAAGTTAGTTTAAAAACCATTGAGGACTGGGTTAAAACAGCTAAGAAATGTTTAGGGGGAGAAATACATAAAAAATTAGTTGAAAAGATACGGAAGAGGTACAGCTTTTATTTGGAAGGGTTTCCGTTACCTGTAAAAAATTTCTTTTATGAAATGTTCGCTGCAGGCTTAGAAGACGCTATAAAGAGATATTGAAGGCAGTTCTAAATTTATTCTTTCTTATTTTTGCGGAAAAAGGGAAAATGACTTGTTTTATGTTTAAACTGATGTGTTACGCCTTGCCTTTTTCCCCCATTAATTTTCTTCCCTTTTCCTGGAAAGGCAAAGCCCCATGTCGGGGTTGCACATTAATTTTTAAAAACTTCCTTTGTTTTCTAAGAAAGGGAGTAAAGGAAATAAGTAAATATTGCAGGTGGTTAAGGTGCAAAGTAAGGAAGAGCAAAACCTAATTTTTGTTAGGTTATTTCCGGGTGAAGATATTTATGAAGAGTTGGAAAAGGTTTGTAAGAAACATAATGTTGAAACAGCTGTTGTTTTATCTGGCTTGGGGCAACTGAAACAGTTTGAACTTGGTTACTTCAAAGAAAAAGGAAATTATACGCCTCAAAAATTTGATGAACCCCATGAACTCCTTTCCTTAACAGGCAACGTTTCTAAACAAGACGGGGAATACGTTTTCCATCTGCATGCAGCTTTGGGCAACCAAGAAAAAAAGGTTGTTGGGGGACATTTAATCAGAGGCAGGGTAAGTGTAACGAATGAAATTGTGTTGTTGAAGACAAGTTTGAAAGTTAAGAGAAGAGTAACAGAAACTACAGGCTTAAACGAGTTGTTTCTTGAATAACTTTATAAGAATACCTTCTGAACACCCTTTGTTAATAACCTACTCCAGTAGTAAATTTCTTAGTTTAAAAGCCAAACAGCTGAATCTTCTCAAAAGCTTTATAGCAACTAAATTCTCAACCAATTTATCAAAAATTTGGTTTACTCTAAAGCCTATAGTGGCTGTGACGTCGTTATTAACACAATAAGTTTTTGATGCGTATATAGGCTTCTTTTATCTTTAAAAAGGGAACATTTACAGAAGTAAAAGTGGAAGGATGTTTAGTTTTTGTTAAAGAGGAAATTAACATTAAATTATCTTTCCTCTTTAGTTAGGTAATGAAGTTAAATGTTTAGGTAAGGATAAATGGAAACCTATGTTTTGAAGCTTTTCTTTAAGGAGGAAATTAAAAGTTTTCTTCTAGAGTATGGCGGTTAAAGGATTTTTTCGCAGACAGGATGGTTTCTTCCTTCATCAACTTTAACTTCTATTTCATCTGTAACCAAAGTCTCCTTTAAATCCTGTAAACAGTTTTTCATCATGTGGAAGTGTTTTTTAGGTGTGGAAATAATTACTTTTTTGAGTGGATGTTTAAGTTTAAGGTTGTTTTTTGCTTTGTATTTTCTGACGGTTGAAACTATGTCCATGATTCCTTTCCAAGTTTCTTCTAACTCTTTGTTTATTAGGGAAATGTCTTGTTCAGGCCACTTTTCTGCATGTACGCTGTCTTCTTTCTTCCCTGGCAAGTATTGATGGAGTTCTTCACTGAAAAAGGGAGTTATTGGCGCCATCATTTTGGTAAATGTTGAAATTGATTTTTGCAGGGTGTAAACTGCTGATTTTTTCAGTTGTTCCTTTTTTGAGTAAACTCTCCATTTGACGAGTTCGATGTAGTAGTCACAGAATTCTTCCCAAATGAATTTCCTTAGGATCCGCAGCACATTATCAAACCTGTATTTTTCATATTCCCATGTCACTTGGGAAATTATGGTTTGTAATCTTGCAAGGAAACATTTATCTATGGTTTCAAGCTTATCTGCCCCTATTTCTCGTTGGTTTTTAAGGGTTTCAAGGTGAGGATGGACGAACCTGAATGCATTCCAGAATTTTTGGAGGAAATCGCTTGCGTATTTTATGTCTTTCCATTTGAAGGGGAAGTCAGAGCCTATTGTGAAGGATAGCAAGGTTTGTCTAAGTGAGTCTGCACCGTACTTACCAACCACTTCCTCAGGCATTATGACATTGCCTAAACTGCTTGACATGGCTTTACCGTCTGGGCCGAAAATCATTCCGTTTATTAACAACTCCTTGAAAGGAAGTTTACCTGTCAAGGAAAGAGATCTGAAAATCGTGTAAAAGGCCCAGGTCCTTATGATTTCAGAACCCTGCTGCCTTAAAGTTGAGGGGTAAGTTTTCTCAAAAAGATCTCTTTTATCAGGCCAACCGCTAATCACTAACGGAGTTATTGAACTGTCAACCCAGCAGTCACAAACATCCGTCACCCCTTCTATCTCTTCTGAACCGCACCTTGGGCACTTATCAACAGGGGACGGTTGAACAGCAGGGTACACAGGCAAATCCTCTTTCCTAGCTGGAATCAAGTAATTGCATTTATTACACACCCAGAAGGGGATAGGTGTACCGAAAGTTCTTTGACGAGAAATCACCCAATCCCACTCTATACTGTCAACCCAACCGAAAAGTTTGTTCAATGATTCTTTAGGCACCCACCTCATTTTAGAAGACTCTTCCTTTATTTTTTCCTTGTAAGGTTGAGTTTTTATGAAGAACTGCCACGTTAAAAGAAACTCGACAGGTTTTTGGCAAGTTGACCTTTCCTTATGAACCAAGACACTGTGTGGAATCCTCTCCCGCTTCAGAAGCAAATCCTCCTTCTCCAAATCCTTAACCATTTTTTCTCTAGCTTCAGGGATCCTCAATCCATCATATCTGCCACTATTAATCAATTCCCCCCGTTCATTAACAGCCTGAATTATAGGGAGGCTGTGCCTTTTAACCCACTTTATATCTTGCTCGTCTCCAAACGTGCAAATCATAACTACACCGCTTCCGAAGTCCATGTCCACTTCTTTATCTGTTAAAACAGGTACTTCACGTTTAAACAAGGGAACTTCAGCTTTTTTACCATGTAAATGAATGTATCTTTCATCTTGAGGGTGGACAGCTACTGCCACACAGGCATGAAGAAGCTCAGGCCGAGTTGTTGCAACGGTTACAGGCTCCCCCTCAACCTTAAAAACTATGTAGTTCAAGAAACCCTCTTCTTGAACATAGCCTATTTCAGCCTGCGCTAAAGCTGTTTTGCAGTAGGGACACCAATGAACAGGATGTTTCCCCCTGTAAAGCAAGCCCTTCTCAAACATTTCAATCAAAGAAAGTTGAACCTTCCTGTGGTAGCTGGGGTCCATTGTTTTATATTCAAAACTCCAGTCAGGTATGTAACCTAACCTATGCATGGCGTCTTTCATTTTCTTAATTGCTTTTGCTGTCCAATCCTTGCAGGCCTCCAAGAAAGAATCCATGTCTTTTGGTTTATACTCTCTCTCCACCTTTAATTCAGTAGGTAGCCCCTGTGTATCCCAGCCTTGGGGCAGTAGGACATTGAACCCTTTCATTCTTTTGTAACGGGCTACTGTATCGCTGATTATGCAGGCGTAGGACCTTCCTATGTGCAGTTCACCGCTTGTGAAGGGGGGTGGTGTATCAATCACAAAAACTTCTTTGCTGTTTTCTCTTGAAAATTTGTAAAGGTCCATTTCCTTCCATTTTTCAACCCATTTAGGTTCCTCCTTAACAGGGTTGTAATGCTTCGGAAGCTTCTTCGCCTCAGTCATAACGTTTCCCTTCTCCTAACCTTTCTTGAAAATACTTAAATGTTTAAAGTCTAAACGTTTAAAAGTTTAAGGTTTAAACTCATGGATCCTTTATTCAGCACTTAACATTCAACCCTTGCTCAGCACTTGATCAATGCCTCAAATTTTTGTCTAACCCCTTTTATTTAAAAACATTCCCCTTTAATTTCAATCAAGAAATCGTCTTCCTCCATAATCTTTAGGTTCCTGCAACTTTTTGTAAAATAGGAAACAAGAATAATTTGAGTAATAAAGTATTGTTGAAGGAGGGTTTTTCAAGGTTTTCTCAGTTTTCTTTGACGTGTGAGAAAGTGATGTAACTAATTTTTTGTGGCGGATTTGTGGCTTTGGTAAAGGTTAAATTTAAGTTTTAAAAGGTTTCTTGTTCGATAGAGGAGCTTTATGTAATAGTTTATGGAGTGGTGGAGGTGACGTGTGGTGAAGGTGAAGGTTACTGCCTTGGTTGATTCTGTAACTCATTTTGAGGGGCCTGTTTTGGCTGAGAATGGTTTAGCTTTGTTTGTTGAGGCCGGTGGCACGGAGCCTATTGTTAAGGTTTTGTTTGACACTGGCATGACCGGTGATGTATTAATTAACAATGCTAGGGAGTTGGGTGTGGATTTGGGTTCAGTTGATGCTGTGGTTATTAGCCATAACCATTATGATCATACTGGCGGCCTTGTTAAGGTTTTAAAGGAAATTAATCATGGAGTCCCAGTGTTAGCTCATCCTGATATTTTTAAGCCTAAATACGCTTTCATGCCTGATTCTGGAAGGAAAAAGTTGACGTACGTGGGCCCCTCTTTCCCAGGAAGGGAAGTAGAGGATGCAGGTGGTTTTTTAGTTTTAGCAAGGAACTCTGTTGCTTTGAGTGAAGAGGTTTTAACAACAGGTGAAATTCCTCGAACCACTGACTTTGAATCTGTTAAAGGGTATTACACTGTTGAGGAAGGAAATTTTGTTAAGGACCCTTTGGTTGACGACCAAGCTTTACTTATCAAGGTGTCAAAGGATGACTTGGTGGTTTTGTGTGGTTGCTGCCACACTGGAATAATTAATACCTTAAGGTATTCTTTAAAGTTAACAAAGGCAAGGAGGGTTAAGGCTGTGATTGGCGGTTTCCACCTTATTGACGCAAGTAAGGAGAGGCTGGATAAGACTTTAAGGGAGTTAAGTGAAATAAAACCTGAAATTGTTGCGCCTATGCATTGTACAGGCTTTAAGGCGAAGGCTAGAATAGCTGGATTAATGCCTGAAGCGTTTAAAGAATTTTACGCCGGTGACTCGTTGGAAATCAAGTGAAAGAGGTGGGTTGTAAGGAATTGCAGGAGGGGGTTATGATTTTAAGTTGCTTCTGCACTGAGTTTCTTCATTATTTTGTTTTTTAGTTTTTTTGCGTATTTGGGGTCCGTGAAAGCTTTTAAGCGCTGTACTGTCGTGTTGTAGCCGTCTATTTGTTCTTCTTCAAGTTCATTTTGGTTTTCAGCTATTCGGGGATCTATTTCACCTAATTTCTGGATCAGTAGCTCCCTTTCCTCTTTCGGCATTATTCTGCTGTCTGTCATTGCTGCAGCTCTAGCATAAATTCCTTCGTCAAGTAAGTATTTTAGGGCTTTGAAGGGTAATGTGTAGTATTTCCCTATTGCACCTGTTCTTTCAGTGAAGCCTTCAGGTGTTGCAGCTTTAAAGGAAACCCTTACGTAAATTTTTGAGGAGAATTCAGCTAAATCCTTCACATAATTTTTGTCAGCACCTAAGAGGATGCCATTTGTTTCAAGAATGAAGAGTGAGTATTTAGAGGCTGTGACGTGCTGCAGTAGGGAGAGTAAATGTTTTTTGCCAATGGTTGGTTCGCAGCCTGAAACTCTTAACTTGTCAATTTCAGGTATAACTTTCCTCCAATAACTTGAATAGGTGATTCCTCTCCTTGCTGCTTCGAACAGTTTTTCAGCTGCTTCTTTTGGAGAGTAAAATTTCCCAAACAGCTCCGGAAAGTCTCTTGACCAATTGCTCCAGCAATAGATGCATCGTAGGCAGCAGCCTACTGCATAACCTGTTGCTATTCCTCCATATACAGGTACTGAGTAGAAGGCGGTGTATTTTCTTTCTTGGCCGTTAACCCCTTCCCTAGTGACTATTTTCTCTGTTTTCTCAGCTAACTCTAAGGGGTTAAACGGTTTAAAACCTTGAGTCAGAAAACGCGTATATTCTCCATTCATTTGCTTCAATTAAATAATTACACCCCTTTACACTTAAAAAAATGCTGTTAAATAAGGGATATAAAACTGCCACCTGGTTTCTAATTAAAAGGGGGTTCTTTGCATTTCATGTTTTTTTCGGATGGATTTGATTTGTCTTTATTTTGATTGCAACTGCTTAATTAATTTTTATTTTCCACTACCTTCCATTCGAGTTTAAACTATTTCAACAGAAATGGTTGCTGGTTCTATGTTCCTTAAATTGGTATTTTTGCATTACTTTTCTTTTTGTAGCTTTTTAAAGGTAACTAGATGCTTTTGCTACTTACGTAGTTCATTTTTTTGAAGGAACATCTTTTTCTTGAATTTTTAAGTTAAAGCAAAAAATTTTAAAAAAGGTTACTTCTTATTTTAACGGGGAATGTTTGAATTGTGGATTTATTGTTTTAGGCCGTGAAAGGAGTTGTTGGCTCTTATAATGATGAAGGTTTTGCCTGGGAAGGAGTTCTGGGTTATCAGTAGAGCATCGAAGCAGATAAAGGAGCAATTGGTGGAAATAGATGGAAAACCTTTCATTTACCTTTTCGCTGGCCCCTACGACGTTATAGCTTGCGTTAAAGCTGAAGACACTGCTCAACTTAAAAAAATAATTGATGAGGTACGTAAGATAAAGGGAGTAGTTGAAACCACGACACATGTTGCCATGGAAAGTTAAAAACGGAGGGTGAATGTTTCTTCCTTAACTCTTTCCTTTTTTATTTTTTAATTTTTCTCTTTCATTTTGAAGATTTTTGGTTACGATGTATTCCCACTGGGTTCATCTTTGGAGTTACTTTCTAAAGTGACCTTTTTTTCCTTAAGGTTTGTGTTACGTGAACTTTCAAGTATCTTTTTGCCGGTGTATTTTTTGGTTTCACTGTTTCTGTACTGAATAATTTAGGGATCAGGCAGGTTTCATCCTTCTTAGTTGTAGAACCATCTTACATGCCCCAGTTTATAATGCCAGTTTTTTAAAAAAAGGCTACATGTCATTAGAAATATAGTTGGAAGGATGAAAATCTAAAAAATTTATATATGAAAACAAAAAAGAGACACCTGAATCGAAGCAGCAACTAAGGATTAACTTTGGGAGGATTTTTTTCTTTTTAGGTGTAAGTGAAGTGGGTAAAAAGAAGCTGCCCCAGCACAGGAAAAGTCGAGGTAAAACTGGAATTGGAGAAGAGTCGGGGAAAAATAGGGAAACCAAGTTATTAGTTGCAGTTTTAATGGTTTTGGCAGTTTCTTTTTTTGTTGTCTTCATTGTTTCAATCCGTTATCCAGAGAATAAACCTTCTTTCTCTCTTTATTCCTTGAAAGATGCTGAGTTTAGTGAGTTCAGGGGTAAGGTAGTGCTAGTTGATTGTTTTGCAACTTGGTGTGACCCTTGCAAAATAGAAGTTGGCCAACTTGTTAAAATAAGGTCACGATACAGCAAGTCTAAAGTGGTTCTTGTTTCTGTTGCAAGCAAGAGCGACGATGTGGATGAAATCGAGGCTTTTATGGAGGAGTTTGGTGTAACTTGGAAGGTGGCTAGAGATAATGTAGGTGTGTTTGACAAATATGATATCATTTATATCCCTACGATCTTGATTTTTGACAGGGAGGGTGTCTTGGTTTATAAGCACGTGGGGTTAACACCTGCCTCAGTTTTGTCTTCAGAAATAGATTCTTTGCTGGATAGTTGAATTAGTAAAGGGACTGATTGTTTTGAGCCGCATGTTTAAGTACAGGGTTATTTTATTGGTTTTGTTTGTTTTAATAACCCTATTAAGTTCAAGAGAGTACTTTAGAATCCTAAATGGTTTCGTTAAACTGATTTGTCCCTCCTGTATGGGGTTGGGTTAGGAGGGGTTTCATTGTGAAACTTGGTGTGAAAAGGAAGGTACTGCAAATTACAGCTTTAATTGTTTCGAATTTGGGTTTTTTCCGTATTTTAAAGACAGGACTTGTTTGTCCCTTTCTTTATTGCCATGGGTGTCCATTTGCTGTTTTTGGGTGTCCAGTAGGAGTTTTGCAACGTTTCATTGCAGAGGCTCATGTGCCTTTCTTCACTATAGGTTCATTGGGAGTTTATGGCTTGGTTTTTGGGAGGTTTTTTTGTGGGTGGGCTTGTCCTTTTGGTGCTTTACAGGATTTGCTTAAAGCCTTAAGGGGAAGGAAAACTTTAGAAACAAGGAGGGTGTGGTACACTAAGTTTATATTTCTTTTTATTGTTCTTGGGTTGGCGTGGTTTTTTTTAGATACTATTTTTTGCAAGTTTTGTCCTTCAGGTTCCCTTTTTGCTACATTACCAGCTCTTGTACCTCTTCGATTTTTCAATAGAGGTTTTTCACCTTCAGGAATATTTCTTTATATACATGTGTTGACTCTTGTACTGACGTTGATTTCAGCCTTATTTATTAGCCATTTCTGGTGCCGTTACCTTTGTCCTTTAGGTGCAGTAGTTGGCGGATTTAACAGAGTAAGTTTTTTGACTATAGGTTTGAGGAGTGAAAAATGTCATAAATGCAATGTTTGCCTCCAAGTCTGTGAAATGGGGATAAAGAGACTAAGTGATGTGGGGAATTCAACAGATTGTACCCTTTGTGGTAGATGCGTTGAAGCTTGCCCTGAAAAGGCGCTATATTTTATGATAAGAAAGTAAGTTTGTGGGTGTTTAAACGTGAAACATCCGTCGAAACGAATAATTGGAAGTAAAGGGTCTGAGTTAAGTGGTAAAAAAATAATTTGCTGCATTACTGGCAGCGTTGCAGCTTTTAAATGTCCTGAAATAGTTAGGGAGTTGATGAGGCACGGAGCTGAAGTTTATGTTTTTATGACGGAAGCTTCGACAAAAATAATTCATCCATACTTGATGGAGTGGGCTACAGGGAACCCTGTAGTCACAGAACTCACTGGCAGGATAGAACATGTTTCTTTCTTCAATGAAAAGCTAGGAAGTGTTGACTTAATTCTTGTTGCACCTGCTACAGCGAATACAATAAGTAAAGTAGCCTGTGGGATAAGTGACACTCCCGTGACAGCTTTAATATCAGCTGCATTGGGTGCAAACGTTCCCGTTGTGATGGTGCCAGCTATGCATACTTTACTGTACAGAAACAAAATCTTTCAAAGGAACATGGAGAAAGTTAGAGGGATGGGTGTGGAATTCATAAACCCTAGAATGGAGGAAGAAAAGGCTAAGATTGCTGAAACAGAAATTATTGTTGAGAAAGTTATTGGGAAGTTGTCGAAGAAAGATATGGAAAACTTGAATCTATTAATAACTGCCGGGCCGACTAGGGAAAAACTAGACTCTGTTAGATTTTTAACTAACCCCAGTTCTGGAAAAATGGGTTTAGCTTTAGCTGAAGAAGCTATAAACAGAGGAGCCTCTGTAACTCTTGTCTACGGCCCCGGGACGCAAAAACCTCCACCAAACGTGAAAGTTGTGGAAGTAGTTACTACTGAAGAAATGCTTAACGCTGTAGTTTCAGAGTTAAACTCGAAAAGGTATCACTTAGTTATATTGGCGGCAGCCCCCTTGGACTTCAAGTTTGAAAAGGAGTTCAGCGGCAAAATCTCCTCTGAAACAGGTTTTCTGGAAGTTAAGCTTGTGCCTTCACCTAAAATTTGGAAGGAAATAAGGAAATATGGTAAAGACTGTTTCTTTATAGGGTTTAAAGCTGAATATAACGTTTCAAGGGAGAAGTTGATTGAGAAAGCATACAAACGATTGAAAGAGGCAGGAATGAATTTAATAATTGCCAATGATGTAGGAAGGAAAGGTATTGGTTTCTCTTCAAACTACAACGAAGTTTTCTTGATAGATGAGGAAGGGAGGGTTAAACATGTGCCTTTTAAACCTAAGAGGGAAGTAGCGAAGGAAATCCTTGATTTAGCTGTTGAAAAATTAAAACTTAAAAGGGGTTAAGTAAAAAAGTTAGAGAAGGAACAGTATGGGTAACAATTCAGCTGGGAAATTTTAACAGTGCAGAATAAGTTTTAACGTTTCTCTCAGCCAACCTTTCTTCCCTATACCTTCTCATTTTCTCAACATCTAAACTTTTAACGGTAACCCCTGGATGAACAGGCTTCATCACCACGGTAACCGGGTACACTATTTCTTTTTCTTCCTCCACTTCAAGGTTGACAATTAAGCTTTTGCCGTTGTAGTTAGGTGGAAAAACGGAATTAACACCCACGAAAGGTATCCTGTTTTCCAAAGCTCTGGTTTTTAAGTATAAATGCCAAGGAGGTACTCCTTCCCTTTTTATCCTGGAGGGGTTGAAAATTAAATCAGCCCCCTTTAAAGCAAGGATTCTTGCAGTTTCAGGGAAAACTAAATCATAACAAATCAAAATCCCTACTCTAAGGTTTCTAATTTTGAAAGTGTCCAGTTTTAGACCTGGAGTGAACAGTTTCTTTTCCTCTTTAAATAAATGGGTTTTAACTTGTTTAAAAATAACTGAACCATTGCTCCCCAAGACCGGACATGAAACAATTTTTCTCCCCATTACCTCCTCTACACATCCCCCTAATAAAATAGAAGTACTGTACTCTTCCGCTAATAACCTGAATCTATCGATCAGTTGAGGCATTAGTTTAGCCAATTTGTCAACTGCTTTGTAAGGGTTTCTGCTTAACCATTGCTCTGGTAAACAAATAATTTCAGCGTTTAACTTAGCAGCTTTCTCCGTAAGCTTTAAACAATCTTCAATATTCTTGCGGATTTCCTGTGCAATAAATGTCTGGACGACTCCAACCTTAACATTATACATTTCTTAAACCCCCAAAATTTTGGTTATCTTAAAAGGATTAGTTAAGGATTCTTAATTCATTCCTGTTTTATTTATCTCTAATAGCCATTCATAGGAGCTTAAAAGTTATTTTCTCCCCTTTAATTTCCCTTTCTTCCTCCAGGTTCCATTATAGACCGTTACCGAAAACATGTTTTTGAAATTTACTAATAACCCTATTTTCCTTCTATTAACTCAGGTATTGTTACAAGGCTTCTATTCAGCTGAATCTTTTTCCAAATCTCTTTCTTCTCCATAAAAAAGATGAATTTTTTACCTGAATAATTTTAAGTGGGTATTGTTTTTCTGGAACAATTTTGCAATTTCCTTCCAAGGAAGGCCTGAGTTAGAAGAATTAGGAGAGTTGAGATAGGAAACTTTACAAACACTTAGTGTAGGGGGGTTAAGTTGAGGAGGAACAATTAAAGTAATTGAGAAAAAGGTTTGGGGGGTGTTTTGAAGTTATTGAACTATTTTTGGAATTTTTATTTCTTCAGGCTCCCAATCCTTTAGTTGCCCTGCTAAAAATGCTTCATAAGCTGAGAGGTCAAGCAGTCCATGTCCACAGTTGTTAAAAACAATTACTTTCTCCTTACCTGTTTTTTTACATCTTAAGGCTTCATCTATTACGTATTTAACGACGTGAGCTGTTTCGGGTGCAGTTATCATTCCTTCAGTTCTAGCTAGTATTTGGGCAGCTTCAAAAACTTCGGTTTGGTGGTAGGCTACAGATTTCATGTATCCCTCCTTAATCAGTAGACAGAGTGAAGGCGCTTTCCCGTGGTATCTCAACCCTCCAGCGTGAATTGGGGGAGGGGCGTATCTGTGCCCTAAAGTATACATTTTCAGTAAAGGTGTTTTTTCAGCTGTGTCCCCGTAATCGTATGTGTAAACTCCTCTAGTTGTCGAAGGAACTGCCTTAGGTTCAACAGCTACGAATTCAGTTTCTGTTTTACCTTTTAATCTATCCATCATGAAAGGATAACTGAATCCTGCGTAATTGGATCCTCCTCCTATACATCCAGCGACGATGTCGGGGTATAGATCCATTTTTTCAAATTGTTTTATTGTTTCAAGGCCTACAATTGTTTGGTGAAGTAAGACATGGTTTAAAACAGAGCCTAGGCAGTAACGTGTGTCTTCATGTGTTAACGTATCCTCTAAAGCTTCACTTATAGCTATTCCGAGTGAACCATGGCTCTCAGAATTCTTCTTCAAAATTTTCCTCCCAAACTCTGTCCTTTCACTAGGGGAGGGAAAAACCTCGGCTCCCCAAACTTGCATCATTGTTTTCCTGTAGGGTTTCTGAAGATAACTTATTTTCACCATGTAGATAGTGCATTTAAGGTCAAAGAATGCACTAGCCATGGCTAAGGCAGAGCCCCACTGCCCCGCTCCTGTTTCAGTTGTCACTCTCTCAATCCCCTGTTTCATGTTGTAGTATGCTTGAGGAATGGCAGTGTTAGGTTTATGGCTGCCTGGTGGATTAACATATTCACACTTGTAGAAAATTTTCGCTGGCGTCTTAAGGAATTTTTCAAGCCTCCTAGCTCTCTTTAAAGGAGTTGGTCTCGGCATTAATTTATATGCTTCCAACACCTCCTCTGGAATTTTTATGAATCTTTGACTAGAAACTTCCTGTCTAATGAGTTCTTTGGCAAATATCCTTTCAAGTTTAGCTGGGTTAATTGGTTTCAGGTCTACAGGGTCTAAAGGAGGAGGTAAGGGTTCAGGTAAATCCGGTAAAATATTATACCAGGAAGTTGGCATTTCATCTTGCTCCAAAAAAACAGCATCTGGTATGGCCATCTCTACACAACACCTCCAAATTTTTTAAGAAACAGGTCTCGGGATAACGGAAATTTAAAGTAAAGAAACGAAGAATTAATGTTCTGTGTTTTTAGCCGGATTGAAGCCTTGATTTTACTGTTTAGTTTTGTAAGTTGGCCAAACGTTATCCCTCATTTCTTTCCAGCTCCTAAATCCTTTTTCGAAGCAGGTAGCTATAATGCTCAATCAAGGCATTATAGTCATATTTAAATCTTATATGTTAATTTTTGTACTAAAAAGTCAAATATATAAAAAAAGAAAAATACAATAGGAGGAAAAATAAAAAAATGAAAGTAACGGAAAAATTTTTTAAAAGAAATGAAAAGAGAACAAAGTTTTTCCCCATACTAAGTAAATTTTTAGTAAACTTAATTTAACAACATTCATCCTTTACTTTAAACTATTCCTCCACTCCTTTTCAATTTCCCCTTCTGATTATTATAATTAAGATGTTCTTAGTTAAAATAACCATTTCTCTTATTCTATACTAAAATGTACTTCTGTCTACTCTACAAGCTGTTATTTTGGCAAATAGCCAGAAAGTCTAATTAAAACTTCGATAATTCCTTTATAATAAATCGACATGACCGCTAATTTTGTTTAGAGTATTCTCTCCATCCTATTGCCCTATTCTTTTTTTGAGGTTTTAAGATGTAGTTTAGCGGCTTCGCTCAATCTACCTCTACCATATTTCTTCGCAAATTCCATTGCAACTTTTTCTACCTTTCCTGATGACCCTTTAGGAATGTGAAGTTTGTATTTCCTATTCAAGGTTTCTAGCTCTCTTAAAAACACATGCTTAGCAACAATGGAGGCGCTGCAACTGCATAAGTCTTGATTTGATCAAGTTCTCATCGCCAAATTAATTTGAGGTAACATAACTGCATTTTACTTCTGAAAGCATGTTCTCTAAAAGTTCCTTGCGTGTCTCTATGCTAGAAGTTGGTTTAAAGTTTTAATTTGTCCATAAAATTTATTATATTTTTGAGATTTATCTTTAACTATTTTTTACTACCCCTTACCCCTAGCAAAGATAAAAAACGTAGTGTACTTTTATTTACATACACAAGCGGCTATGACCAGTGGACAAAATAGCCTCCCTTTCCTGCTTCATCAAGTCTTGTTAGACCTCTCAAAAACAAATTTTGAAAAGAAGTTTGCTTTTAAAGGTGGGAGCAGCCTTAAAGACTCCTCCTTGTTGTCCACCTTAACCCACCCCACTGTCTTTTTAATTTCCCCCTAAATCTTTTTTAGTTCTACCTCCAATATAAATGCTAGCAATGCTCTAAATAATGAGGAAGAAGAATTGTGCAGTTTATACCAAGTTGGAGATGGTGGAATGATTACTCCCCTTAGACTTCAACACCTTTTGAGTATATTCTCCATTCCGTTTTCAAGCATTTTATAAATAACCTTTGGGTTTCAGTGCAGCACCAGCAATGAACGGCATTTCCTGAGATCTATGGCTTCATTCAAATAATTCCAACAAAAACCTTTAAAAGCCTTTACTGTTACAGGTGTCTTTTCTAACCTTCTTTGCTTATTTTTGTTCCAGTCTTTAAATATTGAAAAATTTATGTTTTAATTTCCTAATTATTTTATTCGTTCAAGTTGCTTCATCAATTATTCACAACACATTTTTTTAAATAAAAGTTTTTCTCAGCGTTTAATATAACGTAGTGGAACAGAGGGAGTCAGGGGCAATGCCGAAAGGAAGCAAGTTTTTAACTTTGTTTAGTTTAGAGTTTCTTGTTCTGTGGCTAGTTGTTTTTGCAGCTTTTTTCGCTGGTTCTTTGTGCAGCCCAACTGTTCCTTACTTGTTAAAGGAGTTTCTTACACAAGAAGCTGCTGTTGTAGCCATGATTGGGTATTTATCTTCCCTCCTCACCCTTGCAAGAACAGTAAATAATGTTCTAGGTGCTGTTTTAGCGGACAAAATTGAAAGGGGAGCTATTATCCTTATTTCTCTTGGCTTACTGCCCCTCTCCTTTTTATTGCTTTGGTTTGCAACCGACACCTGGTGGGTTTTGGCTTCATATCTTTTTTTTGGTTTCGTCTTCGGTCTTTCTATGCCTTCCTTTAATGCTATAGTCGCTGACTTAGCTAAGAAAAGTAACAGAGCCACTGTTTTCGCCGTGTTTAACCTTTCATGGATTATTGCTCAAATATTAGCCCCTGTAATTGGAGGTTTACTTTCAGATAACTTCTTTTTGCGTCTACCTTTCATTGCGGCCTTCTTTGTTTCAGTAATGACTTTTTTAACTTACACAGTTTACTTCAAGAAAATGCACAGAAACTTTCCTAACCTCTGGCTTAAGCCCTACAAAAACAAAGAATCAATTAATGAAGTGGGTTACAGTAACTATTTCAGAAAAAACTTGTATTTGCTGTGCAGTGCACAATTTTTTTCAGGTTTCAGCAACGGAGTCTTCTTGTTAGCTGTAACAGCTTTCCTAATGTACTCCCTAAAAGCTTCCCCCACCGGAATGGGTGTTTCTTTTTCATTAGGTTGGGGTGTAGCGACTGCTCTGGCACAAATCCCAGGAGGGAAGGTCAGTGACAAATTTGGCTTTAAAACAACTATCATATCTTTTATTTCAGCAGCGACACCTTTCTTCCTTTTACTCCCCTTATCCACCACCCTCCTCCAATTTACACTTGTGTTCACTCTTTTATGCTTCATCGGAAACCTTTCCACACCTGCTTTATCTGCATGGATTGCAAACTTGTTTTCAGCTAGAGAAAGGGGTAGAGGGTACGGTTTAACTTCTGCAGCTTGGGGAGTAGGGGCAGTGATTGGCCCCGCAACAGGAAGCATTGTTTGGACATTGTCGAAACCCAATTACTTAATTCCGTTCATAGCTGCTGCAGCTTTGCTTCTCTCTCAATTGCCATTAATTGCTTCAATAAGGGATTAATTTGAGAAGTTTTCAGTTCTTTTACAGCCCCCTATTTTATTTTCTCTAGAATTATGGCTGGACATATTCTTATAACTCCTTCAATACCTTCTAGTTTTTTCACAAACTTTGAGAGTTCTTCAGAGTTTCTGAACCAGCATTCAGCCATGATCATATGGTCTCCACTTGAAGAGTATAGACTCACCACTTCCTCCATTTCCTTTAGTTCCTCGAGAACGGAGAGGTAATTCTCAGGTTTTGTATCTAAACCTATTAAAGAAACAATTTCGAAACCTATTTTTTTAGGA
This sequence comes from Thermoproteota archaeon, assembly GCA_027492035.1. Taxonomy (GTDB): domain Archaea; phylum Korarchaeota; class JAOZGF01; order JAOZGF01; family JAOZFZ01; genus JAOZFT01. The sequence goes on from JAOZFT010000020.1 coordinate 124,164, forward strand.
TTTATTTCTATTGTATACCTCCTTATTACTCCTTCTTTCTCTAATTTCTTTATCCTTTTCCTCACTGCTGTTTCAGTAACTCCTAGTTTCTCTGCAATTTTAACCAATGAAGTTCTCGAGTTTTCGCGAAGTATTTTGAGCAGTTGAAAGTTTGAAAATCGAACCATAAATTTATAAATAACAAAACTTTATTTAAATTTAACGAACTTTTTAATACGAGAGGGAGGAAAAAATGGAAGCAACAAATAAGTTTCCTTTAATCGGTGATAAGGCTCCAAGTTTTGAAGCACAAACTACACGTGGAAAAATAAAGTTCCCAGATGACTACAAAGGAAAATGGGTTGTACTTTTTTCTCATCCAGCAGACTTCACTCCTGTTTGCACAACAGAGTTTGTAGCGTTCCAGAAAAGATTTGAGGAATTCAAGAAATTAAACTGTGAATTAGTAGGGTTGAGTATAGACCAAGTTTTCAGCCACATAAAATGGGTTGAATGGATCAAGGAAAACCTAAAAATTGAAATAAAGTTTCCGGTAATAGCGGATGACACGGGTAGAATTGCTCATTTATATGGAATGATTCACCCAGGTAAAGGAACCAACACTGTAAGAACAGTTTTTATTATTGATCCTGAAAACACGGTTAGGGCGATACTTTACTATCCGCAAGAATTAGGGAGAAACATGGATGAGATATTGAGAATGATTAAAGCTTTACAGATTTCAGATTCAAACAATGTGGCGATGCCTGCTAACTGGCCAAACAATGAACTAATAAAGGATGAAGTAATAATACCTCCTGCAAGCACCGAGGAAGAGGCAAAAGAAAGAATTAAAAAATACAGTTGCTACGATTGGTGGCTTTGTCACAAAAAACTATAAAATTTAATTAATAAGTATAGACTCCACCCTTAAACTTTTTTTAAAAGTTTTTAAAAACGTTTATTGTTGACTGGGTTTAAAAGGAGGAGAGGTAGTTGTTAAAGGAAGTGAAGCCTGGAATTTATTTTGTGGGTGCAATAGATTGGGATAGGAGACTTTTTGACGAAGTCATTCCTTTACCTGATGGTACAAGTTATAACGCTTACCTTATAGAGGGAAGTGAAAAAACAGCACTTATAGACACAGTGGACCCAACTAAGGAGGAGGAGTTCTTGTTAAACCTTAAAAAGTTAGGAGTTAAAAAAATAGACTATATAGTGTCTAATCATGCTGAACAAGATCATTCGGGAGCAATCCCTGCCGCGTTAAAACGCTACCCGGAAGCTAAAGTAGTAACTAATCAAAGGTGTGCAAGTATGCTTATGGATTTGCTTCCAGTTCCAGAGGATAAGTTTTTGATCGTGAGAGACAAAGAAACATTGTCACTGGGGAATAAAACATTAAAATTTATTTTAGCTCCTTGGGTTCATTGGCCAGAAACAATGCTTACTTATTTGAAAGAGGACAAGATACTTTTCACCTGCGACTTTTTCGGTTCACACTTGGCTACAAGTAATTTGTATGCTAGGGATGAAGCAAAAGTTTATGAGTCAGCTAAAAGGTATTATGCAGAAATAATGATGCCTTTCCGAATAAATATAAAGAAAAACATTGAGAAAATAAAGGATTTAAAGATTGATATGATTGCACCAAGCCATGGACCAGTATATATCAACCCTAAATTCATTTTAAACGCTTACAAGGACTGGGTGTCTGATAAAGTGAAAAATGAAGTAATTATACCTTATGTTTCAATGCACGGAAGCACAGGAAAAATGGTTCATTATTTAACTGACCAACTTATGGAGAAGGGTTTAACTGTGAAACCTTACAATTTAACCAACACAGATATAGGAGAACTCGCCATTTCACTTGTAGATGCAGCAACTATCGTAATTGCTTCACCCACTGTTTTGTTTGGCCTCCACCCCAGTGTTTTATTTGCAACTTACCTTACAAACATTTTAAAACCTAAACTTAAATTTGCAGCAGTTATTGGTTCATATGGTTGGGGAGGAAGGATTGTTGACCAATTAAAGGCAACATTGAACAACTTAAAGGTTGAATTTCTGGGAACTGTTTTAGTGAGAGGAACCCCTAAAAAGGAAGACCTGGAAAAACTGGATGAGCTTGCAGAGGAGATAGTGAAGGCACATAATGAATTAAACTTGTTTTGAGGAGGTGTTTTGAAAATATGGCTGAAAAATTGAAAGTGTACCGGTGCAATATTTGCGGAAACGTGGTTGAAGTCCTGCATTCAGGTGTAGGAGTTCTTGTTTGCTGCGGTAAACCGATGGATTCGTTGAAAGAGAAAACAAAAGGAGATGAAGGAAAAGAAAAACATGTACCAGTTATTGAAAGAACAGGGAGAACTGTTAAAGTAAAAATCGGTTCGATTCCTCACCCTATGGAAGAAAAACATTACATCGAGTGGATAAGTATAACTGTCAACGGTAAAGTTTACAGGAAATTCCTGAACCCTGGAGATAAACCTGAAGCAGAATTTGAAGTTGAAACCGGCGAGGTTGAAGCTAAAGCTTACTGCAACATTCATGGACTGTGGTCATCTGCCTAAAATGTTTTTCAACAGCAAACCGAAAAATTTTCTCAGAAATAGAGAAGGTTAAGAAACCATAAACATTTAACTCTCCTTTCTTTTTTAGGCATTGATGTAGGGTTTAATAATGGATTCGAACCATTACAACATTAAAACAAAAGTGCTTAAAGCTATTGAAGAGTTTAACCAGTACAGGTCCCCTGAAGCCAAGGCTGAACTTGTATTCTCTAAAAAAGGACTTAATTGAAGTTAACTTTTCTGGGTATTTCTGTTACACCTGTGGTTTCTACTATTATTTTTGACGATTTAAAATATGTATTTGAGGATTTCTCTCTAAAAGCCTCAATTGTGGAAGCGAAGGAAAGGGGAAGCGGAGTAATTGTTAAATTCAAAATTAAATAGAGAGAGAAGAAAAAAGGAGTTGAATTATACTGTACAGGAAATAAGTGAGCCTCAGAAGCTACTTAAGAAAATCGAGGAATTGAAAAGAAGCAAAATAAAAAATTTAGTCAAGGAAAGACTGGAAGAGTTTAAGTTAAACAGCAGAAAATCAAGTGATGAAATATTTAGTGAGCTTTGTTTCTGTATTTTAACAGCTAACTTCAACGCTGAAAAAACGATAAAAATTCAAACTGAAATCGGGAACGGTTTTTCAAACTTACCCTTGACAGATTTAATCAATAAATTGAGGCTTCTCAGTTACAGATACCCTGAAACAAGGGCTAAATATATACTAGAAGCTAGAAAACACAAAGACTTACTGAAAGAAACAATAAAAAACTTCAAATGCAGCAATAAATTGAGGGAATGGTTAGTGAAAAACGTGAAAGGGTTAGGTTACAAAGAAGCCAGCCACTTCCTCCGGAACATTGGATGTTTCAACTTCGCCATTATAGACTTCCATATAATCAATGTTTTAACTGAATACAAATTGATTAAGAAACCCAAGTCCCTCACAAAGAGAAAGTATTTGGAAATTGAAAAAGTTTTGTCAAAAATAGCTAAGGAATTAAACCTGAAACTTGGTGAACTTGACCTTTACTTATGGTATCTAGAAACCGGAAAAATCCTAAAATAAACAGGAAAGAATCAGAAAAATTCTGAGAGTTCATCCCCTCACCTCAAATATAGCAGCTTTTTTCACCAGTTCTTTGTGCAGCCCAACTGTTCCTTACCTGTTAAATAAGTTCAAGAAAAATAGATAACTATGTACCCGGAAGGATCTAAGCTGATATTAAACGAGGATGAGGTAAGAAGACACGTAGATACATGTGAAGGAACATATAGTCCTATATATTACATAATTACTTTGTTAACAAAATATTTTTGACGATTATTAAAAGTTTTTGGCCGTGAAGCAAAAGTAAATATCATAGATCCTGTGAAATCCCTAAAATATCCTCCAGAATTCTGAGGAGAAGCTATTACCCCTGAACATCCACTGTTTATAGGTTTATCTCGCTAAATCTATCTGCCTACATTGTAAACCTATAGTAAACCTTTTTTGTTTACGATTCCGTAAACCATTGTAAATAACCGGCTTCACACTAAATGACTCCGACATAGACATCTTAGGAACATTCTTACTTGTCTTACATTTAACCGCCATATTCAGTTAAGAACGAGCCTGAATTATTCATGAACATATACCATGTAAGCTGCATACCGAGCTTTGTCGGGTGAGAACAGTTTCTCTTTCTTCAAACCAGAACTCCTTTGCAAATGCAAAAATTGTTTCCTAAATTTTCAAAATCTATAAGTTTGAAGTTCCTTTCTTTCTTTTTCAACATAAACTGTTCTCTTCTCCTTTAAATACTCAAGAAACTATCTGTTTCCATAAAAAATTTAAAGGAATAAGCTTTAACCTTCTCATAACATCTCCAACATTTTCATCTGCTATTACTCCTTTGTTTAATTCTTTGAGTTTCTTTTCAAGAACTAGAGGAGTGAAAAACTCTTTAATGTCAAATCCTCTGAGCTTATCCAAGTCAACAGATGGAATATATTCCCAACCTATTACCTCTCCTGAACATCTTTTTTCCGTTATAAGCTTCATATCTCCACTAATTTCTTCTTTATTCATGTTTACAACTCTTTAAGCCTTATTTCACCACTCATCAATTTTAGTCAATCAAGGGAAAGCAATCAGTAAGGATGAAGTGTTTATGGTTAAAATCAAAATTTCTCACCCTTAACAAACCCTCTCTCTTTATTATTAAGTTTTTTTTACAGTAACCTTTAAATTCAGAAAGAAACTTCTCCACTCTTTAGAAAAATCCGTTCACTACTTTGAAGGGAGGGGGTAAATATTAAGGCAATAGTGAAAGTTAAACCTGGAACTGGCGCTGAATTTTTAGATGTGGAAAAACCAGTTCCTAAACCTGATGAGGCCCTTATTAAAGTAGAGGCAACTTCTATTTGTGGAACAGATAAACACATTTACTTCTGGGATGAATGGGCGGAGACGCACATTAAAAGGTTCCCGCACATTTTCGGCCACGAATTCGCTGGGAGAATTGTGGAGGTTGGAAGTCAAGTAAAGAATTTCAAGGAAGGAGACTATGTTTCGGCAGAAACCCATATTTATTGCGGCCACTGCTACCAATGCTTAACAGGTAAACCTCACCTGTGCAAAAACCTGAAAATTCTTGGGATTCATGTGAACGGTTGTTTCGCAGAGTACTTGACAGTTCCTGAAAAAAATCTTTGGAGGAACAACCCTGAAATACCTCCAGAAGTGGCTTCAATCCAGGAACCATTAGGGAACGCGGTTCATACTGTACTGTCTGAAGACGTAAACGGTAAAACAGTTGCTGTTTTAGGCTGTGGACCAATAGGTTTAATGGCTATTGGAGTAGCTAAAGCCTTCGGTGCATCAAAGGTCTTCGCCACAGAAGTCTCTGATTACCGTTTAAAACTGGCTGAAAAAATGGGGGCAGACTTCACATTAAACCCTTTACATGAAGACGTTGTGAAGGAAGTTTTGGAAAAAACAAGCGGAGACGGTGTAGATGTTGTTTTAGAAATGTCAGGCAGCCCTGAAGCTTTAAAACAAGGGTTAAAAATATTGACAGCCGGTGGAAGAATCTCTTTACTGGGTTTTCAGCCAAGAAAAGTTGAGCTAAACCTAACCCGTGACTTAATCCTTAAAGGAGTAAAGGTTTACGGTGTAACTGGTAGAAGAATCTTCAATACCTGGTTCAAGGGTTCCCGTTTATTAACCAGCGGTTTACTCGACTTAAAACCAATAATAACACATAAATTCCCTTTAAAAAAATACAGGAAGGGAATGGAGCTACTTAACAAAGGTGAAGCAGCAAAAATCATCCTCATCCCTTAACGTTCAGGAAAAAACCTAGATTATGTTGTTATTAACAACCCTTCCCAAACTTTTTAAAAAAGGAAAAAAGCCTCTTTGTTCACCTGAAAAAATCATGACAGGTTTCCTTGAGGTGCAGTTACGTTAAACGTCACATTCCCTGGAAGCATCGGATACGTTCCTTGTTGAACAGCTTCAATTAAGTCGTTGTCTGTAACTGTTCCGGAGCTGTCGCTATCAACCCAGTGAACAACAACGTAGTGCTTATCACCTAAACCCATGTGTTGAAGCAAATACTTAGCTGCTGCAACAGTACCGAACCTTGTAACCCCCTCTAAGAAAACCATCGGCTTACCGTCCATAAACAACAAACCCAGAAATGCATAATCCTCTTTACCAAACATTCCCTTACTGAAACCATAGCTTTCATTACCCACAACAAGCCTTAACCCGCCACCCTCTCTTTCAAAAGAAACACCCATGTACTGATTGTACTTCTCTGAAACCTTGTTAACTAACGGGCCGCCTATAACCAAGAAAACAGTGCACTTCCTTGTAAAATTTAACACTTGTTCATCAGACATTTCATCAACAACCAAACCCTCCCTCAAAGCCTCAATTGTCTCCTTAAGCTCCTTAACAGCTGCACCATCATTCATCAAACCCTTCAAACCATAAACTGCAACGTAACTTCCAGGTTTATCTAAACTGAAAAAGGTAACAGGGTAAACAGCCTCTATTGAACATTCAGGAGGTAGTATGGCACAGGGGCAAGGACTATGGGTTCCAAGATCACGAACATCAGTTATACGTAGAACCACAACCTCACGGTAGAAGCTTGGACCCGGCTGAGCGTAGGTGGTGAAAACATACAGCCAGGCGATTCCCCAGTGTGCGCCTAAATATAGATTTGAATTATGGTGGAAGGTAGGGTTTCCGTTCCGGTCATACAAGTAATGATCAAGCTCGCAACCAAATCCATCAACCCACGCGAGGTCTGATGTTACTGTAAAATAAAAATTAGAGACTTCTGGTGGATATGTGAAACCTTTTTTGCTCCAAACAGGGAAGAGAAGGGTTTCATGGCTGCAGGTTATATTGTACTCTTTATATGGAACCCCAGGGCCATGGGCAGCAGTCCAACCTTCAAACTCACCTTGCAGCGTCACCCTTGGACAAACACGGAAGCTGAATGTGTTTGAAGCTCCACTCCAGTCTCTTATTGTTACATGTCCCAGTCCCATCCCCCAATTTCGCTCAACGGAGAAACTGTGACTACCTGATCCTCGGTTTATCCACCCGGTGCTTATCGTTCGCCCTGAAGGGGTTTCCACAGTTATTTGAACCCCATTCACTCCGGCGGATCAGTAGATAACTAAACTATCTCCTAGGTGTAGGCATGATGAGGAAATGCTTGCTGTTAAGGAGTATGTTTTCTTTGTTGGGTGTAGGCTGAACAAAACAATTAGGGTTAGCACTAAAACCGTGAACCTTAACCTTTTACCTGAATGCAGAAACAACACCTGCAACACCTTTAAAAAAATATGTTGCTTAGAGTTAACCAATCTAAATAAATAATAAAGGGTTTCAGGTAATTTTATTTAAATTTTTCTGTTTAAATACTTAAGCATTAATTCTTGCTTTTCTAAAATTTTTTCAAGGAATTTCTTACTTTGTTTCATTTACGGCTTTGTTCATTTTTCTAAGGTATTGTATTGCGCATTTATAGGTTGGGAAGCTTCTTAAGCCGCATTCAGGGCCTACATAAGGTATTTTTTCAGCTCCAAAGTATTTAGTTAAATTCTTTATTCTTTCCTTTATTGATTCTTCTTTTTCCAGGAAGGTTTCAGGTTTTGTTTCCCCCTTCCTTATTTTGTTCCATATGTTCCCCACTTCTTGCATAATTTCTGTTTTTTTCAGGTTCGGTTTTTCTTTTTTCAATTTGTTCATTATTAGTTTGTCGAAGTCGGTTATGCAAATGCTCCCTTTAAGTTTTTTCTTTCTTTTCTCTAACTGTTCCTTCGTATAGAGTGATTTGTAAAGTGGGTCTTCCACGTGGGATTCAACAATGTTTAGTGAGTTGATTTCCCAGAAAAGTTTGTCTGACGTGCTGTGAAGGTGAATACCTGTTTCAACCCCTTTATCTTTGCAGTTTTTAAATATTTTCTCCCAGGCCTTCTTCAGTTTCTCCCTTCCCTTTGCACCGAAATCTATCAGTGGATCATCTATTAAGCCAAAGGTTGGTTCATCCAAGGTGAAAAATGTAACCTGGCCATATTTCTTCTTGAAAATGTTTTTTTCCGATATTTCCGCTAAAGTTTTCCCTAATTCCTGGATTAGGGATGGATTTCTATAAGAGAAAAGCTGAGATAAAGTGTAAGGTCCTGTTACACAAACTTTAACGTTGAAAAAACCTGTTTTTTCATATATTTCGCTTGAAAATTCTTTTATGGCTTTAACTTCCGGTATTTCACTTACTCCAGGTTTAAGTGAAATTTTGCCTATGGACACGTATCCTTCCTTGATTTTTTCTACACCATCCATCATTTCAAGAAACATTTCGTTCATGTTTCTGAATTGGGGATAGTTTGGAATGTTGAGGCCTGTTTCGATTTTGTCGATGAAGGAGTCAACCGTTTTTTTGACGAAGTATTCATGTTCCTTGTCTTCAACCATGTAAGATAAGGCTTCTTGGAGAAACCTGTCCCTCTTCCCTTCGAAAGGTAGGCTTCCCACGTCTAAAGTTTTTATTTCCATTTAAGGTTCACCTTCAAAGGGTTATTTTTTGAATTTTAACCCTGTAATTTTCTCTTGGTTTTAATTATTGCTTCCACCAAATCTTTCGGTGTTGCACCGAAAATTTTTAAATCTGTTTCAGCCATAACTTTCTCTATTTTGTTTTTCAAGATTTTTTCTTGGATTAGGGTTCCTATTAATTCTTGTTCAAGCTTGGTTAGGGCACCTGTGTATGGTTGAGTGAAGAAGTCGCCTGAAATTGAGATTTCACTTATTTTATTTCCATGAATCTCCACAGTTACCCTAATAAGCTTCTCTGCTTTATGTGTCACTTCACAAACATAGATTCCTCCTCTGACTTTTATGCATCTTGTTTCTGCTGCTTCCTCAAAAAGTTTTTTGTGGGTTATCTTTTTCCTGAAAATCCATTCTTTACTTTCCCTTTCTTCCAGAAGAGTTCCAAAGTATTTCTTTTCTTTACTTGTTAAAGTTCCTGCTTCAAATTTTATGCCAAGTTCTTTTTCGAACCCTTCCACAAGTTTCTTCTTGACTTCTTCTCTTGGCGGTTTAAAACCCAATTCATTTTTTAATGAAGTGAGCCATTCATTCATCGACTTAGCCAGTTTATTTCTGAATTTTTCATTTGGAACCTTTAATATTTGAGTCATTAATTCAGTTGGGGCTTCAAGTAAAATATCGCCAACTAAAACATTTGCGTTTTCAACAGTTAAGGCTCCATTAGCTGAGATTTTCTTGTTACGAGTTAAAACGTCATTTATTGGTTTATAAACAGCTTCTAAACCGTAGCTGTGGATAACGTAGATCACAGGTTTAAGAAATTTCTCGTAAAATTTAGGGATGTTTTTGGGGCATTCAGGGTTTCCTCTGTTGATCATTATGAAGTAATCTTGTTCCCAAGGTCCGTCAAGAATTGCTCCACCACCAACTGACCTTCTAACGATGTCAAACCCTTTTTCTTTACAGTAACTTATGTTTATTTCTCTTTCAACTACTTGGTGGTAACCTATGTTTACAAATGGTTTTTCTGGGTGGTTCAGCAACAAAGTGTTTGGAGCTTCACCTCTGCCAACAGCTAAACCTATTGCTTCATATAGGTTAGTCATTTGGTATCCGTTAACAGCCCCCAGGTCTATTAAGCGCCAAGAATCTTTTTCAGGTTTTACATTCCTTTTAACACGCTCCTGCCTCCCTTAAGGATTAAGTTAAACAAAAAAGGTTGTGTTTAATTTTGAAAAACATGTAATTGTTTAGTTGTATAAAAAAAGTTTGTGCAGCTTCATTTTTTTCTCTTTTTTGAGTTGATGCTTGTAAACAGCAACTCTTGCTCGGTTTTTCCTGTCTCTCAAGGTTCTTCTTCCCAATTTATTTCTCCGAAACTTTTCTTTTGAAGAATTCTTTCATTCTTTTCAATCCTTCAATTAACTCTTGATTTTTAAGTGCGTAGCAGATCCTTATGTTTCGGAAGCCTTCTTTTTCAAACATTGTACCTGGGGCTACAGCCACTTGGGCTTCTAGTATCAACTCTTTGGTTAATGTTTCAGAGTCTAAACCGTAATTGCTTATGTCGGGGTAAATAAAGAATCCCCCGTAAGGTTTTTGAAACTTTAATTTTTTAATTTCACCCAAAGTTTTCAAAGTTATTTTCCTTTTTTCGCTGCATTCTTTAACCATTTTCCTTAAATAAGGGAAGGGATCTTCTAAAACTTTAATGCAAGCCTTTTGGACAAAAGTAGCTGGACCTGATACACTGTGTTGCTGGATGACATCCATGGCTTCAATTAATTCCTTTGAACCAGCTGCGTAACCTATTCGCCAACCTGTCATTGCGAAAATTTTAGAGAAACTTTCAATTAAAATTGTTCTCTCCCTTGCTTCTTCAAAGTTTAGGGGGGAATAATGTTTCTTTCCTTCATAAACAAGGGGCCAATCAATTTCGTCTGAAAGAACGTAGAAGTTGTGGTCCACAGCTAAATCTACAATCAGTTTTAAATCTTCCTTGTTTAAAAGTCCACCCGTGGGGTTGTTGGGCGTGTTAACAACTAAAACCTTTGTTCTGCAAGTTACAGCTTCCTTAATTTTTTCTTCATCCAGCTTAAAGGGGGGGAGGGTAGGTACTTCCACAACTTCCCCGTTCAAAATCAATGGAATAGATTTGTAGGTAGGCCAGTAAGGTGACAAAAGAATCACTTGGTCTCCTGGTTCCAGTACAGCGGAGAAAAAGGAGAAAATGCCGAATTTTCCTCCAGGCACAATTATTATTTCGTTTTCAGGGTTGAAAAACAAGTTTCTAGCTTCTTTAATAAATTTCGAAACAGCTTCTCTTAACTCGTACAGTCCTCTAGTTGGGGCGTAATGGATAAATCCCTCATTTAAAGCTTTAACAGTGGCTGGTATGGCTGTTTCAGGTGGGTTGAAGTACGGCTGAGCCACATCAAACCTTATAACTCCACCCTTTTCTTTCTCAACTTTCCTTATTAATTCATTAAAAGAAACAGGTGAAGCGGGTAGGTGTGAGAAGTTACGCACCATTCAGTAGCACCTTGAACACAAAAAATTTTAAAAACCTTTGTTTAAAAGGGCTTTTAAAAGGCAGTGTTAAGACAATGCCCTTTAATGTTAAAAAATTTCTTTGTTTTAAAAAGCTTTTTCAAGAAATTTCATGGAAGTTTGAGAGCTGCAGCAGAAAACTTTTTTAATTTACGAAAAACTTACGCTTCTGTTTTTATTGGTTACAGGTTTAGAGGGGTAGTTTCAGCCACGTAAATACACCCATCATTTTCAAAGCCATATACACCATTACAGCTATAAATATGTATTTCAGGTTTTTACCAGATATTTTGTGTGCAGTAAAGGCTCCAACTTGGGCCATAGGCACACTTGTAGCTGCTAATAGAATCCACTGTAACAAGTTAACGTACCCAATTGAGTAGGGTGGTAAAGAAACACTGCTTCTACCTATTGTGGCTAAACCGTAGTAGATATACGCCAAAACCCCTCCTATAGAGGTGAAAATCATTAAGGCAGTTGAGGTACCTACTGCTTGATGCATACGGAACTTCAGCGCTAAAACCATAACTGGAACCATTAACACCCCTCCCCCTATGCCTATTAATCCACAGGAAAAACCAAGAGGGGTAGCCCATAAAATGTACGGAAGCATGTTTTCAGGTGGTTTTTCCTCTACCTTGACAGGTTTAGCTGTTAGCATCCTGACGGCACCGGCCAGTATAGCTGCTCCAAAAGCTACCTTAAGAATTTGTCCAGGAAGTATTTGAGCAACATATGCCCCAATCCAGGAAGTTACAGCCCCTGTTACACCCATTGCGACACTTTGTCTCCATAATACAGTGCCTTTTTTGCTGTGTCTATAGGAGCCACTTATTGCAGTAGGTAAAACAACCGCTAAGTTTGTTCCGAATGCTGTCAATATAGCTACTTTGATGCTGAAACCTTCAGCCAGTAACACATAGTACTGTACAGGTATCATTATGAAACATCCACCTACACCTAACAACCCAGACGCAAAACCTACACCTAACCCAGTTACGAGTAAGGCCGCAGCGTAAATCCAAAACATAGTAAAACACCTTTTAGTTTTTCTTTAAGGAAGAGTAACATAAAAATATTTAAAAATTTTTATATTTCTTTTTCAAGAAAAATCTAAAAAAAGTAACATTTTAAACTCAGCTGAAGCCTTAATGTAAACCATGCCCCCGAAAAATTTGCTTGAGAAGGCTTTAGTCAGTTACTGTGGAATTTGTTGTTCACTTTGCCCACTTTACACCTTGAAACAATGTCCCGGATGTGCTGAGTTGTTTAAGATGCATGGTAAATGTGAAATAGTGAAATGTGCACAATCCAGAAACGTTGATTTCTGTTTTACCTGTCCAGAATTCCCTTGCAAATTGTTTGAGGAAGGATTTGACTTGAACTTTGATGAAATCCCTGAGTATGAAACAATTAAGCTTGGCACAGTTAAATGGAAACCTTACAGTGAAGAATTTATTCACTACATAAAAACGTTTAAATCTGAAAGAGAAAACTAGTACTGAACATTTTTCAAAGGTTCTGCAGCCGAAAAAGTTTGGGAATAAAAACTTGAAACCGGAAGATTTTGCACAGTAGGAACTATTTCAAAGGATTAATGTTCTTCAGTGTCTTGATTTTTTTGAAATTTTAAAGTAAGTAACTAACCACCAGCAAAGCTTGAGTTACTAAAACCATGATGACATTTTGTTTTAAAGCTTCAGTTAATTTATTTAAGGAATTGTAGTGTTTTAAGGTTACACTGCATGCCTTGTAAGCGAAAGGAACAGTTGCCAAGGACGCTAAAGCAGTTAATGGCATAAGTTTTGAAATAACAAATAAAATTATTGATATATACGAAACTGTCGTCAAGGCAGTGTAAAGTTTGCTGGCTTTTCTTCTTCCCAAAAGAATAACTAAGTGTCTCCTTCCAACTTTTTCGTCTGCTTCAGCATCTGGGAATTGGTTTAACAAGAGAAGATTTGCTGTAAGTATGCCTGGGGCTATTGATGCAGCTAGGGGTTTTAAAATGTTGAAGTAACCAGCCTGTATAATGTAAGTCCCTAAAACCATTAATGGGCCAAAGTTTAAGCCGGCGATGAATTCACCTAAGCAGTGCTTGGCGAAGTAATTCGTGTAAAACACTGCTGAAACAGCAGCTACAGCTATGATTGGTAAAAGCAGTAAACCTTTAAGGTAAATAAAATAAAGACCTATAGCTAAGCCTGAAATGAAACTTGCCATGCCCATTTTAAACGTTGTTTCGGGGGAGATTAGTTTAGAAGTTAGAAGCCCGCTTCCGCCGCTGAAAGGAGTTTTCCTTCCACTATTTACAATTTCAGAATCTAAACCGCTTTTGTAATCAAAGTAGTCATTAAGAACGTTTACGCTTACGTGGGCAAGTAGAACCCCTGTTAATGTTAAGATGAAGAAGAGGGGGTTGAAAAAACCTTGACTATAAGCTACTGCTGCACCTAAAGAAACTAAAATTGTAGTTAAGAGAAGAAAGGGAGGCCTGGTTTCCAAGAAAAGTATTTTAAGGTCAGTCATAAAATTCTTCACCTTTTAACAACATCCCTGCTGCTTTTATTAGGTTATGTTTAGAGACAGGGAACCTTTAAAAAGTTTATTTCTTTGAGTGAATCTTCTGTTAAATTGAAATAAAATGTTTAATAAAAGTTTGATGTATGTCCTGAACTCAGCCCTAACTTTTTAAGTTTTCAACTAAGGGATTTTAACAGTCTTTCCCCTAGTACCTTCCTTAGTTTTTCTAAGTTTTCGCGGTATTCAGGTTCTTTGAGAGGAGTACAAGCTGAAAGTTTAACTTCTCCGTTAAGTAAACTGGAGGCAAAGGCTGAACATGCTTGATACCCACATTTCCCGCAATTTATTTTCGGTAAACAAGCATACACTTTCAACCAAGAAATTTTGGAGACCTTAAGGATTTCCTGTTCACTTGGTTTACCCTTGTTCAAGTATTCATTGTAAGCTTTAGAAATTACTTTCTTAATTTTTTCAAGTATTTCTTGAGCTTCATTAATGTCTTTAGTGTTCGTTACAGCTACTGTGCCGTCTGGATGTAAAGTGACGAGTCTGTCCCAAACTCTTAACGTAAGTTTGTTTTCACTTTTGAAGTAGTTGCTTTTACCTGGTGGAAACATTAAATAAATTGTTGAAATTAAGTCACTGAATTCTTTGTCCGCTTTAGCTATGAACCTAATATATCCTGGGGTTGTGAAACATGGTAGAACCTTCACTATCCTGAATTCATTAATATATTTCATGATCAACACCTGTCTCTGGTTTAAAGGTGTTTCCAAAGAAAGGTAATGTATCAATAAATCTAAAATTTAAATTATGTTGATATTTATATCTGCTCTAAAGAGAGAGATGTTGAACAAATTTTAAACTATTTTCTCATTTGCGGAAATTACTTACATTAATCGTAATTGTTCATCGGCGTGTTTTACGGATGAAAGCGATGCTTAAGAATCCTTAGAGATAGGGTAAACTTGAAGGAAGACCTAAGGGGGAGGATATAACAAAGGCGACATTTAAAAAAGGGGGTTTCGAGTGAGGTTTCTGTCCACTGAGAAGTTACTCTGTGGGTACATAACCCTTAGAGAATCCCCAAATTATTTCATCCTTAAGGGATTTCCGCACCCATTTATGTATCAAGTAAAGGAAAGGAATAACCAAGGAAACAACGAATAAACCAAAAATGCCACTGTTCCAGAAACCATGAATAACTATTGCAATCACTAAACC
>JAOZFT010000024.1 GCA_027492035.1 Thermoproteota archaeon
TGGTTCCCAAACGTTTCTGTCAAACCATTTTGCGTAAACAAAGTAAGCTATTGCATATACGATGATTCCTAAAACGACAAACCATATAGGAAACATGGGTTTTGCACCTTCTCAAAGATTCTCAAAGAAAGAGAAATATTTGTTTTGTAGAGGAAGGAGATAAATATTTAAATTTAACTGTTTAACATGTTTAATGTCGACAATTAACTATTTTTCGAAATTTTACGGGATAACTTCCGTTTTTATCACTTAAAGAAGTAAAATTTTAAACAAGTAAATTTAGTGAAGTAGAGAGGGGGACTGGTTTGGGTGAAGATTTAGGTTTTGTTTTCATTGTTCTCTTAACTTTCTTTTTTGTTTTCACTTATCTCTTAGGTAGGAGAGAGAACTTTAAAAGACAGAAAAATTTGTGGAAGAAAATTTCTGTTGCTATTAAGCCTTACTGTAAGAAAGTGAATTTTAAAGGTTTGGGTTCCAGTGCTTTCCAAATAAGTTTACGTAGAAGCCGTCTACCTTTCAAAAAATTTGAATTGATTGTTTCTCTTTTGGACAGGGAAAACATCCTTCATTATTTTTTACTTAAATTGATGAAGAAAACTGATGAGTTAATTGTGAAAGCAGATTTTGAAATAAAACCCGGTTTTGAATTAGAGGTTTATAAAGGGAAGAGGAGAGTGAAGGAAGGCATGTTTTTTGTTAAATCAAGTATTTTACCTAGCGGATTCAGAATTTTAACCTCTAACAAAGACAAAGCAGAAAATTTTTTTGTAAAAATCGGCAAGAAACTAAGTAAATGCGTCAACGAAATAGTTTATTTGTCGATTTCACCCGTTTCTCCAACTTTAATATTCACCGTATCCTTGGATGGAAACACTGTAGAGAAAGTTATGCCTGTGATTTTAGAGCTTGGAGAAACGTTCAAGATGCATTAAGGAGTCAAAGTTGATCATGGCATTTTACAGTTGAAATCAAGGGCATTAAATTGTTAAATGCTTCATCTGGTTCTTGGTTTGTGGAAAACTCTAAAAATATTGTTCTTGAGGTTTTTTTACATTTGAAAAGAAACTTTACAGTGGTTTCTTTTATTCTTTTCCCAAAAAATAGGTTTTTCCTCCTTTCTTTAGCAGAAATATAGTAAACAGCTTCGTGGCTGAACAAGTTGAGACACCCCTTCTTTAAAACATTTTCTTTCTTTGTTTCTTTTTCCAGCCATTCATTAACCTTGAGTTTTTCATTGTACTTTTTTGTTTTCACCAGTAGAGAAAAGTATTTCTGTTCTGGGAGACGTATTAAGGCTCCTGTGTATCCTGAGACAGCCCATTTATTTCCTTCAAGTTCAATCCATTCCTCAACATCAGTTCTATAAAACAGGGGGGAGACGCTCCATTCTTCAGGTATTTTAAAATAGAGAAAAGAAACTTTACCTATTAGAAAATTATCTGTTTCAATTGATACGTTTTTAAGTTCCATAAAGAACTAACCTTTTCCTCAGTTTTTCATGACACTAAAAACTTTCTGAAAAAAAAGAAAAAGGGAAAGATTTAAATCTTAATGTAGCACCCTCAAAAATTTAATTCTTTCCCCTTTTTCAGTTTCTTCTACTTTTCGAAAGAGGCAACTTTTAGAATGTCATTCTCAGGTTTGAAAAAGAAAATAAGAGAATTTCTTTTCGGTTTTTTTGTGATGGAACCTCTTTTGACAGCTAGAAAAATCACGTTTAAGCTTGAACTTTCCTTTATGTCAGCAGTGGTTGGGGATTTAATAGGGATCCCTCTGTTTTCACCTATTTATAAATTGAAACTTTTACCTCACTGGTTTCCCTTAATAACTATTTGGAAAAACAACATATTGAAAGAAGAGGATTTAACTGATAAAATAAGGGGATGAAGAGGAGGAAAAAGGCATTAGAGAAGACATAGAAAAATTTAAATAAGGGGGATTGTGTAGAAAGAAGAAATAGTGAAGGGTGTTAATGAAATGACCGGAGAAAAAGAAAAGAAAGGTGTAAGTGAAGTTTCGAAAGCTGTAAAAGAAGTTTTTTATGGAATGGCTTCCCATGCAGTAGTTAGACAAATGATGAAGACAAGAATGTACCTAGAACACTTGTTTATGTTAATAACACTGGGAGACATGCTTGGAATGCCAATACTTCCACCTTACTACTCACTTAAACTTCTACCTTATGCATTGCCTAACATAAAGACTTGGAAGAGAAGATTGTTCAAGGAAAGAGATGTAACAGATATGCTTTACTGAAAGAAAAGGCGAGAACAATGACTTTGTCAATGAAGAAATACATAAATCAACACCCAAATTTAAGAGTGATTATTTACGCCGGTAAGGGGGGTTTAGGGAAAACTACTTGCAGCGCCGCGACAAGTTACTGGTACGCTAAACAAAACAGGAAAGCATTATGTTTCAGTACAGATCCTCAAGCTTCATTAAGTGACATATTTGAAAAGGATTTATTTGGGAAAGGAGAGCAGAAATTAGCGGAAAACCTTTTCGTTGTCGAAATAGATGCTGACAGAAAAATAACTGAATTCCAAGAAGAAGTTAGACAGAAAATAAGAGAAATGTACGGCATAGATGAAATACCTAAAGAGATAGATGAATATATAAGCACTTCATCTTACGAGCCTGCAATGCATGAAAGTGCAACTTACGACGCCATGGCTGCACTTTTAGCAAGTAAAAAATACGACGTGTATGTCTTTGACATGCCTCCGTTCGGCCACGGAGTTAGAATGATAAGTATGGCAACTATTTTAGATGTTTGGATTGATAAAATGGCTGAAGCTAGAAAGAAAGCAGCAGAGTATAAGGAAGCTGAAGCTAGGATTAAAGGAGTTTCAGCTGAAGCTGAAGATGCTGTGTTAAATGAATTAGATGAAATTAGAAGTAAACTTGACTTTTTTAGGGAAACATTAACGAATTCTGAAACAACTGCTTTTTTCATGGTTTTAATACCTGAAAAAATGGCTATTTTAGACACTGAAAGAGCACTTAAAATGTTTGAGAAACTGGGAATTAAATTAAGCGGAGTGATTGTGAACCAAGTTTACCCTGTTGAACTTCTTGAAAGGAAAGACTTAAGTGAGTTCCTAAAACATAGAATTGAAATGCAGCAGGGATACTTAAAGGAAATAAGTGAAAAATTTGGTGAACACGTCAGGGCAGTGGTGCCTATGTTCGAAAAGGAACCTAAAGGTTTGGAAATGATTGGAAGAGTTGCTGAACATTTATTTGAGAAACCTAACCTAGAAGTTTTAAAGAGGGTTTAGAAATGAGTGAACAACATGAAACTTTAAAAGATTTTTTAGGGAAGCACCCAACAGTGAAGTATTTATTTACTGGCGGTAAAGGAGGAGTTGGAAAAACAATTTCAGCAGCTGGTTTAGCTTATTACTTTGCCTCAGAAGGAGAGAAAGTCCTTTTAGCTTCATTAAACCCTGTACATTCACTTTCAAGTTTATTCGGTCAAGACTTAACAGGTGGTGCAATTAAACCTATTAACGGCATAAACAACCTTTACGCTATTGAAGTAGATATTCGGGAAAGAGTTAAGAAATACAAGGAACAGCTCTCGGAGAAATTAATGTGGTTCATGAAATGGGCAGATATTCCATTAAAAGCTGAAGAATTCGTTGACATTGCTGCTACCAACCCTGCTTTTGAAGAAAGTGCAATGTTTGACAACACAATCGATATAATGTTGAAGGAAAGTGAAAATTTTGACAAAATAGTTTTTGACACTGCAGCAGTGGCTAATGCTGTTAGGCTTTTAGGTTTAAGCAAAATATATGGTTTATGGCTTGGAAGAATGATTGAAAGCAGAAAAGAAGCTCTTTCTTTAAGAGTAAAGCTTTCATTCAGGAAGGAAAGAGTTATGGAGGAAGTTAAAAAGGACCCAATGATGAAGGATTTACTTGATATGAACGAAAGAATAAAGAAAGCAAGAGAAGTATTTAGTGACCCTGAAAAAACAGCTTTCTTCTTTGTAACACTACCTTTAGCTTTACCTATAGCAGTTGTTGAAAGGTTTATTAAAATGGTTCAAGGATTTGACATACCTACAGGAGGAGTGATTGTGAACGGTGTTTTAGAGAAAAAACTTGTCTCTGAGGGAAAGGCAACAGAGTACTTAATAAACAAGTTTAAAGAACAGCAGAGATACATGGAAATTATAAAAGAACGCCTCTGGCCAAGTGTGAGAGCAATTATTCCACTTTACCCAACTGAAATAATAGGGCTGGATATGGTGGGAAAAGTAGCTCAAGACATGTTAAACTGGAAACCTGAAGCCTAAAACTTTTCCAGTGTCACCTCCCATCCCTTTATTTCTTGAAAAATCACATCTTCCACTTCTACTCTTTCTTAGACCTTTTTCTTCCCGGAAAAACATTTTTGACAACATTTTCACTCTCTGTTTTTTCAACCACTATAAATTCAGCTTTTCTACTTTTTTCTAAACCTGTTTAGTGAAAAACTTAACCATCACAATTTGCAATTTTTACAGATTCAATGTATTTAAGTAATTTGATTTTTCATAAATTGCATCAACAAGGATTACAGAGAAATTCCACTGAAAAAAGTTTTTAAGTTAGCGGCAGAAAAAGAAGAGTAAACCTAAATTTTTCCCATTACCAGAATGATCTTGAGAAGTGTAGAAAATGAATTTAAAGAAGGAATTTCTAAAACTGTTGAGGGAAGATGAGGAATTCAAGTACGCCGTAGCAGGTTTCATAGGGATGAATGAAATCCTTAAAAAACTTGACAAACACGAAAGAATCATAATTGAACTAAGAGAAGACTTTAACACATTAAGAAGAGACTTCAACAGAATGCTTGAAGAAATAAAAATAATTAATCTCAGGTTGAACAGAGTTGAAAAAACCCTGGAAAAACTTACTCTAGACATTGAGGAAGAGGCTAGATCGATACTGAGTTATAGGCTAAAAAATGAGGGAATAAATATCCAAGTGGAACCTTTAACTTTAAAGGAAACAGAAATAAACCTTTACGGCGCCTCAAACAATATTTGCGTAATAGGAGAAGCAACAGTTAGGGCAGGATCAAACCTACTGGACGAATTAGAAGAAAAAATTAAGATTTTACAGAGAAAACACCCTCACCTACTCAAAGGAAAAACTATTTTAGTTATTTACACCTCATTAGCTACACCTGACCTTATAAAGAAAGCAAAAGAGAAAAAAGTATGGGTTCTAAAAGCCACAGGAGACATTTTTAAACCTGAAAAATTAATGAAGAAACAGCTATTGCAACGTAAAGAAAGAAACAAAGAAAACACCAACAGTAAATGCATAGGAAAAAATTAATAACCTGAAATGAGGCAAAGGGAACATTACTAAACCTGCATTAGAGTGTTTTTCAAAGGTTTTTCGTCTTTGCAGGATCCACGACCTAATTCCGAAAAAATAGGAGCTGTCCAAGAAAACGTCAACACTTAACAGATAAAGCTAAGCAGCAAGGAGTTTTAAGGCAAAATATTTTAATTGAAAAACATCACTGCTTTAAAACAACGCGGCGACAACATAACCATCTTCTTGTTTATAAGGTGACGTTGAATTGAAAGAAAAAGTTACGATAAAGATACCTAAAGAACTTTACTTGAAGTTAAAAGCTATGATAAAAGGTACTGGGTTCTCCAGCGTCACAGAATTCATAGTTTTCACTATGAGAACAGTGGCTATGGGTGGTAAAATATCAGAAAAAGCAAAATTTAAGAAAGAGGAACTCAAAGAGATAAGGGAAAGACTGAGAAAATTAGGTTATCTTAAATGAACATTGGAAACGTTAAAGGAAAAATTTAAATACTTTTACACTCCAATTAGAGCCTTAATTTTGACTCTGATTGGAGTGCAGAAAAACAATGAATAGGAACCTAACTTACCTAGATGAATTAGAATCAAAAAGTATTTACATAATAAGGGAGGCATATAGGAGATACAGAGACAAATTAGCTGTCCTTGTTTCTTGGGGTAAAGATTCCACTACTCTTTTGTATTTAACTAGGAAAGCTTTCTTCGGCGAAGTTCCTATTCCTGTTATGCATATAGATACTTCTTATAAATTTAGAGAAATTTATGAGTTCAGAAATAGGTTAGTTAAGGAGTGGAACTTAAAGTTATTAATTGCAAAAAATGAAGAAGCCTTAAAACAGGGCATGAGCCCAGGAAAAGGAAGGTTTCAATGTTGCACAGCATTAAAGACACAGGCTTTGAAGCAAGCAATAAAGAAATTTAAACTTAAGGCTCTGCTTTTAGCTATACGGAGAGATGAACATGGAATTAGAGCTAAAGAAAGGTACTTCTCTCCACGTGATTCGCATTTCAAGTGGAACTATTTAAGTCAACCTCCTGAACTTTGGGAGCAATTTAACCAAGTAACGGATGAAGAAACCCATGTCAGGGTTCACCCTATGCTTCACTGGCTTGAAATAGATATTTGGCGCTATATTCAAAGAGAAAAAATACCTATTGTTCCTTTATATTTTTCTGGGGCGAGGAAGCTAGGGTATAGATACAGGAGCATAGGTTGCGAGCCATGCTGTATCCCTATCCCTTCAAATGCTAAGACAGTGAAAGAGGTTATAGCTGAACTGGAAAGAACAAACGTCCCAGAAAGAGCTGGAAGAGCTCAAGACAAAGAGAAAATGTACATGATGGAAAAATTAAGGGCCCTGGGGTACATGTAATGCATGAAACAAGAACTAGGTCGTTAATTAAAGCTTTAACTTGGAGAGTAATTGGAATGTTTGTTTTAGGCAGTTTAGCATGGATTATAACTAACAACACTTTTCAAACTACCACTTTAACTGTTTCTTTTCATTTAGTTCAATTCACTCTCTACTACTTCCATGAAAGAATCTGGAATTACATTAAGTGGGGGGTAACTGATGGACAGAAAAAAGAAACGTAGATGAAAACTTAAAACATACCAAGAGGTAGGAGGAACCAAAAGAAATGTTGAAGCTAAAACACAAAAGACGGAGGCTAGGGATATGAATATAGTTATTGTTGGACATGTAGATCATGGTAAATCAACTTTAATAGGGAGACTTCTTTATGACACGGACTCTATACCTGAGCAAAAACTGGACGAAATAAAACAAACCTGTGAAGCATTAGAGCGTAAAATGGAATTTGCTTATGTAGTTGACGCCTTAGAAGAAGAAAGAAACCGTGAAATGACAATTGACACAACCCAAACATTTTTTAGAAGCAAAAAAAAAGTTACACCATTATAGACGCCCCAGGTCACAAGGAATTCCTAAAAAACATGGTAACTGGTGCTTGCCAAGCAAATGCAGGATTACTTATAGTTGATGTAGAGAAGGGGGTGCAAGAACAAACAAAAAGACACGCTTACATTCTGAAACTCTTAGGAATAAATCAACTTATAGTAGTAATTAACAAAATGGATTTAGTTAATTTCAGCAAAAAGAAGTACGAAAAAGTCAAAAAGGAAGTGTTGAAGTATTTAAAAGAAATTGGAACCACTCCCAACTTTATTATACCGGTTTCTGCCTATTATGGAGACGGTGTAACTAAAAATTCGGAAAGAATACCCTGGTATAAAGCTGAAACCGTCATAGACGCCTTAGATGCATTGAAAGAGCCTTTTAAAACTTATGATTTCAGACTCCCAATCCAAGACATTTACAAACTTAGTAACAAAAGAATCTATGTTGGCAACATACTGTCCGGAATGGTTAAGGTGGGGGAAAACGTAAAAATTTTTCCTTCAGGTGAAGAAGCAAAGATAGAGCAGATAATTACTTTTGAAGGCAAAATGAAAGAAGCTGAAAAACCTAAAGCAATAGGGGTAACTTTGAACAAGCAAGGGTTCTTAAGAGGAAACGTAATAACTAAAGGGAAAAAACCCATTGTCACTAACGAAATAGAACCAACTGTTTTCTGTTTACTAAATGAAGTAAAGGAAAAAGAGCAATACATTTTCAGGTGTGTAACCCAGGAAACTAAATGTAAAATTGAGAGAGTAGTGGAGAAAATCGATGTTAACACTTTAGAGAAAATAAAAAACACAACCGCTTTAAAGGAAACAGAAGTTGGAAAAGTAAAGATTCACTTAAACAAACCAGTAGTTGTGGAAAAATTCGAAAACTTACCTGAACTAGGCAGGTTTATACTTGAAAAAAACGGAGAAATAGTTGCAGGTGGAATAATAACATGATAATTCTTGCTTTAGATGGTTTAGAATATAAATATGTGAAAGAGTTCAAATGTAAAAATTTAATGCAGAAATACTGTGGTAAAACAGACATATCTGAGTTTTCAGAACCAAGAACAGTAGTTATTTGGTCATCATTCCTTGCAGGGAAAAACCTGGAAAAAGAGATACTTAAAACAAAAAATTTTTGGGAGTTTAAACTAAACCCAAAAGAAACCTTTTTTTCAAAGTTTAAGAAATGGAAAGCAATAGATGTTCCAGGACTTACCTATAAGTCAGAAAAACATAAAAAAGAAAGAGAACTTCTAAAAAAATTTTTCAATGGAGAAATCACTATAAGGGAATATGATAAAGCAGCTTTTAAACACCATAAAGAGAATAAGGCTGAATTCTTTAATGCAATAAAAGAGAATTACCAAGTTACAATGGGTTACTTCGCCTTAGCTGACACAATCGGGCACTTAAGTTTTGGGGTTAAACCGAAAATGAAGATAGTTTACAAAGAACTTGACAAAATAGCTGAGAAAATTGGGGAAAATAACAAACTACTAATAATTTCTGATCATGGAATGAAAGCTGTTGGAAGATACGGAGACCATTCTAATTACGGATTCTGGAGCACAAATTTTTTTGCAGACCTGGACAGGCCGAAAATAACTCAATTCAGGAAAATAATTGAGCTCTGTAAAGGTTAAAAAATTTAAAAGAATCAGGAACAAATTAACAAAGTTTCTTTATAACTTCTCTAATTAAAAATTAAGGGAATAAAAAGGAGTTCAGAATTGTGCGGAATAGCTGGCTACTACGGTTTAAACAATAAAAACTTACTGGAAAAAATGTGCAAAGTAATTAGACACAGGGGACCTGACGATGAAGGATACTACACATGTTCAAAAATAGGTTTATGTAACAGACGTTTAAGCATAATAGATGTGAAAGGGGGACATCAACCTATACATAACGAAGACGGAACAATCTGGATAACGTACAATGGCGAAATATACAACTACAAAGAGTTAAGCAGGGAGTTAGAAAAGAGACATAATTTTTACACTAACTCAGACACTGAAGTAATTGTTCACTGTTACGAAGAATATGGGGAAGAATTTGTCAACAAATTAAACGGAATGTTTGCTTTCGCTATATGGGACTCAAATAAGGAAGAACTGCTTATTTACCGTGACCGTTTCGGAATAAAACCACTATATTATTACTATAACGGTGAAAAACTCTTTTTCGGTTCAGAAATAAAAGCAATACTTCAAAGTGAAGAAGTGGAAAGAACCCCAAACGACAAAGTAATTTATGAATTTCTTGTCCACGGTTGGCACGACCATACAGAAGAAACCTTCTTCAAAGGAGTAAAGAGATTAATGCCAGCACATTACCTAAAAGTAAACAGTAAAGGATTAAAAATTAGAAAGTACTGGGAAATAAAGAAACTAAACCAAAAAATAGAGTCCAAAGAGGAGAAAGACAAAGAACTAACTGAAAAATTCTACAACTTATTCCTAGATTCAGTAAAGAAAAGACTTATAAGTGAAGTCCCTGTAGGAACGTGTTTAAGCGGCGGAATGGATTCTTCATCCATTGTATGCATAATAAATAAACTCTTAAGGAAAGGAATAAGCAAAGAAGTTATAGGGGAGAAACAAAAAACTTTTTCAGCAGTCTATAAAGAAAAAGAAGCAGATGAAACCCCCTATATTGAAGAAGTTATTAAGTTCACAAACTCAGAAAAAAACTTCACCCACCCAAACGCTGAAGAACTCTGGAAAGAACTTGACAAAATAATATGGTACCAAGAAGAACCTTTCGGAAGCACAAGCATTTATGCTCAATGGTGTGTAATGAAAGAAGCAAGCAAAAAAGTTAAAGTAGTACTTGACGGGCAAGGAGGAGACGAATTACTTGCAGGATACACTCACTACTACATATACTTCCTAAAAGATTTACTGAAACAAAAAAGAATCATTCAGTTCATAAAAAACTTCTTCTTAGGTTTAGACCTCTTCTACAAAGACATACTGCACCACCTACTTAACAAAAGAAAAGAGAAAAAACTTATACAGGAAATGTTGAACAAAGAATTCATAAAGAAATATAAGGGTGAAGTTAAAACACCATGGAAAATCAAAAACTTAACAACTTACCTTCTAAATTCATTAACACAAATAAGTATACCCCACCTTTTAAGGTATGAAGACAAAAACGCAATGGCACACTCTATAGAATCAAGGGTACCTTTCCTAGACCACAGACTCGTAGAATATGTTTTCAACACACCGGAAAACCAAAAAATAAGAAACGGATGGACAAAGTACATTCTGAGAAAAGCCATGAAAGGGGAGATACCCGAAAAAGTAAGGAAAAGAAGGTCAAAACTAGGATTTGCAACTCCGGAAGTAAAATGGCTCAGGGAATTAAGTAAAGAAATAATTGAAACCTTCGAAACAGAAACGTTCAAACAAAGAAAGTACTTTAACCAAGAAAAGGTAACTAAAAATTTTGAGGAGTTTGTGAAGGGGAAATTTACACTGCAACACTCAATATTCTGGCGAGTAGTAATACTTGAAAAATGGCTAAACCTATTCATAGATGAGAAAAAGTAATTTTAAATTAAAAAGTGTTGGAAGTTAAGATTAAACTGCAATCCTGAACATGAAGGGTTTTTGTTTATGTGCGGCATATGCGGCTTCGCTTTTGAAGATAAAAAACTAATAAAGGAAATGTGCAATATTTTTAAAGCATAGGGGACCTGACGATAAGGGGTATTTCCTAGATAAAGGAATATCTTTAGGGAACACAAGATTAAGCGTAATAGATTTAGAAACAGGGAAACAACCTATTTACAATGAAGACGGTTCAATGGTGATTGTGCAAAATGGAGAAATTTACAATTATAGACAAATCAGGAAGGAACTTATCAATTTAGGGCATTCATTTTACACAAAATCAGATACAGAAGTTATACTCCACGCTTATGAGGAATGGGGAACCAAAGCACTTAATAAACTCAATGGAATGTTTGCATTTGCAATATGGGACTCCAACAGAAAGGAATTATTCCTAGCCCGAGATAGATGCGGAATAAAACCTTTATATTACACCTTAACAAAAAACAAAACCCTTCTTTTCGCTCAGAAATAAAAGCCTTACTTTTATATGAAAAAATTAAACCTAAGCTAAGTTTAGAAGGACTTCACTATTACTTAAACCTCCGATTCTTACCTGGAGAAGTAACAATGTTTAAAGGAATCAAGAAACTTTTACCTGGCCATTACCTCTTATATAAATTATCAAGCAAGAACATGGAAGTAAGTAAGTATTGGGAAGTAAAGGTTTCACCGGAGGAGCATACCGAAAGTTTTTTTGTTAAGAAGTTAAGGGAAATTTTGAAAGAATCTGTAAAAAGACACCTTATAAGTGACGTCCCTGTTGGAATATATCTTTCTGGAGGCATAGACAGCAGCTCAATAGTAGCTTTTGCTTCGCAAGTGTCAGAAGAACCCGTTAAAACTTTTACAATGGGATTCAATGAACCCTCAGATGAATTAAGAGACGCTAAACAAGTGTCAGAATTTTTTGAAACTGAACACTATGAATTAGTAATAGACTCTGATTTGATGAAAGATTACCCTGCTATGATATGGTACGCTGACACACCGAAAAGAAACCTTTACCCTTACTACATCGCCAAAGTTGTAAGGAAACATGTAAAAGTAGTTCTTGGAGGACTTGGAGGTGATGAACTTTTCGCAGGTTACGAATGGAAATACCAATTCGCAGAAGATACTACGGAAGAGCGTTCAAAAATACCAAACAACCTCAAATTCTCGCTTAGAAAAGAAATTCCAGAATTCATAAAGTATGTAACAAGGTATGGTTCACTTCATGAAATAGACCTTATCCACAATTTAAGGAGAGCAGCATACATAGACAACGATGTCAAACAGTACCTGCTCATAATGAGCTTAGATGAAGTCTATGAAAATAATTATTTGAAAGAGAAAATATATGGCGAAGAAATTCAGAAAATTAAATTACCGCAACTAGAAGATATATTTAAGCCATTTTTTGAAGATAATAATCTTAACTTAATTGATAAAATTCTTCTTGCAGATTTTAAAATTAAAATGGTGGATGATTTTCTTTTTGTGGAGGATTCAATGTCCTCCGCTAACTCCTTAGAGTCAAGAGTACCTTTTTTAGACAAAGAACTTGTGGAATTCGTTTTTACTATACCATCAAGGTTTAAATACAGAGAGGGAAGAGGGAAATATATTTTTAAGAAAGCAATGCAGGGAATATTACCTAAAGAAGTAATAAAGAAAGAAAAACAAGGATTTAGCAGTGACGTAGTAATTAGATTTGAAAGAGAAATACGGGAAATAGCAAAACAAATTCTAATGAATGGATACTTAGTAAAGGATAATTTAATTAAGGGGGGCTACATAGAGAATATACTTAATTACAGAACTTCTCGCAGCTTAACTAAGCATTACATTACAGTATGGAATCTCTTAACCCTTGAAATATGGTATAGAATGTACATTAAACAAGGAAAAATTCCAAAACCTCTTACACTAAATAAATTGGAAGCAATTTAGTTTTAAAAACCAAAAAGCGTTTTTGGTAAAAATATAAAGAGACAGAAAACTTCTTTATGTTTAAATTTTATCTTTTTGACGGCATTGATTAAAACCAAATGTTGCAAAGTAGAAAATATAAGAAGAAGGGGTTTATCCTTTGCAAGAATGGAAAAAGTTAATTTTAGAAATTTTTGAAAAGAAAAATCTAAAAAACCCTCTTCAAAAAATATTGAGGAAATCAGGTTTAAAAATAAATGAATTTGCAAGAATTTCAGAGATTCCTGAAAGTACATTATATAAAATCTTTTCAGAGGAAGAGAAAGACATTAGGCTGTCTACAGTTTTTAAAATAATGGATGGAATAAAAAGGATCTACGGAACAGAAAGTCCATCCTTAAAAAGCACTATAGGGGTTATTACAGCCAGTTTTGTTCTGGATCAATTACCAAATGCTTTAGAAGTTAAAGGTAAAACTTACTATATAAAGGAGTATCCGGCTTTAACAATAGAGGAAGAGATAATACAAGGAATAAAGGCTGAAAGAGACGGAGTGGAGGCTATCATTTGTGGACCTGTTGCAGCAACCACACTGGAGAAAATAGTTACAGTACCGGTTATCTCGGTTAAGTTCGACAAAGAAGTTGTAATGAGAGCTGTACATCAGGCAATGGAGAAAATAGATTAAAAGGAATCTGAATTAATAAAACTAAAAAAGTTTTCTCCCAGAAAAAACGAAGGAAAAACTAATTGTTTTTTGCTTGTCTTTTCTCGACATAGTAAATTGCACCCTAACCCTTTTTTATGAAGAAAAGAAAAATTTTTCCTTAATGTAATTTTTCTATTTTATTTTTTTCTTTATAAGGAAAAATAGTAATATTTAAATATAAAAAATACTTAAGCGAGTAAAGAAAAACTTACTAAAGTTTTCGGCAAAAGGGGAAGGGTTTGAAGATAAAAAACTTTGAAAAATTAATAGTTCCTGAGAGAGAACCTAAACCTAGAAGTAAAGGAATAACTATGGTGTTAGATAAAAACCTTGGGTTAAGAGGAATAAGAGACTTAGTTGAAACTGCCGGGGAGTACATAGACATTATGAAGTTTGGTTGGGGCACAACACGGATGTTACCCAAGAGATTATTAAAGAGTAAAATAAGGATTTTAAGGGATAATGAGATAGAGGTATGCAATGGAGGAACATTAACAGAATTTGCATTTTTACAAGGTAAATTTAAGGATTACCTAGGTGAAATGGCAACAATGGGTTATACGGTGGTTGAGATTTCAGATGGAACCATAAATATGGGCTATGAAGAACGTTTGGAACTTATAACCCAAGCAAAAGAGCAAGGGTTTAAAGTTGTTACTGAAGTAGGCAAGAAAAGCCCTTCAGAAGACTCCAAACTAACTGTACAAAAAAGGGTAGAACTGATAAAGAGAGACTTAAAGATGGGAGTAGATAAAGTTGTTTTAGAAGCTAGAGAAAGTGGAACTGTAGGAATTTTCGACAATAGGGGGGAAGTAGTTATTCCGAGGGTGTTATCCATAATTAAAAGCGTAAATGTTAATGATTTAATATTTGAAGCCCCTAAAAAAAAGCAACAAGTATATTTAATCTTAAACATAGGTCCTAATGTGAATTTAGGAAACATCAGCCCTTTAGATGTGATATCCGTTGAAACATTAAGGAGGGGACTTAGAGGAGATACATTTGGTAAGGTGTAAAATAAGTTTCAATGTGAAAAGTATCGGGAAAGATGACACTGTTGTGGTTGTTGATGTTTTACGTGCTACTAGCACTATTGTTACAGCTTTGGCCAATGGTGTAGAGGAGATCATTCCTGTAAGTTCTATTGATGAAGCTTTTAAACTTAGAAGGAATGGTTATTGCTTAATTGGGGAAGAAAAAGGTGTGAAAATAAAAGAATTTGACTTTAGTAATTCACCTACTGAAATAATGCAAAATCCTTGTAAAAAAATCGCTTTAAAAACTACAAATGGAACAAAAATTATTAAGGAAGTAGAGGAAAGGACAAACCAGGAAGTATTTATGGGCTCAACATTAAACCTTTCTTACTTAGCTGAAAGACTTAAACAAACAGAAAAAATAAACATAATAGCTGTGGGAGGGAGGAAGGGATTCATAGAAGATTTAGCAGTAAGTATAGCTTTATTTACTAAATTGCAGAATTTACCTTTGAAGAAGGAAATTGTTAAGGAATTAATTATTAATTCAGAAGCAGCGAAACATTTAGCTAAAATAGGTTACTGGAAAGACGTTGAATTTGTTCTTCAGATAGACCTATACCCAATTGCCCCTATTCTAAAAAAGGGAAAAATAGTTTTGGAGCAAAGCAGCTACAAGTGAATAGAAATGGGGGAAATTGACAAGGAAATAGTTAAGTTTTTGGTGGAGTCAGGTATAGACTTCGTTTGCAGCGTGCCATGTATGCTTTTGAAAGGAATACTGGAAGAAATAGAGAAGACAAACTTGAGACATGTTAGAGTCAACAGGGAAGAAGAAGGAGTGGGAGTATGCGCAGGAGCGTACTTGGCCGGTAAGAAACCAGCATTAGTAATTCAAAATTCAGGTTTAGGTAACTCAATAAATGCTTTACTTTCCCTTACAAAGTTTTATCGTTTAGGGTTATTTATTTTAATGAGCCATAGAGGAGATAAATACGAAAAAATTAAAGCGCAGGTTCCAATGGGAGAGGCAACACCCAAATTGTTAAAGCTCTTAAACATCGAATATGCCAAAGTTACGGAGCCAAACCAATTGTTTCTGATAAAAAACCTTGTTAAGAAAGCATTTAAAGAAGAAGACATTAAAGCTGTTTTACTTTCAAGGTCGTTATGGCTATGAAGAGAATAGATGTTATAAGGGAAATTTCTAAAAGGAAAGGATTAATAATTTGTAATTTAGGATTTCCTAGTAGAGAACTTTATAGCATAAAGGATAAAAATACAAATTTTTACATGTTAGGCTCAATGGGAATGGCTAGTTCCATAGGGTTAGGAGTTGCATTGTGCCAAAAAGAAAAAGTTTACATTATTGAAGGTGACGGTTCAATACTTATGAACTTAGGGTCCCTAGCCACAATAGCAGCCTACGCAACACCTAACTTAAACTTAATAGTAGTGGACAACGGGGTTTACGGTTCCACAGGAAAACAACCAACACACACAGCTAAAGTGGCAGATTTAAAAAAGATAGCTAAAGGAGCAGGAAATAAAAAGGTTTTTGAAGTAAAGTCGATAGAGCAACTTAAAGAAGCCTTAGAACAAGGTGGGCCTCTTATTATTGTAGCAAAAGTAAACCAAGAATCAAAAAAGGTACCTGAGGTACCTCTTGAAGCTGAGTTTATAAAGAAAAGATTTATGAACGCTATTTATGAATTAAATAAGTAAATTGTTTAGGGAACTAAGCTTTAACGATTTCAATTTTTCAGTTGAGGGTTTACCAGTAATTCTGTCCCAATTCCTTATTTTGTAATACTTTCTAAGCATGAAATTAACATCCGGCACCTTATTCTTAGCTCCTCCTTCCCTTAAAGGTTTCAAAAAAATGGAGGGGAGATAATCATCCCTAGCATTAATTCCAAGTTTATTGTTTAATAACCTTTTCAAGTTAAATATCCTTTCCCCGATCAGAAGCAAGTCTTGAACAGTGATTCTCCATCCCATTAAACAATTAAGAGCTTCAGTTATTAATTTTGGTGATATTACACAGAATTGACATAGAATCAGGGAATTATAGATACTCATCCAATTCTGAGTTTTAACTGTAGTTTCTGCCTTGCCTTTTTCAGAGAATCTCTCCCCTGGATAGATTCCAATTTCAGGTATTTCTTTACCCATATCTACTTTATGCATATCACCTTGCAAATGACAAGCCCCTCTCGGTGAAGTCGCGTAACAGAGAGCCATTCCAAAAAAGGCGCGTGGATCATGAAAAGGCACTTCTAAGCCTTTAACCTCTGCTGCAAATTTTTGTAACCCATGTCTTAATTGAAGATTGGAAGTTCCTTCAGCTAAAGAATCACCGAAACCTTTACGGTAAGCTATCTGTGTTATAAGCGCTAAAACAGTGTCAATATCGCCCCATTTCAATGTTACACCACCTGTTTCACTTTTACTGATTTTTCCAGTTTCAAAAAGGTAGGTGGCGAAAGCAATAACGGAACTACAGCTAATGGTGTCTAAACCCATTTGATTGCATAAATAATTAGCATGAACAATTTTTTCAAGGTTCTGATTCAAAAAGAGCGAACCGAAACCACAAATTGTTTCATACTCCGGAGCATCAATTAAAATAAATTTTCCGTTCTTTTTCAACTTAACAATTTTTCCGCAAGCAATTGGACAGTAAAAACATGCCTTGCTTCCCACAACTAGTTTCCTTAAAGCATCCTTACTTATCAATTCACTTTCAAATTTTCCTTGTAGGAAATATTTGTTAGGCATATCTCCAAGTTCTTGTGCAACTTCCACTAACCAGCTTGTCCCATATTTACGCAAAATATCACTGGAGGGGTTATTTCGAATTTCCGTCACAAATTTTTTTATAATAGGTTTAATTTCTGGCTTAATGGGTTTCTTCTCAGGTTTAGGTATTATAATTGCCTTTAATTTTTTAGAACCCATCACCGCACCTAAACCTGTCCGGCCAGCAGCTCTACCGCCATCAACAATAATTGAAGCGAATTTAACAAGGTTTTCACCTGCAGGTCCTATACTCGCAACACTAGCGTTTTTAAGGCTGAGGTCTCTCAATATTTCGTTTTGAACATCTAGAGCTCCAAGACCCCAGTATTCAGTTGCATCTAATATTTCACTTCCCTTTTCTGTAATTTTAAGCATTACTGCACTAGACGGCTTACCTGTAATAAAAATGCCGCTAAAACCTATAAATTTAAGATATGACGCAAATTTGCCACCTACACTGGATTCTGCCCAAATATGTGTAAGAGGAGACTTAGAAGTTACTGAGCATTTACCGGAGCAAGGAAGCCCTGTACCTGTAAATGGACCTGTTAAAAAAAGTAAGGGAGCCTCAGCATGGAAAGGAGAAAGTGAAGACTTAATTTTCCCGAAAAGAAGGCGAGCTGCTAAGCCGCTTCCACCCAAAAATTTTTTATAAAATTCACTATTAAGGTGAACTATTTTAGCTTGTTTATTCCCCAGATCCACCTTTAATAGAGGAGGATTTGACTCGTTAGTAACCGTTCCAGTTCACCTTAAACCTAAA
Organism: Thermoproteota archaeon; assembly: GCA_027492035.1. Taxonomy (GTDB): domain Archaea; phylum Korarchaeota; class JAOZGF01; order JAOZGF01; family JAOZFZ01; genus JAOZFT01. The sequence goes on from JAOZFT010000024.1 coordinate 18,055, forward strand.
ATCCATCCATAAGAGACCATGAATAACTGAAAGAATCCGCTGAATTTTTCATTTGCTGAAGAAAAGAATTTATAAATTTAAAAACTGAAAAAACTTTCAAGAGGAAAAGTGGTTAAGTTGAATTTTAAAATTTATGCAGCAAAATCCCTGAACAATTTTCCTATACACAATAGAGGCTGCAAGACATTACTGTAAATTTTCTGTTTAATAGAGAGGAAGAGGGAAAAGCAGTGGGGATACTGTTAAGAATTGATGTGGACAACCCGTACGGCTACAGTGACCTGTTAAGGAAAACATTTAATTTCTTTGCATTAAACTATTTTTTCCCGCCTTTGCCTAAGTTACACCTTTCTAATTTTAAAAAGCTTCTTGAAGATTTAGAAGATAGAGGGATCCCAGTTAATTTCTTCTTTAAACCTAAAACTTTACCTTCTAAAGAATTATCTGTGCAAATAATTAAAAGAAACGAAGTAGGCCTACATGCAGTTCAAGTGCACACTTTCGAAAAATTTGAGGAAGAACTAAAAAAGGTCAATGCCAGATTTGGAAATAAAGTAAGGGGGTTCAGTAAACACGGACACTGGAGAAATTGGGTGGGCGAAAGAGGCTCTGTACCAGGATATAACCCAAACAAACTTTTAAAATACGCAAGGAAGGCGAAACTGAAATATTTTGCAGGGAATTATGAAAATCCAACATATAAACCTGAAATCGTGCAGGGAGTGCATTATTTCCCCTCTGCATTTTGGCTAAATGAAAGATTCAGAAACAAAAAATTCACGTTAAATTGGCTCTTCCAAAACAGTCAAGTAAGAGATATAGTGGTGCTTATGCATCCTTGGGAATGGGTTACATTAAAACAGGTAAGGGAAGCATATGAAAAAATTTTAACAAAGACTGAAACTTTCAAAAAATTCAGCGAAGTAAGTGACAGCTTTAGAACTTCACCGAAACTTTAAGGAGTAAATAATTCTTAAATAGCGAGGTTCTAGTTCAAAAATTTTTAAAGGTTTAAGGTGGAGGGGAATTAAGTCTGGCCATTAATATTTTAATAACTGAAGCTTCACAGAGGAACAGTTTAGCAATTGCTAGAACACTTGGCTCTAACGGATTCAACTGTATACTTGCAGATGAAAAAAAATTCGCTCCTTCATTTTATTCCAAATACTGCAAAGCCAGATATAGATACTTCCCTCCAACCACTAACCCTGAGAAATTTTTAAGTAGCATAATAAGGATAGTAAAGGAAAGTAAAGCCTCTCATATTCTTCCCGTAGGCGTAAACACAGTAGTTCCATTGTCTCTGTACCTTGACAAAGTTAGACAATACATCAACATTGCTTTACCCCCCTACAAAACATTACTTAAGGCTCATAACAAAGCAGAAACGTTAAAAATAGCAAGAGAAGTGGGAGTACCTACACCTAAAACTTACACCCCAAAAAGTCGCTTAGAAGTTATAAATCTGTCCAGGAAAGTTCAATACCCCGTTATAATTAAAAGAAGAAAGGGGTCAGGGGTATATAAAGGGGTTCGAATAGCTAGAACCCCTTCAGAACTAGTTAAGAAATATATGGAGATAGAAAATATGCAGGGGGACCACTTAATTGAAGAACAAAAGTTACCGTTGATCCAGGAATATGTACCTGGAGAGATTAGAGATGTTTGCGTACTTTTTAATAGAGGTGAACCACGAGCCGCATTGGTTCAAAGAAGAATATGGACATGGCCACCTAAAGGAGGAGTTGGTATTCTTAATGAAACGGTGAAGGACGATAAAACGTTGAAACTTGCCTTGAAACTTTTAAAAAAAATGAAATGGCACGGTGTAGCACAGGTTGAGTTTAAAAAGGATGAACATGGAAATCCCCTCCTCATGGAGGTTAACCCTAAATTTTGGGGCACTTTAGAACTTTCAATAAAGGCAGGGATAAATTTTCCTTTGTTAATAATAGAAATGATGAAGAGGGGGGATATACCAGCAAAATTCAAATACAAGGTAGGCATTAGATTTTATTGGCCTCTACCTTACATAACAAAGTACCTCAT
>JAOZFT010000028.1 GCA_027492035.1 Thermoproteota archaeon
ATATAGATACGAGAAATGGCTTGAAGAGGCTGGAATAAAAACTGAAAGGAAGGCACCCATTCTTCTACCTGACTATAGAGGAAAAGAAGTATTGGCTAGAGCTTTAGACATTTATCTTACATAATGAGCAATTCTCTCTCCTCTCCTTCTCGTTGCAGAAAAAGCGATGTTCGGCAATTCTAAAATATTAGGTTAGTTTAATTTTTAAAAGATTTTTTTGTTTGTATGACCTCGTTCCAGATTTTACAAATTTAAACCTTTCATTAATTCTCTATTCAAATTATTTTTAAACAGGAAAGAGGGTACTGTTTCTCTAAAGTAGAAGTTATTTAAGAAATCTGTTAAAAATAGTTTTTCCTCCTTTGGTTTTAGTTTCGATGGTGTTTTTAACTTAAACCTGTTTTCTTTAGGCTGTTTTATGTATAACCTTATTGTACAGCAGTTGCGCAATTAATGAAGGTAAAAGGTTTTTTAGCGTATCTCTTGAGGACTGTGGCGGCAGAGAGGGGGGAAACTAGTAAAACATAATATTTACAGCTCCTATATGCTGAGTTTTCTTATTTCTTTTTCACATGTATATCTTTCTTTATTTCGATGGGAATCGAGTTTTTTATGGTCCTTGTTATATGGCAATATTCTTCAGCTAATGAAAAGCACCTCTCAGCTCTCTTCAAATCTTCTTTTTTCGCGACTTCAATTTCTGTGTAAACATTTATTTTTGAAATTTTGTAGCTGCCATGTTCCATTTTTATTACTCCCTCAACTTCAAAAACGTAGTTTTCCATTTGAAAGTTAAGTTTCTTTTTGAAGTAGAGATAGGTTGTAAGTAGGCACCCTCCTATTGAGGACAAGAATAACTCATCTGGACATGCTCCCTCCTTGAATCCTCCGAATTCTTCAGCGGTGTCGAAATAAATATCTCCCTCTTTAGTCGTTATTTCTCCTCCCATTCTTTTGTTCCATTTTCCTTCAACAACGTATTTTAAGATCCAGGGAACACTCAAGGCTTCTTCCTCTCCTTTATTTTCTAATTCTTTTTTTTTTGGGGGGGGGAGGATCTATTGTGAAAAACATAAAAACTGAAATCTTTAAATATTTAAATTACCCTTTGTAAGTACTAAAGGTAAATTTTTTAGTTGAAAAGGGATGTATGAGTTGAGGAGTGAAGTAAATGACGGTGTGAAGGGTAGGGTTTTACGTATACTATGCATTGACGACAACCCTGACGACCACGTTATTTTGGAAAAAATTTTTAAGGATTATGTTGGGAGGCCATTCGTTTTTGATAAGGCCATGAATGGGTTTGAAGCTCTTAGAAAAATATCTGAAAACTTTTATGACTTGGTTCTACTTGATTACGTACTCCCTGACATCGATGGTTTACAAGTGTTGGAGGAAATCGTTAAGAAGAGACCTGACACATTTGTTGTTCTGATTACTGGGATGGGCAGTGAAAAGGTTGCTGTTAGTGCTTTAAAGAAGGGGGTTGTGGAGTACATTTCTAAAGACGAGGAGCCTGATGTTATAGGTAAAAAGTTGAGTGAAGTTGCGGATTTAATTGATTTAACTTGGAAGCCTCCTACCCCTGTTTCAAGAAGGGACAGAGTAACTATTATAGGTGACATTTTAGAAGCTGGAATGAAAGGAGTTGGGAAAACTAAGTTGGTTGCTCTTACGAACTTGAACTTTAAAAGAATGGAGAAGTACTTAGATGCTCTTGTGAAGAGTGGTTACATGGTCTCTTGGAAAAGAGGCCGTAAAACAATTTACAGAACAACAGAGAAAGGAGTTAATGCACTGAAAATGATTAAGGAATTACAGAAACTCTTCATCGTTTAATCTTTTTTTCAACCCTTTTTCTGAAAAATAAAAAGGAAGGAGGTAGATTCAATCTTTCACAAGTACCCGAAAATCAGGAACGAAATCAGTATACCGTATATGGCTATTCCTTCACCTAAGGCAACGTAAATTAATGCTTTACCGAACATTTCTGGATTTTCTACTGTTGCAGCAATGGCTGCAGCCGATCCTCTTCCTACAGCTATTCCCGCACCTACGGCAGCTAAGCCTGTTGATAAAGCAGCTGCAAGTAAACCTAATCCTTTCTCAGATGTTTCGGCGGTTGGTGAAGAATTGCTTTCGTAGACTTTATCTGCTAAAGCTTTGACGTTGAAAGCTATTAATGCCCCCACTACTAGAATGTTCAACACTACAAACAAAATCATTAAATTTCTTCTTTTCTTTCTTTGATTCATTTTTTTCACCCCTTCTCTTTTTTAACTTCCCTTTTCCATCAAAAAATTTATTTTAAGATGAATGGAGAGTATTCCAGTTCACCTGATTCAAAGAATTTACTGTAAAACTCGTAAAAAACCAGCCTTAGAGACTGAATGAATACAACTAAGGCTTCAAGTGACAAAACTAGGAAATTGAAACCT
>JAOZFT010000008.1 GCA_027492035.1 Thermoproteota archaeon
TAGGAACAGTTATAAACCCTAAATTAGCTGAGGGACAAATCCACGGAGGATTTGCAATGGGTTTAAGCATGGCTTTACTTGAAGACACTGTTTACGACGCTGAAACAGGGGATCTTCTTAACAAAGGATTTCTGACGGACTATAAAGTACCCACTGCCACTGAGCTACCTTCCATAGAAAACTTTAAAATATTTTTTGCCCACACAAGCGAGCCAACAGGCCCTTTTGGGGCAAAAGGGTTAGGAGAAGGGGCAACAAACCCTGTAGCTGCAGCAGTAACAAATGCAATATATAACGCTATAGGAATTAGGTTTTATGAATTACCAATAACCCCTGAAAAAATAGTTGAGGCTTTAAAGAGGAAGGAGGGAGAAAACAATGGATATAAATAAGATTAACACAAGGATTTTACCTGTTAAGTTCCAATACTTAGCTCCAAAAACATTGGAGGAAGTTATTTCATTTCTTGCGGAACATGGCGAAGAAACAAAGGTTTTAGCCGGGGGAACGGATTTATTGGTTAAAATGAAACAAAGGTTAATTGAACCAACCTACATCCTTAACATTAAAGAAATAAAAGAGTTGAGTTTCATCAAAAGTAACGGAAACAGCTTAAACATAGGAGCAACTACTAAACTAAACGAATTAGAGAATTCAAGGATTATAAAGGAGAAATTCATTGCGTTACATGAAGCAGTAAAGGCGATGGGATCTGTTCAAATCAGAAACATGGGCACTGTTGGCGGAAATCTTTGCAACGCTTCCCCAGCTGCAGATTTAGCGCCTCCACTTTTAGTGTTAAACTCAAAAGTCAAAGCCGTTAGCACGGAAGGTGAAAGGGAGATTCCTCTGAACAAGTTCTTCCTTGGACCAGGTAAGACATCTCTAAAACCTAATGAGCTATTGACTGAAATACAAATCCCTTACTTGCCGGAGGACACAGGCACTTCCTTCTTAAAAGTTGCCAGGACAAGCATGGACCTAGCCAAAGTTAATGTTGCAACAGTTTTGAAACTTAAAAACGGAAAGGTTGAAAATTGTAGAATAGCTTTAGGCTCTGTAGCCCCCACACCGTTAAGGGTTTGTGAAGCTGAAAAAGTTTTGCTGAATTCTGAATTCACAGCTGAAAAAGTTGAAGAAACAGCTGAAAAGGCAAGTCAAGAGATAAAGCCAATAACTGATGTTAGGTCGACAGCTGAATACAGGAAAGAAGTTTCAAAAATTTTGGTTAGGAGAGCTTTACAGAAAGCATATGAAAGAATAAAGGTGAGGGAATGTGGGTAAAAAAATCAGTTTCATCCTTAATGGAGTGAAGAGGGAAGTTTATGTTGAACCAAATGAGTTACTACTAAACGTTTTAAGAGAAAAAATGGGGTTGACAGGAACTAAGTATGGTTGCGGAATAGGGGAATGCGGCGCATGCACAGTGCTTTTAAACGGAAACCCTGTGTTGTCCTGTTTAACTTTAGCCATGGATGTAGATGGGAAAGAGCTTGTAACAATTGAAGGATTAGCTCAAGAAGAGCTTCAAATAATTCAGAGAACCTTTTTAGAGGAAGGAGCTGTTCAATGTGGCTTTTGCACACCTGGAATCATAATAATGGCAAAATCGCTTCTGAAAAACAAAACAAACCCTACAGAAGAGGAGATAAGGGAGTATTTGAAAGGTAACCTTTGCAGATGCACAGGGTATGTGAATATAGTGAAATCTATAAAGAGGGCTGCTGGAAAGGCTTGTAAAAAATGTTAAAGTCCTGAAGCGGCTGAGTTAATAGCCCACTCAATCTGTTTAGACAGTATTTCAGGCAATCCTTCCACTTTTACTTTCATGAAGCCTCTTACAAGAACTGAAGCTGCTTCTTTCCTTGTTAAACCCTTCGAAGTTAAATAGAATATTTCATCTTCTTTGAGTTTCCCAACTGCCGCTTCGTGGGTTAATTCCACGTCGTCACTTTCAGACCTTAAAACAGGGATTGTGGATATTTTAGAGTTTTTTGAAAGCATTAAACCGTTACATTCAATATGTCCCTTGGTTTTAGGTGATTTAGCTATTATTTCACCCCTAGTTACTACTTCAGCTTCATCTTTTGTTATCACTCTTGAAATTATTTCTGCAGATGTTCCTTCTGCCTCTAAAAAAACTGTCCCGCCAACGTCCATGTTCGATTTTTTCTTGGATACAATAACCGAAGATAGATGCACCTTAGCGTTTCTTCCCTTCAGAAAAATTTCAGGTGCTGTTTGAAGAGATGAAACAGGTGTTAAATTGATGTAGTGAATAATTAATTGTCCATTTTCTTCAACTAAAGCTCCTGTACGGGGTCTAACATGTGTTTCAGGGTTCCATGAGTGAATCATGGTGTAAGTTACTTTAGCCCTCCTTTTAACATAGATTTCAGTTACTCCAGCATGTAACCCTACTGACTCAGGCATAACTAAACAACCTGTAATGACATGAATTTCAGAGTTTTCTTCTGCAATAATCATGTTGTGAGGAGCCTGTACCGAGTTTGGAGAGGACATAAAGAAACAAGTCTGGACTGGGTACTTAATTCTTTCACCCTGCAAAGCTATGTTTACGTAACCTGCCTTACCTTTCAAAGCAGCAACTGCAGTATACTTATCTTTGTCGACAGGAACCAGTTTGTGGAAGTAATCTTTTATTACCCCCTCCTGGAAAGCTTTGTTTAAAGAAAGAACTTTTAGTCCTGGTTGGGAAGAAGAAGCTTTACCAACTATTTCATCCAGTTGATAATAAGTGCCTGACCTCTTTTTTTCCTCTAGGTCTACACCTACCTTTTCCAGTAGATTTCTACTTCCTTGAAGTAATTTTAAAGGTTTATTAACAGGTTTCGGTGACTGAAAAACTGAAACATCTAGGTCTAAACCATATTTTGCGGGTTTATTTAAGGCTTTCTCAGCTTTTCTTCTAAATCCTTCAACACTTGTAGTATTCACATTTAACACATTCTTCAAACCCCTTTTTCCGTATATTTTTCAATATTATTTCCGGGTTTCCGTAACATTTTACTGTGCCTTTTAACATTACATAGGCTCTATTTGCTTCAATGTAGTCAGCAATATATCCCGTATGAGTCACTACTATTGCAGAATTTTTCCTGCGTTTCCCATCTAAATTTAAAAGTTTTCTAAGCATTTTCCCAATCAAGGAAATGTTTTCAACGTCTACACCTGAGTCTGGTTCATCAATCAATGCTAGCTTAGGTTTTTTAACGAATAGAAGGAACAATTCAGCTTTTTTCATTTCTCCACCGCTAAAACCTACATTTAAGTCACGTTTCAGTAAATGGTTTACTCCCATTTCATTAATTACTTCTTCCAGCTTTTCAAAGCCTCTTCCAGACTTAGAAATTACGAGTTTAATAAGTTCTTGAAAAGTAACCCCCTTTATTTTTGGAGGAATTTGAAAAGCTGCAGAAATCCCCTTAGAGACTCTTTTCTCAGGTGAAAGAGCTGTTATGTCTTCATTGTTGAAGAAAATTTTCCCCCTAACCACTTTATATTTAGGGTTTCCGATTATGGTTTGGATAAGTGAGGATTTACCTGAACCGTTTGGTCCAAGTAGAAGTATTCTTTCACCAACTCCTATACTCAAATTCACGTTTTTCAATACTTTTTTTCCATCAACTTCAACACTTAGATCCATTACTCTTAAGAGAGCCAATTCAAACACCTACGATTTTGCAGAAAACATAAAGAAATTTTTCATGGGAAACTGCGGAAATACCTAGAATTTTTCCGAACGTTTTCCATCTATATAAGTTGGTTATAAAAATTTATAGAAAGAGATTTATGGGGGGAAGCAGAAATTTATTGTTTAAAAATTTTTAGGGTGAAAGTAAACCTTTTTTCAGCACCCCATGACATATAGAAAAAGTTTTGCAGCCGCCTGAGAACTTTGGACAACTACCAAAAATTTCCATCATTGAGCAAGGATTTGCCATCTTAACCGCTGTTCATCTTTCTCTCAAAAGCGATTCTAGCTTTAATGCATTAAAAATTTAAAAAGGGGAGAGATGCTTGTAGAGAAAACTGATACTATTAATTTCTTCACAACTTAAAAGGAAAGGATGATATAAATGGCAATAAAAGAGAGGAACTGGTTTAAAACAAGAAAGGGGGTTATTTTGTCCTTGGTTTTAATTGTTGCTGTCCTTGCTTCATTAATCATTTTCTTTTACACTTACTCGAAACCCCGTGAAGGAATTCAAGTAAATCCCTCTTACACCGTGTCTACTGTCCAGGGAGGATATGTGTTTATTGATTTAAGTATTATAGCGCCCCAAAACCAGCCACTTAAAAACGTTAACGTCACAGTTACCGACAAACCAGAGAATTGGAACGTAACACAAGTTAAACCAAGTTTCTTTAAGGAGATAACTCGCAGCAACGTTTCAAATATTGCACTTTTAGTTTCTAGAAACGCGACACTAGGCATTCAAAACGTTTCAATAAAAGTTTCGGGATTTATTGGAAGTAAACTCGCAAGTAAATCCTTGATTTTCGAAATAAAGGTGAACCCATTAAGTTTTAGTGAAAAATATGTAAGTGGAGTAGAGCTTCTTCTACCTTCGAAATGGAAAATAGATAGTTTTGGGAATGTGTTAAAAGGATATTTAGTGTCTTACGGAAGCCAAAATCTACCACTATATTACAAATTGGAATGGGAACCCCTTGATAAGTTAGGGAACCTTTCTTTAAAGGAGTATGCAGTAAGGAAAGTTATTGAGGGAAAATACCAAGTGGTAAGTTCCGAAAACGTAAATGTAAGTAAACACTCAGCCATAAGGCTTTTCTTTAAAAGGAAGGGTAAAATAGGAATTCTTGATTTCTGGTTTTCACAAGTTACAGACAGAGCTTATAAAATGGAGGTAACAACCCTTTACACATATAAAACCTACTTACCTTTACAAATTACTCCCTGGCTTCCTTATTTTGAAACAGTTACGGATTACAGTTACTACAGAAACAAAGCCTCAAACTACTCCTTATTCGTTCCACTTTACTGGAACACTACCCTTGAAGAAAGAACAACGATGAAAGAAACTAACTTGTCAACCCTTTTCACTTATGAAGACAGAGTTGGAGGAGTTATTGAAGAATTTTATGTTCATGAAATGGATAATGTAAAATTTGAAGTAGGGATCCTTCCTCCCAAAATTAATCAAACAAATATTTTTGAGGACTGGAGTGGAAAACTTTCTTATCAATTAACTCAACAAGGTTATAAAATAGAGGAAGTTACAGACATAAAAACTTCAGAAACAAAATGGCGTTCCCCTGTAATTTGGAGAGGCTTCACGATGAAAAAGGGAGATATAGAGACAGTTTATATAATGTTTACAGTTTACAGCCTCAACAACGGCCACCCTTATTACGGTTATTTAAATCTTTACTCTGAACTTGAAAACATGAGAAATCAGGCTTTTTATTTATTCAACAAGGTGATTTATTCATTTGAGACTCAACCCCGCACTTAATTACTTTCCTCTCCTTTTCAAAAAACTATGGACAAACAGTTTCTAAGCTTATTTTATAGCTATGCAGCTGATGGTTTCAATTACACCGGGGAGCTGTCTAAGACGGAAAATTACTTCACGGAAGTCAGCTAACTTTTCTGTGTCTACACATAAAATCACATCGTAGGGTCCTGTGAATTCGTAAATGAAGGGTTCACCCTTTATTTCAAGTATGCTTCGCCCCAGTATCTCTTTAGCATTTTTAATTACGTCTACTTCCTTTCCAGGAATTGTTTTGATAAGTATTAATGATAACAAATTTCATCCCCTTCAAACTTACTTTAAAATTTCTTTTTCCCTTTACCTGTCTATCTAAAAATTTTGTGTTACAGGAACCCTTTTATTTAAAAATTAACTTTGCGCATGCAAAATTCCGTGTTTTTGTTTTTTTTAAAAGGAATAGGAAAAGAAGCCCCTTACATTTTTAACAAACGTTACTAGAAACCTGTTTCTGCAGGAACCGAAAGTTTCTGTTTTGAAATTTAATTTATGTTATTAGAAAGATGAAAGAACAGTAACCAATAAAATTTTTTTAATTTTTTTCCAAAAAAATAAGAGAAGGATCTGTTTTCAAATTTTTTTTTAAAAGAATAACGAAAAAACTTGTTTTTTCGAGTATTTCTTGAATAAAGGTTATTTATAAAGGAAGAGAACGAGGCAATACATAAGGAAACTGAAAAATTTCTTCAGTATTCCATGGAAAGAATCTCTTGTTTAGGTTTCTGGAAGGTGTTGAATTTTGAGTCAGATGAAGAGAAAGGTTATTTTACTCGGTGCAGCTGGGAGAGACTTTCATAATTTCAACATGTTCTTTCGTGGAAACCCTAACTATGAAGTGGTTTGTTTCACAGCTACGCAGATTCCTTTTATAACTGGTAGAAAGTATCCTCCTGAACTTTCAGGCCCCCTATACCCAAAAGGGGTACCTATTTTTGATGAAAGAGATTTACCTAAACTTATAAAAAAGTTCGATGTAGAGCTTGTGGTTTTCAGTTACAGTGACGTCTCAAACCAGTACGTAATGGAAAGAGCAGCTATTGCAATGGCTAACGGAGCAAGTTACATGTTACTTGGCCCAAAAGACACTATGCTTAAATCAAACAAGCCAGTAATTTCAGTCTGCGCTGTAAGGACAGGTTCTGGAAAAAGTCCAACAACAAGAAAAATAGGGAAATACTTACTAAGTAAAGGAATAAAAGTAGCAGTGATTCGGCATCCGATGCCCTACGGCAATTTATCAGAACAGATAATGGAGAAGTTTGAAACTGTTGATGACTTAGACAGGTACAAATGTACAGTTGAGGAAAGGGAGGATTATGAGCATTTAATAAAGGCAGGGTTACCTGTTTACGCCGGGGTAGATTATGAAAAAATACTCCGTACAGCTGAAAAAGACGCAGAAATAATTATTTGGGATGGCGGCAACAACGATTACCCCTTCATAAAACCTGACTTAAGCATAGTAGTCACAGACCCCCACCGAGCAGGACATGAATTAACTTACTACCCAGGAAACGTTAACTTCCTTATGGCCGACGTAATAATAATCAATAAAGTTGACACTGCTGAAAAAGAAAAAATTGAACTTTTGCGAAAACACATTAAGCAATTTAACCCTAGGGCAATGGTGATTGAGACAACTTGCCCTGTAACAACAAACAAACCTGAACTAATAAAAAATAAGAGGGTGGTTGTGGTGGAGGATGGCCCAACAGTTACTCATGGGGGAATGAAAATAGGGGCAGGGTATTTGGCTGCTGAAAAATATGGTGCAAAAGAAATAGTTGACCCCAGACCATTTGCAGTGGGAACCATAAAGGAAACCTATAAGAAGTATCCTCATTTAGAAAAGGTTTTACCTGCAATGGGTTACAGTAAAAAACAAATAAATGAGTTAGAGCAAACACTTAACAAAGCTGACTGCGACACAGTGGTTACTGGCACTCCCATAGATTTAAGTTTAATCATAAAAATAAATAAACCTATAGTCCATGTTGTTTACGGAATAAAGGAGGTTAGGGAAGGAGAACTTACCAGGATAATCGATGAGTTCTTAGATAAAAAACAAATAAGAAAATAAATTTCTACAACAAGAAGTAGGCTCCCTCCTCCATCACCAAAAGGGAAGTAAATATTTTAAAAGTTAAAAAATTTTTTAAAAACTTAGAAGAGAATACCTTTAAATTTTTTAGAAAAAAAGGGAAAGTTGTCATGTTGAACGAGGGTGTAAAAAATGCCAAGTTACGCAATCAAAAAGATAGGTTTGTTCTCTGTGTTTAAATTCGGTTTAGTTTATGGGATAATTGTAGGTATAATTACAGCTGCTTTAACAGCGCTTTTCATTTCCTTCACACCAATTCCGCCAACTGCAAGGCCATTCATTAGAAACTTGCCTTTCAGTACAGCTTATGGCATAATAGGCAGTTTAATCATGGGAGTAATTTATGGAATAGTTTCGGCAATAGGGCTCGTTATTGCTGCTGCCATTTACAACTTAATAGCGGCATTAACTAAGGGGATAGAGATAGAGTTAGAATAAGGAAAACCGTTTCTTCCCCCTTCTTTCTCAAGAAGAAAAGTGAGTGAAAGTGTCCATTATTAATCCAGAGGATGTATTAAAAGAAATCGGTTTAGAACTGCCTGAAACAGCGAAACCCGTAGGGTCTTACACATTAGCTGTGAAAACAGGCAACTTGGTTTTTGTTTCAGGGCAGTTACCCTTCTCACAGGGGAGACTGAAGTTTAAAGGCAAAGTTGGGAAAGAAGTATCTCTAGAGGAGGGGTGCAAAGCAGCTGAAACATGTGCATTAAACATTTTGTCTGCTGTCAAATGGTTAATAAGTGATTTAAGAAAGGTTTCTAGGGTTGTTCAATTGGTAGGTTACATAAACAGTAGTGAGGAATTCACTGACCAATCTAAAGTTTTGAACTGTGCATCTAACCTGTTTAAAAAAGTTTTCGGTGAAAAAGGAGTTCATTCAAGGGTAGCTGTTGGAGTGAATACACTACCCCTGAATGCACCTTTAGAATTGTCTGCAATATTTGAAGTGAAGTAAAAATTTAATATGAGGAAAGGGGAGGCTTGCTCAACAACGCCTTAAATATTTGGAAAGAAATAATTGACTTCCTGAACAAATATTTCATAGAACCTATAATTTACAGAAAAGGGGAATACAACATCTACAACACATTAACCTACTCAGTAACAGCTTTACTTTCACTTATACTCTTGTACCGTTTTTTGAAAGAGAAAATCGATTTCAACCTAAACTTTTTCCTTTCCTTAACCCCCTTCATTTTTTTAGGGAGCAGTTTAAGGGTTTTAGATGATGCTTCCTTGGTGAAAACTTGGCTCTTCGTCACTCCTATGATTTACATCCTTGTTTTCCTGATATGGTTCATTTCCCTTTACTTTTTCTGGTTGAAACTTGACAAACTGAATTTGCATGTCGCTTTCGGTTTTTCACTGCTTCTTTACCCGGTTTACTTCCTGAAACAGCTTAATCCACACCATTTAGGTTTGATACTTTATGTCTCCCTTCTTACCTTGCTCTTCATAGTTTTATTCTCTGTCCCACGTTTACTTTACAGAAAAGTTCTCTTAAACCCATCTGAATGGTTAACTCTTTTCTCCCAAACCTACGACGGCTTCATAACTTTCCTAGGTGTGACTTTTTACGGGTATTTGGAGGAACATGTTCTACCCCGCTTCATTTTCAATTACTTACCGACTTCAACCTTCATTTTTTTAAAAGCAGCAGTGACACTTGCAGTGATCTATTTTTTGAGAGAGTACGGTAAACAGGGAAAGTTTCTTCTTGCCGCAATATTCGTTCTTGGTTTAGCTACAGGCACGCGCAACTTTCTTCGAATTTTATTTGCTGTGTAGACCCTAAATACTTCATAAAGCCTTGAAAAAATAATTTAACAAGGGATAATGAATTATTCCGTTTCCTCAAAAAGAGAAAAAACAAGTAAATTGGTCAAAGGTTATTTAAAGACCGTAAAGACATCAAAGACAAGTTTCCACCTTTATAAGTTTAAATGTAACTCAAGAAATATAACTTAAACAGTTAAATATCGTAAAAAACTATAGAGACATAAGGGAATAAAAAGGTTTTCTTAAGAAAAGAGCTTTAATTTTATTTTCTTGGTTTAAAGGAAGGAGGTGTTTTATTGCCGAAGTATACTGGAGGAGAAATTCTAGTCAAATGTTTATTAAAGGAGAAAGTTAAATTTGTTTTCGGCATACCTGGAGACCAGCTTAACCCTTTCACAGACGCTATTTACAGGATAGGTTCAAAAGAAGGAATGCAATTCATAATGACAAGGCATGAACAAGCAGCAGCTCACATGGCTGATGCTTACTCAAGAGTTACGGGTGAACCTGGAGTATGTACCGGCACAGTAGGGCCCGGTGCAGCTGATCTAGTGCCTGGGGTCTATGTAGCATACGCTGACAGTATACCCTTAATTGTAATAACTGCACAAAACCAAACATGGAAATCTTACCCTGACCACGGATCCACTCAGGCCTTGAACCAGAAAAAATTGTTTGAGGCAATAACAAAGTGGAACGTTGTAGTGAATAGGGTTGAGAGGATACCTGAACTTGTAGAAAGAGGTTTCAGGGTTGCTTTAAGTGGTAAACCAGGGCCTGTCCATTTAGATTTCCCCGTTGACATCTTTTTTGAAGAAGTTGAAATAGATGAAGACGAGTTCCTGAGACCAAGTCAGTACAGAGCTGTTGAGCCGCCAGCTGGGGATTTAAAACTTGTTAAAGAAGCAGCTGAAATGCTGATTAAAGCAAAGCTTCCGTTAATTCACGTAGGTAGGGGATTATTGGCTTCAAATGCTTCTAAAGAATTAATACAATTGGCTGAGTATATTTCAGCACCTGTAACCACGACAGTGGCTGCCAAGGGAGCCATACCTGAAGACCACCCTTTATGTTTGATATCTGACGGCTTCGGTGCTTTAGCGGCTCAAAACGATTCAGATGCAGTTTTACTTGTAGGTTCAAAACTTGGAGACTTGGATTTCTGGGGGAAACCACCAGGCTGGAGTGACCCTTCTGAACAAAAGTTTATTCAAATTGACATTTCACCTGAAATGATAGGTTTAAACAGGAGGGTTGATTTAGCAATTGTCGGAGATGCAAAAAAGGTTTTAGATTCCCTCTTAAATGAAATAAAGAAGAGGTCACCTAAGATCGAAAGGGATTTAAGTGAATACAAAGAAGCGCAGAGAAACTGGTTAAAAGAGTTTAGAGAAAAGGCTAAATCAAACAGGAAACCAATCCATCCCCTAAGACTAATCAAGGAAGTTAGGGGCTTTTTTCCAAGAGATGCTATCTCCTGCATTGATGGAGGAAACACAGCTGTCTGGGCCCACTACCTAAACAGGATATATGAACCTAGAAGCTTTCTTTGGGCAGCTGATTCAGGCCATTTAGGGACGGGGTTACCATTCGCTATCGGAGCTAAGTTAGCGAACCCTGAGAAACAAGTTTACTTAATAACTGGCGATGGAGCTTTCATGTTCAATATTCAAGAACTTGAAACAGCTGTAAGGTTGAAAACAAACATAGTGGTCATAGTTGCTAATGACTCAGCTTGGGGAATGATTAAAGGGTCCCAAATGCTTCAATTCAATAAAAGATACATAGGAGTTGATTTTTCAGACGTAAGGTATGACAAAGTTGCACAGGCAATGAACTGTTACGGTGAAAGAGTTGAAGACCCAGAAGAAATAAAACCCGCCCTAGAAAGGGCTGTTTCTTCAAACAAGCCAGCTGTTCTAGACGTGAAAATAGACCGTGAAACAAACCTAAACCCACCGGATTTAGTTACTTTAGCTGCAATTTGGCTTGAAGGATGTGAACACCCAAAAAGAGAAGTTACAAAGGAAAAGTTAGAGAAAACAGTTGTTTAATGCCAAAAAAAAGAAAGGAAGAAATCCAACTCTCTTCCTTCCATAAATCCAGCACCTAATAGAGGAAGTTTTAAAATTAAATTTTTAATTAAAAAGGGTTTAATTCATGTGAAAAAGATGCTACGAAATCTTAACTTTTCCATATCAACTACTTTATGTTTTTTACAAGGCAGAAAATAAAAAACAAAGCCAGTAAAAGTTAAGAGCAAATTTCTTGCTTAAGGGAGGTTTTGAAAAATGAGAACAGCTTTATTAGTGATTGACATGTTGAAAGAATTCGTTTATGGCAGATTAGGTTTTGAAAATGCGAGAAAGGTAGTTCCAAACATTGTTAAGTTGGTGAAGGAAGCAAGAAAGAGAAAAATCCATATTTTCTTTATTTGTGACTCTCATAAACAAGAGGATTATGAATTAAAGATATGGGGGCCCCATGCCTTAGAGGGGAGTGAGGAAGCTCAACTAATTCCTCAACTAAAACCTGAGGAAGGGGAGGGAATAATCAAGAAAAATACCTACGACGGCTTCTTTAAAACCAGTTTAGAAAAGGAACTTAAAAAGAAAAGAGTTTCTGAAGTTATTTTAGCAGGGATAATGAGTGACATCTGTGTCCAGCACACTGCAGCTGGTGCGTTTTTTCGAGAGTTTAAGGTAGTTATTGTTAAGGACGCTGTTGCAGCTTTAACAAAGGAGAGAAATGATGCAGCATTAAATTACATGAAAAAGAACTATGGGGCTAAAATAGTTTCTTTAAATGATTTATTTAAGTAACAAAGGGAATCAGGGAAAAGAATTGAAAATCATTTAAAAGTTGTCGAAAAAGAAATTTTTCAAATATTTGGAAAAAGAGGGTGTGAACAAAATGAACTTTCTTCACGTTGCTACAGACTCTGAAGTGAAGAAATGTAAAACAACCGATATCTATTTTTTAAGAACCTATAAAATCCTTGAAAAAAGGGGGTTAAGCAGAAAAAGGGTTACTATGGAGTTTACGGCAGAGAGTTTACCTAACGAGTGGGAATGGGGTGTCTTGACAGGGACAAATGAATTCATTAAACTCTTTGAAAAAGTACCTGTTGACTTGTACATGTTTAAAGAGGGAACAGTGTTTAAGCCTAAAGATGAAAACGGAGTTAGAGCTCCTGTTGCCTTTATTGAAGGCCCCTACAAAGAGTTTTGCATGTTTGAAACACCAGCTTTAGGGTTAATTTGCCAAAGCACAGGGGTTTCAACAGCTGCAGCCCATATAAAAGTTAAAGCATGGAACAAAGTTTTATTAGCTTTCGGGGCCAGGAGGATGCATCCAGCAATTTCTCCAATGCTTGATTGGGCAGCTTATGTTGGAGGCTTTGATGCTGTATCTACAATAAAGGGGGCTGAGTTAATAGGTCAAAAACCGGTTGGAACAATGCCTCACGCACTTGTTCTTGTTTTCGGTGAACAAACTGAGGCGTGGAAGGCTTTTGATGAAGTTGTAGAACCTGAAACACCTAGAATAATGCTTGTGGATACGTTGTTTGACGAAAAAACAGAATCTATTTTGGCGGCTGAAACTTTAAAAGATAAACTTTATGGAGTCAGGCTTGATACTCCCTCATCAAGGAAGGGAGAAATGGGTGAAATAATTGAGGAAGTAAGATGGGAACTGAACATTAGAGGGTTTAAACACGTCAAAATTTTTGTTTCAGGAGGGATAAACGAAAAAAATATTGACGAATTGATTCAGGCGGGTGCAGACGGCTTCGGTATAGGTACAAGTTTAAGTAATGCACCAACTGTTAACTTTGCAGCTGATATTGTACGTGTAGATGATAAGCCCTTTGCAAAAAGGGGAAAGTTTTCTGGAAAGAAGCAAGTTTGGAGATGTGAGAAATGTTTCAATTTTAAAGTTACTTCCTGGGGAGTAAAGGAACAAAAGTGTAGTAAGTGCGGTGGAGAAATGACTCCTTTGCTTGAGAAGGTTATTGAGAAGGGAGAAATTAAGATTAAGCTTCCAAATGCTTCCAGGGCTAGGGATTATGTGATAAAGCAACTTGAGAAAATTAAGCAATTGGGATTGGGTAAATAACTTTATTGATTTTTTGTTCAAGAAACAAGGAAGAGCTGTGAAGTAAATTGAAAGTAGATTAAGATTTCTTTCCTAAAACTAAGAATTTTTGAGGAAAGAGTTGTTTAGGAAGCTGGATTTTTAGGTTCCCGTAAAGCTTCGTTAACTCTTTGTCCTGCTCCTAATTTCTTGCAATATTTTTTTAGCGTTATCAACTCTAACTTTAACTTTTCTTTTAATCATTAACTCAGCAACTGAGTCTATTTCTTCCCCAACTGCCCCAGCCATGGCTGCAATGTTTTTGGCGTGAAGTACCATGTGTCCCTTTTGAATACCTTCTGTTGCTAAAGCTTTTAAAGCTGCCAAGTTCTGAACTAAACCTACAGCCCCCATTATTTCTGCAAGTTCCCTAGCATTTTTAATTCCAAGAATTTTTAGGCTTAATTGAGCTAAAGGGTTTATTTTAGTTGCACCTCCCACTATACCGACAGGCATAGGTATTTCAATGCTTCCAACTAGGTCTCCTTCGCTGTTTTTCTCCCATACACTTAAGGAGGTGTATTTACCTGTTTTCGCTGCGTAAGAGTGAGCCCCTGCTTCAATTGCCCTTGTGTCTTGGCCCGTAGCTAAAGCTACAGCTATTACACCGTTCATAATTCCTTTGTTATGAGTTGCAGCCCTGTAAGGGTCAGCTTCAGCGAAAGCATAGGCTGAAACTATTCCATCAACTACTTCTTCCCCTCCTAATGCTTCTTTACGTACAACAGTTTTTGCTCTAACAACTCTACGGTCAGCTAAGTTTGACACTATCCTTAAATAAACTTTCCCCCCTGTTATTTTTTCAATGTAGGGAGCTACTGCTTCAGCCATTGTGTTTACTGCATTAGCTCCCATTGCGTCTTTAACATCAACCAGTAAATGTATAATAACCATTTTACCCTTTAAACTATCCAGAATCCTGACTTCAACATCTTTAGCTCCTCCCCCAAGCTTAACAAGTACCGGATCTTGTTTATTTGCTAGATCAAGTATTTCTTGTTTCTGGTTAAGAATTTCAAACCTAGCAGAGCCAGGACACTCCACGTTCACAAGTTGAATCTGAGCAATCATTACAGGTTCTGTGCTGTTTGTGAAGACACCTCCTCCGCTTCTAGTCATTTTAGCTGCGTTACTAGCTGCTGCAACAACTGAAGGTTCCTCGATAACCATTGGAATCAAGTAATCTTTACCGTTTATCAAAAAATTTGTAGCTATACCGAAAGGAAGTTCAAAAGTACCTATAACGTTTTCAATCATCCTGTTAGCTGTTTCTAAACCAAGTCTACCGGTTTCCTTCAACAATTTAATTTCTTCTTCACTTAAACCTGCAAATTCCTTAACTTTTTCTATTCTATCTTTTAAACTAAGTTTATAGAAGCCTGGAATTCTTGAATTCAACACTTCTCAACCTCAAAGAAGAAGATGTAACTATCAAATTTTTTCAAAAAATAATTTTTTAAATGTGCACCTACATAAGCAATTAAAACCCTTTTTTGTTTAAAGGAGGAGTAAACGTTTAAAATACATGTTGTAAATACAAAAGAAAACCTGCGTAAGTTTTTACCTTAGATTTCTTGAAAAGAAAAAAGCCAAGATAAGGTACCTGGTTAGTTTCAGCTTAATTTTACTTTCAACTTTAACCTTTAAGAAATTTCCTATGACTTACCCCTGTCTTCCTCTTTTAAAAACTAAAAAGAGGTTGGAGAATGAATAAAGTACTTTTAATAGTAAAACTTTAAAAAGTAATATATCTCAGTAAAATCTACCAAGGTACACCAAAAAAGTGAGGCGGAAAAATAAATGAGGAAACAGTTGAAGGCAATGTTTATTTTTCTCCTAATTGTTTTAGTCACTGCAACAATTTTACAAACCCGTTTCTCAAAGAAGGAAAAAAGCCAAGTGAGAATGGCCGTTGAATTAAATGACCACGCTGCAGCAGCTTATGTAGCTTTAGACAAGGGATGGTTTAGTAAAAAGGGAATTAACGTTTCAGCTTTCCAAACCTACTTAACAGGTTTGCAGCTTTCCGCTGCCTTAACCAGAGGAGACATAGATGCAGGCTGGGTTTGTTTACCTCCAGCTATATTAGCTATATCCAAGGGGGTGCCTGTTAAAATAGTGGCTTTAACACATAAATACGGTTATTGCTTAGTTGTTAGTCCGGAAATAAAAGAAATTAAGGACTTAAATGGGAAAAGGATAGGTTTGTGTAGAGAGGGAACCCCGACAGATATTCTTTTTCATGTATTAATCAAAAAGTACAATATTTCAGACGTCCAAATTCTCCGCATGAACCCTTTACATCAACTTAACGCAATAGTTTCTGGGAGTGTAGATGCTGTTTTCTGTCCAGAACATTATGCTTCAGTAATTGAATCAAAAGGGTTTAGGGTGTTAGTTGAATCCAGAGATTTATGGAGCAACTGGCCTGGAAGCGTATTGGTTGTAAAGAAAAAGTTTTTAGAAGAGAAACCTGGTTTGGTTAAGGAAATAGTGGAAGTTACAGTTGAAGCAACAAATTGGATCAATATGAACAGAAACGGAGCAGCGTTAATTTTAAGCAAGCCAGAGTACCTAAAAACCAACGCTTCCATAATAACCAGATCTATGAGTAGGTTGAAATACACTAACGACCTAAACTTAAGTTCCATACAAAAAGTAATTGATTACATGACTAAATTAGGGTACATAGGCGAAGGAGTGAAGGCAGAAGATATAGTGGATACAAGTTTTCTTAACCAAATTAGGGAGGGGTGAAGAGGGATGAAGGGGAAAGATAGGTTTATTCCTTTAATTTCTTTACTACTCCTTGGTTTAAGTTGGGAAATAATAAGTGATTTAAACCTTGCTCCTTCCTTTCTTTTCCCCTCTTTAACAAAAACACTATGGAAAATGTTCCAGTTACTTCAAACAGGCGAACTTGTCAAAGATTTCATTAAAAGCTTAGTGAGGGTTCTAATTGGATTCACCCTAGGTTCAGCTGTTGGGGTGGTTGTGGGGATACTTGTTGGTTTAAATGAAACTCTTTACAAGTTTCTGAACCCTATTTTTACACTTTTCTATGCAATACCAGCACTCGGTTGGGCACCTATCTTCATGATCTGGATAGGCTTAGGAGACACACTTCCCATATCTCTTATTTTTATCTGTTCATTCTTTCCACTACTTTACAACACAGTTACTGGAATAAGGTCTGTCAGTAAGGATTTAATTGAGGCTGCAAGGACACTAGGTGCTTCACCTTTACAAGTTCTAACCACAATCATGCTTCCACAAGCTGCATTGAACATTTTCACCGGTTTACGTTTAGAAGCAGGCATGGCTTGGAGGGTTGTAATAGCAGCTGAAATGATAGCCGTACCCACTGGAGTAGGGGCCCTAGCTATTAAAGCTGAAAGTTTATTGCAAGTGGATACCATATTTGTTTGTTTAATGGTTCTAGCTTTAACGTGTTTCCTTTTCGACAAAGGGTTTGAATTCCTTGAACATAAAACTCAAAGGTGGAGAGAGATTGACTGAAATTAAACTTGAGAACATCAGCAACAGTTATATTCTTCGAAACGTAAGCTTAACTGTGCATAATAAAGAATTTTTTGTCCTCTTAGGCCCAACAGGAGCCGGGAAAACAACATTGTTAAATGTCATAGCAGGCTTAACTAATTATGAAGGTAGAGTGTACTTTGATGGAGAAAGTGTAGACAAATTACCCCCTCACAAAAGACAAATAGGGTATGTCTTCCAAAATTTAGCTTTATTTCCTCATTTAGACGTTTCTCAAAACATAGCCTACGGTTTAAAGGTGCGTAAAGAGGGAAGGGAAAAAATTAGTCAAGTAACTAAAGAAATGATTAAATTGATGAAGCTTAAAGGGTTGGAGCATCGTTTCCCAAACAGTTTAAGCGGTGGAGAAAGGCAGAGGGTAGCTTTAGCAAGAGCCTTAGCTATAAAACCTAAAATTCTGCTTTTAGATGAACCACTAAATAATTTGGATGAAAGAACAAGGAAATACCTTAGGCTAGAGTTCAAATACCTACAAAGGAAACTGGGAATAACAACAATTTTCGTCACTCACGACCTCAAAGAAGCTCAAGAAATAGGGGATAGGATAGGTGTGATTTTTAAGGGGGAGCTGCAACAAACAGGAAAAGTTAAAAAAGTTGTTTCAAACCCGAAAAATAAAGAAATAGCTGAATTTCTAGGTTCAGACAACATTTTAACCTGTGAGAAAATTAATGCTTTGAGGAAGGGACTAATTGAAGCTTTATGTCAAGACTTGAAACTGGTAATACCCTACGAGAAAGAAAGAATTGGAAAAATAATTATTTCGCCAAGAGAAATCTATATCTCAACCTACAATATACCTGGACCAAAAATAAACATTTTCAGGGGAATAGTTACAGAAATAAACCATGTAACTGACTCAGTAGCTAAAGTAAAGGTTAAGGTGGGGAGGACGGAGTTAACGGCTGAAACCGCCTCAGAAATAATTGAAAACCTAAAACTTGGCAGAGGAAGCAGAGTCTACGCTAAAATAAAGCTTAAAGGAATAAGAGCAATTTAATTTTTTCAAAAGAGGGCTTAACAAATTGTACAAAAGGGTATATGAGTTTTTTAAAAGAATAGTCGAGAGGGAGCAATTACTTCAAGAAAAGATTTCATGTGAAATACTTATTCCACCCCCTAAACTTCCTTCCAAAGAGTATGCCTTAGAAAAAGGGAGGGAAGTTATTTTACAATGCAGATTCAGGAATTCAATAGGGCAAGCCTTCACAAGCAAACCTAAAGAGTACAAAGGGAAAATAAAAGATGTCCTAAAAATGGTTTTTGGAAAAGAAAGCGAGAAAGCAATTTTCTTTTCAGTTTTAAACGCAGTTTTTAGGGAGTTAGGTTTCATAGAAGGAACTGTTCACTGCAAAGGAGTTGAAGCTGAACTTTGTGGGGTAAAAATGGCTGATTACGCTTCAAAAAAATTCAGTAAAGTGAAGATAGTGCATATAGGTTACCAACCAGGCCATATAAAGGCTTTGATAAATAAATTCGGGGAAGAAAATGTTCTAGTCACAGATTTAAACCCTGAAAACATAGGGAAAAGTAAGTTCGGTACAAAAATAATCGATGGATCATTAAATAAACAAGTAATTACGGGTGCAGGAATAGTTTTTGTCACAGGCAGCACTATCATAAACAACACTTTACCCGAAATTCTGAAATACTGTAAAATTAAAGGAATTGAAGTTTTGATGTACGGCGTAACAGGTAAAGCAGCTGCCAAAATATTAAATATAAAAAATTTTTGTCCATATGGACATTAAAAGAATAAAAATGCAGATTCCATAAATTTTAGAGAAAGTACATGGAGGAAAACTTAACTATCTAAGTAAAGACAAACACTGAAAATTGAAAAAAGACATGGAAGTTTACTTAAAAAACTAGTTTTAACCACATTAATATTCATGGAAACATTTATTGTGAGAGGCAGAAAACTGCAAGGTAAAAGGAGTTCCTTAGAAAAAATGAAGAAGGCGAGAAGATGTACCCTTCCCTACAGAAAATTGTTGTAGACAAAGAAATTAAGTTAAAAGACCTCCTTTTAAAACTAGGGAAAGAATACTTATACTCCTATGAAAGGAACACTTTAGGGGTTTATGTAAAAAATAGAGCAGTATATCCTTCAATGATTTTGAAACCCGGCGATGAAGTAATTATTTATCCTGTAATAGCTGGAGGGACAGGGTCAGGAATAAGTTGCTAGATAAATTAAGCAAGGTAATATTGAGCTTGTAGGAATTAGTAGAGAGTTTAGGGTTCCAGAAAACGAAGTGGGAGGGCTATTTAAAGGAAAAAGTTGCCTTAGTACTGCGACTATTTACACAAGAGCTTCATCACACTCCAAGAAAGCAACTTAGATAAGTAACATCTTTTGCTGAAAAATTATACGGAACGATGAGTCACAAGGAAAAGAGGTTGCACTTAGATTCAAATTAGGAAGAAAATTAAAAATATCCTTTTAGGAAGATAAAGAATAGGGCTGCATAGGTGGAGTTTCCGTAAATTTCAGTTCATTACAGAATATAGGCTGAATTAAATGGAATTTTTATAATTCATGTTAATACTAAGGATACTTCTACTTACTGCCCCGATACGTGGGGCAAAAACTAAGCCTGAATGGACAATATAGAGTTCAAAAATGCAGAAGATTTAGATTATAAGCGGATAGAAACGTTATAGGAGCTTAAAACATTAGATTAGAACGAATAAATGTGAGGGGCACAATTCCCTGCGAAAACCCATTACTGAACCTGAGGCGGGAAGGCTCTCCGCTACAAACAATATCAAAAAGTTATAGAGTATCGGAAACTCGAACAGTTAATCAGCAACATGGAATTTGACACGGAAAAAGTAAACTTTTTAAAAAATAAAAATTTAAAAGCAAAAGGTTTACTTAATTAGATATACTAAAGTTGCTTTTAACAAAGTTAGGCGAGCAATTGTAGTTTAAGAGGGTAAATGAGTCTAAAGCCAAAAGTTTTTATTTTTTGGCATAAGTGGAAATCTTCAAAAAATTTTTCTGTGACATATTTGTTTTAAGGGGGTTCCTATTTTATTCGTGTTCAGCCTCCTATATCCTTTCTAGGCCTTCGTTAATATTTTAAAACTAGATTTCTATTTTTGTTTTCTTTCTTAGGTTAAAAGGTTGTTTTCTTTCATTTTCTAAATAAAATAAAAGATAATTTTAAATGATGTAACTTATTAAAAGATAAGGTGATGGCGCCGAAGGTGGATAAAATGAAAGAAGAATCGGAAAGCGAACTTGAAACCACTGTAGGAACATCTGAGGCTATTCAATCCCTTAAAAAATTAACGGAGAACTTCTTTGTAAGAAAAATTCTGCGAAGTTTAACTTCTTACTGTGAAAGGGACAAAGCTAACCGTTTAGAGGTCGCTCTTGAACTTTACACAGGTGTTAGAAAGGATGCTTGCTTCAAATGCAAAACAGCCGAAAAACTTCTTAAACCTGTGATTGAAAAATCAGCTAAAACTTTCGGTGTAACTCCTGAAGGTTTGAAAGAGAAATTCAAAGAAGCTTACTGGAGACGTGGATTAGTTAATGTTATTAAAGGAATTAGTTTCTTCGGTGTACAAAGACCTTTTGTCCCTGGAGCTCCCTTCCAAGTAGTCTGGAACATAACTAAAGCATGTAACTTAAGGTGTAAACATTGTTATGAGAAAGCAGGGAAACCTGCATCTGACGAATTAAACACTGAAGAAGCAATCAAGGGAATTGATATTTTGGCTGATGCAGGGGTAGTCATTCTAGCATTTTCAGGGGGTGAACCCACAGTCAGACCTGATATTTTGAAACTTGTAAGGCATGCTTCAGAAAGGGAAATTTATGTTGCAATGGCTACAAACGGAACTCTGCTTTCAAAAAAGAGAGTTAATGAACTAAAAGAAGCAGGTTTACAGTTTGTGCAAATAAGTCTCGACGGAAGCACATCTGAAACCCATGACAGTTTCAGAGGAACCCTTGGAACCTTTGAAAAAACAGTTCAAGGAATAAAAAACTGTGTAGAGCAGGGATTATTTGTTGAAATAGCCACTACAGTTACCAAACACAACCTTGCAGAAGTTCCAAGTTTAATAGAATTAGCTGAGAAATTGGGGGTAAACTGGTTCATGCATTACAACTTTGTTCCTGTAGGTAGAGGAAAAGAAATAGTAGCACTTGATTTATCCCCTGAAGAAAGAGAGCAACTGTTAAAAACTTTATGGGAAGAAATGAAGAAAAGGAAAATAGAGGTGCTTTCAACAGCTCCCCAGTTTTCAATGGTTGCCCTAATGATGGAAGGGGCAGACAGTTCAGAGTTAGTTATGCCAACCCATTTCTACAACCCTCACCTAGGAGGACAACTGAAAAATTTAGCTGAGTTTATAGGGGGATGTGGTGCAGGCAGGTTTTATATTTCAATAGAACCAAACGGGGACATGTACCCCTGTGTTTTCTTCCCCCACGAACAAGAAGTAAAAATTGGGAACTTGTTGAAAGACGACTTTGAAGATCTGTGGAGGAACTCTCCAATACTTAAGACATTAAGAAATAAAGACATACTTTATGAGAACTGTGGATCCTGCGTGTACAGATATGTTTGTGGAGGATGTAGAGCTAGGGCATACAATTACTTCCATGACCTAAAAGCACCTGATCCAGGTTGTACATTAAATAAGGAGCACTACAGGAGATTAGTTACGCAAATAAATGCTTAAAAACGAGGAAACCCTTTCTCTTCCATTAAAAAAGAGGAGGAAGATGAATGAGAGATGAAGATATTATTTATTGTTCCTAACTCAACATATGCCTTAAGAAACGTTTTAAATGTGACAGGTCCTCCCCTAGGTATAGGGTACTTAGCTTCTTATGTTAGAAGCGAAAACAGTTTTAAACCATATATCTTAGACGCATTAACTCTCAATTTTAGAGTAAAGGACGTTTTGAAAGAAGTGGAGAAAATTAACCCTGACGTGGTAGGCTTAAGCATTAATTTCACCCCCTCAATATATGACGGTTATGAATTAGCTGAAGCAATAAAGGAATTCAATCCAGGAACAACTGTAGTAGCAGGGGGTTTACATGTCACCTTTACCCCCACGGAAACATTAAACTCTTCAAAAGCAATTGATGTAGTGGTTAGGGGAGAGGGTGAAGAAACACTCCTTGAACTTTTAAAGAAACTGAAACAGAACGAGCCATTAAACAGTGTTGAAGGAATATCTTATAGGGATGGGAATCAAGTAAAGAACAACCCAAACAGACCATTAATAAAAAACCTTGACACTTTACCTTTTCCAGCTTACGATTTAATGCCTATGGAAAAGTACAGAATGGGTAAAACAAGGTTCAGCACGATAATTACAAGTAGGGGATGCCCCTTTAAATGCATTTTTTGTTCATCCTCAAGGCTTTACGGCAGCACATGGAGGGTCAGAAGCCCTGAAAACGTCGTTAAAGAACTTGAAATGTTAAATAGGGAGTATAAAATTAATGAAGTGGAGTTTATAGATGACAATTTCACTTTAAACCCGAAAAGAGCAATTAAAATAGCTGAATTAATAAAAGAGAAAGCTTTGAGTATTTCATGGTCATGTTCATCAAGGGTAGACACTATTGTGAGGTTCCCTGAAATCCTTAAAAAAATTAAAGAGGCAGGATGCCATACAATCTATGTAGGGGTAGAATCTGGAGTTCAAAGAATCCTCAACATAGCAAATAAAGGAACAACTGTTAAACAAATTGAAAAAGCTTTCAAATTTATTAGAGAAGCAGGTTTAAAAGTTGTAGGCAGTTTCATGATCGGTTTCCCTACAGAAAGGGTAGAAGATGTTAAGAAAACAATAAATTTCGCAAAAAAACTTAGACCTGACATTGCACAGTTTTCAATTGTCACCCCTTACCCAGGGACTCCCTTGTTTGATAAAGTAAGGGCTGAAAAAAAAATTTTAACATTAGACTGGAGAAAATATGATGTGTTAAACCCTGTAATAAAACTAGATGAAATAACACCTGAAGCCTTAACCAACTTACTAAAACAAGCTTACATAAGTTTTTACGGTAGATTTTCATTCTTGGTTGAACAAATAAAGAATAAAAATTTCTTTCTTTTGAAAAAGGGGATTGGAGCTTTCTTCCAGTATTTACGAAACAAGATCTTGAAGAAAAACATGTTGTTTTAGTCTTGGGGGCAGGAAAAGAAATGAAAGGATATGAAATAGTTTTAACAGGAGACAGGACAATGATGAGCGATTACGGAGGAGGACTTTTTCTAGGTTTCATTTCAACAGGGCCCTCAAAAGGGTTCATTCCCACACCCTTACTTTTCAAGTTTGTTTTTAAACCAGTACCTGTAATTGACGGCGGAAGAGCTTTACTTGCACCCCATGGTTTAAGAAGGATAGAGGCTGCTTTACTTGAGAACGGTTTTAGTGAAGATGAAGTAGTTATTTCACCCCCTGAAGCTTTACATGAAACAATAGGGTCCTCCACCAAAATAATAGGTATCCACTCTCACGACCACTTAGGAAGGGGACCAGCCACCACCACAATGTCGGGAGAAACAGGCATAATACATGAAGAACCTTTATCAGCTTACGGTTTCAGGAAACTTGTCACAAGCAAAATAATACAGAAGACAAGGAAAAAAGGCGCTGTAGTTGTTGCTGGAGGCCCAGGAGCTTGGCAATTCAGAAAGGAAGACATGGGAAGACTGGGTGTAGACCTTGTCGTTTGCGGTGAAGGGGAAAAATACGTACCGAAAATTTTCAAGGAAATAATTGAAGGGGAAAAATTTGAGAAACCGGCAATACTTCATGTTCCAGTTGAAGAAATACCTAAACCTGAAGAAATACCTGCTTTGAAAGGTGCAACAATAGGTGGGTTAATTGAAGTGTCAAGAGGATGTGGTAGAGGATGTAGTTTCTGTAGAGCCAACTTAAGACCCTTAAGGCATAGACCACTTGAGGAAATAAAGAAAGATGTTGAGATAAATGTGAAGTATGGACAGAGAGGAGTATGTCTCCATTCAGAAGACATTTTTAGGTATGGTTCAACCCCCTTCCAAGTATCACATAAAAAAGTTGTTAAGCTATTTAAAACAGTTGAAGCAGTTGAAGGAGCGAAAGTAAATAGCTTCAGCCACGCAAACCTTTCATCGATAGCAGCCTATCCAGAAACAGTTGAAGCAGTAGCTGAAATAATAGGAACAAGCAAAGAGAAATGGATAGGATATGAAACAGGGATTGAAACAGGAAGTTCACGGTTGATAGAGAAACACATGAAACATAAACCATACCCCTTCAAACCATCAGAATGGAAAGAAGTTGTGGAGGAAGCATTTGCAGTAAGCATAGAGAACGGCTTAATTCCAGCAGCAACGTTAATAGTTAATTTGCCAGGAGAAGAAGAAAAGGATGTAGTTGAAACAGTTGAGTTAATAGAGAACCTGAAAAACTACAAAAGCCTAATAGTTCCTCTGCTTTACGTAAACCCATTTAACCCGTTAGATAAAAGAATAAAATTTGTTGAGGACTCAAAACCTTACCACTGGGAACTATACAAAGTTATATGGGAACACAATATGAAATGGGTTTCTGCTTTAGTTAAGGAATACACAAGAGAAAACAAGTTGTCTTCAAAGATTTTCCTAAAGTTTCTGATACTAGCCATAGAGAAATTCTTTAACAGAAAAGCAACTGAATTCATAGAGGAAAGAATGCTTCAACAAAAAAAGGCATGTATTCCAAGGTAAGAACAAAAACAGAGGGCTTCAACACTGCCATAAAAGGAATATAAAAGGATAACTCTTTCTCTACTCTTTTCCTAGAAAAAATTATTTAAGAAAGGAACCCTCCCCTTTTAAGAAAAAAATAAAGCGTTACTTTTTAAAAATTCATAAAATAAAGTTTTCCAGACGAAATATTGCGTAAAGTTAAGTAAATAGAAGAAACAAAAACCCTTTATAGATTTTCTTTTCCTTAAAAGGTTTTCTCTTAAATAGAGAAAGGTGGAAAAATTGGCTATACCTGGCTATGTAGAGTATAAGAGAAGAGAATTTTGTAACGACATAAAATGCCCTATACAGTTAACCTTAAACAAAGAAAAACCTGGCTCTGAAAAATATGAAAAGATAAGAGAAACATGCAGAACAGACTGTAAATTTACAGCCTGGCAATTCCATCACTGGCTAATAGATAAAGGCTACTTGATAATTAAACCTATTAAAAATGAAGGGGGTGTTTAGAAATGGAGTGGGGTATGAAAAATAGGCTTTCAAGACTCATACAAAAAGATGGTAGAGCACTTTTCCTTCCAATAGACCATGGATATTTTCAAGGCCCTGTTCATAAGTTAGAAGAACCTGGCAAAACAGTAGAACCCCTCCTTCCATATGCAGACGGGATCATGCTCACACGGGGGGTTCTCCGCTCATGCATAAAACCCTCTATTTCAAAACCAGTTATTTTAAGAGTTTCAGGTGGAACAAGCATAATAGGAGAAGATTTATCCAACGAAGAAATAACTACTTCAGTGAAAGAAGCCATTAAACTCAACGCCAGCGCAGTTTCTGCTTCAATTTATGTAGGAAGCAAATACGAACATCAGACACTTATGAGTTTATCAAAATTGGTAAACGAGTGTGAGGAGTACGGCATACCTGTAATGGCTGTTACAGCAGTAGGTAGAGAACTTGAAAAACGTGAAGCAAGATATCTAGCTTTAAGTTGCAGAATAGCAGCTGAACTAGGTGCAAGAGTAGTAAAAACATATTATTGCAGAGAAAACTTTGAAAAAGTAGTTAAGGGTTGCCCAGTTCCTGTTGTAATTGCAGGAGGCCCAAAAGTTGAGTCAGAATTCGAGGTTTTCAGTTTTGTTTATGACGCTTTACAAAAAGGGGCGATAGGAGTAAATCTGGGCCGGAACATTTGGCAAAACAATTACCCTGTAGCCATGATTAAAGCAATTAGAGCAATTATACATGAAGATGCAACACCTAAGGAAGCTCAGCAAGTATTTGAAGAAGAGAAGAAATAATTGAAATGAAAATTCATCAACATAAGAAAAACACTTCTTTAAAAAAGGAATTCAAGAAGCCTTAAAAAACCTTTTTTCTGAACCCTTTTAAAGCTTTTAAGAATAAAGGATCAAATTTAAGAGGAAATTTTTCATGAAAGTTGCAATGTATTATAACAACAACGACGTACGTTTAGAGGAGTTACCTAAACCCAAAATAGGGCCTGAAGAAATTTTAGTGAAGGTAATGGCTTGTGGGATATGTGGCAGTGACGTTTTAGAATGGTACAGAATTAAAAGAGCCCCTTTGGTGCTTGGCCACGAAGCCACAGGTGAAATAGTTGAAGTAGGTGAGAAAGTCCGTAAATACAAAGCTGGACAAAGAGTGTTTGTTTCCCACCACGTACCTTGCGGAAAATGCCGTTACTGCTTAAGGGGACATGAAACAGCCTGTGAAACACTTCACACAACCAATTACTACCCTGGAGGCTTCTCTCAATACATTAAGGTGCCGAAAATAAACGTTGAGAAGGGGGTTTACCCCTTGCCTAACAGTTTATCATTTGAAGAAGGAACATTTATCGAACCTTTAGGTTGTGTTGTAAGGGGACAAAGACTAGCAAATGTACAGAAAGGAGATACAGTAATTGTTTTAGGTAGTGGAGTTTCAGGGATTCTTCATATTCAATTAGCTAAATTTTTAGGGGCTGAAAAAGTAATTGCAACAGACATAAACGATTACAGGTTAAGAGCTGCGAAAAGATTTGGAGCTGATGAAGTAATTCACGCAAAAGAGAAAGTGCCTGAAAAAATTCTTCAATTAAATGGAGGTAAACTTGCTGACAAGGTGATAGTTTGTACTGGAGCTGAATCTGCAAGTAAACAGGCCTTACAATGCGTAGATAGGGGAGGAACTATTCTTTTCTTTGCTGTTCCAGAACCATGGGTAAATATTCAAGTACCTATCACCAAGTTTTGGCGTAACGAAGTGACCATCATGACTTCCTATGGTGCAGCACCTAGAGATTTAGAAGAATCGTTAAAGTTGCTGTCTAAGCATAAAATAAATGTAAGAGACATGATAACACACCGTCTAAGTTTAAAAGAAGCAAATTTAGGGTTTAAATTAGTTACCGCTGCTAATCAATCCTTAAAAGTAATTATTGAACCGCAGAAATGAGGCTGTAATACTTAACTGAAAGGGAGACACGTTAAGTTTGGATAGTTGGCTACCACATTTTTGAGAAAAAGTATTATTAATGGTGCCTTTTTTAAAGCATCATTAAAACTTTGAAAGCCAAATAAGAGGCATACAGTAGTACAGATAGACAAATTAGCAATCCTATGTGTTTTATAACAGTTAACTTAAACAAATTTAACACCTCTCAAAAAATTTTTTAAATTAATAAACCATAAAAAATAATTCTAAGGCTGTATTATCTAAAGAAGGGATTTCTATTTAAATTTAGCAGCTTATTTCCATTAAATTTTTCCGTTCAAGCAATTTTAACGACTTAAAGTATATATTCCAGGTAAATAATAGATGTACGTCATTTTTCAATTGTAAAAAAAGAAAAAATTTTGATTAATTTTTTAGTTAATTTTTCAAGAAGAATAGAAGTTATTAAATGGGGGAGAGTACAATTTGAGAAGGATCATCTCCGATAATTTTCAATATCCTCTAAACTATCCTGTAACATTCACTATAGTCTAAACCTGTGAGAAACACAGAAAAAACAGAAGAAAGTAGGAGGGAAAGTGAAAATTGTGGAAAATTTATTTTATTATTTCTAATTTAGTTATTCTTAGGTAACCTTTATCTTCCAGGTCCAGAATTCTGTCAAGAATTGTTGACATCGGGGTTTCTAAAGCATTGGAAGCTTCTATTAAGTTTATTTCGTTCTTATCGCTTAAGTAGGCAGATATGAGTAGATCGATTTCAGAGGGATTTTCTCCTTCCTCCTCCTTATTTGTGTACTCATAATTAATTTTTAAATGAGGTGCAATTGCAAGGAATTCTGATTCTGAGTGGTAATAAAATAAGGCTATCAATAGACTTGAAATAAGCCCCAAGATTAAAAGGGCGTAAATTTGCCATGTAAATGCGTAATTAAGCATGGAAAGAGAGATTATTAGCGTTAAAATGAAAGTGAAAGTCCCTATTTCGAAACTTGAAATAAAGCATCTTTTTCTTCTCTTGTTATAAATTTCTTTAATTTGTTTGTTAACCATGGTTAGGTACTTCCTTCGGAGGATTTCCTCCATTTTAATGCATCTCTTTAGGTAGAGGGGCAACAATAAATTCTTCCTAAATGAAAAATTTTCAACATTAAAAAGGGCTATCTTGGATTATTGAGGGAAGTTGATCCTTAAATTTAAATTTTACGTTTTTTAAAAAGCTCAGAAGAAAGTAGAGCTGATTTTCAGGACTTAAAGTAAGTATTTTAGGTAAATAAAGAATGTCTTCTTGTTTTTATTTTTAAGCAGCTGTCCAAAAATTCAAGAAAGTAACCTAAGAAAGTATGAATTATAAAAGGGTTAAATGTTAAAAAAAATATTTTCTTTACTAAAACTTCATTTATTTCCTGTAAGATATTGTTGATAAGTTTGAGTTTTTAACCCCATTGCCTCAGCTATTTTCGTCACAGGAGAATTAACTAAAATAACTTGTTTAGCTTTCACCTTTGAAGCTGCAATTAAGGCGCTGAGCTGCTCCGGGTTAAACCCTTCTCTTCGAAGGTAGTAAAGTAAAGCTGCATCTACACCTGAGAAGGGTATAACTTGCACTAAACCGCCTGAAACCAGTTCATCTAGAACTGTTTTGAGGCTGCGATCCTTTAAAGCCTCAATAAGAGTGTACTCTGAAATAACTAAATTTGAAGTTTGTTCCAGGAAAGAAGCGAGAAGCTGCATGACATGAAGATTTTTTAGGGATTGATAATCTATCACTGTAAATTTCTTCCTCCTTTTCAAGGCAAAAAGGGATAATGGAGCTATTAAAGGAAAAACTGCAGCGAACGATGCATAAACTACAGGTTTTATAGCGGGTTGATGCACTGCAGCTGAAGCCAAGCCAATAGGTAAAGTGGGGGAGGGGGAAGGAATAGGAGAGGTAATGGGGGAAGGAGTGGGAGAGGGGGAAGGAGTAGGAGAAAAAGGAGGGGGGGTATAGGGAGGAGGTGGGGTAGCTGGGGAAGGTGAAGGGATAGTGGGGGTAGGAGTTTTTGGAGGCGGCGAGGTGAGAGGAGGTGGAGGGACAGGTGGAGTTGTTTTTATACAGGTGATTTGAGGTTCCTTTACGACTCCACTTAAGAAATAAGTGTTTTTAATTACTTCATGTAAAGATACAGATGTTCCATGAATTAAGGGTTGAACAGTGTAGTTTACAAGTGCGTAATAAATTGGGGTGTAATTGGTTGGGGTTATGTCGGAGTAAGTGTTAGAGTACCATTTTTCTCCAGGTTTAATTAACACGTTTGGGTTCTCTTGAAAAATTAACCTGCCTGAAATATTTTTTTCCCTTACGGAAACTTCACTTATATTGTATGAAATTTCTTCAGCTGTGTTTATTACTGAAACGTTAACTTCCCACCCATTACTTATTTTCTTTTTAGTTAAGCATATGTCAGCGGGACCTACTGCCTTAACGGATTTAATTCTTTCTCCAAGTAAGGTTTCATTGTTTCTGTAACTCAAATAAGCTGCAGGTAAGGTTGCGTTGAAGGAGGGGGTGAGAATTAGGTTTAAAGTTAATGATTCACTACTTCCCTTCTTTGACGAAGCCATACTCCAATTAATTTGGTGAGTAGTGTAAGAAAGAACCCCTTTCGTGACAGTTGCTGAAGCAATTTTCACCCAGGAGGGGAACTCTTTGAAGTAACTAACATTTTCAATGTCTTGGAAGGTATTAATTTCCACGTTTAATTGACCTTTCCTCTCTTCTCCACAAATTGATGGAGAGAAAGAAAGGAATTCATAAACATTTAGAGGAACTACTGCATATTTAGGGTCGATTTGATATTTCCACCTAACATAATCGCCTGGCCTCAAATTATTAATGTGGAGAGGAGGAGGTACTGGCGTGTTTGAGGGGGAGGGGTAGTCGAGGTAAAAAGTTACGCCGGTATTGTTAATTTTTACCCATATGTCTGAAAGCGTGTCATTCGTCGGGTTCGAAACTGTTAAGAAACCGAAAAGTTTGGAGATGTGGAAGGAACCGTCTGGGTAAAAGGTTGCATCCAAATATTCTCTGATTTCCAAGTGGAGGTAGTTGTTTGGGGATCCTTTAACTGAAGGAATAAACATGAAAGAAAGTGTGGCAGGCAAAATAAAAAACAAGACTTTATATAACACTTTACATTTCCCTTTTCTTCTCCTTAATTGCTTTAAAGAAATTAAAAATAGGGAAAGAGAAAGTGGGAAAATGGTTTCAGTTAACTGCATAAATTTCCTTTCTTCATGTGTCATTTCTTTAACTTCTTCTTCAATTTTAGGGTCTAAACCTACTTCATAAGCCTTTAAGGTGAAGTATTGTGAGGGACAGGTTGAGGCAGTTAATGTGTAGTTTATGACTTTGAAATTGTTGGGGTAGGTGTTACCTAAAAAGGAAATGTTCCAGTAATAAATTGTTCCGTCTGTAGTGGATAGGCTTCCGTTATAGTTAGGTTGAGGGTTAACGACAAGGAAGCCTGAAGGCGCAAAATCGTAAACTACAGCGTTGTAAAGGGGGGTGCCAGCGAAGTTAGTTATGTTCAATGAAACATTGTAACTGCAAGGGTTCACTCCTTCCTTCACTGACTTCTTAACACTTAAATTGTAGAGTATTTGTTGAATTCGGTAATTTAAACTGAACTCCGAAGTTCCGTTCCCGGGCAAAGTAGCTGTGGAAGTCACCCAATCCCCAACTTCAACTCCTTTACCTGTAACGTTTATTTCACAGTTGAAAGAGTTATTGGAGGGGTAAGTTGTACAGTTCCCTAAATAAATTAATCCTTCACCGTGGTAAGGAGAAGCGTCGTTTGTGACGCCTGGGTTTGGATTATTTGAACCATTAAATGTGGAGAGATAGAATTCAATGGTTGAGTTAGCGAAAACAGATTGCGAGGGATAAAGACCAACAAATCCTTTCACATACAGAAAGTTTTTACTTAAATAAATAGATGAAATGTTTGGAAAGTCCATGCCGTTGTTAGGTTGACTTGTATTTAGTAACCCGTCATTGTTTGTGACACCGTCTCCTTTAACGCTTCCAGATGAATCGTCACATAAATCTATACCGAGGCCTGTGTTATTGTAGAAGGCGTTACGGGTTATTGTTACATTGAAGCTGTTCCCGTAACTTGAAATTCTCCAATTAGAAACTATTAAACCAACTAGGTTGTCATGTAAAACATTGTTCTCCACTCTTACATTTCTGCAGCCCCTGTCAACTAAAACTCCGTAACCTGAACTGTTAACGACGGTGTTGTTTAAAAAGTAAACATTTCTTAAATTTCCCAGTAATTCAACAGCCCCACCGTCTAAACGGGAAGTGTCAGCTTCACAGTCCCTAATAAGGTTGTACTCTACAGTTACATTGTTTCCTTGTAAAAGGTCAATAGCTTCACTTGTTTTACTTGAACCCATGTTAGCTTCAAATAATTCACAATACTTAACTTCTAAATTGTTTCCTCCCCCTCTCACTAAACCCCAGGAGGAGTAGCCAATATAGGACCCTGTAACTTTTATGTTTTGGTTGTTGACATAAATTATTTCACGTGAAGCACTTGGTTGCCCTGGATAACTACCATCTGCCCTAACACCTAGTAAACATCCTTTAATCTGAGACCCTGCTCCATTTAAATAAATTAAACTTGTTACTCCAGTGAAACCGTAAACTGAAACGTTTACAAGTAAAAAGTTAGCTCCATCCACTCTTAAACCATAGGAACCTGAAACGTCTATGTTGATTTCTATTTCAGGTTTACTGTAAAAGGGAAGTTTTTCCTCATCCCCTGTATTTGGTTCAACGTCCCCTCCTATACCTACGGTTCCTCCACTGCCAATTACTCCTTTATTGGTATCCACCCAGTTAAACAATGAATTAAACACTGTACCATTAACCACTGTCCCTGAATCTTCAACGTAAGGGAGCCCCCCAACAGTTGAGTTAAGATTTATTCTCCACCATTTATGCTGGATATCCTGGACAACGTTAGGGTTCACCATCATCACAAACCAGCTTCTGTCAGGGCCGGTTATAGCGTTAGAATTGATTATGAATTGTCTAAAAGACCCTTGAACTGTCCTTGGCTCTGTTGGAGAATCATCAGCATCTCTAGTGTTCACTATCACGTCAAAACTAAAACCAAAATCCACATTTGGTATATAGCATTTAGTGGCGTTAATAAAAGATACATGCTCATAATGGTTGAAAGATGCGTTTACACTGGAGGAGTTCCAGTAATCACTTACTTCAGGGTCAACCCCGCCAAATTCTGAGCCGCAATTCAATGTTGAACCTGTGTAATTGCATCCGTAGGTTTGTTCAGCCCAAACATAGGTTTGATCATAGCCTGAATTGTAGCCGTTATTTGCAGGGGCAGGTTTTACATCTCTCGAATTCACAGTCACAAAGTAGACTCCAGTTTTTTTAACAAAAACAATGTAGTAACCTGTTGAATTAGTGGTTGCATTATAAACATTTACATCTCCGCCGTCAAGTGTTCCGTCTCCATCATCTACGAAAACCCTTACTTCAACACCAGATTTACCCTCGTCACCGGGTTCAAAAGGGTCTCCCCTGGAGTCAGAGTCCTCAAAAACCCTGCCCTCAATCTGGCAAAGGACAGTGAAGTTAGTTTCATCTATGTTGAAATACGTTGTGTAGTTTTCAGGGTCCGTAGGTCTCCCAGGGATATGGATTAAACCGTTCTTTGAAGGATCAATTGTAGAGGTTGACAAATCTTTAGCGTAAACTTTAACCTCCCATTCTCCGCATGGATCAGAGGGTTTTATTACGTAAACGTTACTGTTTGTGAATACGCCATCTCCTGCTGTCACGTCTCCATGCGTGCCGTCATCATATAGAGTCGCAGTAGTTTTAATATTTCCTTCGGAATCAATAACTTCAGCTATTATACTTCTAGTAGGAGCTGCATCAACCGCAGCTGTAACATTAACAACATCTCCATAAGTGTAGTTCCCTTTTGGAGAGGTTAGGTTAACACCAAACCCCTCAGCCATAGCAGCTTGAAGAGTTGCGGTAACTGGGCACCAAACAACGTCGTCAATATATACCCAAGTTTTATAGTAAGGGTCATAATATGTGTGAAGGTTAAAGTAAACCCTTAAGGTTTGGCCTGCATAAGGAGATAAACTGTAGAGATAAGTTAACCAGCCTGAATCAGCGTAATAACCATAACTCCAACCTGGGTTTGGGTTGTATCCTGAAATCAATGTAGCCAACACCGTGTTGCTTGTATCTCTTAATGTCACTGTTAAGTAGTCATAGTATGCTGAGTCCCAACTTTCAACGCGGTAAGAGAAATATAGGTTTCCACCATCCGAAGGAACAGTAAATTGGTAGTATGCCCAAGTGTTTTCACCATTAGGTGTCAAATCTTCATCATTGTCTCTGTAACCCATCAAGAGAGAGTAATTTCCAGTGTAGGGGGCTCCGCTGTCTATTATTGGTGAAGGGGAACCATAATTGTCGTATACAGTATATGGCCCTCTTGGACTAGCTTCTATTTGTGAATTAATGTTAGGTGGGTTTCTGCCATAAACCCAATAAGAAAGACTTCCTGATTCCAGACCTGTATTTAAAGTGTCAAGGCTTGTTTTCGCTCCATTTTCCAGTATGTCAAAGTAAATGTAATAAGTTGTTGCTGAAGGTAGGTTTTTATCTAAAATGAACCTTACAGTTCCTACTCCGTTACTTACGGGTATGTATTCTTGGGAAGGCACCAAGTTGCCTTCATCATTAATTACCCTTACCGAATTCGGGTCAAAAGTCCCTGTTATGTTAAGTCTACTAAGCAAATTACTAAAGTTAACATAAACTGTTATCACGTGGTTTTGCTGCGTTGAAGGTATTGACACAGGCACTCTGTAGTGCCAGTCTTCACCGTTGTTAGGACCATCAGGGTCCCACCATTCCGGGACATTGTAGAGGATGTAATAGTACCTGTTTGGGTCGTCATAAAAAATTACTTCATTCCCTTCCTGAACCCAAATTTTTATTTCTTCTACTACGTTACCAACTTTTTTAAAAACCTTGAACGCCTGTGCACCCCTCGGTAGGTAAGCTTTTAACCTAACCCATTTATTCCTTGTTTTGTTTTCAAGAATCACTGTGACTTTCTTGTTAAGAAGGTCTATTACTTGGTGAACCTTAATTTCTCTCTTCCCCATTATTAATTTTTCAATTAGTAGATTGCAGTTGCTTGGAACAAAGATTGATCCGTTAAATATTTTTATCCTTGCTCTCCCAATTAGGAGGTGCGTTCCGTAACTTTTTAGGAGGGTGAGGTTTAGGATGCCTTGTGTAGTGTTTAAAAGTGTAACTTGCCATATTGCATTAATGCCTGAAGCGTTAAGTTTATTTATGAGCTTAAGTGAAGCATGTTTTTCTACTTTCAGTTTTTGAATTTTCCTAGGTTTTGAGACAACACCACCAATAATAGATGTTATTACGCCATTTTCTTTCTTATCTAAGTCCCCATATTTCCCATCTGTTAAATTCACTTTGATCGATGAACTATTTATTTTAAAGAACCTTACAATGCTTAAATTCCTTTTTTTAGGGTCGTAAACTTTAACTCCGGAAATGTTTAATGGGAAATTTATTAGTAAAGAGACATTACCCCCCCTCTTCATTTTTACAATTAACTTAAATAAGCCTAAAGGGAACTCCTCCTTTCCCCAAGTTAAATTTGTTAATGAGTAGTTTAAGTGTTTAAGGGAGAGGATTGTTCCCTCCAAGGCTTTAAATTGGACAAGGTGCCCTTTAATACGTGGTTTTGTGGTTTTGGGTTTAAGTTCTAGAACCTCCAGCGAAGTTACTCTTGAGACCGTACAACCTTTTCTACTTACATTTACTAGGATTAGGTAGCTTCCAGGTTTGAGTTTGCCAAGTTTTAAAGAAAAACTGCCGTTAGTAAGAAATTTTCCTCTCTTAATTATTAAATTTTCCTCCTTTTCTTTAACAAAATAGGTTACGTCGAGTTTCAGGGGTTTATTTGTTGAAACAAACCCCTTAAGAGTAACTGATTTATTCTTCGGAACACTTAATTTCTTTGGTAAAAAGAAAGTGAAGTTACACGGCGTAGTTGGGGGACGAGACTTGACAATCAACGTAGTTTTGAGTGAAGATTTTAGAGAGAACCAGCTTGAATTAATTAATAAAGTGTAGTTTCCAGTTGTTAAATTTATTTTAAAAACAGCTTCCCCGTTTAAGGTTTCCCCCTTTAACTTATATTCCTTATTTTTGTTGTAGATTAAAACTGAAACGTTTGCTTTATCTACTAAACCTGAAGAAACTCTTTGAACAATTACTTTTAAAGTTTCTTCACCTGTGAACATTTTTTCCGGTAAATGGACGTAAGTTTTTAATATATCCACAGTAAATTGTACGGAGCAATTTTTTCTCTTCTTCTCACTTAAAGCTTCAGCGTAAACACGGTATTTCCCAAGAGAAACTGAACTGTTTAAGTTATAAAGGGAGTAATACGTTAGGTTTGTTAATTTAATGGGTTTTACGTTTATTTCTCTTCCATCAGGGGTTTTAATTTTAATAAGTAGTTTGTAAACTTCTTTTGTGGAGTTAATTAATAGTTTAACTGTTTCCCCAGGTGAATACGTTAGTTTATTTGTTTTTATTGTGAGTTTAAATGGTTTGGGAGGT
The DNA here is from genome assembly GCA_027492035.1 of Thermoproteota archaeon. Classification (GTDB taxonomy): domain Archaea; phylum Korarchaeota; class JAOZGF01; order JAOZGF01; family JAOZFZ01; genus JAOZFT01. Next base: position 36,006 of record JAOZFT010000008.1, read on the forward strand.
TGCTTTGTTTGGTTAAGTGACGCATTAATACTTGCGGAAAAACTTCCCTTTATTCCCCTTTCATCAATTACTTCCCCGGTGAGGTGGTAATAATTGTCAGTTAAATTATTTAATAACAAGAAGGTTTCTCCATTCTCTATTTCCAGACTAAAGGATTTCTTTTGAGATTTGGAAGTTAAGGTTAGGTTTATTTTTCCGTTAACTTTTTCCTGGGTTAAATAGTCTTCAGCAAAGAATTTAACAAGCCAGGCAATAACGTTTTTCCGTGAAACTTTGACCTTGGCTTTTAGGGAAGTTATTGTGAAGGAAGTTGAAGTTAACTCCTCTTCCCCTATTTTTAAAGTTGCAGCATATCTTCCTAAAACTATATTTGATGAGAAATTTGTAACTGCCTCAAAAAGTGTTTCATTTATTTCTTTCAAGCATAAAATAAACGATTTGTTCAGCGGAGAAACTATTTCAATGTAACTCTCGTTTAAGGTTTTATTTTCCATGTTTAAAAGATAAGTTAGGTTTCCTGAAACGAATACCCTTATTTCGTCGAAGGGGTTGTAGAAACGTTTTTCAGGGTAAATTTCCAAGTTAATTATGGGTTGAGAGTAACTTAAATTGTTAATTAAAGAAATGAGAAGTATGGAGACAAGGAGAGAATGAACAATTCTTTTCTGTATTTTTTTGAGTTTAGAAACGTGAATAAACAACTAAACCTCCTTTTTTACTTATCCATTGCTTTTTAGAAAATTGTCTCTTTTTATTTATTTATAGTTTTTTTAAGATTTTTCTGTAAATAAGTAGAGTTATTCCAGTTAGGAGTATTGTGCACCAAAAAAGGATATAGCCTTGTAAAGGCAAGAGTGGGAAGGGGAATTTACTGAATTCACAGTTCACTTTAATTCTTTCACCAGGTTCAAAATTGGTTATTTTTAAAGTGCCACCGTGAACTAATTGCTTGGAGCTGTAAGTGAAATGGTACCCCCTCGGTAGGTGAAGAATAATTTCCCCATTTTTTATTTCTGAAGAAAAGGGCCCTATTTCAAAATTTAACTCGTTAAAAATTAATCCTTCAGCCACTATCCCCCTAACCATCAACGTTACTTGGAAGGGGTATTCTCCGTTAGGTTCTATTGGGTCCCAAAGGGAATACCTTACCGCAACATTTCCTTTGCTACGTAAAACAATTGCTTCCTTTTCCTGTTTTGTTTCTGGGTTTTCAGCTGAAACCTTTTTAACTGTTAAACTGCTTCCCTTGATGAAGGGACTTAATGTGAAACCTGTTTCTTTACATGAAATATTTATTATGCCATAACCTGGAACCACGTGCACGTTTGCAGTGTTTTTGTAGACACCGTAAAAAATGATTTGGGCTGAATTGTTTTCGAAAAAGAAAATATTGATGCTTAATTTTTCGATTTTTAAGGGGTTAAGTTCATTTTGTGAAAAACTAGTCTGGGGAATTAGAAGCAATAAAAAAAGTAGGGTGGAGAAGGTGGCAACCCCTATTTTTCCCCTTTTCACTTACCTCTTCCTCTTCCTTATTCAGTTAAAGATTCCTTGCCACCCTTTTTATTTTTCAGTTTCAGTGGAAATAGGGCGGAGACAAAGACAGCTGCACCTAAGGTAGCAAGTAAATATTCGAAAGTCACTGTCCCTGATGACAGGCTTGTTTCAGGCTGGAAAATCGCTAAAGCATTTAATGTATGCCTGGGATCCACCCCAACAATGAAAAGGTCAAGCGCTTTATAGACTCCTGTGCCGCTTACATTGTAGTAAATTATTACAGGATTTGTAACATTTATTCCAAGATTTGTATAGAACCCCTTTGCTGAAACAACAACTTTACCTCCCTCGGTTGAGTTCAGGGAGTCCTGAATAAAGGTTACTGTGAAATTGGTTTCTGAAGATAAGCCGCTATTTACTGTGAAGTTTGCTCCTTCGTTGTAATTTGTGCCATTAATATTTACCGCTGAGTTGCTTACAGGGTATACAGTCCATGTTCTTTGGGTTCCGTCAGTTAAAGTCACGTTAACATTTTCTTGGTTAGATGACCCTGTTCCATTGAACCATTCAGCGAAACCATGTTGAGGAGCAGGCATTGGGTAAATATCCCAAACGTAGCCTCCACTGTAACCTGTAGGGGTTGTTTTTCTGGAGTAGTCAGGTGGACTGTTCGCGTCAGCATCGTTAGCTAACATGCTTAAGGGTTTAAAGATCATTCCACCTTCCGTAGCTGGAGGATCAGGGTTGAAATTGGTCGGAACCAAATCGTAAACTGAAACGTATGGAGATGTCCACTGCCCTAAATTATGTACTTCAATTAATATGTTGTATTTATTTGGTGTGGAGGGGTCAGATCTAACTTCCTTGACAGCCTTGATTAAATACCCTTTAACAACCCAAACTTTTTCAATTACTAAGTAGGTTGAGTTACCGTCAGGTTTTTCACTATTCCTTGTATAGTTGTAAACCCACCAGCCTTTCTGTTGATCTTTAGCTATCCTGAATTTATCAATAACCCAAATTTTAGGTACTCCATTATAGGTAAAGTTAAGGCCTCCATCTGAGTAGTTTCCTAAAGGTTCAACAGTTGCTATTGGGTCTCCCGTAACAGAATGGCTAGAACCGCTTACTAATGTAGAGTCAGGTGTGTCCCCTTGGGTTGCCCAAGTTGTCATGTTGTAAAGTTCATACTTGAAAGTTGCGCTTGTACTGTAGAAAATATTTGTTTCATTCCATGTATTAGTTGCATAAGTGCCTTGTTCCTTTCTTGCCTCAATATCCGCTTGCCCAATTGAGAAAATGTACCCTAAAGTTGTGTTTGTGAATGTTTTTTGGGCTGTGAAGTAGACATAAACTCTGCCTATTTCTATTTTGGTAGTTTGTCCCCCTACTTCGCTTAGGTCAGGGGTTCCTTGCACCTGAAAGTTCCTTATTGTACCACTTGCACCGCTGTTTAAGGTGAACCAGTTGTCAGGCCAGTCACCGTTGCTTGTCCAGTTTAATCTTTTATTGTCTGATGTTAAACCTGTGTTTCCAACTGTAGCTGTTCCTGCACTTGTGAATTGGGGGTTATTGGCAACGGCGTTGCTCCAGCCATCGTTGCTTGTCCCGTCAGCTGGTAGGATTTTTCTCACCCTGAAATTAACAGTGTACCATAAATTGTTGGTGATGGTTAAGTTTATTGTTAAAGTTTGACTTTGCCCATCCACTATTTTGTTGGGTGAAACTTTTTCACTCACAGTTATAGGGGGGCATTGGGGTTGGTTTCCACCTGTCCAGGTGACAGTGTACCAAAGAACAACTCGGTCTCCACTTCTTAATTCAGTTACATGGACCCATTTATCGGCTTGGTTGTTAGGGAATTTACTTTTTATCTCTGAAGGAACATTTCCAGCAAGAATTTCACTTACGTCTGCATATGTTGGTTTTTCGTAAGGTATTGTCCAGGTGTATGTGTAAGTTGAGTTTTCATTTATTGGGATCCATATGTCTGAAACTGTTTCCCCTGTGTTGCTGTTCCAAATTGTTATGTTCCCTGAGACGTTCCATGCTCTGCAGTGAGTATTTACTCCATCTGTCTCAATTGTAGCATTAAGGTACTCTGTAACATTCACAAGTAGGGGTGCATCTGGTAATCCATAAGCTTTAAAGCTTAAAGGAGCCGTTGAGGGAGTGTAGAAGAGAAATACTAGAAACAATGTTGAAACAAGCATCACTTTAATTTTTGTATTTGATGCTCCCATAAAAAAAGCACCTCTCAACATGTTTTTGTTTAAACGTTTTTCAATTTTTCAAAGAAAAGATTTTGGAAAAAGAATTCTGGAAACTATTTAAATTTTTTCCTTTAATTAGCTCTGTCGACGGACTAAAAAAAGGACTTTAAGTACTTATTTTATGTATTTTCTGTCTTCACATAACTTTTGTTACCTCTAAAGGGAACAGACACAGTTCTCGTTTTTTAAGCGGATTTCATAATGCAAAAAAATTTAAAAAGAATTTACATATTTTCAAAAATGTTTTATTAAATATATTCATTTTCAAATTTTTGTCTTGAAGGAGTGGAAGAAAATGGATAAAAGCGTCAAACCCAAGATTGTTACTGAACCCCCAGGGCCTAAATCTAAAAAATTAATGGAGGACAGGGAAGCCTTTGTTCCCAGGGGAGTTTATGCTGTCACCCCTATTTTCGTTAAGAAGGCTGAAGGAGCTGTTGTACAAGATGTTGATGGAAACATTTACTTAGATTTTTCGGGAGGAATAGGTGTTTTAAACGCTGGCCACTGCCCACCAAAAGTGGTTGAAGCAATAAAGAAGCAGGCAGAGAAGTTTCTACACACTTGTTTCCATGTGTTAGGTTATGAGAAATATGTTAGGTTAGCTGAAGAATTAACCAAAATTGCTCCAGGAAATTACCCAAAGAAAGCATTTTTCCTCAACAGTGGAGCTGAAGCCGTCGAAAACGCTGTTAAAATAGCCATTTATTACACAGGGAGACCTGTAGTTATAGCTTTTGAAAATGCTTTCCATGGAAGAACCAGGTTAACTATGGCTTTAACAAGTAAGGTTAGGCCTTACAAGTTCGGTTTCTTAGCTTTTTCACCCAATATTGAAAGGTTTCCTTACCCTTACTGTTACAGGTGCCCGTTTGGTTTGAATTACCCGGAATGTGGGCTTCATTGCTTAAGTTATTTGGAAAGAGGCTTTGTGACGAGGATTGACCCTCAAGAAACAGCTGCTATATTAATTGAACCTGTTCAAGGGGAGGGAGGATTCATTGTTCCTCCCAAAGATTATCTTAAAGGGTTAAGAGAGATAAGTGAGGAAAACAATATCCTTTTCATTGACGATGAAGTTCAGAGTGGAATGGGAAGAACAGGTAAAATGTTTGCTATCGAGCACTTCAATGTGGAACCAGACTTAATAACTGTTGCTAAGTCAATAGCTGCAGGTTTACCTTTGGCAGGAGTTATTGGGGAGAAAGAGATCATGGATGCTCCTCATGAAGGGGGGTTAGGAGGAACCTTTGGAGGAAACCCTGTTGCTTGTGCAGCAGCTTTAGAAGCCATAAAAATAATTAAAGAAAGTCTTGGAAAAGCTGATAAATTAGAGAAAATAATAGATTCAAGATTAAGAGAAATGAAGGAGAAATATGAATTAGTTGGGGATGTACGTGGATTAGGCCCAATGGCTGCGTTAGAACTTGTCAAAAATAGGAAGACGAAGGAACCTGCCAAAAAAGAAACAAAAGAAGTAATTAAGAAATGCTATAAGAGAGGGTTGATAATTCTTAGCTGCGGCATTTACGGAAACGTTTTAAGGATACTTGCACCATTAATAATTTCAGAGGATCAATTAAATCAAGGTTTAGACATTATGGAAGAGAGTATAAAGGAAATGTCCAGAACTTAATTTTTCAAGAAGCCTTTGTTCAGCTCCTTTAGAATAATTTGGCATAAGGCATTACCGAACCCTTTCCTTTTAATGAATTCCACTTCAACGTTACTTTTAGGTAAAAGTGTTTTTATCCAGGTTTTCCACAGTGATTCACAAGCTATACAGGCTTGGTCTATCCTTTCTAAACCTGCTTTCTTCACTCCCTCAAAAGCTGGGCACCTGTAAATTTTTACTTCTGCTGAACCGTTTCTGAAACAGTGTTCCTCTTTCAATCCTTCACCGAAGAAAATTTCAGAGTAAGTAAGTATGATTTTTAAAGCGTCAAGGAAGTCGTCTGCCTCTTTCTTGCCTAGAAATTTGAGAATAGTCTTCATTTCTATTTTTCCAAACGAAGCCCTAACTTTTCTGTTTAATTCAATAGCTTTATTTATTCCGTTTTCTAAGTAAATCTTCAGAAACCATTGGCCATCCCATGCAAGAAGAAGCCTCCTTAAAATTTTAAGTTTAATTTCAGGTGGAACAAAGTATTTTTCAACATCCACTTTTAGGCTCATCCCTTCACATGCGTTATTTTAGTTCTTAAGTTTTCCAAATGTTTTAAAATGAAAATTTAACTGATTCATTTAAAGTTTTTTGTTACTATAAATAATCGTTACTTTTAGGTTTTGAATCTTTTTGTTAAGGGGGAGGTTAAGGTATAATGGAACCCTCTTGAAAATAATAGAGGCTTCTCCAAAAGTTTAATTTTGCCTAAATTATTAACAGGTTGTAAAATTTCTTGCCGTTATTTAGCTTAGTTTGAAACAGAAAAGTTTGTTAACGCTCAAGAAAAAGCATGAAAAAGTTGTTTTTAATAACAGAAGAGATGTCTTCTTGAGAAAGTCAATTCATGAGTGATGTTTTAGGGAAGCATACCTGGGTTCATTATGTTATATGGGTCCAGAACCTTTTTGATTTTCTTTAGAATGTTTAAGCTTTCACCGAGTTCTGTAATTAACAAGTCCTTAGCATCTACTTTTACACCCATTCCGTGAGAAAGGGAACCGCCGAACTTTAACCCGGCACTGTACATCTCTTTCACCGCTTCAGTGTACTTCAACCTGTTTTTCTCATCATGAACCCTATAGAAGAAATCTATGTATGTTGGGTTTAGCTTTAAAATTAAGGCGCCTAAAGGCTCAATTTCATATTTACTTAGTACCCTGTAAAAACTGTTCAATGCTTCATTAACCTTACCCAGTGGTATGCACATATCAATAGCTCCCCACCCGCCTTTACCTGTTCCAGCTATGGCTGAATAGAAATCGGCACCGTAACCTGAAATAAATTGAATTACTCTTTTGTTTATTTCATACCCATTTTGTTTGTGGCATATATTAAGTATTTTCTGTCTCAACAGGGTACATATTTCCTTTGGACCCTCAAAATCTGTCAGTAAAAGGGCATCTGCGTCGGGTATGGCGGGGCCATACTTCATCTTTTTATGGGTGGAGATCGCTACCTTGTCCCAAATAGTGAGGCATGTTACGGGTATGTTCTTCCTTTTGATTTCAATTGCTACTTTCAAGGCATTATCAACTTTATTGAATGCTACAAGGACTGATTCCGATGCTTCTGGTTTTGGATATAATTTCATTGTTGCCTCCACTATTACGCCTAACACACCGAAGCTGCCAACGAAAAGCCATTTAAGAGGCGGGCCTGTAGAGGTCTTCTCTGTTTTGCCTGCAACACCACCACCAACTTTAATGATTTCTCCATCAGGTAAAACAACTTTTAGGCTTGAAACCCGGTCGCCAAGGGAGCCTTGAACCATTTGTCTCCCGTCAATTCCACCAGAAGCTATGCTTCCCCCTATTGTAGCGGCGTATCTGCTAGCAGGGAAGTGGGGAGGGAGAAACCCTTTTTTCTCGACTTCATAAGCAAGTTTTGAACAGGTAATCCCTGCTTCACAAGTCACGTGCATATTCTCTGTATCTATCTCAATAATTTTGTCTAATTTCCTTAAATCCATTACTACTCCGCCAAATTTAGGTATTGCTCCTCCACTAATGCCTGTTAACCCGCCAACAGGTGTTAAAGGTATCCTGTTGGTATTTGCGACTTTTACAACTTCAGAAATTTGGCTACTTTTTTCAGGAAGCACAACTACTTCAGGCATAGTCTTTGGTGAAGGTTTATAGAAGTCACTAGCGTAACTGATTAGATGAAAATCCCTTGTTAAAACGTTTCTTTTACCGCAAATTTCGATTAATTGAGATATTACATTTTCATTAACATGGTTATATCTCATTTTCACCCTTTCCCCTGAATAAAATATTTCACCTTTACATTATCCCAAAAAAATTTAAAATATAACGAAATATTTAAACTAAAATGATAAAAAAACCACTGTTACAGTTACAAGTGTTTAAAATGAACAAAGGCATTTTAGAGCAGCTTGACACATGTTACTCTTGTAGATGCGGGAAATGTCTTGACTCTTGCCCAGTATATGATGTTTTAAGGTTTGAATCTGTTAGTCCACGGGGAAAAGTGAAGACAATTTATTCTTATTTACAAGGGGAAATAAAGGATTCACAGGAGTTTATGGAATACTTGGCTTACTGTACACTTTGCGGTGCATGTGAAGTAACTTGTGGCGTAAACAATTTAGTTCCTGGTCCTAAAGTAAGTGTAAAAGACATAGTTAATGTTACACGGGGAGAACTTGTCTCTAAAGGATTTAGGTATTTTCCATATGAAAAAATAGTTTCCTCAACCGTTAAAGAGGGGAACCCTTTTGGAAGACCTAACAAAGAAAGAAACTGGGTTTTAAACCATGTTAAACAAAACATTAAAGCAGAATTTCTTTTCTGGATTGGATGCACATCTACTTTTTATGCTAGAGATTCTGTATTGTCCACTATTAAATTATTTGACGTATTTGGTTTAAACTTTACAGTTCTAGGGTCGAAGGAGAAATGCTGCGGTTTACCTCTTCACCAACTTGGCTACTTTCATGAATTAGAGAAAATAATTAGCGATAACATTGAAAAAATAAAAGAATTAGATGTAGATTTCCTGGTTAGTAACTGCCCAGGTTGTATAAATTTTATCAGAAATTATTACAAAGAATTTCAAGGAGAGCTTCCGTTCAAAGTTGTTCACACTTCTGAATACATTTCAAAAAACTTGGACAAGCTAAACTTGGACAAGTTAAATTTACCGAGTAAAAAGAAACTAAACATTACTTTTCATGACCCATGCCATCTAGCCAGAGGTCTTGGCGTAACGGAAGAGCCTAGAATGGTTCTGAAAAACATTCCAGGCGTAGACATAATTGAAACGCCTAGGAACAAGTTAGATACATGGTGCTGCGGAGGCAGTTTAAGATTAAGTCTTCCTCACACATCCACTACAATAGCTGCGAAACGTATACTTCAAATACCCGAAAAAGTAAACTATATCGTTACTTCTTGCCCTACTTGTAAGATAAATTTAAGAGATGGAGCAGTAGTTGCCACAACCAAGTACGGAGCAAAGGAAATAAAGGTTCTAGATCTTGTTGATTTATTAGCTGAGCTTTATTTGACAAACAATAAAATACTCTGAAAATTGTACCTGGCTCCTTACAAAAGCTTTATTGTTACAGTGTTCTTTGTTAGGTTGTATGGTTTCTGATCAGGTGTATATAAGGCGGCCTTGAACTTCTTCGCTGCTGCTATGTAAAGGGAATCATAAACTGTTACGTTTTAAGGTTAAAGCTAGTTCAGTGGCTTCATTGCAAAGTTCACAGGTTACAAGAATACTTAATCCTTCCCAAGTTTCCGTTAAATCTTAAGCAGCTGAATTTGCCTCTTCCTCCTTCAAATCTTTACGTAATTTAACGCGTTAATACCTATGAGAAATGAAACTGCTTCGCAAGGCAAGCTACACCTATACCAGCGATAGCAACCATTAGATACAGGCATGAAATCACATCTTGAGGTTGTATTCACAGAGTTCAGCTATGTTTCAAGTAAGTGAACAGAACTGGGGCAATCGTTTACCTGTCTACAATTAGTAGTGACAATAAAAAATCTCTTAGAAGTTAGGCTGGGAAAGCTTGTTTAGAAAGATGGTGAATGGATCCCACTGGTAGAATTAAAGGTGTTAGCACAGTTACTTTTTCAATATTTGAGGATAACGGTTTGGGGATGACGGGAGGCATTGATACCATGATGCCTGATGAAATTTGTTAAGAAGTAGTGAATGGGATTTTTGACGGAAGTTGGCTATGAACCTGTGGAAGATGCTATATTGTTAAAAAGACTGAGAAACTTACCTTAACGTGCAGGTATAGACCTATTGAACTTTGCTGGATGACATGGCTTATCCAGCCTGAAGGAAGAAAAATGATAACCGAAAAATATTCAAGCCTTTTTTAAAAAATTAACCTGAGCCCGATTAGCATCAATTGCGTGAACAACTGATAAAAGATTTAAAGTACAATGTTTCAGTTGCCTCGGTGCGGCATTACCTTAAACTACTAACCAAAGATTATTCCCAACTTATTTTCTGATTCTTATTTTAGTGACTTTCAACACCCTTAGTTTTTTACGTATTTTTTATATTATTGAATAAATAAATTTATGATATTCAAGTAATAGTAGATATGTTATGAAATGCCTGGAAAATGGGGTCTTCGCAAAGACAACACTAAAACCTCTCGGCTCTGTGTTCAATTTAGATAGTGAAAAAGAGGTGAAAATAAGAATCGTTTAACAAAATGTTATTATGATAACATATCACCTTTAGATAAAACCCCTATCACACTCATAATTCTGAGGAAAAAAATATTTTAAGTCACCCGCAACTCATCAAATACTGGATACTTGCTAAGCACTCCCTTATCCATTGCTTAAATTTAATTTACGTTTCTTATACCGCTTTAATACATAAAGAAAAAATATCCCAAATTACCAAATCTTAACCTAAACTCTCGTAAATTTATGAAACTGTCATTTTTTACCTTTCTTTTTCTTGTGTTTTCTTGTCACTTTTAAACAAGAAACCTTACCAAATAAGAGCTTAGGTTATTTCTAAATAATAGAAATTGTTTCATTATGAAATATCTTAGTTCTTGCCTCCACTTGCATCCTATACTTTTTTCTTTAAAGTTCCTTTGGATACACATGGTGAATATTGATAATATTGTACACAATCAATTATACATATTTGTGAAATGTTTTATAAAACGTTTTCCTTTTACCCTTAAAATTTTTTGGTTCTGAGTCTTTAAAAACTTTTAAAGTTTTTAACGCCTCCTTTAATTTTTATTGTTCCTTCCCTGTTTAAGCCTTGGTTGCAGAAGCTTTTTAAATGCTTCTGCCCTTTCTTTTCAACAGGAAAAAGTGTGGTGAAAAGTTTGGGCAAAGTAGCTTTGGATGCAGCAACTCCTAAACATGCAATTTTAGCTTCTATACTTTACAATGAATTAAAGAAAAGAGGGTATGAAGTTGAAGTATTGGCTAGGGAGGAAACCCAAACACTGGATTTACTGAAACTTTTCAAAATACCTTACTTAGAAACTGGGAAATACGGAGGAGCAACTTTGGAAGGGAAACTTGAAGCGACTATTCAGCAAGAAATAAAAATTTTAAATCATTTTAAAAGGGAAGGCAAACCTGATGTGTTTTGGACACATGGAAACGTAAGCGGTGTAAGGGTTGCGTACGGGTTAGGGATTCCAATAGTTTACAATAATGACACGTTACATAATGAACCAGTGGTTAAATTAACAGTTCCGCTTACAACTAAATTAGTGATTCCTGAAGCTTACAAAAAGAGGGAATGGAGCAGATACGGAATAGATCTGAAAGAAATCATAAGATTTAAAGGGACAGAGGAAGTGGCTTGGGTGAAAAATCTTAAAATTAACAAAGAAGAAATTTTTAGGGAGGCGAAAGTTAAAACAGGGAAATTGGTTGTGGTGAGAGGATCTGAACACATGGCTTGCTACTCCAGCAAGGAAACTTTAAATCTACGGAAAATATTGAGGGAACTAAGTAGAGAAGCTACGGTGATGTTTCTGCCAAGGTACAAGGGTGAAGAAAAATTAAGTGAAGGAATTAAGAACGTAACTGTTCCGAAAAAAACAGTTTTTGCAGCTGGATTTGTTGGAGCAGCTGACTTAGTGGTGGGTTCAGGAGGAACGATATGTAAAGAAGCAACTCTTCAGGGGACACCAACAATCAGTTTCCATTTTGAAGATGCAGTAACGAAGTACCTTGAAAGGAAAAATTTCCCTATATGGTATATTCCTACAATTAATGAAGTAATAAAAAAATCGGAAAAGATACTTAGAGACCCTGAAAAATACAGGGTGGATACATCAAAGAAGTTAAAAAGAATGGAGTCACCTGTGCCTGCTGTGTTGAAAAGCATCGAATCAGTTAGTGAGAAGCTGCAAACTTAATTTTCCAATTAGCAATTTCTTAAGTTTTTACCTACTTCTCTATTTTCTTCCTTGTTTTCTTCAGGTTTTAATGCTTCAATATAAAGTAAAAGCTTTAAAAACCTTTTTGAGGAAAAACGCGGGAAAGAAATGTTTTATAGAAACTCCTATAGAGACCCCTTCCGAAAAATTTAAATATTTTTGTAATATCACAAAGAATTTTATAATAATTAGAGAGAAAGACGAAGTCAAGGTTAATGAAGTAGGGTTTGTTAGAATTCATCGAGAATGGTTTTTAATGTGTAGAAACAAATGTAGGGAAGGTTATAGGGAATCAAATGGTTTTTGGAAGTACTTTAGGGCTCTTCATTGCCCAATAAGGTGGGTAATTATCCACCTTGTAAGTAATGGAGATAAAAGCACAAGTGAAATTTTTGAAGGGTTAAGGGAGAGGGGAGAAGTGCTTTCACGATCTGGACTTTATTATCACCTTTCTGAATTGGAGAATGCAGGTATAATTGAAGTTGCTAAGTACAGAGAAGTTGGGGGAGGGGCACCTGAAAAGGTTTGGCGGCTGAAAACAAAAGAAATCAGGATTAATTTATTAACTGACTTAAAGGAGGGTAAAAGAGTGAATGAAAAAAGAAAAAGCTGTAGAGGTTTCAAGTCTCACTAAGTGTTTTGGTGAATTAGTGGCTGTTGACCATGTAAAATTTGAAGTTGAAAAAGGTGAATTTTTTGGTTTTTTAGGACCAAATGGTGCAGGCAAAACAACCACTATTAGAATACTTACTGGAGTCATTAAACCTGATGAAGGAAATGTTCAAGTTTTAGGTTACGATGTTTTAGAGAACAGTATTGAAGCTAAACAGTTAATGGGTGTTGTTCCTGAAATGGCTAATGCTTACTTAGATCTTTCAGCTTGGAATAACCTCATGTTAGTTGGGGCTTTGTATGGTGTCCCTAAAGAGTTGAGAAAAGAGAGAGCAAGTAAACTTCTTAAAGAGTTTAAGTTGTATGAAAGAAGAAACTGTTTAGTTAAAGGTTTTTCAAAAGGGATGAAACAGAAGCTGCTGCTTTGCATGGCTTTAATAAATGAACCTGAAATTCTTTTTTTGGATGAACCTACTTCAGGTTTAGACGTGGAAAGCCGAAGATTAATAATAGAAGTTATTCAGAAACTTAACAAGGAAGGGAAAACTGTTTTTTTAACAACCCACAACATTGAAGAAGCTAACCAGCTTTGTGACAGGGTGGCAATTATCAACCGTGGCAGAATTGCAGCTGTTGATAGGCCGGAGAAACTTAGGTTGAAAAGCAGTGGGTTACAGTCAATAGAAGTTAGTTTCGACAGAAAAGTTGATGTTGAGGAGGTTTTAGAAATTGAAGGAGTTAATAAAGCCAGGAAAATGGGTGACAAAATAAAAATTTACATTGACGACCCAGATGCAGCAATAAATGAATTAGTTGATTTTGCACGTTCAAAAAAACTTAAAATTGTTTCCCTTAACACACTTGCACCTAGCTTGGAAGACGTGTTTCTCAAACTTATTAAGGAAAACTGAAGGGGTAAAACATTGAAAAGGAAACCGTATTTGAATCAGTTCAAAAGATCTTTAGCAATAGCGGAAAAGAATATACGAATTTATTACTATAAAGGACCAGTTATTATTTTCGGGGTTTTAATTCCTTTATTTCTTTTCCTTTCTTTCTACATTGGAAGAAACATACCTATTAAGGCTCTTATACCCGGGTTGCTTGGCATGACAACCTTTTTCACATCCACTTCAGTAGGGCCAGCTATTGTTCCTTGGGAAGCTAGGGCAAAAACATTGGAGAGACTTATTTCATCTCCTGTCTCTATCTGGACTATTTTTCTGGGTGACGTTATTTCCTCTTTTCTTTTCGGCATTCTTGTGTCAACAATTCCTGTTTTTGTTGGGTTATTGCTCGGAGTCAAAGTTTTAAATCCTTTCACGCTAATTTTCGGGGTTGTTCTCGCAGCTTTCTGTTTTGCTTCTTTTAGTGTATTGTTGTCCTCTTACCCTCCTTCAAACGTACCGGCTAGTTCAATGATGCTGTCTTCCTTAGTTAAGTTCCCACTTATTTTTGTAAGCGGAGTTTTTATTCCAATAAAGAATCTGCCCTTAATAGGAAAAATTGTTTCTTCAGTTTCCCCTTTAACTTACTTTACAGAACTGGCAAGGTATTCCCTTCAAGGCAGTTGCTTCTTCCCTGTTGAAATAGATTTTTTAGCTTTAATGTTTTTCAATGTTTTATTCTTTGTTGCTGCTGTGAAAATCCATGAACGTACTTTGCCTCAGAGACTATAAACTTCAAGAACAGAACCAAAACTTAGAAAGGCTAACAAATTCAGAAAGAAAATTTTATAAGTTCAAGAATAATTTTCCTGAAATCATGAATTTTACACCTTTCATTGTTTCTTTTATGCTTGTGTCTATTACGGAGTTAGGAGATAAAACCCAATTCGCAGTTATTAATCTTTCTTCGAAGTTAAAAACTTCCTCTGTTTTTCTGGGGGCTATGTCGGCTTTTTCAGCTGTAACTTTGTTTTCAATGTTTATTGGTGGAGTGTTAACTTTTGTAATTCCCATGTTTTGGGTAAATCTTTTTTCAGGTTTAATTTTCCTGGTTTTCGGATTTTACATCATTTACAGCCTTGCACTTAAAAAATCTAGGTGGCAGTTTGAAGTAGAGAAAACGAGAGGTGGTATTTTTTCATCTTTCACTTTGGTTACGTTGATGGAGTTAGGGGATAAAACCCAATTTGCTGTAATTGCTCTTTCTATGAAATACAGTTCTTTATTAGCCGTTTACATCGGTTCAATCCTTGCTTTCCTTTCCGTTACAGCATTTGGTGTAATAATAGGTTCTGCTTTAAAGAAGTACTTACAGTTTAAATATGTTCAATTAATTAACGGCTTCATTTTTGTACTTTTAGGGGTTACTCTTTTAATTGAAGCATAAATTATTTTTTTTAAAGTTTAAGAGAGGCCTGGTTCTTAAATCACTTTCTCTCTCCTTAGTTTTTCTATTTCCTTTTTTGAGTAACCTAAAAGTTTATTCAGAACTTCTTCCGTATGTTCACCAAGTAATGGAGGATATTTACTTATTTTAAGAGGTGTTTCAGAAAATTTTATCGGGGTGCCTACCATTTCCAGTTCACCGATTTTAGGATGTTTCACTTTAACAAGCATTTCCCTATGTAGGACTTGAGGATCCTTAAATATTTCTTCCATTTTGTAAACTGGTCCACATGGAATTTTGGCTTTGTTTAAAATATTTATCCATTCATCTCTGTTTCTTCCTTGAAACAATTTCTCCAGTAAAGGTATTAACTTATTCTTGTTTTCAACTCTTCCACTGTTTGTTCTGAATTCAGGTTTATTAGCTAAATCTTTTAAACCTACTGTTTCACAAAAGACACGCCAAAAATTATCATTTCCAATTGCTAAAACCATGTATTTACTGTCTTTTGTTTTGAAGCATTGGTAGGGAACAATGTTAGGGTGAGCTGAACCCATAGGTTTAGGGGATTTTCCTGTAGCGAAATAGTTTTGAGCCATGTAAGTCATCCAAGAAACAGATGTGTCAAACAGTGATAAATCAAGATATTGACCCTTCCCTGTTTTCTCCCTCAGCCACAAAGCTGAAATAATGGCTATTGCCGCATACATTCCTGTACCTAAGTCAGTTATAGCCACTCCTATCCTTACGGGAGGCCTTTCAGGTTCACCTGTTATCCCCATAAAGCCACCCATGCCTTGTATAATTATGTCGTAAGCTGTTCTGTTGCTGTAGGGCCCTGTTTGACCGAAACCTGAAATTGAACAATAAACAATTCTTGGGTTAACTTGTTTAATTGATTCATAGTTTATACCTAATTTCGCAGCCACTCCAGGTCTGAAATTTTCCAAGAAAACATCTGATTTTTCAGCTAGTTTGTAAAGGATCTCCTTTCCCTTTTCACTTTTCAAATTCAAAGTTACACTTTTCTTTCCCCTATTAACTGAAAGGTAGTAAGCGCTTTCCCCATTAATGAAAGGAGGGCCCCAAGCTCTTGTGTCATCTCCCACACCTGGTTTTTCAACCTTTATTACTTCAGCCCCTAGATCTGCAAGTATCATTGAACAGAAAGGACCGGCTAAAACCCTACTTACATCCAAAACCCTAATTTTTTCTAAAGGAAGCATACACTTTCACCTTTTAAAAAGGAACTATTGGAAAGGGTTTTTCAACTATAAATTTTTCAAAAATACAAATCTTTTCAAGGAGAAGATGTAACCACCAGAAAGGAAATTTATTTTTCATCCCTCCGATGGATGGGTAAACCCCTTTCTTTTGGTCCCACGTAACGAATTTGTTTCAAAGGAACTTCTTTGAATGGTCTTCCATTAACTATTTCTTCGTAAGAGTGAGCTGCTATGCCTAAACCCCTCGATAAAACAAAGATGGCTCTTCCCATTCTCCAATCGAAACCAAGTTCACAAGCCACTGCAGCCATTGCCCCGTCAATATTGAGAGGCAACTTCCTCCCTTTAATTTCTGCCAAAGCCTTCTCTACGTTTCTGGCTATTTCTAGGTATTCACCCTTTAACCCGCATTCTTGAGCTATTTGGAAAAGTTTCAGTACCCTAGGATCTTTGTCTGTGTGAAGTTTATGCCCAAAACCAGGAACACGGCCTTCTTTCTTCAAATACTTTAAAACAAATTCTTTAACTGCTTCCTCCATCCTTCCTTCCTTTTTAATTTCTTCTTTTAAGATGTAAAAGAATTTCATCGCCCCTTCAATGGCTCCGCCGTGATATTTCCCTAAAGCATTCACCCCACTTGCTATAGCGTTTTGTAAACCAACCCCTCCTGAAGCAACATACCTTGCAGCTGCAACAGAAGGACAGAATAAACTGTGGTCACAGCCGGCAATTAATAAGGCATCAAGTATTTTTTTCCATTTCCTATTCGGCAGCTCCCCTTTAAAAATCAAATAAAAGGTTTCACCATAGGAAAGGTTTTCCATCAAGTCCTCTATTCTGTAACCTCTTACAAGAATTTTATTTTTTTCAACATATGTTATTGAAGTTTTCCAGTAGGATCCTTCTTCCTCCATTTCCCCCGACACCTATTTTTCACTCTTCATTAAAAGTAGACATGATTTTTTAAAAGAGGAGGGGTTTATTAACTTTCCCAAAAAATAAATTTAATTGGGATATAAATGGAAGAAACAATATTAACATTGATGGAGGAGGAAGATTTATTCTTAACATTAATCAGTCCAGAGGCAATTAAGGATGCTGAAACTAAAGATAAACTAAAGATAAATAGTAGAAAGAGTAGATGACGCATTATCTGCAGAAACTGTAGCCATAGCTAACAGCGGCTTCGTAGGGGTGGAACCTGAAATATTAGTACCTTCCCATGTGGTAAATCAGTTGAAACTACATAACATAAAGGAATTGGAAACTTACACAAAAATCACAGGAGACGGTAGGGAAATAAGATTTTTGAAATATAGGAACGCTGTCAAAGTCTATGTTGTTACCGGTGACAGGGTAGAGGGACCAATCATCAACACCGTCCTGCTCTCAACCAGAGCCAAGTACACCTTGTTAAACGATAAACTTCTCAGCAAATTAAAAATAAATTCCTTTAGACTTTGGTGAAGGTACCTGGTGCTTTAGAGATGAACCAGGAAAGAAAGAGAGAAGAAGCGTATGAAACAAAGCAAAAATAAGAGATTCAAGTTACTCTTCCATTTTTAAACATCGCTTTTAAGGTAAGTTTTTGCCAGTAAATTGAAAAAAATTGTAAATAAGAAATAGGACATAGTTAGTTAAGTTTTCGGTTTTAGAATAAAATTACCAGGTGCACTATCCATCGAAACAGTTAATAAGCTAAAACCTACCAATACCTACGAGAATTCATCAGTTATGAACTCCCTGAACCTTTAACCGTGTTCATGGAATCTTTCTTTAGGTTCATAGGGCGTACTAACAAGTTCTCCTTTTATGAAACTCTGAACTATGTCTCTTATTTTGCCGGAAGCACCTGTAATAACCTGAATCCCCAACTTTTTAAACCAGTCCTTTGCCCTCCACCCTATTCCCCGTGCAATAATTACGTTAACTTTTTGTGAAAATAGGAAGTTAGGGATATCCCCTGGTGAATGGGAGCCGAAAGGAGTTTTTATAGCTTTTACGTTTTTTATTTCAGATTTTTCAATGTCAACTATCGTGTAAAAAGGGGATCTCCCGAAATGTTCACCTACAAAACTATCTAACCCTTTGTCATCGATTGAAGGTATTGCTATCCTCATTTCTCATCGCCGTCTCCACAAAGAAATGTTTCTGAAAAAAAATTGTGTTTAATCTCAAAATTCCCTTCTCCACCCCCTATAAAAATTTTACGATTCTAAATTTCTTTTGTTTAAATTTTTTGTTTCATTTTTCAAAATGAAATATTTCCATCCAGTAAACCTCAACATCAAAAACATTTTTTAAAACAAAGTAAATAAATAACAGTTTTTTACATTCACTTAATTTAAGGAAAGTTTGTGGAGGGAAAATGAACATAAAAAATTTCCAATCTTTTAAAAGGGGAAAGGAACAGCTTGAAAACTTCCTTAAAAAGAAAAAAGTGAAGTATAAAATAATAACTCTCACCGGTAGTACAAGAACGGTTCAAGAAGCAAGTAAGGAATTAAGTGTTGACTCCTCAGAAATAGTTAAAAGCTTGATTTTTATAACAGAGGAAGGTAAACCTGTCCTGTGTATAGTTAGGGGGGACAGGAAAGTTGATAGAAAGAAACTCAAAAAAATTTTAGGAACAAAAGATGTTAAATTAGCTTCTCCAAAAGAAGTTCTTGAAATAACAGGTTTTGAAGTTGGTGGTGTACCACCTGTAGGCCTTAAAGGGCTGCACAAAATAATAATTGACAAGAACATAATGGAGAAGCCTGTAGTTTATGGTGGAGGAGGAGAGGGAAACCTCATCCTAGAAATAAACCCAGAAGACATAAAGAAACTTGTAAACGCAGAAATAACCGACATCTCCAAAAAATAATTTTTCGAAGTAGAGGTGAGGGAGATTCAGGAGAAACAGGAATGGAGACTTATCCCCCTAAAAGAAAATAATGCGTTCATGAACATGGCCATTGACGAGGCAATACTTAACCACGTGGTGAAGAAGAAATCCCCCAACACTTTAAGGTTTTATCGCTGGAACCCTTCAGCAGTCTCAATTGGTTTCTTTCAAAACGTGTACGAAGAAGTGAACATTGAACTCTGTAAAAAATTAAAAATCGATGTGGTGAGAAGAATAACGGGAGGAGGAGCTGTTTTCCACGACTACAACGGAGAAATAACTTACAGCATAATCTACAACGAAAACAACCCTGAAATACCTAAAGAAATATCTAAAGCCTACTTCTTCACTTGTAAAGGAATAATTAACGCCCTCAAAAGGAAAGGATGGAAAGCAATATTTCAAACAGGAAAAATTCATTCATGTCCCAACATTGAATTACAAGGGTACAAAATTTCAGGAAACGCCCGTACACGAAAACATAGCGTTGTTTTGCAGCATGGAACTATTCTTTTAAAGGTTAGACCTGAAGTAATGTTTAATGTTTTGAAAAAACCGGTTCCTGGTGTAGAAAACCATGAAAAGGCTTTCCAGATAGCAAGTAAAAAAGTTAAGGGGGTAAATGATATAGTAGAGGATAAACTTAGTTTTGAAGAGCTTTACGAAGCATTGGTTTCAGGTTTTGAAGAAGCTCTAAACGTAAATTTCAGAACGGGAAACTTGGAAAAATCTGAACTTAAAGAAGCTGAAAAACTTGCAGTCAAAAAATACATGACGAAAAAGTGGCTAGTTAATAGAAAAGAAAGCAAGTAATTTTTCGTAAGCCTTAAAATCGTTCCTTACGTAACTGTTTATTTTGTTAAAGAAAATGCTCCAGGTTTTCTTTGCCCATAAAGTAACTCTTTAATTTATAGCAACCAACCAAACCAATTAGCCCCATAATTGCAACAATTGCTTCTACAAAGTACAGTCCTTTCAAAGTTTGAAGGTTAAAGCAGCTTTGAAGAAACGGAATCAAACCATCTACAGCTGTCTTGTATACAACAGCAACTAGAAAGAGTGAAAGTTTATTTTCATGTAAGGAAGCAGCTACAAGCAAAACAGAAAAAACATGGACGAAAATAGTGAATAATCTCTCAATTACAGGCGCCGGAATAAATAAACTGCTTACACTTAACTGTTTCAAAACAATAGCTCTTTGCGGCGCAGGCACCAAATTTAAAAGTTCAGGGTATAAAACAAAAACTAAAACGTTAATGAACGAAGAGAAACCGAGAAGTATGGCTTCCAAACAGCCGAAACCTAAACCAAAGGCTACAGCTTCCTCAAAAAACATGTCCTTCAACCTAAACTTCACCATCAACAAGTAAGGAAAAACGTTTTCCAAGATACCTGTCCTTAACCCAACATACAACCCGGTTAAGCCAATAACTAAAACCTGGTTTGAAAAGGTAGAAAACCATGAATAAATACCTTTAGTCACTGAAACATCCATTAAAGCCTTTATTGAAACAGCTGCAACCCACGCTATGAAACCAAACCCAAAAAATTTAAATGAAATGTCTTTTTCTTTCCACCAGTAAATTAAAGGGAAGAAACCAACCAACATCATCCCTAAACCACTAAAAACCAAGAAGGGATTAATCAAGTTTCCCATGGCTTCCACCTTTCCCTTATTGAAAAAATAAGAAGCTGAAAAACACGTTAGAAAGAAAAGAAAAACTTTTTAAAAGTTTCTTTCCGTTTAAATACTTAAAAACTTTTGGTTAGGCCCTAAAACCCTTTTAGCTTTATAGAATTTTAAAAAAACTAAACCAACTAGGTAACATGTAACGTTTAAACTTTTATTACTAGCTCCTTTCCCCTCACTCTGCATCAGTTTTCAGCTTTTTTCCCTTTTAAAAACAGTTTCCAGATCCTAAAGGTAGATAAGCAATGCTTATATTTATTTTCGGCTTCTTAGAAAATAATTCAGGAAAAACAACTGTTGCAAGGGCTTTAATCAGTTGCTTGAAAGTGAGAGGGTTCAAAGTTTCAGGGTTTAAACCTTTATCAGGTCACAGTTTTTGGTGGCAGTATAATTCTTATCTTAAATGTGTGGAGAAAGGCAGTTTATTTAGTGAAGACGCTTACATCCTGTGGAAAACAATGAATGAAAAAATTCCTGTTGAAGTATTAAACCCTGCAGATGTTCTTCTTTCTGTTCCAAACCTTGAAAAACTCTACAGGTTCAAAAACTTCTCTTTGCTCTATAACTCTTCAACTATGAACTGGTTCGTTGCAGGAAGATTTACTTTCTTGGATGGAAAGAAGAAAAAAGATTTAATATACTACAACAAAAGAGAAAACCTATTAATTAAACCTGAAAAACTCATTGCTTCCTTAAAGAAAAGAAACACACTTCTCCCGGTTTCAAACCCTAAAGAATTCCTTGACCTCCACAGAAAATATTACAGAAAATCAGTTGAAACCTGTTTCCAAGAAATCTCGAAAAAATTTAGTTTAATTGTTGCAGAAGGATTTAACGACGCTGTTTACCCATGGAAGGGAGTAGAAAAAGCAGGTTTAGTATTGGGGGTTTCACCAGGGTTTGTTTCAATTTTTGGAAACAAGGAATTCACTGAAGCTATCCATGCCAGAGGAAAATGGGAGTTAACAACTTCTGCAGATATAATTAACTTGATGAAACCTCTAAAAACAGTTAAGTTTCCCCATTTAACAAGTAAAGAAGTGGAAAGCGACGAAGCAATCCTTAAAAAAGCAGAAAAATCTTTGGAAGAAATCTTAAGCCACTTCCTTCAGATGGAAGATAGAGCCCAAGAACAATTCTAAAAATCAACGAATAACACTGAAACATAAAAAAGATTTTCAACGGATTTCTCCGTCGGAGATGCTTAATTGAATTTAACAAAAATTTTTACTTTCCTTTCAAACCAGTAGCAATTAAAAAAGTTTCTCATTCATAGCTACAGAAAAATTAAGGAAGTAAGGAAGGGAGGAAACAATTAAGGAAGCAACTAATAACTAAGTAAACAATAAATAAAGGTAAGACTTTTTAACTAAATTCTTCATTTTTCCCTTTCATGTAAAAAACAATCCAAAACTGAGTTGTTACTTTGTTGTTGAGTAAATTTTTCTTTGGGAAAGTTCTGTAAGAGAGGTTGCTTTTGTTATGGTTAAAGTTTCACCTGCTGGCTTAATTTATTTATATCCTGGTTTATTTTCCACTCCATACAAGCTAGGTTCTTCCTTAATAAAGTTTAATGACCCCCTAAAACCCGGTGTTTACTGGTCGGTTTCAGGTTTAAGGGAAAAAATGATCCTAGCCACTATTTTGGCTTTAACAGAAGACAACAAAGTTTTTCTGGTTTCCAAAGAAAGTAAAAAGTTAAGTAGAGGGGAGTATTACAGTAAAGACAGCAGAGTCGTTGAAATAGTCAAGAATGAAAACTTCAACTCAAGAATTTATGGTTTCATCTCTGAACCTATTGAAAAATTAATCTTAAAAGAGAGCATTTCTTTAAGAATCGTTTCAAAAAGAGCTGTTCAGAAAGTCCCTAAGTTCACAAGTTTTATGGCGCAGGTTTTTAAAAGAGACATTGAACCTTTAGGTTTATTTAAACAAGAGAAACGTTTAGGTATAATCAAGAGACATGTCCCGGTTAAAGAAAAAATGAAGGGGTTAAGAAAAGAAGCTGAAAAACTCAGAAAAACAGTTTTAAGGTTTAGAAGGGAAGAACCTGAAAAATATAAGATTGCGGTGAAGAATATAATTGAAGGAATAGTGAGCTAATTCCATTTTTCCAGTTGTAAAAACCCTATTTTGGTGGTTAAGTAGTGAACAAAACAATCATAACCCTAACTACTGATTTCTCGATTAAAAGCCCTTACCCTGCAGTTATGAAAGGAGTTATCCTTTCATTAAACCCTCAAACACAAGTCATTGATTTGACACATGAAATACCTAAATTCGACATTTTCACAGCATCTTTCATTCTGAGTTACGCAGTAACTTACTTTCCTAAAGGAACAATTCATGTATGCGTTGTCGACCCAGGAGTTGGAACAGAAAGGAAGGGAGTCATTATTAAATGCCAAAAAGGATATTTGGTAGGCCCTGACAATGGATGCTTGTCCCTGGCAGCTGAAAAATTAAAACCTTTAAAGGTTTTCGAAATAATACCTGAAAAATTCAATATTTCATCCCAAACTTTTCATGGAAGAGATCTTTTCGCTCCAGCTGCCGCCTACATAAGTCTAAAAAAAGATTTAAATGAGTTCTGTAAACCTCTCACCCACTTCAACAAAATCAATTTCCCAAAGCCTCACTTAACCAAGGAAGGAGTTAAAGGAGAAATCATATTTATTGATGATTTCGGAAACCTAGTCACCAATATTTCATTGTCTGAAATCAATGAAGCCGGTTTTAAATTGAAAGAAAAGGTTAAACTAAGATTTAAAGGGAAAACTTTCAAAACTAGGCTGCTGGAAACCTACGGCCAAGGCCGCAAGGGAGAGTTAATGCTTGTACTTAACAGCTTTAACTTATTTGAGATATCGGTAAGGGAAGGAAACGCCAAAGAAAAACTCGGTGCAGAAACAAAGAAGGTGATTGAAGTAATGAAGTAGCGTTCCCTTCTTGTTTTTAAACCATTACACAAATATGAATTACGGTTTCTGTAAAACAAAAAAATTTAAAAAGGGTTCATTATTTAGATAAACTCTGCTTTTTTCCCTTTCTAGAAAGGGAAAGGAGGTGAAAAATTTTGGGCGATTTAGTTCCAGTACGGAATAGCACTTAAACCCTCCTTTTTTGATTCAGAAAACCTTCAATCTACACTTCACCTTTGCAAAAGACTCGGTTTCTCCTTAGCAGTGATTGATGCCGAATACAGTGACTACTGTTTAAATCCGACGTTCTTCCGCCAGTTAACAAATAAATTTTGTAGTAACAGCTTCTCTCTACTACCTACTATCCAAATAAAAAGGGAGAGACATAGAAAAATCCTTTCAGACTTTTTAGAAACAACAAAGAAGGTAGTTATTGTTCCTGGCAATAAAGTGTATCTGAGGGATAAAGAGAAGAATATGCCTTTCAGAAACGAAATGAAGAGATTAGTTGAAGAATTATCCCTTAACGGAACAAAAGTTTTTGTAGGTACAGAGAAAAACCTAAATTTGGTAACTAAGCTGAAAAACAAAGAAAAAATTGTGCCCTTTGCTTTACTTAACCCAAATATTAAAAACGAAATAATTAAACTTAAGGAAAGCGGTTTCAAAGAAACAGCCATCTACACACCATTCTACATCGTTGAAAAAGGAAATAAAACCCCTCAAAAACTGATTAAGTACGTTGAAAGAAGAGAAGCAGGCAAAAACATAAGTTTAAAAAATCTGAAAAGGCTGGTTCAGTCATACATTGTTGCAGGAACCCAAAAAGAAATAGTTTCGTCCATTAAAAAATTAAGCAAGTTATCAACCACGCTTGTTTTCCATCCCTTAAACCTAAACCCTTCAGAAGCAATTAAGGCACTGCAAAAAATAAGAAGTTTAATCTGAAATCTTTTTTATTATTTCTTATTTGTGTATATGCCTTATAGCCCCCCTGTAAACAGGAACTGAACAGATCTACATGTTCCCTTCCCTGTCCTTCCGAACCCTTTCCTCGTAACTATTTCCCCGATTTCTCTAACTAGTTCCAAAGGGTTGAAAGGTTTGAAAACCGGTGAAAGAAACCTCTGGTACCCCATTTTAATCTACCGTTACCACCTTTATTTTCTTTGGGTCAGCGACACCTAACCCTTTCATTTGGGCAAGTCTTAGATGTTTAATGGAGAGAGGGTTGTAACCTAGGTACTTTGCACCTACTGCGTCAGCAGCTACCAAGTCATTGGAGAAAATCATTAACCTCAGTTCTTTTGGCCTTGATTTCAGTTCTCCTCCTAAACCAGCAAGCCTTCCATCAATTACAGCTAAACTTGGTTTAAGGTAAAGGTTTATGTCGACTATGCATTCATTAATCCCTAACTTGTGGAAAACATTCTTCTTTGCAACCCCTGACCCCTTCCCTATTGTTGCCCCAAGCATGTTCTTTAGGGAAAGGGTAACAGTGGTTATTGAGTGTTCTTTAAGAACAGGGACTGAAACTATATAAGAGTCTTTGAGTGTTAAGGGAAACTTAAACTCTTTTAACACTATTGTTTCAGGTAGTTTCTTTATTTCATATCTGTCCTTGTTTAGGTCAACTAAACTTACTCCATATAATTCAGCTAGTTTCAAGTAACCCAGGGATTTATAGGCATTTTTTGTTTCACACCATCCTGACCCTTCAGCTATAACTACTTCGTAACCTTTAATGTAATGTTTAACCAAGGCTTCAACTGTTTCACTTGGTGTAGTTGTGGGTGGTGGTTCGGTGTTGATAAGGTTAGGCTTTAACACAACCTTCCTCTTAGATGGTTCATTAAAATAACTTAATCCTTTAGATACCATTAACCGTGGATCATTTCCCCTAACTACTACTACCTTTGACATTTCCTGCATCAATTATACATTCCTCAACCTTCACCTTTAAACTTTTTTAAGGGATTGCCACCTACATCTAGCAAAGTAATTTAACTCGGATTCTCTGAAAAGGTAAAACCACCGGCTAAAAATCTGCAAAACATAAAATTAAAAATTTCAGCATCGAATATCACATCTCTAGTTCGTGATCATTGCTTTATCGCAAACAGGGATGTAGGAGAAAAGCTGGGAATTTTATTAAAGAGTAGGTTATCTTAAAAAGCGGGTGAGGGAGAAGTTTTACTGTATTACTTGTGGAAAGTCGATGTCACCTACAACGAGGGCTGCTAAATGCTCCTATTGCGGTAAGATGAAGAAGATGAATTATATTTGGCCGGATGGACATTGTACATGTGAGAATTTGTAAGCTTTTCGTTCTCTAATAGAATTATTAGGAAGGTTTATGAATTTACTAGGGAGGTGGTTCTAGGAAGATAGGAATATCCTCTTGATAATGATATACGGGACCATGCATCTGGATGACTGGATGCTTCATCTTGTGAGTACCGTTTTACCGGCCGCTTTAAGATCGATAATTCCATATTTTATAAGGCTGTTGCAAGGGGGGAGAGGATTCACTTGGGATCATGTGGACTTTGAGGAACCTGTGGGGGCTGTATAAGAATAAAGCATACAAAGGGAATTTTTAGAAAAATTTATAATAATTCTATTTAGAGAAGTTTTGTGATTATTCATGTTTCGTATGAAATGTTCCATCCTACTTTTATTGTTCATCATATTTACATCCCCAGTCCTAATTATGCATACAACTATAGGAGAAATGGTACCATCCTCAAACCCTGAATTCCACTTATCAGATCCTCCAAACTTGGAACTTACTATAGAAGTACCAGAGGAAACAGATTTCTGCATATCCAATAATTACACAATTAAAATAAGAAACGTTGGAGATGGAAACGCCACGGAAGTAGAGGTAAAC
>JAOZFT010000016.1 GCA_027492035.1 Thermoproteota archaeon
AATTTCATTATTACGGAATTTTTTGTTCAGATTTAGATATGGGGAAACTTCAAAAGATTCCCTGTGTTTACTTTGTCTCAAATTTCTTTCCTGAAAAAAAGGGTTCTGGGGATCTTACAAGGCAGAAAAGAAGAAAGGTTTTGTTTAAATTTAGAAAGGTAAAGGAGAGAATAAGATTAAAAAGAGCTAGAGGAGATAGAGTTAATAATTTCTTTTAAAAATAATTTACTTTTTGAATTAGTTAGTTTTGAGCCTAGAGAGGATAGTGAAAAATGAATCTATTGGTGTTCTTAAATAAATTTTTTTAAGATGGTATATTTCGTAAAGACATAATTGGTAAAGGTTAAATTTTGAACAAAAAGTTTTAGAGGGCGTATTCATGAGGCAAAACATTTTTCAAGCTATTGGTAAATCGGTTCCGAGGAAGGATGGTGTAGCTAAGGTTACAGGGCGAATTCAATATGCCTCAGATGTTTCACTCCCTAACATGCTTCATGCAAGGATTTTAAAGAGTCCTTACCCACATGCAAAGGTTAAAGAGATAGACATAAGTGAAGCTGAAAAAATAGGCGCTGTCTGCTTAACATTTAAAGATGTCCCAAAGATTAAATATAATGAAAGATTGGTAAGTGTTACTGAAGCAACTTATAAAGATAGGATGGTTTTAACCGATAATCCTCTTTATGTAGGTGAACCTATCGCAGCTGTTGCAGCTGAAACAGAGGAAAAGGCACAAAAAGCTCTTGAATTGATAAAAGTTAAATATGAAGTACGTAAACACTTGCTTGACCCTATTGAAGCCATGAAACCTAGCAATCCACTACTGCACAAGTCAATTTTTGTTGGGGATAAAGAAATTAAAATAAGGAACAATATTGCCTGTGAGCTTGAAATAAATGAAGGAGACATAGGTAAAGGGTTTAAAGAAGCAGATGCTATAATTGAGAGGGAATATAAAACAAATAGACGCTACCATACTCAGTTGGAAACAAAAACAGTTATATGTAGACCCGAGCCTGATGGAGGAATAACCGTTTGGTGTACAACTCAATCAATTCACAACACAAGAATACTTTTACATGAGATTTTCGGAATCCCTTTAAGTAAAATCAACGTGAAGAAAACTGCTTTAGGTGGAAGTTTCGGCTCCAGCATTCAAACAAACACCATTGTCCCTATTTGTGTGGCATTGGCTTTAAAGGCTAAACGCCCAGTTAAGCTTGTTTACACAAGAGAAGAAGACATGCATGATCACTGCAGTTACCAAATGATACTTAAATTGAAGCTTGGAGCGAAAAAGAACGGTTTATTGACAGCAGGTAAATTAGAGTTAATCATGGATATTGGAGCCCATCAAATTCAAGCGTATCCCTTGCTTGGATGTGCTGCAGGTTGGTGGGTTTCTCTCTACAAACTGCCTAACTTAAGTTATAGAGGCATAGCGGTTTACACAAATAAAGTTCCTTGCTGTGCAATGAGGGGGTTCGGCAACCCTCAAGTTACATGGGCAGTTGAAACTTTAATGGATGAGTTAGCTGAAAAATTAAACATTGATCCCCTAAATTTTAAACTGAAAAACCACATCGGATTAGGTGACATGTTTTGGGGTCAAGGACCTACTGTCAAATCAATTATTAAAAGCAGCGGAGTAGAGGAAATCCTCAAGAAAGGAGCTGAGTTTATAGGGTGGTACAATAGACCTAAGCCTAATGAACAAAAAGGTAGAATTAGGAAAGGGGTTGGAATGGCTAGAGGATTCCATACTTCAGGGGCAGGTGGTCCAACCTACGGTTCAGCTATTGATTATTCAGGAGCTACTGTAAAAGTAAACGAAGACGGAACAATTGATTACATTACAGCTTTAATGGATTGTGGGGAAGGAACTTTAGATGCACACGCTAAAATAGTTGCTGAAGAGCTTGGGGTACCTTTAGAAAACGTAAATATTGTCCAAGCCGATACTCAAACCACAGTATACGACGTCTGTACTCATGCCTCAAGGGGGACATATGTCGGTGGAGGAGCAGCTTTAAAAGCTGCTAAACAAGTAAAAAAAGAACTGTTAAAAAAAGCTTCCCAAA
This sequence comes from Thermoproteota archaeon, assembly GCA_027492035.1. Taxonomy (GTDB): domain Archaea; phylum Korarchaeota; class JAOZGF01; order JAOZGF01; family JAOZFZ01; genus JAOZFT01. The sequence continues at coordinate 2,082 of JAOZFT010000016.1, forward strand.
TTTTGAACGTTTACCCCGAATCACTCAGAATAAAACCTGACAAAAAACTCAAACAGGGAGTTATTTACGTTGAAGGAATGCCTGAAAAAAGAATAACCATCAAAGAATTGGCTTCGTTAGCTAGAGAAAGAAGTTTAGGCACATTTGCAGCTACTGTAAGTTTAAGACAGACAAGTTGTCCCCCTCACTTCACAGTCTTCTTTGTGGAAGTGGAAGTGGATACTGAAACAGGTTTAGTTAAACCTATAAGGGTTGTCGCTGGAGCTGATGTAGGAACAGTTATAAACCCTAAATTAGCTGAGGGACAAATCCACGGAGGATTTGCAATGGGTTTAAGCATGGCTTTACTTGAAGACACTGTTTACGACGCTGAAACAGGGGATCTTCTTAACAAAGG
>JAOZFT010000010.1 GCA_027492035.1 Thermoproteota archaeon
AATCAGCTGCCAACCTTAGAGCAATAAATACTTGGCTAGTTTACCACTGGCTTGACAATTACCCGTATAACAACGTTTATGTCTTTGATTACTACAATGTCTTAACTTCAAATGGTGGAGGTTATGAAATCAGTGACGTAGGAGCTGAAACCGGGAACCATCATCGTTTTCGAAACGGCCGAGTTCAGCATGTCATAGGCTATAACAACAATTACACAGCTTATCCCAGTGAAGGGGGGAATGATAATCACCCCAATCCGGTAGGCCATCGAAAAGCAGCGACAGAATTTGTGCCATTACTTAACATAGCTTACCACTGCTGGAAGGGGGACGGTGGACAGCCTCAGCTAATGGGGAGGTCATTACCAGGGCAACAACCAACACCAACACCAACAGCATCCCCCACACCAACACAGAAAGTCACTCAAACACCAACTGTATCTCCAACTCCAAGTATTTTACCGACTACTTCCCCCTCTCCCCAGCCATCGATAGAACTTAGAGGACTGCCTGTTTTGTTGATTGGCATAGTCATTGCAATCGTTATTGTCACCGTTTCAGTTTTAATTTTCAAGAGGAGAAGGAGCCTTCAGTTTGGAACTCAACCTCCATACCCAAGTGAGCAATTTAGGCCTGTTAAGTACTGCCCATTCTGTGGTTCACCAGTAGAACCTGGAACAATTTATTGCACAAATTGTGGAAAGAAATTAAGATAAACTCCTTTTCCCTCTTTTTCTGTAAGATTATTCACTTATGACCTGCTGGGAAGGGTATGAAGTTTTCTGTAAAATGGATAAATTAAAACAATTTACTTCCTAGTTTTTTATAAATGTACACATGGTTAACTTGCTTCTATTTAACTTCACTACGGAAGTGGGTGTTTTTAGGAATGGCAAAAATTTAAATAGTTTCAAACAAGTTCTTCACCATTTAATTTGAAAATATTTACTTATATTTCTAAATAATTTTTATGCACATATAAGATGATCACCATGTTAGCTATAGAAGTTAGTGAATTAGTTAAGAAGTATGGTGAAGTTGTAGCTGTTAACCGTATAAGTTTTAAGGTTTTCAAAGGGAAAGTTTTCGGTTTTTTAGGTCCTAACGGAGCAGGAAAAACGACTACCGTAGAGATTTTGGAAGGTCTTCGGCAGCCTACTTCTGGTTCCGTGAAAGTATTGGGTTATAACCCTTCTAGGCCCGAGGAAGCTTCTAAATTAAAGTGGAAGATAGGGATCTTACCTCAAGATTTCAACGCTCTTGATCGACTAACAGTTAAAGAGAACATCAACTTGTTTTGTGCACTTTACGGAAATAGAATTTCAGCGGAAGAACTTATTAAGTTGGTGGATTTAGGAGATTATAAAAAAGTGCGTTTTTACAAACTTTCAGGTGGGTTAAAACAAAGGGTTGGGTTAGCTGTAGCCATGGCTGGTGACCCTGAACTTGTTTTTCTTGACGAACCTACTTCAGGTTTAGATCCCAGGTCAAGAAGGGAGACATGGAAAATTATTGAGGGGTTAAAAGAACTTGGAAAAACGGTTTTTCTAACAACTCATTACATGGATGAAGCTGAAAATTTATCTGATGAAATAACAATAATTAACAAAGGTGAAATAGTGGCCCATGGAACGCCTGAAGAGTTAATAGAGAATTATGGTGGAGGGAAAAGATTAATTATTAGGGGTGACGGAGAAGTTTTAAATGTTTTACTTGGCGAAACAGGGGAGAAACCTGTTAAGGTGGGTGGGGAAGTGCGTGTACCTTTCAATAAACCAAGTGAAGCTGTTAAAATTCTCGAAATGCTTTCACTAAAAGGACTTAATTATGACTTTGAAGTAGAGAAAGGGAGTATCGAAGACGTTTTCTTGAAACTTGTAGGGGCAAAAATAACTGAGGAGGGTGAATTGAAGTGAAAAGGACGCTTACCTTATGTAAGGCTTTAATCATTAATTGGGTGAGGAGTAAAAGTGGCATGTTTTTCAGTTTTCTATTTCCACTTTTACTGCTTTTAGTGTTTGGGTCGGTTTTTGGGGGCTCTCAACAAGTTAGGTATAGTCTGCATGTTTTGAATAGGGATTTGGATTCATCCGGCAACCCAACTAATTTGTCAGAAGCCCTTATAGAAGCTTTAAACTCAACCAAAAGTTTCAATTTAGTTTTGGCACCTTCCAATGTTGAACCGTTAGAATACATAAGAAATAACACAAACCCTTTCTCAAGCAACGTAAGGCTTTTAATTATTCCAGAGGGGTTTCAAGAAAGGGTTATAAGAGGGAGCTTCAAGGGCCAAATAGGCGTTATGATAACTTTTATGGAGTATTCCCTAAAATCCTTGAGTGGAAACATTTCTTCCAAAAACAAAACACAAATTAGAAAAGGATTGGAAGAAATGAAAAGTGTAAATCAATCCTTACCTGATGTAAAAGGTGAGCTTACGCTTTTAGTAGATCCATCTGACCCAAACAACAACATAATAAAAGGGATAATTTATAGTGTAGTAAATGCATTTAGTTTCAAATTAATTGGAGGCAAAGAAGTAGTGACACTTAAAACCGGCAATTACACTGTTAAAACTTATACTCCAGTTGATTACTATTTACCAGGGTATATCGCGGCCTTTATAATGACTAATGGGGTGATGGGGGTTACTTCACTTACAACAGATTTTAAAAGGAGGGGAATTTTAAAAAGGTTAATCACTACCCCATTAACCAAAATGGAATGGATTCTTGCAAATATTTTCAGCCAAACCATCCTGGCAATACTTTTAACTTTAGTTATGGTTTTCTTTGCCTGGGCGGTATTCAAGGTTACAGCTCTTCCAGGCTTTTACAGTTGGATACTTATATTCATTGGTTCGATTCTGTTTTCAGGGTTGGGTATGGTGCTTGGTGGATTGATAAAGGATGTTGAAGCAGCATCAGCAATCGGAAATGCAATTGCTTTCCCCATGATGTTTTTGTCAGGATCCTTTTGGCCTCTAGAGATAATGCCTACCTATATGCAATTAATAGCTAAGGTTCTACCTTTGACTTATTTCTCTGAAGGGTTAAGGTTCACTTTGATTCTTGGTTATCCTCAAGGGGCTTTGTTAGATTTTGTTGTAATGGGTTGTTTAGCTGCAATTTTCATATTTTTGGCTTCCGCAGTTACCTGTTGGAGAGAGAAGTAGAGAGAAAAACAGGAATAAATCCAGTTTCTTTTAAACTTTTTCACTTAGAGTTTTTATTTTTGAAAAGGAATAGTTTTCCACAGGTTTCATGGTAAAGGTTTTTTCCAGGTTTGTAAAGAGGTAAAAATGCTTGAGGATTAAAGAAGAGACCGTGGAAGGGGTTTTCTTGAGTAGAGTGAACAGGTTTATGGTTCTGGTTTCAGTGAATGGATTTAAGTTTAAAGTGCATCTTGCTGACCCTGGAAGACTTAAAGACCTTCTTGTGCCTAAATCTAAGGTTTTAATGCTAAAAAAACGCAATTTTAGAGGAGAAAATTCGAGAAAAACAAAGTACGAAGTCTTGGCATTCAGGAAAGGAGATTTATGGGTTGTTACGAATTCAATGCTTCACAACCAATTAGCAGAAGAAGTTTTAAGTAAAAGGTTAATTGAGGAGTTGAAGGGTTATACTGTGGCTAAAAGGGAGTATTTTGTCGGTGGGGGCAGAATAGATTTCCTTTTAGAAGGTTTTAATGGTAAGAAATGTTTACTGGAAGTTAAGGGGTGCACATTGGTTAAAAATGGAGTGGCTTTATTCCCGGATGCACCAACCAAAAGAGGTAGGAGACATGTGGAAGAACTAGTTAAGGCTTTGTCTTTAAACATGGAAGCGGCTGTTCTTTTCTTAATTATGCGAAGCGACGCTCAAGTATTTAAACCAAACAAGGAAACAGATCCCGAATTTACTGAGTCGTTAAGAAAAGCTTATAAGGAGGGTGTAAAGATTTTTGCTTACTCCTTCATTTTGGAAGGGAAAGAAATAAAACCCTTAAGAAGGGTACCTGTAAAGGTTTAAGAAGTTTTAAGAACTATTTTTGGTTTTAAAAAGCAACCAATTCCTAGGGTCTTTGCCAGGCTTCAGTTTAATCAATGCATATTTTCCCTTTAACTTATTTCCTCTCAAATCAAAAATTATTTTCGTTTCACTCCTTTCAATAAGCACATATGTTCCCTTATCCCAGCATTCAACCTTTCCTGCACCATAGAAACCTTCGGGGATATAACCTTCAAAATCTGCATAGCTTAAAGGATGATCTTCCACTTGAACCGCAAGCCTCCTAACGCCGGACTTTGTAGGGGGCTCCTTTGGAACAGCCCAACTTTTCAAAACTCCATCCATTTCAAGTCTTAAATCATAATGTAAATGACTTGCATGATGTTTTTGAACGACAAAAATGCGTTCCCTACTTTTCAAGTAATTCCTCCCCTTTTTGAATACACTATTAAAAAAATCTAGAAAAATCAAGCTTTGTTTTCACTTACCTAATCTTTTCTCCAACCACCAATTTTTTTAAAAAAGTTAAGTGACACTATCCCAACGAAGATAGCGAATATGCTTATTAATCCTCCTTCGGGGCCGAAAGCTCCTCCGGTAAATAAGTTAGGTCCCGTTATTTTTGTCTGAATTAATTTGAAACCTGAAACTCCACTAACAGGAAACCCAAAAACAGGCCCCTCAAAAAAGTTCCAAGAAACATGTAAAGCAACAGGTAACCATAAAAAGTTTGTGGTTAGATAACCGTAAGCTAGGAGTACACCCGCTAAAGTAATGCTTATAATTGAAAGAATTGTGACATTTGGGTTTCCAGCATGAACCAAACCGAATAAAATGGAAGATGCCGCAACAGCTACTGCAACACCCCAATCTTCAATCAAATTTTGGAGGATATATCCCCGGAAAATAAGTTCTTCAGCCAAACCTAATAAAACAAATTGAAGAAGAGTAAATGAAATAGAGAAGAAGAGTTTCTCGGGGCTGTTGCCTTGGTGAATGAACCCTTTAATCATTAAACAACCAGTCGCATATAAAATTAAAAAAATTAATGTTGTCAAAGTTATTCCTAACCCAGTTCCCACTACCACATCTCTCAAGAATCCCTTATAGAATTTTAGACCTAAATCAAGCAAGGAACGTTTATCTATAAAACGGCAGAAAAGATAGGTTAGTGACAGAGCGAAGAGGGGCTGAATAAGTGATAGAACCCTCCAGTTAAGCAATTCTTTAAATTTAGTGTATAAAATAAGGAAGAGTAAACTGTAAATTGCGAACATAAGGAGAAGAGAGAAAAAGAAGAAAATAACGCGTAAGGTAGGACGTAACAATTTACTTCTTTTACTAAACATTCCAAAATCTTCTATATCCTCTTTGCATCTTTTCAGGGAGCTCAACCAAAAACCCTCTGAATTGTTCAGTAGCTGTATTTCCCTTTTCATCTCTAAAGGTTTCAGACTTGAACATACTTAAATAATGCTTTTTTGAATTCTTCCACTGTCTTCTGGTTTAAACCGCAAAGTATAACTTTTTTAACCTTTACTGCCCTTTTAGAATGCTCAATTATTGCTTTAACAATTAATTTAGCCACTTTATTCATGGGCACCCCACCGACACCTGCTCCTAAAGCAGGTAAAGCTATAGATTCACAGGAAGTTTTTTCAGCCTCTGCCAAAGCAGCTTTAGCTGCTAAATAAACATTTTCTGGAGGAATTGACATAGCCGGTCTGGACATGGTGGGGGCATGAATAACAAATTTAAATTTCAATTTACCCGCACTAGTTGAGACAGCTTCCCCTACAGGAACCGGAGCCTTCTTTCTAGCTTCTTTTTCTATTTCTTCTCCGCCATGTCTTTTAATTACACCTGCTACGCCTCCACCCATTACCATTAAGCTATTGGCTGCGTTAACTATGCATTCCACATTCAATTTAAGTATGTCGCCTTTAAACACCGCCACTTCCAAGTTGCCTATTTTAACCATTACTTAAACATCTCTCCAAATTTTTTACATTCCAAAGTTACATGGGTAGAAGTATTTAAATTTCTGATTAGGGAGGACAAGGAAAGTAATTAATTGACTTTCTAAGCATTAAAAGCCTTAAAAACCGGAAGGGAAAGAAGTATTACCTTGATTTCGAATGGAAACACATTTTCCTATTCAATCTGTTACGTAAAGGTTTTAAGTAGTTATTTCAGGGAAGATGTCTAGAAGCATCCCCTCTATTGCTATAGGTTTCAGCGTTAAAGCCAGTTCATATGCATCATTCAATTTTGTTGTTCTTTCAGCAAATATTTCAAGTATAGGTTCCCCTTTCTTGACTTTATGGCCTTGTTTCCCGTAAATAACTAAACCAGCCCCCCTTTCTTTAGGTGCACCTGCCTTCCTAGCTATTTCATTAATCTTTTCATTATCAACCTTTTTGATATATCCGTCTATAGGGGACTTTAGAACTGCTTTATGTTGCCCTACAGGTAAATCTTCAGGTTTGATGTCTGGATCTCCTCCCTGGGCTTCAATTATTTCTTTCATTTTTAAATAAGCCCTTCCTTTCCTGAAAATTTCATAAGCTAAGTCTTTCCCGTATCCTCTTCTTGATTTACCTGAAACTTCAAGAAGTAAACCTGCCAATGACATGGATTTCTCAAGTAAACTGGTTGAACAATTTTTGCCGCCGTTGATTAAAGCCTCTAAGGCTTCTTTAGCTTCTAAAGCAGGGCCCACACATCGACCAATAGGCTGTCCACCGTAAGTTATTCCGCAAACAACTTTAATACCTAACCTGTGCCCTAATTGAGAGAATTTATGAGCCAGCTCCAGTGCATTTTTCCTGTTTTCAATTTTAGCTCCCTCACCCACCGGTAAGTCGAGGGTTAAATAATTCACGCCTGTAGCTAATTTTTTAGAAAATATACTTGCCAACATTTGGCTTTCAGGATCCACCCTAAGGGGTCTTTCAACTTCCCTTATAAAGATGTCGTCTGCAGGAGCTAAGCCGAGTCTTCCTCCCCAAACTATTGCTCCTCCAGCTTTTAAGGCAACTTCTTTAAACTCTTCAGGAGTAAATTCTACCGGGGCCAATACAGACATCGTGTCCGCGGTGCCACTTGGGGAAGTTATTGCTTTGCTTGAAGTTTTAGGTATGAATAAACCTGCAGCTGCGATTGTTGGGACGATTAAGAGTGAAATCTTGTTCCCTGGTACCCCTCCTATGCTGTGTTTATCGTAAACTGTCCTATTAAACTCAATTGTTTCACCTGTTTCAACCATCACTTTTGTTAAGTGTTCAATTTCCTCCATCGTCATTCCAACATATTCTTCTGCAAGAATGAAGGCTGCCATTTCTAAATTTGTTAAGTTGCCGTTTACAGCATCTTGGATTACTTCTCTTAATTCAGTATAGGAGAGCTTGCCTCCCTGCATTTTTTTCCTGATGTAATTAAATGATTTAGCTGATTTAGCTCTAGCAATATTTAACAAGTTTTCTTCGAAGCTGTAACGTTTCCTTAAATAGTTACCAACCCCTACTGACCCTTTGTTCACTAATTTTTTGGTTAAAGCAATGAAGGACCTTACTTTCATCCTTCTTATCTTCAAAACAACTTGATCATTTGATTCAATACCTAGTTTCTGGGCATCTTCAAAATTTAAGAAAACAATAGGGTAACTTGTATCCACATCTAAAAAAGTAGGTTTAAAATTCAAAAGTGAAACCTCCCTTTTCCAGGCCCATAAAAAAAAACACAAAGAAAATTTTAAGCAACCTGTATTTAAAAATTTCTGGATTACTTGCAGAGAAGAAGAGTTACTTGAAAAATCGTAAAGTCGAAGGAGAGGCTTAAATTCAGGAAACATATTTATTTTTGTTTAAAAGAGTTTTGGAACACCTTGCTTGATTTTATTTTATGTGATCCAAAATTTTGAATGTTAAGCATTTAAATATTTTTCCAAACTAAGTAAAGAGGAAAGTAAGAGGGTAATGGTGGTTTTCTTGCGCAAAGTTGTTTTGTTAGGAACTGGTTCAACAAAGTACGGAAAGTTAAACGTTACAGCCCGGGAGGCTGCAGTTTTAGCTGCTAAAGAAGCAATTGAAAAGGTGGGGATAAGTAACAGAGACGTTGAGGCGGTGTTTGTCTCAAATGTTTTTGGCATGACGGAAAAACAGGGGCATTTAGGGCCTATAATTGCTCATTCACTTGGTATTCCTTATGCACCGACTTTTACAGTTGAAACAGCATGTGCAAGCGGGAGTACAGCTTTCAGAGAAGCATTTGTTAATATAGCAGCTGGTTTCTACGACTGCATCCTCGTTGTTGGAACTGAAAAAGTTTCTCATTTGGACACAATAACTGCAACAACTTATTTTTCCTATGGCTCCGATTTCGCTTTCGAAGCTGTAAACGGTGCCTCCTTTCCAGGCTTATACGCTAGCATTGCAAGGTATCACATGCATAAGTACGGTACTACAGAGGAGCAGTTGGCAGCAGTCGCCGTTAAAAACCATTCAAACGCGATACATAACCCTAAAGCTCATTTCCATAAAAAAATAACCGTCGAGGATGTTTTGAAGTCAAGGGTGGTAGCGAGTCCTTTAAAACTTTATGATTGCTGTCCTTTTTCAGACGGAGCTTCAGCTGCAATTATTGCTTCTGAAGAATTCGCTAAGAAACATATTGACACATTGATTTATGTTTTAGGTACCGGTAGAGCAAGTGCCCCTGCTGCCCTGTTCAATAGGGAAAACATGGCTTCAATTATTTCTTCCAAGTTGGCAGCTGAACAAGCTTTTAAAAATTCAAGGTTAACCCATAAGGACATAGATTTTATGGAGGTTCATGACTGTTTCACAATAGCTGAAGTTATAGCTATTGAAGACATGGGTTTCTGTAAAAAGGGTGAAGGAGCTAAACTAGCTGAAGAAGGAGTGACTGAAATAGATGGTAAACTCCCAGTTAATCCATCAGGAGGATTGAAAGCTAAAGGCCATCCAGTGGGTGCAACAGGTGTTGGACAAATAAATGAAGTATATGAACAACTGCTTGGGGAAGCTGGAAAGAGGCAGGTGGAAGGAGCTACAACTGCTCTAACACATAACGTTGGAGCAACAGGTGGAACTTGTAACGTTCTAATTTTCAGAAGGGGAGATTGAATGAAGGAAGAAAATCTTCCATCAATTAAAGAATTGGAGGAGTACGTTAGACAAGGGAAACTGATGGGTTTTAAATGTAAGAAGTGTGGACATAAAGAAGTCACTCCTTTTGTTTACTGCCCAAGGTGCGGAAGCAGTGAAGTTGAGGTTGTTGAATTACCGAAAACAGGTAAAGTTGTAACATACACTATCCAGTGGGTTGCTCCTGAACGATTTCTTAACGAGGTTCCATATGCGTGGTGTGTAGTGGAGTTAGATGATGGAACAATGGTTTCAGGATGGATTCCTTTCATTAGTAAACCTGAAGATTTACCTATAGGGCAGAAAGTTAGGATGGTGAAGAGTTACAAGCCGGGAGTGTATTTTGAAAAAGTTAAAGAATAATTTAATAAATAAAAAGTTTTTGTGAGGAGTAAAAATGAGTTTCACCCTAACACCGGAACAAGAAATGGTTCAGAAAATGGTTAGGGAGTTTTCTGAAAACGAAATCAAACCCTTGGCTGCTGAAGTAGATGAAAAGGCTGAGTACCCAGCTGAACTTTTGAAAAAGCTAAGTGAACTAGGTTTGTTCGGGATGCTTGCACCTGCAAAATATGATGGAGCTGAAACAGACTACGTCAGTTTCGTTGTTTCAATCGAGGAATTAGCAAAAGCATGTGCCTCAACAGCTGTTAAAGTAAGTATACATAATGTTTTAGCATGCTACCCTATTTCAAAATACGGAACTGAGGATCAGAAAGAAAAGTACTTGAGAGATTTAGCTGTAGGAAAGAAAATAGGTGGAATGGGAGCAACTGAAACTGTTTCAGGTTCAAACTTCAACGAAATCTTGACTACAGTAAAGAAAGAGAATGATGCATTTATTTTAAATGGTAGAAAAGATTACGTAGTGAACTGTTTAGACGCAGAAGTTTTCATAGTTTCAGGGAAAGATTCAGATGGAAAAATAAGTGTTTTTATTGTGGACAGAGATATGGAGGGGGTAATAATTGGGAAAAAGAAAGGGTTGATGGGGTTGAGAGCTGCTGGAACAGCTTCTCTAACCCTTGACTCAGTAAAAGTTCCGAAAGAAAACTTGTTAGGTGAAGAAGGGAAGGGAGAGAAAATCCTTACTGACTCATGGGAAAAGATGAAACTTGCAATTTCAGCAGTGGCGGTAGGAATAGCCCAAGCAGCTTTCGAAGAAAGTGTAAATTACGCAAACCAAAGGGTTCAATTCGGACAAGTGATAGGTAAATTTCAGGCTATACAAGAAAAGATTGCAGACATGGCTATAAAAATTGAGGCAGCAAGATGCCTCCTTTACAACTTAGCAAAAGAAATAGAGAAAAAGAGAGGAGTGGAGAAAGAGCTAAATATTTTGAAAGTTTTTTCCTCAACAATAGCTGTAGAAACAGCTAAAGCATCAATAAGGGTTTATGGAGGGTATGGATACATAAAAGATAACCCTTTAGAGAGGTTTACCAGAGACGCTTGGGGAACAAGAATAATTGCAACACCCATCACAAAATTAAAGGCTTTAATTGCAGAAAATATTCTAGGTTACAGGAAGTAACACCCTGGAAAAGTAAAATTTTATTCCTACTCATACAATTGCCAAGCCTTTTCCCAACCTTTTTTTAAAAAATTAAGGTTTTTTGAAATAGATCAACCCCCTTTCCTCTTGAATTTCTCTCACCCACTAAAACCAAAAGCTGCACCTCAAAAATTAAGAAATATAACCCTTCTCAAAAATGATCGACTCTTAAATATTTTTGAAAAAGCAAAAATCTGGAAATATGGACGAAAAAGGTGGAAATGTTAAGGAAATGTTAAAGGTTGTTGATTTCCATTTACATCCGTTACCGCGAATTGTTTCAATTGAAATGATACTTAAAGAAATTAAAAAAGCAAACGTAGTTTTAGCTGTCCTTTTAGGTTTAGATGTAGACCCAAAAAACATTTTAAAGAGGAAAATCAAGAAATTAATAATTAAACAGACGCAAGAAGTTTTTGTTTGGAACTACGAAGAAATATATTCACAAATGAAAGAAATCCTCACTCTAGGAAAAACAAGCAATGAATACGTGGCAGAAATTGTTTCAAGTTACCCAAGAAGATTTGTAGGGATAGGTTCAATAGACATAAACAAAGGAGGCAGATACATAAAAAATAAACTGCAAGAAATCGTTAAACTAGATTTAAAAGGGGTTAAAATACTTCCAACCCTTCAATTTTTCAACCCGGAAGGAAACAGAAACCTGAAAAAACTGTTTAACCTACTGAATAAAGAATCACTTATATTAATGATCCATTGCGGATGTGACCCTGGGCCTTGGGAGATGGAGGAATTTTGCAGAGTAGGGAACCCTAAGCTTTTTGAACCCTTCATAAAAAAATCCCATAATCCGGTTGTTTTAGCCCACAGTGGATCATACAGTGCCCATGAACCAAAGATTTACTTAAAAGAAGCTTTAGAAATAGCTGAACAGTATGAAAACGTTTGGCTTGACTTATCAGCTGTAACTTATTTAGTTGAAGAGGAGGAAGTAGTTGAAGAGTTTCGAAACCGGAATTTAATGGATAGGTTACTGTTCGGTTCAGACTACCCGGTTTTCAAATTAGGCATAAAAGAAACTGTAGAAATTATTGAAAGGTCGCCTGTATTAAGCCAGAGCGAAAAAAGGGATGTGCTTTTTGAAAACGCAAAGAAACTATTAGAAAAAATATAAGACCTTTTAATGAAAAATGAACAACTAGGAGAAAAAATTCAATTTAAACACATGAAAGAAAACCTAGGAAAAGAATCAACAAAAACCCTCAAAAACTTTACATAAGAAACGGGATTAAGGTGCTTTATTCAAAAGAAAGAAGCCAGGGTCGGGATTTGAACCCGAGTAAAGCCGGTTTATGCCTTTTTTTATCTGCAGCCGGCCGCGTCACCATTTCGGAAGTTTTCTCCGCCACCCTGGCTTTTCAAAAAAGTTGGGAGTTTCAATTTCCGAGTTAATTAACCTTATTCTTCCCTGTTTTTATTTTGTTTATTTCTTTTAAAAGTTCTTCCTCGTTCAAGACGCCGATTATTTTCTTTTTTTTGTTTATTATTATAGTGGGTATTACGTAGATTTTGTTTTTGAAAGAGAGCTCTTTCCCTTCTACGCTGTCGTAGTTTATTTCTCTTACTTTTATTTCTGGATGTTTGTCAGCGAGCCTCCAAGCTATGTTTAATAGATACTGACTCTCTATATTACTCATTGAGTAAAAGATTTCTAGTAAAACTTCTTTTTTCATGGTGACCATCTTTTTGAGCAGCTCCCAGCTTTTTTATTAAGTGAGTGGTTTTCGGGGGATATTTTATGGAAAACTTTTATTTTTCTGTTTATCTAAATGTTTCTTTTTAGAGTGGTTTTTATTTTTTAAATTTTGCTCCCTCTTCTTTCTTTTTTAAATTTGGTGTATGGGAGGGGTTTGGTTGTGGAAAAGGTTGGTGTGGTTAATATTATCCCCTTGCGCTTACCATTGGTTAAGGAAGGAGATGATTTAGCTAAGCTTATTGTAGATTCGGTGAGAGATACTGGTTCTAGAGTGGAGAATGGTGATGTCTTTGTTGTAGCCCACAAAATCGTTTCTAGAGTTGAGGGTAGAGTTATCAGCCTTAATGATATTAAGCCCAGCTTTTTCGCCGCAACCCTTGCTGAGTATGTCGAGAAGAGTCCTGAGCTCGTTGAAGTTATCCTTAGGGAGTCGAGAAAAATCGTGAAGGTTAAGGGGAGGCATTTGATAACTGAAACTAGGCATGGCTTTGTTTGTGCTAATGCAGGCGTTGACTTGTCTAATACTCCCGGTGAGGATTCTGTTACTCTTTTGCCTTTAGACCCTGATGGGTCTGCTGAAAGAATTAGAGGGGGAATTTTCCGGTTAACTGGCAGAAAGGTAGCGGTTATAGTTTCTGATACACATGGGAGGCCTTTTAGGTGTGGAGTTGTGAATGTGGCCCTTGGCGTGGCTGGGTTGAATCCTTTGTTTAGTTACGTTGGGAAAAGAGACCTTTTTGGGTACAGGATGCAGCATACTTTAGTGGCTGTGGCTGATTTATTAGCTTCTGCAGCAGCGCTAGTCATTGGGCAGTGTAGTGAGGGAGTGCCCGTTGCCTTGATTAGAGGTTTTGTTTTTAGTGATGAAGAGGGATCGGGTAAGGACCTAATTCGGCCTGAAGAGCAGGATATTTTTAGGTAAAGAGCTAAAGCTAAGTTAATTTGGCATTTATTTCAACAATGTCTCCATCTTGCAGAGAGTAATCTAACCCTACTCTACCTCCATTTATTTTGGTTTTGTTCCTCCAGATTTTAGCGTATTTAAAGCTTGTTAGTAGTTTTTTGCCTCCTATTTTTTTGGCTAAGTCACGTATTGTTGAGTTTTTCCGCATAAAGACTGGTTCTCTGGAGACTTCTTTTTTAGGAGGTTTTGTGTAGACTCTTATAAAGTTAAATTGTTTGAGGATTAGATTACCCAGTTGAAAGGTTAACTTTTTCTGGGTGAAAGATGCTGGTAGGATAAGGAATCTGTTACCGTACTTCTTTTTAAGTTTTAGGTATTGTTCTTTGGTTCCAGGGAGGTCTCCTTTATTGGCTATTATAAATGCTTTTTTATAGATTATGTTCTCATCCAGCGCTTCAGCGAATTCTTCAGGAGTTACTTCCTTTTTTATTTCGATTATTACGTTTGTAAAACCAACTTCCTTCAATAATTGGAAGAGGTTTTCTTTTGACCCTCTAAAGAAACTTGGGTTTATAACTTTAACTCCTCCTTTTTGGGTTTTTTTGACTATTACCCCTGGCTTGTTTTTGTTTACTTTTATCCCTAGGTAGTCAAGTTTTTCAACAGTTTCTTTTAATTGTTTAATTGGGTTTTGGGTTAAATCTACCAAGATAATTAATCCTTCGGAGCTTCTTATAATGGAGGAGTAATGTTTAGCAGAAGAGAAGCTTGTGAACATTAGGGAGGGAATCTCAATTAATTGAATTTTTCCACCCTTATAATCCATTATTCCAACTACTGGTTTGGTTGTTGAGAATGGAGAAGAATTCGGTTCTTCTCTTATGTTTGTGAAAAGTTTGAGAAGAAATGTCTTTCCTGTGTTTGGGAAACCAATTATTGAAATCCTTAGGCCTTGTTTCTTTATTCCCTCTTCTTTACCTAAAACTTTTTTTTGTTTGAAGCGTTTCTCAGCTGTTTCTCTCCTAAGCTTTGCAAGGCGTGTTTTAACATTCGCCCTTAGTTTTTCGGTTCCCTTATGTTTAGGTATGAGAGAGAGGAATTTTTCTAGGTAATAAATTTTTTCCTCAATTGTTTTGGCTTGTAGATATTTAGCTTGCATTGCCTTGGCTTCAGCGGTGAGGTTTACAGGCATTATTAACCCCATTTTTAAGGGTTCCTTAGCTTTAATCTTATTTTTTAAACAGGGGGGTTAGGAAGGGTAAAGATTTCCTTTCCTTAATAAAAAGGTTTTTCAAGTTTTAAATTTTTATTTTGTCAAGTTTTCACGTTTTGAATTCATTATTGACCAGGTACATGCTGCATTTTTCTCTTTTTTACAGAAAATTGTGGAGAAATTTATTTCTGGAAAGGTTTTTAGGGAAAAGAATTTAAAAAAGGGGGCAAGGTTAGGAATTTTAAACCGCTGGAAACTTTTTCACAATTTTCGCGATTGTTTCTTTATGGTTTAGGGAAATGTTTGAAATAAAGGCTAAGGAGGCTTTGGGGAGGATAGGTAAAATTTACACTAAGTCAGGGGTAATTGAAACTCCTTATTTCTTCCCGGTAGTAAACCCTAACTTGGAAGTTATTCCAGTAAAGGATTTTAAGAAAGAATTTAAGGTTGAGGGACTGATAACGAATTCCTACATAATTTGGAGAAATCCTGAAACGAGAGATTTAGCTTTAAAGAAGGGGATACATGAGTTTTTAAGGTTTAAAGGGGTGGTAATGACTGATTCAGGTGCTTTCCAACTTTACTCTTATGGAGACATTGAAGTTTCCAATGAAGAGATCGTGAAGTTTCAGGAGAGAATAGGTTCAGATGTGGCTGTTATCTTAGATGTACCTGTGTTTGATGAAAGAATGAAAGTGTTGAAGGGAATAAAGGAGACAGTTTCGAGGGCTGAAGAACTTAAGAAAATAAAGCTTGCAAAAGATGTTTTGTGGGTAGGACCGATTCATGGAAGCATATACCCTGACCTGGTTAAATATTCTTGTAAGGAGATGTCAAAATTTGATTTCGACATATACGCAATAGGTACTGTTGTTCCTTCACTTGAAAACTACGACTTCCACCAGATTCTGGATTGCCAAGTTATACCAGCAAAAAGGAATTTACCAATAAACAAGCCTGTGCATTTGTTTGGTGCAGGTCACCCTATTTTCTTCGCCTTTGCTGTAGCTTTCGGATGTGACCTTTTTGACTCGGCATCTTATGCACTATACGCTAAAGCTCACAGGTATATGACAATGCAAGGAACAAGGAAACTTGAAGAACTTCCATATCTTCCCTGTTCGTGTCCAGTTTGTTCCAAATACACGGTTAATGAATTGTTAGAGCTTCCTGAGGAAAAAAAAGTTAGAAGAGTAGCTGAACATAATCTTTGGGTTATTCTACAAGAAATAAAAACAATTAAGGTTGCAATTAAAGAGGGAAACCTTTTAAATTTGATTCAGGAAAGGGCGAGAATTCACCCTAAACTTCTCTACTGCCTAAATCTTTTTAAGAAATACAAGAGATATATCGAGAAATATGACCCAGTTGCAAAGGAAAGAATGTTTATTTATTCTGGAAGGGAAAGCCTCCACCGTCCTGAAGTGTATAGGGCCAAGAAAAGAATTAAAGAAAGAGTTTCCACTTTGCATGTGGTGCAGTTCCCCCCTTTCGGTCAAGTTCCCTCAGCTTTAACAGAAACTTACCCTTTCAATTTAGCTTTTAAACCAGAGGAAGGTGAGGCAAAGATAAGGAGGGAGGAAGGGAGAAATTTGACAGAAAAAGGGAAGCTGAGAGATGTAGAGAAAATAAAGGCAATTATAGATTACCAATATGGGAGGGGAGTAGGTGGGAAAGTTTTTGGTGGAAACATTTTTATTGAAAAATCAAAAAGGACAGGCAGAATTAGGAGGGTTTATGACGGAAATACCCTTTTAGGCACATTGGTTCCAGGGAAAGGGTTGTTTGTTCTTAAAGGAGATGGTGTCAAAAGATTGTTCCAAGCCTTACCGAAGGGGAAGTACTCGGTTATTGTACAGGAAGAAGCTATACCCTTCTTGAGGAAGAATAGAAGCTTATTCGCGAAATTCATTATTGAATGCGATGATGAAATAAGGGCTGGAGATGAAGTTCTATTGCTTAACAAAAAAAATAAATTGATAGGGTATGGTAAAACACTTCTTAACTGTGAAGAAATGAAAAAGTTTACAAGGGGAGTGGCTGTTAAAGTAAGGGAAGTCTTTAGTGAGGAGGAAGGGAAGAATGAATAATTTCTCTCTTTATGATTTCTTTATCAAAATGGTTTATTTTTTAACACCTATGTACGTAGCTAACGGTTTTGCTTTATTGACAGGGGGAGGGGTTCCATTAGACATGAACAAAACCTTTTTCGATGGCAGGAGAATCCTAGGCGACGGGAAAACATTTAGGGGGACAGTTTTAGGGGTGGTTTTCGGTTTCTTTTCAGGGTTTCTGTTAAAAGAGCCTATTGAGGGAATTATTTTGTCAATTGGAGCAGTTTTCGGTGATATAGTTGGCTCTTTCATAAAAAGAAGGCTAGGAATAAAAAGAGGAGAGATGGCGCCGCTGCTTGACCAATTAGACTTTTATCTCATGGGCTCTTTCCTTTACAGTCTAAAATTTAATCTTCAATTAAACGTGTTTTTAACAGGTTTAGTAGCAACCCCTATTGCACACTTAATAGGAAACTTAATTGCTTTCATAACCAAAGCCAAGGATAGACCCTATTAAGATCCCATTAAGGACAGTGTTACTTCTTTAAACACCCCCACTAAATCTCTCACATTCACTTCAGTATTTTCCTTCCATAAGTGATGTAACCAGTGTGAGCTATCATTCTGCCGGCGGGCCTGATCTTTTTCTCATCCACCAAAATATTTCTGGTTAAGCATTCAACTGTTTCAATCTGGAGAAAGCCTTCCTCCTTCATAGTCAAAACTGTTTTTTGGACTTGATTAAGTGAAGGGCTGAACGAAAAAAGAAATTTCCCAGGTTTTAGGACTTCATGCATTTTTTTGATAACTAACCAAGGTGAAGCTATGTCTATAAAACCTGCATCAAAAAGATTTTTCTCTACTTCAGCTTCCACGAAATCCTGTATTCTTAATTCAACATACTCTGTAAGGTTTGCCATTTTCAAATTTTTTAAAGCAGCCTGGGCAAACTTTTCTCTTTTCTCAAAAGTTAAAACTTTACCTTCAGGTTTAACAATGTGTGCCAAGAAAGCAGTTAAACTTCCTGAACCTGTACCGCATTCAATAACTTTGGATCCGCTCTTTATTCCGCTGATAATTATCATTAAGCCTGCATCTTTAGGGTAAATTATTTGGGTTGGCCTTCTAAATTTTTTAAGCAAGTCAGGAAGGGTTGGTTGAAGAATATAAAACTTTATCCCAAGCCGTGTTTTCACTTCGCCACCGAAGTTTTTACCTATTACCTCGTTAGAGTCGATTACTCCGTTGTGAGTATGTACTAATTCATCTTTTTTAGTTTTCACAATAATTTTTTTCCCTCTTTCGTCAACAAGAACTACGTAGTCCCCTTCTCTTACTTCTCCGCTCAAGTTTTCTTCACTTTACTTATTCATCTAATCCTTTAACCTATTTAACCTATCCTGTACACTGGGATGAGTTGAAAAAAATTTAAACAATTCACTCAACAATTTCTTTCCGCCTTCTTTTTCAAGTTTTCCGCTTACACAGTCCGGATCTGTAATTAAAAGGGTTTTAAAGCCTAGAAGGTTAAGTGTTTTACTTTTCTTGTTTCTCATTTTAATTATGACATTTGTTACTTTGGTTAAAGCGAAGAATAGGTTTTCTTTCCCGTTTTCCATTAACTCTGAAACATAGTCGTCAGCACATTCTTCCCTGAAACGGCTTAATGGAAGATTAAAGATATTGAAAAAGAAATGGAGGAGAAGGAAAAGGAAACCAAATGATGCTTTAATTGTGCTTACTTTTGTTTTGTTCTTGAAGTAGGGGTATATAAGTTTTTTAGCGGCTATGTACAGTAACGAAGGGAGAACTGTAGCGTAGCTTAATATGTAATGGTCTTTATCTTTCACATGTTTTGTTTCGTGAGATATTAATGCCTTTAATTCATTACTTTCAAGCAAGCCCAGTAAAGAGAAAGAAACCGCAAGTTTACTTCCAAAAAGTACATCTCTGTAAGTGATGGCGTAAGGGAGGGGTAGATTAGAAATCATGACTTTAGGCTTTTTCAATCGGCTTTGGGCGGATAACTCCTCAATCATTGAATGAAGAGTTGGAAACATGTTCCTGGTTGCTTCGTTAACTTTATAAATTTTCTCAATTAAAGGTGAAGCAGAAAAGAAAAGCAAGAAATTGATTGAAACAAAAAACAATATAAGGAGCAGGGAATCTTTAATATTAGCCACTGAAAGAGAGAGGTAAGTAATTAAGAAAGTGGAGAAAAGAGTACCGATTAAACATAAAGCTAAATACAAGATGAATTTTGCTCTAACCATTTTATCCACTTAAAATATTGGAAAAACGGATTGGAAAGCTTTAACACAGCAAAAATATCCGGAAGTGATTCCGTACCCAATATATTACATAAATTTATTTTGTAAGGGGACTTGTACCTTTTTAAAGACATTACCTAGAAGACAAACTTTAAGCTTAATTTAGAAAAACAATCCCCAAAAAATTTTTATTTTCAACTCGTTACTTTCTAAAAACATTTTCAGTTTAAGGGTTTTTTCCTTAATCAAAAAACTCCGGGAGGAAGCTTAATTGGAGGACAGTAAACCTCGAATAGGTATAATTGGCGGGTCAGGATTATACGAGCTAATTAAGAATCCTAAACATGTGGTTTTAGAAACTCCTTTCGGTAAAACACCCCGTATTGAAATAGGGGAAATAGGGGGAGTGAAAATAGCTTTCCTGAACCGACATGGTAAACCAGGGGTAGATGCAAAGGTTCAGCATTCAATTCCTCCTTCTAAAATCAACTACAGAGCAAATGTTTACGGTTTAAGAAAGTTAGGAGTTGAAAGGTTGATTGTGACAAATGCTTGCGGCTCTTTAAACGAAAAAATCAAACCTGGAGATATTGTTTTACCCGACCAATTTATGGATTTCACAAAGCAAAGAATAAACACCTTCTTTGACGGTGAAACACCTGTTAAGGTTTGGCCCGATAAACCTCCTTTAAAGGCTGTTGTCCACGTTGATATGTCCCACCCCTACTGCCCAGAACTGATTGACATTTTAGCTGGTGTTTGCAAAGATAAGAGGCTAAAGTTTCATAAAGGTGGAGTTTATGTCTGTACAGAGGGACCGAGGTTTGAAACTCCTGCGGAAATAAAATTTTACAAGTCAGTAGGGGGAGACGTGGTAGGCATGACTTCAGTTCCTGAAGTTATTTTAGCTAAAGAATTAACCATGTGTTACGCTAGTTTATCTGTTGCAACGAATTGGGCTGCAGGGATTTCAAGTGGGAAAGTTACGCATGAAGAAGTTCTTAAATTGTTTAGTGAAAGGATGAAAGACATAAGAGAGGTAATTGAGGAAGCTATTAAGAGAATACCTGTCGAAAAAGATTGCTCATGTCGATTTTCTCTTGAAGGAGCTTACTAAGGCTTTATTAGTTTGGTGAAACCTGTTTTCACTTCAGAGGCTTTTTTCAAGAAAGTTTTAGATAAAGCTTTCTCTAAAGTTTCGCCTATTTTATCCTCGTTTCTTTTCATTTTCTCCATTATTTCAGTTATTTTCTTTTTAGCTTCAATCAAAACGTTTTCTTTTTTCTCCTTCCCTAAACTCACAGCCTCCAACTTAACTTCCAGTTCCCTTGTTAAATCCACTGAAAGTATTTCTTTACAGTAAAGGTTGAAAGTTTGAATCACCGCTTCACCGAAGGGAGTTATTTCTATGCTTTTCCTGCCCTTAATGTACCCTCTGGAGAAAAGCTTCTCAAGTATCAAAGCCCTAGTTGCTTTAGTCCCCAAATTGTTTCTTTCCAGAGTAGAGATTAAGGAGGCTTGACTGTATCTTGCCGGAGGCTTCGTCTGACCTTCTTTTAAGTAAACATGGGTAGTTGCAAAACTGTCATTGAGGTTTATCTTAGGTAGGAAAGCTTCTTCGGGTTTGTAGTAAGGATAAAACTCCATCCAACCCCTAGATAAAACAACTTTCCCCTTTAACTTAAAGTTTTCACCATCCAAGGTAAGAATTACGTCTGTACTTTCAATTAAAGCCTCGTCAGCAAAAACAGCTAAAAACCTATAAACGATTAATTCATAAACCTTTTTCTCGAAAGGATTAAGCGACTTGGGTTTTTCACCGGTAGGGTAAATACAGGGGTGGGCGGGATCTTCCTTTTTCCCTTCATTCGGTTTTAAAATTTCCTTAGCCAACAGTTTCTCTGCTAAAGCCTTGAATTTTTCTTGTTCAGCTAATTTCCTGAATAATTCTCTGAAATCTATGTTTTTTGGTAGTTTTTGAGAAGAGGTTCTCGGGTATGAAATTAAACCATTCTCATAAAGGTTTTGAGCTATCTTTTGGGTTTGTAAGGGTTTAAAACCGAACTTTGAATAAGCCTCCCTTTGGAGATCCCCCAGGTTGAAGGGAATAGGGGGTTTTAATTTGTTTTTCCTTCTTTTAACATCTGAAACAATACATTTTCTACTTTTACATTTAGTTTTAACATTTACAGCTTCTTCTTTGTTCCAAAAAATATTTTTTACATGTAAAGCAAGGAACTTCTTGTTTCCGATTAAGATTTCCACGTAAACACGCCAGAAAGGAGTTGGTTTGAAGTTCCTAATTTCTTGTTCTCTTTTAAAAACCAGGTTTAAAGTAGGTCCCTGAACCCGGCCCATGGACAATACTTTATATAACCCTCTCTTTTTTAGAGAAATCATTAAAGCCCTTGAAGTGTTGATACCCCACCACCAATCAATAACAGCACGTAATTCTCCAGCGTATGCAAGGTTTAAATCGAAACTAATTGGTTTAAGGAAGGCTTCACGGATATCTCTAGGTGTTAAGGCGGAAAACTTCATTCTGGAGATGTTTTTAATTTCTTCATCCGACAATTTACAAAGGTATTTAAGGATGTTATAAGCAATTGTTTGACCTTCTATGTCGTAATCACAAGCTACAATGTAATTCTTTGACTTCCTTGCAAACTCAGCCAGTTGTGAAACATAAGGCTTAACATATTCAGCTTTCTTATTTACTTTGAAAGACTCCACCCATTCAATGTCGAAAACAGGGTAACGGAACCCGTTACTCTTCTGTTTAAGGTTAAAAACATGCCCCACCGCAGGCACAACAGCTATTCTACTCCCATTTACATTTAATTCATACCTATAAACTCTTTTTTCACGATCAAAGAAAACCTTTCTTCCATTATTGGAACCTAAGGCCTTAGCTATTTTTTCAGCTACCTTAGGCTTTTCAGAAATGATCATGAAATCAAAAAATTTAACAGTTGCCAATTTAAGAAAGGCCTCACTCGAGCAAAACTTGAAAATCCATCCATAAAGAAAAAAATCAAGTACATTTTAAAGGTAAAAGGGGAATCGTTTAGGAAAAATTGAAATGAATAAATTTACTCTTTATAAAAACATTTCGGTTCCTCAGTACTGAAGTAATGCTTAGAAAGGGATTTTTAAGTAAAATTTTTTCCCCTTTTTCCGAAAATATAAATTTTTAATATAACACGTTTATTCTTTTAATTTAATTTTTATTCCTAAACTCCTTTAAAGTGGAAGGTGAACTCCTTTTTGCGGGTGCCCTGTGAAGTTTTTGTAAGGAAATATTTACCGGAAATAAGGTCTCTAGTTATAAAAAGGATTTCAAAGAAATATAAAATGAAACAAATTGATATAGCTAGAGTTGTAGGGGTTACGCAGGCTGCAGTAAGCCAGTATTTATCGAAAGAAACAGATGGAACCCTTTTTGATGAAGAAACTTTAAAAAATATTCGGACACTGGCTGATTTTTTAGCTGAACAAAAAATAAATGCATGGGAGGCTCTTCAAAGAATATGCAACATTTGCTGCTCCTTGAAACAAAACAAAAAATTCTGTAAAAATCACATAGATTTATACGCTGAATTAGGTAAAATGGAGTACTGTACATGTCCTAAGTCTACTTTGCCTAAACAGGGAGTTTTTGATAAGTATAGTGTCTTAATGAAAATCACGAATGCTTTGAATTTATTGGAAAACTCCCTCACCATCTTTAAACTTGTGCCTGAAGTTAGGATGAATCTTGTTATGGCTTTACCTGAGGCTAAAACCTTGGAAGAGGTAGCAGGAATACCTGGAAGATTAACAGTTGTTGATAATATGGTGAAATATTTCGCTAAACCAAAGTTTGGGGTTTCAAAGCATTTATCGAAGATATTGCTTGCGTTTATGGAATGCCGAAAGGATATGTTAGCATGCATGAATATTAGAAATACTAAGAGAGTAAGGGATGCTGTTAAAAGGGCAGGATTAACCTTGGCTGAGATAGGTGAGGATTTGCCGTTAGAGGGAAGAGAACAGGCCTTAATAAATAAAGTGAAGGAAATAGCTGGAGAAAGAAGTGTAGACGCTGTAGCTGACCCTGGAGCTAAATATATAGAACCAATTATTTACCTGTTTGGTTTCGATGCTGAAGACGTGGTTAAAAAAGCAATTTCAGTAGCTAACCAGCTTTAAACTTCTTTAAGAAAAAGAAGAGGGAAAGTAAGTTAATAGTTACCTTTCTTTTTTAATTCTTTCACTTAAAACTTCACAGGCTGTTTTGAAAGGGAAAAAGAAACCTGATAAAGGGGGACAGTAAGCGAATTGCATTTCAGCTAAACTTTTAACGTTAACCCTTTCCTTTATAGCTATTTGTGCTAAATTAACAACTTCTGTGCATCTGCTACTTCCCAAACACTGGACACCTACAAGGTTTCCGCTTTCATCTGCCAGTATCTTAACTTCAAGGAAGCCTTCCGTCAAAAACTTCTCTTTATCAAAACCCCTCGACTTCATCACAAAGATTTTTGACTTGGTTCTTTTAGCTTCTTCTGTTAACAGCCCTACTGAACCGTACTCAAGATCAAAAGCATGGCCTGTAAAAGCTGGCAAAGCCCCTTTAAAATGTTCTTCGCCACCTGAAGCGTTTATACCCGCCACTTTACCCTCCTCATAAGCTGTACATGCTAACATGTTTAGACTATATTCTCCTGTGATTAAATTCTTTACTTCAACACAGTCCCCAGCTGCAAAAACATCACTTAAACTTGTTTCCATTCTTTCATTAACAAGAATCCCCCCATGTTTCCCAAGTTCAATACCTGCTTCAACAGCTATTGAAACATTCGGTTTTGCACCGGTGGCAAAAATTACTAAGTCAGCAGATAGTTCTTCTCCATTCTCAAGAACAACTTCATTTACTTCCTTTCCATTTCTGCCCTTAACTTCTGTCACCTTCATACCCAAGTAAACTTTAACTCCTTCCTTAACCACTTCCTCACGTATTTTATTTGCTAAATCAGGGTCTAAGTTCCTTGGAAGTAAACTTTTCATCATTTCAATCAGTGTAACGTTTAATCCTCTCTTATTTAAGGCGTAGGCGATTTCTAATCCTATGGCTCCTCCCCCCACCACAACTGCATTATGTCCCTTCTTTACGGTCATGTTTAACTTTAAGTAATCAGTCACATTAGATAAAGTAAATACTCCTTCCATACCTACTCCTTTAACTGGCGGAACAAAAGGTTTAGAGCCGAGTGCTAAAATTAGTTTGTCAAATTTTATTTTTCGAAATTCATTACTCTTTTTAACAGTCACCTCCTTTGTTTTAGTACCCAGCTTCACTGCTCTCCACCCTGACAAAATTTTAGCTCTTTTCTTTAACAGTTTATCCTCCTCAACTATGCCTTCTAACCCTTTAAAGTTAAAAGCAAGAGCATACGGCATCATGCAAGGGTGGAAAATTTCCTTTTCTTTCTTATCTACAATAATTAATTCGCATTTTCTCTTTCTCAAGATTTGGGTTGCCGCCGCTGACCCCGCAGTCCCATAACCTACAATTACAATTTTTTCAGGCACTTCCAAAACCTCGAAAGCCCCTTTCCATTTTATAACTAAGGCAAAATCTTTTGTTAAAAGGGAGAAAATAAATTTTTACCTATTTTAAGAAAAATTTTTTCACTTTCCAAGAAAAATGTTTAAATTATATTTTAAAGAAAGGAGTTTATGAGCGGGGAGGGGGGAATATAATGTTGACTTCATTCAAGGATAAATTCACTGGTTTATCCTTGTTTCTTGCAAAAATCTTTATCAAATTAAATTTTCCGCCAAATGTGTTAACTTTACTCGGTTTCTTTTCGGCTGTTGCATCTTTCTTTTTTATATTTAGCAAAATGAATTTTTTAGCAGGTTTATTTCTTTTGCTGAATGGTTTCTTTGATTTGGTTGATGGTGTAGTTGCGAGACAGACTTCCACATGTTCAAAGTTCGGTGCTGTGTTAGATTCTACGCTGGATCGTTTCTCTGATTTTTTAATAATTGCAGGTTTAAGTTTAAGTTTTTCGACACTTCCTGAATTAGTTGTAGGTTTCACATCTATCCACTCAACTTTGATGGTGAGTTACGTAAAGGCTAAGGCGGAAAGTGAAGGAATCAAGAGACTAGGGGGGTTCATTGAGAGACCAGAGAGATTAATTATCTTAGTTATTACATTGTTTTCGCAACAATTTTTTTGGGGACTCCTAGTTTTAGCTGTTTTAAGTTATGTAACAATTGTTCAGAGACTCTTTTTTGTGCATAAAAAACTGAAAGAAGAAAATTTCAGCATAAACTAAAACCCAGAAAAGAGTTTATGCAACTAGACTTGAGTTTTCTCTTAAAAGGAGAACTGAAAAAACTCCTCTTCCTTGGAGGTGTTCCGAGAAAAAAGAGAAAAAGGTTTTTAGGCCGATTAGTAGCATTTAGTGTATTCTTGTAGGGACCAACCAAGCTCATCTTTCAAAATTATAGCAGCGACTTGCGGTGAAAAAACTCCTTTCTCAGTTATTATTAAGTCTATGTATTCAGGGGGGGTTACGTCGAAAGCTGGGTTCCTTACCTTTATTAATGGATTCTTTTTAAGAAATTTTTCATCAACAACTTCTGTAGCAGGTCTTTCCTCTATTTCAACCAATGCACCCACTAATGTCTCCGGAGAAAACTTAATTGTTTCAGCTGCAACATAAACACGGACCCTTGCTTCATTTGCAGCCAAAGCTACAAGTGAGGTTCCTATCTTGTTTACAATAGCTCCATTAGCTGCTATAGCATCAGCTCCAACAATCACCAAGTCAGCTTCTTCAATAAAGGATCTGACAGCGCTGTCAACTATCAAAGTGACAGGTATGCCCTCATCTGCAAGGGATTTAGCTGTGATCAAACCTTGAAACCTTGGCCTTGTCTCTGTAGCTATAACTCTCAACCCTTCTTTGTTCTCCTTAATGAATTTTTTGTGGGCAGTAGTAATTACTGACAAAGCTGTTCTACTGTGGCAGTGGGTTAGGATTATGTTTCCTGGCTTAATTCTTCTGCTCCCTATTTCAGCTATTGTGTTTATTGCTTTCTTTGATTCCTCTATAAATTTATTTACAGCTGAAGCAACAGTTCCTTTTATTTCTTCCAAGTCAGTTGTTTCACAAACCTTTTTATAAACTGGTCTTTTAATCATTCTTATGGCGTTTGGAAGCGAGACAGCTGTTGGTCTTGTTTTCAGGATCAAGTCAGCAACGTAATCGAAGTAATTCATGAACTCCCGGTAATCTTTTCCTTTAAATGTTTCAGCAGCTATTTTTAATGCTTCAGCAGCTGCTCTAGCTATGGTTCCAGCCCCCCTGATTTTCATTTCCTTTATTGATTCAGCTATATCCAAGATTCTCTTATCAACCTCTTGAGCCAATTATTCAATCCCCTCTTTCAAGTTCTTTCTTTAATTCGTCAGCTATTATGCCTGAAACAGTTATAAAACTTATTTCGCTCGGAATTGTGTCTGTACCCAAAACTTCGTCAGCTCCAGCTTTGTATATTTTAGCCAAGGCTTTACCTGCTAAAACAGGGTGTGTACATGCTGAAATCACCCTTTTTGCACCGAAAGATTTTAAAGCTTCAACTGTCTTAGCCATGGTACCACCGGTGCTTATAATGTCATCTACAATTAATGTATCTCTGCCTTTTAAGTTTAATTCTCCTGTTTCAATCTGTACTTCTTCGGAAGTAAGTCTCTGTTTTCTAAAGATGAACTTTTCAGCCCCAAGTTTTTCAGCGGCTACAGAAACCCATTGCTCGGATTCTTCATCAGGACCTATAACTACCGGGTTAACTAACTTGTCTCTTACATAATCAGCGAACAAGGAAGCAGCTGTTAAATTTACTGTGGGTACCGGAAACTCTTTTTCTATTCCTCTTCTCCTATGTTGGTGAATGTCAACAACAATCAGCTTATTTACTCGTTCACTTATCAACTTTTTCACAATATCAAAGGTTACTGCTTCACCTGGTGTAAATCTTGTGTCTTGCCTAGCGTATGCAAAGTAAGGAATAACTCCTATTATTTCCTGAGCCCCTAAGTCAAGTAAAGTATCAGCTATAATGAGGAACTCCATCAGGTAGTTGTTCGGTTGGTGATACATTGACTGAACAAGAGCAACTTTTTCATCTTTAACTTCTCCCTCTACTTTCACGTAGGTTTCTCCATCTGGAAACTTCTTTTTTTCAATCTCCAACCATTTAGAACCTTTCACTCTCCTATATATTTTCTGAGCAAGAATTTCTGAAGCTGAACCTGAACATATCAACATTTCATATCACCTCTTTTTTAAAGAAGATTTTAAGGAATTAACCTAAAAGATTGTAATAGAAAAAATGAAAACAGAGTCTAAAATTTTGCTGAATATATATCAAATAAACAAACTTTAAATTTTTAAGAGAAAAGTCTAGTTTCACCCTTTGGAAAATATTTTTTTGGGGGATAATGAGTAAATTACACTACTCTTAAGGGCTGTTAAGTTTTACTTTCTTTGAAGAATCTTAAATGTCTAACTTGGTTAAGATGTCCTTTTTCCTTTTACATTCAATGCATAGCCCTGTTTTTGAGTCATAACAGCTTTCACACACATAGGCTCCGCAGAAGCTGCACTGATTTAGTTTTTTAAGAAGCCCTTTTTTAGCTTCAAGCTTAACATCCTCTGATTCTTCAACAAAAAAGTCTTTTGATTTTACCTGTTTCCCGCAAACTTCACAGTTGAAACTGTAGTAAGCGTAGTCAGAATGCTCAATCTTTTTCAATTCAATGGGGGGTGGTTTGTTTGGTTCCCTTATTTTTATTACTCCAGGGATTATGCTCTCTTCACGTAACTCCCCAGGTAGGATTTCTATCTCTAAAACTGCTACTATTTTGGAGCCGCAGTAGGGACACTTGAATTCTTTCGTTACTTTAACCATTCACTTTCATCTTTTTGCGTTCAATCATAGTTAAAACAAGATTTAAGACTATTAAAATAAAGAGGATGATTTCAAATGCTGAAATGTTTCCCTTCTCAAATACTTTTAACTCCAAAGAATTGCTTGTAATTTCAGGGTTGTAATAGGAAATTAAATAGTTCCTGGTAGGTGAAACAAAGAAGTAACTTGGTCTAGTTTCCTCCACCATTAAATTTTCAGGTATAAATACTTCTACTTTGGCTTCGAAAGGAGAAACCTTTAGACATTTCCCTATTTCAAGGGTTTCTTTAGTTAGCCCATGTTCAATTTTTAATTGTGAAGCAGTGACTTTTACGTTAGCAAGCAAACCAGTCATTACTGAGCTGTAATGGAAAGAATTAACCTTTACAAAGTTGTTTTCAGGTTTTTTAACTGATACGTTAAAAATGAACTCCATATACCCCCAGAAAGTTAGGGTGGGAAAGTGAATCAGGCTTGAGTTGAAATAAGTAAGTTGGAAACTGTACGGAAGAAAAGGTTCAGCTAATTTTAAAGCTAAACTTCCCTTGTTTTTAATTAAGTTTTCATACAGTTCCCTTATTGTCCAAATTTTCCCTTTAACTATTTTGTATTCTTCACCGTGTGCAATATAGTTCTTGAGATGGAAAACACCTTTTAAAGAGTCTCTTTCCTTTTTTAAATCAAGAAAAGCTTCAGCCCTTGAAGGAGTGAAAGGAAAACTTTCAATTACATGTTTCCCCTTTATTTTTATGTCCGCTGTATCAACATTGTTTAAAACAATTTCATAAGAAAGCTTATTCTTTGTGTTTGAATAATAAAGGAAGTTGACGTAGAGGAAAGGAAGAAGTGTTAGAGTTGAAAGCAGTATGATGAGGGATATTAAAATCTTTAAGTTTCGTGTATTTAATTTCATCGATGTAACCCCCTTTTTAAGTTTTGAAGTGAAGGGCTGGAAAAGACACAGTATTCTAAATCTTTTTAAATTTGATCAACGTTCAAACCTCTTTCTAAAAAAGAAAAAAGAAGGAAGTTTTTAAATGTAGTCTCTCCATTTCCTCCTTTCGTCGGAAGGTATCATTAAGTTTTCTCTCTCCTTCAATACTTCCTTTTCTAAGTCAAATGTTTTCTGTTTACTCTTCATTTTAAACCTGCATTTTCCATCTGGCAGCATAGCTCTCTTTACACAGAAACCGAACTTACAAGCTGAACCAATACACGCCTCCTGCGCCCATGTACACCAAACTGTCTTCTTCAGACTATGAGTTTCCATTTTCAATGCCCTTTTGCCGCATCTGAAATATTTACAGAGAGGGGTGCAAAATTCAGAACGGGACTCCATTTTCTCTTTACTTCCTATACTCTTCATGGAATTCACTTTTCCTCCATAAAATTCACAGGGAACAGAGGAAAAAGTTTCTACTCATTTCTAAATTTTCAGTATTGCTTATGGTTCTCTGTTGATCAATGAAAAATTTTAGAGGTCGAAACAAGACCAATACTTAAATCCTCCACCGGTTACTAACACATTCCATAAATTGGAACTTATTTTTCTTTTTAAAAACTGGAAAATTTAAATTTTTCTTCCCTCCTTAACCGAAGGGAAGAAAGAAACATTTCGAAACATTTCCCCACACACTTTTTAATAAGACATATCTGGAAATATTTTAGGCATAAGATTTACTTATTTTTGGAAGAGTTTCTTCACAAACTACCTTTCCTCCGCTGAGTATTTCCCTCAAGGATTCAACTGCACCAAGCTTAAATAATGGCTTATTGTTGTTTCCACATTGGTAACTGTATGTACATTTGGGGCAGCCATCTACTCTTTTACAGCTGCATTTCTCCAGAATGAAAAGGCTTCTTTTGAAGGCCTCTTCTATTTTGTCATAGAGAAGTTTCGTTAATCCATTTCCTCCTACGCAGCCATCGTAAACAACTATGTAGCCTGTGTCACCCAGTGAAACCCCACCCATTTCCTTGCTTCCTCCACCTGTTAACATATTACTACTCTCTATCAATACGTGTTCAACTGCGTGGAAGACACCTGAGAAAATGTCCCCATATTCTTCTTTCCAGTAACCTCGTGAAAGGATTTCTTCTATTTTTCTCCTAGGTTGAGGAGCTTTAAAAAATAACCCTTTAGTTTTATAGGTGTAAACTAATGGCTTTTCCAGCCCCTTTTCAAGGATGGTTTTCTGAGTGTTGATTTCCTTTACGAAATAGCCTTCAACAATTTCTGAAACTTTTAAGTCGCAGTAAGAAACTTCTGTGTTCCAAACCTTCCTTTTCTCTATTACTTTTATAACTGATGGAAGAGTGTATCTTTTAGCTATGGTGTAATAGGGGTAATCAGGGCTAAGTTTATCCACTTCGCTTCTTCCTGTACCTTTTGTAAAAGAGAATTTTCTTGAAACATAAATTTTTCCTCCATGCAAGTAAACAGCCCCTGGAAAAAGCTCTCTCATTGCTAAAGGCATTTCTCTTTCACCTATCGTTTTCTTTCCATAGAAAATGTATACTTTTTCACCTATCCCTCGTATGCTGTACCTGCTTAGTATTTTACGGGCTTTTACGAACTCAGGGTAAAATCTCCCTCCTATCTTGGAAACTAGCTTATTCTTAATTAACTGATTTAAAACCTGCCTAAATTCAGAGAATTCTTTTTCTACCTCGTCTTTACTTAAGGGCTTATCTAAACAAGCTGCTAATAATTGGTGCTTAGCAACTACAGGGTTTTTCGGTTCAACATATGCTGGGTCTATGTCTTTGAAGAAGTCATCCGGTCTTTCATGGTAATATAGACTTATCTGGTCGTTGTCTTTTAGTACAAGAAAGGCTACACCTTCCTGACCCTCCTTACGAGCAGCCCTCCCTATTCTTTGAAGAAACCTTGTGAAACCTATTGGGGTGGAAATTACTGCTTGGAGATTACCTATATCTATTCCAAGTTCCAAAGTTGGAGTTGAAACTATAGCGTTTAACTCCCCCGTTAGAAATTCCTTTTCAACTTCTCTCCTGTGCTTTTTAGGTAAACCAGCCCTGTGAATATTAACTTTCACTTTAGCCCTCCTAATTGCCTTATTCAGTATTTCAGCGAATAGGTGACTATTGGTGAAAACAAGGAATTTATAATCTTTCCTGCTTAATTTTTTCGCAAGCGAAACTATGAGGGTTGTTGAACTTACCTTTTGCGGGAAAAGTATTAAAACATGTAAGTTGCCTCTTCTGCCACTTGGTTCCCCAATAACTTCTACTTTATCTTCAATAAGAGCTTCAACAAACTCTTTTGGGTTTGCAATTGTTGCTGAGGAGCAAATGAATTTCAGATTACCTGTAAACCTCTTCATCCTTTTAAGTATAAAGTATACATTTGAACCGAAAGCTCCAGTGTAAGTGTGGATTTCATCTATAACAACGTATTTAACGGTTTTAAGAATTTGAAAGAAGGAGGTCTGGTTCATTAAATGATAATTTAAGACATCGAAATTGGTTATTACAATATCTGGAGGAGAATTAATTATTTCCTTTCTTTTCCTGTAAGGAGTGTCACCGTCAAAAATTCCCACTTCCACACCAACATGTTTCGATAGAAACTTTATTTTTCTCAGTTGATCTCTAGCTAGTGATTTTGTTGGGTAAATGAACAAAGCTTTTACACCTGGACTGTTGCTTGCTTGCCTTATTAATTGGAGAATAGGTACTGTGAAAGCTTCTGTTTTTCCTGTCCCGGTTGGCGCAACAATCACTACATTACTGCCTTCAATTACTTTATTTAACGCCTCTTCTTGAAATTTGAAGAAATGTTCTATCCCACTTTCTTTCAAACCCTTAACTAGGTCTCTATCTAAATTCGTTTCTTCAACTTTGCTCCCTAACTTTATTTCTCCACTTCTAAAAAATTTATAGGTGACCACTTCACAATTTGGACTTAAAAAAACCTCTTTAATTAAGGAAGGAAGTTCTCCAAGTTTTAAACCTTGTGAAGAAACAAGTTTACGTATTTTTTCCAATTTATTTTCTCGCTTTAATTTCTCTTTCCGCTGAGCCTTCAGCATCATAGCTACGAATTCATTGTAGGCTTCTTTTTCAGTTTTCACGTCTAAGCTTGTCATTAAATGTTTTCTACAATGTTTACAAACTACCAAGTAACCAGCATTAAGGGAAATCCTTTTTATTTGTAAAGGGTTACGGCATTTAGGGCACTTAAACATGTTAAATTATCTCCTAAGGCTATGTTTCACCTTAAAAGGAAAAAAAATAAACTTTTTCTTTTCAACCCTAACTCTTTTTCAAAAAATTGCTAAATAAATTTTAATACTCCCACACCTTTAAAAAATAAAGGACTTTCCTGAGGAAATTAAAGGAAAAGAGGAATAAATTGTGGACTTTGTTGAAATGCTGAAACTTGGAGAGCATGACAACATAGAATTCAAGCTCTCTCTAGAAACAAAAACCCACCTGTTAACTGAGAAAAAGGAGAAATTAGCAAGTCAAATGAAATACAGATTAGAGAAGGGGAAAGGGAAGGCTGTCTATGTACTAGGCGTAAGTGACAAGGGGGAACCGGTGGGTTTAAATAGGTACGAGTTTGAGGAGTCACTGTCAGTTCTGAAGGTGTTAGCAGCTGAAAACTCAGCAAAAATAGTTTCTGTTGAAAGATACAGGATAAACCATAAATTAATTGGTAAAATAACCATTGAAAAGGAACTGAATGGAAAAATAAATTTGGTGATAGCAACTGCTGGTCACGTGGATAGCGGGAAGTCAACGTTGATTGGTTCTTTGGTTTCAGGTTTACCTGATGACGGAGCCGGGAAAACAAGGCTTTTCTTGGATACCTTGCCCCATGAAATAAAGAGAGGTTTGTCAGCTGAGTTATCCTACGCTGTTTATGGTTTTAAAAACTCTAAACCTATTAAGTTGATGAACCCTCTCGATAAGAAAGAGAGGGCAAGGGTTGTTGACGAATCTGATAAAATTGTTAGCTTTGTTGACTGCGTAGGACATGAACCTTGGCTTAGAACCACAATTAGGGGGTTACTAGGTCAACAAATAGATTATGGACTGTTGACAGTCGATGCAGATGTTGGGGTTACAAGGGTAACAAAAGAACATTTAGGGATACTTTTAGCGATCAATAAACCCGTGATAGTTACTTTAACAAAAATAGATAAGTACCCTCAAGAGAAGGTGAGGGAAGTAGAAAACGAACTTGAGAGAATTTTGAAATATGTAGGCAGAATCCCTATTAAAATAAAGACGGTGGAGGATATACCTCTAGTAATAGATAAAATGGAGGCTGTAACTCCTATAATTGAAGTTTCAACAGTAACAATGAAAGGTTTAGATTTATTAGATGAATTATTGAAGGTTTTACCTCCAAGGAAAAGGGAAAGAGACAAACCATTCCTAATGTATATAGACAAAATATACAACATAGAGGGGGTTGGTGCGGTAGTTACCGGCACAATAAAACAGGGGGTGTTGAAGGAGGGGGAAGAATTACTTATAGGGCCTGACAAGCATGGAAGATTTAGAAAAACAAAAGCCATGTCAATAGAAACCCACTACAGAAAAATAAAAACAGTTGAAGCAGGCTTCCTTGTAGGAGTGGCTTTAAGAGGGATAAACCCAAAAGAGATTGAGAGAGGAATGGTTCTTTGCGATTTAAAGTACAAGAAACAACTTAGAAATGTGAAGGAATTCATTGCAGAAGTGCTTGTTCTAACACATCCGACGAGAATAACCACAGGTTATGAGCCTGTGGTTCACATCCAAACAATTAGTGAAACTGTTAAATTTGAATGTTTAGATAAGAAGTATTTGAAAGCTGGAGAGACAGGTAAAGTTAAAATGACCTTTAAATACGGGTCCCATTTTGTGGAGAAGGGGGACAAATTGATTTTCAGGGAAGGACGGGCAAAAGGAATAGGGAAAATTCTGGAGATTGTGAAATGAAGGAAACAGAACCTAAAGTCACAAAAGAAAAAGAGGTTAATGAGGAAAGAATTGAAATCTGGGGAGACAGCTACATCAACGCAAACTTTTACTTTTTAAACAAAAAAAAGAAATTGATTGCTGTTTCTGACTTACATTTAGGGTTTGAAGAAGCAATTATTGAGGAAGGAATTTATCTACCTCCCTTCCAAATAAAAATTGTTATGGAGAAGCTTCGAAAAATAATTAAAAAGGAGAAACCTAAAATTTTCCTAATAAATGGAGATTTAAAACATGAATTCGCCCGCACACTTTACGTGGAAGTAAAAGAAATAAGGAATCTTTTAGAGTATTTAACAAGTAAAGTAAAGGAAGTTGTTTTGGTTCGCGGAAACCACGACAACTTCATCAAAGGATTCATTAAATCATTCGGAATAGAATTCCTTGAACAATTCGAAACAGAAGACATCCT
>JAOZFT010000029.1 GCA_027492035.1 Thermoproteota archaeon
TTGATGCAGAGGGGAGGAAGTAAACGGATGATGTTTATTCCTGAAGCTAGAGCTAATACGTTGTAATCCATTAATTTGTTTAGGTAAGGGCCGGCTGGAAATTTCAGTTCTAGGGCAAGCATTAACCCTATTCCTCTGATTTCATTAACTAATCCCTCAACCCAGCACTCTTTTCTTAATTTGTTTAGGAAATATTTACCTTTCTCACCTGCCTTCTCATGAAGTTTCTCTTCTAAAATAACATTTATTGTAGCCAAGGCTGCTGCACAAATGACAGGTGACCCTCCGTAGGTGTTGCCATGTTCCCCCTTTTTCAGAGAATCCATTACCTCTTTCTTAGCTACTGTTACACCTATGGGTAACCCTCCAGCTAACCCCTTAGCCATACAAAGGATATCCGGTTCAACATTGAAATGTTCACAAGCAAACATTTTCCCTGTTCTGCCGAGGCCTGTTTGAACTTCGTCAAGAATCATTAAAACATTTTTTTCGTCACATATTTCCCTCACTTGTTTAAGGTAGTCTTTGCTGGGTATTATTATTCCTGACTCTCCCTGAACAGGTTCAAGGATAACGGCTGCTGTTTCTTCACTTATTTGCTTCTCCAGTTCTTCGGCGTCGTTATATTTCACAAATTTAACCTTTGGAAGCAAAGGCTGAAAGGGAGTCCTGTATTTTGGTTTCCATGTTAAGGATAGGGAGCCAAAAGTTCTTCCGTGGAATCCTTGCTTCATAGAAATTATTTCCTTTTTACCTGAATATTTTCTAGCTAATTTTATAGCTGCTTCAACGGATTCTGTTCCGCTATTTGAGAAAAAAACAGACGTTAAATTTTTAGGGGTTATTTCAACTATTTTTTCAGCTAATTCAGCCCTTACGTCGCTGTAGAATATGCCTGGACATGTTGAAATCTTCTCTATTTGCTCCTTCACTGCAGCTATAACTTTCTGGTGGGAGTGACCTATTACACATGACCCGTGGCCTGCTACGCAATCAATGTATTCTTTACCGTTTATGTCCCAAATTTTAGCCCCTTTCCCTTTAACAGCAACTATTTTCCTTTTAGCGTAAACATTAGCTATATAAAGGGTTTCCTTCCTTACCACAGAGTCCTCATTAAGTGTTTTCCCCAACATTCCTTACCACTGTGCAATTTTCTTCTTTCAACGCCTTAGTTACAGGGTTACTTCTGAAACCTGAAGAAATAATTGCTTTTAGAACTCCCCCCCTTAAAGCCTCTTTAACAGCTAAAACTTTCTTCTTCATTCCATAACCTACTTCTTTAAGCACAGGTTCGATTTCACAGCCCCTTATTTCCTTTATAAATCTACCTTTTGCATCTTTAATCCCTTCAACATCTGTTAAAATAAGGAGAGCATCAGCTGATAAAGCAGAAGCAATATTAGCTGCAGCTCTGTCGCCGTCAACGTTTAAAGGTTCATTTTCCTCACCTAAAGCTAAAGCAGCTATGACAGGGAGGTAACCTTCCTTCAAAAGAATTTCTAAAATCTCTTTATTTACATGGTTTATTTTACCTGTGTAACCACCCTCAACAATTAACACTTTGTTTCCCACTACCGACTTTACTTTCTTTTTCCTTTTAGCTTTAAGTAAGAAACCGTCTAGTCCCGTTAAACCAACAGCTTTAATCCCTTGTTTCGCAAGCTCTAAAACAATTTTTTTGTTAATTAACCCACCTACGACCATTTGGTAAATTTTAATCGTTTCTTCGTCAGTGTACCTGCTTCTGAATCCTGAAGGTGAAACTATAAATTTCTGTTTAACCCCCATTCTTTCTGCTTGTTCAGTTACTTGTTTCCCTCCCCCATGAACAATTACGAATTCATGTTCATTAACTAAACTGCTTAAGTCATTTATTACTTGAGCAAGTGCTTGATCAATTACTTTCCCTCCAAGTTTAACTACAATAAACATTCCCCCTCAACCGTTTAAGGGCATTTGTTGGTTTAACAAAGGCTTGAATTTATGTTAAACAGGGAACAAACCCGGAAAAAATAGACCCGTAGTTTCATCCAATCCAGCAACTAAGTTCATGTTTTGAATTGCTTGACCAGCTGCCCCCTTAACCAAGTTATCCAGGGCTGAAACCAGAACTACTCTCCCCACATGTTCATCTATTTCAAACCCTATGTCGCAAAAGTTTGACCCTATTAAGGTTTTAGGGTCTGGAAGGGAGTACAGTCCCTCCCTCCTCTTTATTATCCTAATAAATGGTTCTTGACCGTAAAATTTCCTATAAATCCTCCACAACTCTTTTTCAGTCACTTCTCTCAAAGGAAAAGAATGGATTGTTGCAAGTATACCTCTTACTGTGTCGACTGCATGAGCTGAAAAAGACACTTTAACGTCAGCTTCAGCCAATAAACTTAACTCTTGCTCAATTTCAGCCGTGTGCCTATGTTTAGCAACTTTGTAAGGTCTGATTACATTTGCTCTTTCAGGGTGGTGGGTGGACCTAGATGGCTTCACGCCGCTGCCTGAGGAACCTATTTTAGCGTCAACAACAATTTTTTCAAGGTCTATCACCTTTTCAGAAATTAGAGGGGCTAAGGGGAGTATGGAGGCTGAAGCCATACACCCAGGGCAAGCTACAATTTCAGCTTTCTTTATCTCCTCTTTATGAATTTCAGGCAAACCATAAACAGCCTTTTTTACAAGTTCTGGACATGTATGCCTGCCGTAATAATGAACGTAAGTATTTAAGTTTTTTAAACGAAAGTCTGCACTTAAATCAATTATTTTTAATCCCCTATCCATCAGTTGCGGAATCATTGTCTGTGAAACACCGTGAGGAGTAGCAAAAAAGACGAAGTTGCAACTGTCACTTATTTTTTCAGGGTTGAAACTTTGAATTCTTAAATTCAGCAATTTCCTTAAGTGAGGATGGACACTGCCAATAAGTTTTCCGTTGTGGGTTCTGGAGGAAGCGTAAGTAATTTCTGCTTCAGGGTGAATGAGGAGTAATCGAGCTAATTCACCGCCTGTGTATCCTGAAATACCTATTATTGCTGCTTCAATCAAATCAAAACCTCTCTTTAATGAACTGCGAAAAACTTGCCATGAAATTTATTTACTGACCCCAATCTTCTCCTTCCAGTTCTGCTTCAGCCAGTACTATTTTGTCGTTATTTATTTCAACTACTTCAAGTTCTGTTCCGCAGTCTGAACATTCAACAACTTCTCTTACAACCGGATCTGTTAAATTTATTTCAGCTCCACAAACCGGGCATGAGGCAATGAACACCTGAGCCATTCACATCACCCTCACTTACTTGAACCCTTTTTTCAATTTACCTGTTTCTTTAATGAACAGGGGAGAATTAATGAAGCAATTCTTTCTTTCAGTAACTTTATAAATCTTCCGTTGAAATTTTTAAATTTGTAGAGAAAAGAAGGAAAAAATGATTGGAATAACAAAAAATTAAGAGAAATATTTTATTTGTTTATAAATAAGTAGAAAAAACTAAACAAAGTAAGCCATTTAAGGCTTTGAATTCTTTCACCTTAAAAGGAGGTTCGAAATATTAAACTAAACACCAAAGAAGTAAATGAATAATTATAAATTTTTCCATATTTAATTCATTTATGGGTTAAATGTTCACAAAAATCTTTTCTAGGTAATATTTTTTCATTCAAGAAGTTTTCATTAAAAAAAGGGAGCCGCTGAGGAATAAGTAAAAAAGGACTTATTTATTTTTTAATATGGAAGAAGTGTAGTTCGGATTTTTCGACTTTCTTTCAAATTTAATGCTGCAAGAAAAGTAATGCTGGTTTTTAAATGTCTTCTGAAGCTGTTAAAATACTCAAGGAAACCTTTTTAGAAAAGTTCCATGACCTGGTTTTGAAAGAGGGGTTCCTTTTTCTATAATTAATTCCCCCCTGCAGAAAGTGGCTTGAATTTCTCCTTTAAACTTTTTCCCAAGAAACATTGATTGTTTAGTTTTGGTTAACAAGTATTCTTCTGTCACTTTAAACTCTGACTTAGGATCTATTAAGACTATGTCAGCATCTGAACCTGGCAGTAAACAACCTTTTTTAGGATATATCCTTAGGAATTTAGCAGCGTTAGTTGAGAAGACTTTTATTAATGTTTCCAAAGTTATTTCCCTATTTGAGTATAGGGTGAAGAGAATAGGCAGGGTGGTTTCGATACCAGGCATCCCTGATGGAGCCAAAGTAATTTCTTCATATCCTTTATCCTTCATTTCCTTTGGGTAGGGGGCATGGTCACTTGCCACAAAGTTTATGTTTCCTTTAGTAAGCTCTTCCACCAGTCTTCGATTGTCAAATTTGTTCCTTAAAGGGGGACCGACTTTTGCGTAGGGTCCTTGCTTATCCATTTCATCCATTGTTAATGTTAAGTAATGTGGGGTTGTTTCAACTGTTATTTTAGGCCATAGTTTCCTGTACATGGAGATTATGTCCATACTGTCTGAACTGCTCAAATGAACTATATGCACTGGACATCTTGTTTGTCTTGCAATTTCTAAGACCCTCGCCACCCCTATACTTTCACACATTATTCTCTCTTTTGCGTAGTCACTGAATTTATTCCTGGATTCCTTTTTCAGTTTTACAATTGCCCCTTCATCTTCAGCATGAACCATTAAGGGAACTTGGTACTTCTTGATTTCTAACATTATTTCTTTGAGGGAGGAAGTGTCTGGAGCAGATAAACCAGGAAATCTTGAAATCATAAAAGTTTTAACGGCTCCTACACCTGCTTCAGCCATTTCTTTAATGTTTTCAACAGTGGTTTTTCCAACTCCTCCAAGCAACATGAAGTCAATATGCGCCTTATTTCTCACTTTTTTAAGTTTATCCCTCAAAATTTTTGCATCAGTTACAGGGGGTTCAGTGTTAGGCATGTCAGCTATGGTGGTTACTCCTCCATGTGCAGCTGCTAAAGTCCCTGTTTCAAAGTTCTCGGCAGGATTGGAGCTTGGGTCTCTGAAGTGTACATGTGGATCAATCCCTCCTGGAATAGCTATTTTTCCTTCTGCATCATATACTTTGTCAGCTTCACAAATTTTTTTAGAGAAACAAGTTACCTTTCCTTCACTAACCATTATATTGACTTGTAGGAGGTTGTTGTTAAGCAAGATGCAGCAGTTTTTAATCAATAAATCAATCATTCTCTACACTTTTAAAGGTTTTTCCCAAAAACAGAGAAGAGAGAAAGTTAAAGCAGTTTCTCTATTTCTTCTTCCTTTACTATTTTGTCGCAGTAGTCACATTTGATTTTTAAAGGTTTCCTGTTTATTACTGTGAAGGATGTTTTGACAGGTTCTCTTTCCTTGTTAGTTATGCATTTGGGGTTTGGACATTTCAAAATATCTACTAAATGGTTTGGGATTTCAATTTTTTCTCCAGGTCCAGCTACGTGGTTTTTAACTGTACTTATTGTGGCTGTGGGGCTTAACAAAGCAACTTTAATTTTTTCTTCCTCCTTTAAATACCTTTTCCTAAGCTCAACCACATCCTTAACTTTGATTTCTTCATTTGGGACATTTAACGCCAAAATCACAGCTCCTTCTTTCGCTTTCAAGACCTTGAGTATTTTTAACGCCTTCCCTGCTGAAACATGATCTATAAGTGTTCCTTCATCTATTTTTACTGTTTTAGGTTTTCTTCCTTCACCTATTTCACTCATTCCTTTACCCCTCCAACCCAAGTATCTCCTTTATTAAAGCAGCCCTTATAACCATGCCGTTAACGGCTTGCTGAAAATACCTGGCATGTTTTGTTGAGTCAACTTCAGGTGAGAGTTCGGTGACTCTTGGCAGAGGATGCATTACAATTAAATTTTCCTTGCACCCCTCAAGGGAAGAGGGAGTAACTGTGTAAAGTCCTTTAAGTTTTTCGTATTCCTCAGGGTTTGGAAGCCTTTCCTTCTGTATCCTGGTAACGTAGAGAACATCCAATTCATTTATTGCATCTTGTAACTTTTCAATTTTTTCGTAACGTATTTTCCTTTCTACCATCTCAAGGACTTCCTCACGTATTTGTAAAATTTCAGGTGCTATGTAATAAATTTTAACGTTGGAAAAAAGAGAAAGGCCGTAACTTAGGCTGCTGGGCGTCCTTCCATATTTGAGGTCTCCCATTATTCCAATATTTAAGTTATCTATGTGTTTAAATTCTCTCCAAATAGTGTACAGGTCAAGCAGGGTTTGTGTTGGGTGTTCTCTTGAACCGTCTCCTGCATTAATTACAGGAGCCTCTGCAAACTCAGCTGCAAGTTTACTGGCTCCTTCACTTGGATGCCTTAAAACAATTAAGTCTACTTTGTACCCATCTATCATTTTGATGGTGTCGGCTAATGTTTCTCCTTTAGCTACACTTGTTCTTTG
The DNA here is from genome assembly GCA_027492035.1 of Thermoproteota archaeon. Classification (GTDB taxonomy): domain Archaea; phylum Korarchaeota; class JAOZGF01; order JAOZGF01; family JAOZFZ01; genus JAOZFT01. Next base: position 6,375 of record JAOZFT010000029.1, read on the forward strand.
AACCTCTCCGAAATCTAACACGTCACCCCCTAATCTTTTCACAGCCATTGTGAAACTTAATCTTGTCCTTGTTGAAGGCTCAAAGAAAATTACTGCAACAATTTTTCCATTAGCTACGTTTAAAGTTTCCCCTCTCCTTAAACTTTCCAGTTCATCCGCCCTCCTAAACAAGTACTCTACTTCCTCTCTTGAAAAATCAAAAAACGAAATAATATCTCTCCCTTTAAGAGTCAAAACAAATCCACCTACGTAATGTTACAATGGAAAATTATTAAAAATCTTGTTTTTAAATCTTTAAAGAGAAGCAGTTCTTACTTTTAATTTTAACAATTTCAGTTTTAACCAGCAAGGAGATATCTAAGGTTCAAATCTTTTCCATACAATAAATAACAGAGTTGGATTAAGTGTTCAGACAATTAATAGACTTTGCAAAGTCTGCTTCTTTCCTGGGTGCATTGCCCAATTCACCTACCCCATCGACAACAAATCCTTTAACACTGTAACTACCTTATCTGACCTTTTCAGAAGACATTTTAAAACCCTACTAACCCAAAGCAGCATTTTTTCTCCTCCAAACAAAATCAAAGCAGAGCTTAACGTCACGACTGTCAAATCTGTGAAAGGAAAAGGTATAAGAACAATTTTCCCCTTCAAGAGTACCTAACTTTAACCAAAGCTGAGTCAATAATTAAACCTCTACACCCCTCCAAGTCTAGGTGACATAAGTATTCCTTAACGGCCAAAGGCTACTGGAGTTTGCATCTATCAAGAATTTCACTAAATTCGAGATAAAAACCCTTGAAAGCTACGACTGAGCACTTGTCGTGGCGTCTCACCCCATATAAAGAGCAAATATTCACATTAAATGATTACTTAGCAACAGGAAAGTGGACAACAAAAAAATCGTGAATTTACCTAAGGCTTAAATGCTGTCAAGTCGTCGAATCAGCCACGGACTTGAATAAGGAAATTCGGTAAGGCATCTTAAAGCTTTAACCCTTTTCTTCCAGTGAAAAACATTTTCTTTCTCTTCCTTAAAAACTTCCTCTAAAACAAATTCTTCACTTTTTTTATTTTCGTAACCTATTTTTTAACTGTATGGTTCCTTTGAAGCGTAGACTGAAACTTTATCTTCAGACATTTTTAATCAATTTAATAATTCAAGAACTTTACTCTCGTTTTTTAGCTTTCCCAGTGACTTGTCCCACAAAAACTTAGTAGAGGCAGGGGTAAATGGAAATGTTTAAACCTTTATACAATTTGTTTTCGAGTCTTAGAAGGTAAAACCTTTTGCCTCTTCATCATTTCTGAAATATGTTTTTCATAAATTGATTTATTAAATTTTTTCGTCATAAATAGAATAAAATCACCGAACAATTTCATTATTACGGAATTTTTTGTTCAGATTTAGATATGGGGAAACTTCAAAAGATTCCCTGTGTTTACTTTGTCTCAAATTTCTTTCCTGAAAAAAAGGGTTCTGGGGATCTTACAAGGCAGAA
>JAOZFT010000030.1 GCA_027492035.1 Thermoproteota archaeon
GATTTCACTCCATGAACCATGGTCAGTGTCTACTACCCAGACACCTGTAAATTTTATGTAGTCCCCTTTTTCTGGGGAAGCTACTTCGTTTTGGTTCCCTGGAACTATTTCAACGTGAATGCATCCCCTCCTCAGAATCCATGAACCTATCGTTAACATGTAACTGTATTGAGAGTCTGGTTTCACATCGAAACAAAGATCTCCGTCTTCAGCTCTAGAAACGTAGCTAGTTACTTTCCCCTCTACTGTGACGCAAGGGTTTAGTATTCTTAACCTTGCAGGGTCATAAGTGTCTGCAAAAACGTTTCCCTTCTTACAATATGGTGAACTTGGTTTTTCGGTTTGTTCCCATTGTGTACCAAGCCAGGAGGAAGGCTGCAGAGGATAGGAGACTACTTTAATGTTTTGGTTTAGAGCGGGTCCAGAGAGAAGTATAACTGCTACACTTACCACCGCCACAATTGAAACTGTTTTTGCTCTGTTTCTCCAGTTAATGAGGGAAAGAAATAACAGTATTATGCTCCACAGTGTTAGCGGGTAAGCTAGGAAGTAAGCTGCTGAGAGGTAGTAGAAACCAATAGCGATTAATAAAGCGCTTGCTTGAACAATATTATCTTCAGAATATTTCTTGTAGGCTAAGTATATGAAAGGGATGTAAAGTACAGAGTAAATGTCTAAACCAACTTCTATGGCATCATGTGCAAAGTAGAGTAAACCTATCGATAAAGATATTAGGTCGTCAATAATTACTAGGGCAAACAAGGCTGTAAGGGGCCTTTTGAAAGCCCCCCTCTTTCTTTCGTACACTATTCCGCTTAAAATAATAGTTCTCACGATGAGTGAAAGAAGGTTTACCGCTATAAATAAGGATTTTGTGTAGAAAAGAATAAGTGAAGCCAATAAATGAGCTAGGAAGAAAAAAGCAATTGCTTTGCGTGGAGGTAAGAAGAGAACAGCCAACATCATAGCTGAAATTACGAGACCATAACCAACGAGAACGTTCGAGGAGTTGATAAGGGTGAGGGTGAAGAAGAACATTACAATGAATACTGCTATTTGCCCCTTTAATGAACTAACATATTTTTCTTCCTCCATCTTTTTAACACATCTTTCCTTAGCAAACTAAATGTTGAGAAAACATGTATCCTTTTTTAAATTTATGATTGAAATTTTAAGTAATTGATTTTAAAAGGGGTTTATTGTTGATTATGATGTTAAGCAAGGTTAAGGAGAACTGAAGGAGAAAGCAAGGAAGATAAGGAAGAAAAACAAACTGAAAACACATAAATAAGCAACCAATAAAAATAAAAGCAGCGCTAAAATACTACTAAAATAGAAAGGGAAGATAAGAACTAGTTTAAACTTCGAAGAGTAAATATTCCAGTAGTGCTTTAATACGGAGGGTTCCTTCTCTGAGAAACTTATTAAAAATGTTAGAAAAAGTCTGAAACGTTGGAGAATAAAAAACTTATTTATATTGAAAGATAAGGAACAGGTTTAAGCTCATTTAGCCGCTGGAATAACATGAAAAGTTTTCACTTGCAGAAAATGAATTAAGCTTTTTTTTCCTGGAAGAGAAGACAAGCCAGTTAACACCACCCTGGACCTAAAGGGGTAGGGGATAGATAAGTCTGTTATTCCTCTGCGGATTCAGGAAGAAAGCTGCTTACAGTGACTGGTTTCTATGAAGAAAGGAGCATTCAAACCCCAAAACTTCTAAAGAAATAATTATTCCTTTACTGGAGTAGATGCTGATTAAAACCACCTTAAAAAAAAGCGTTTAGGCTCCAGCAAAAAATTTAAAAATTCCGACCACAAACTCAATTTCAATACAGCCTGTGTTGGTGAGTGTTAGTTTGTATAAGTTACTTAAAAATGTTTTTTCCTATAAAAAAGGCTTTAAAGGGAAGTTTGTAAACACAAAAATTTCTCTTTTAGTTCTTTTAACACTCAGTTTATTCCTATTTCCTTTATATTCAAGTATTGGGGCAGCGCAAGATGACAAGGCATTAAACCCCAATCCTCCAAGTAAAGTAGTTAGATTAGTTTTTATACATCACTCCACAGGTGAAGATTGGCTCTGCAAAGGAGGACTTATTCAAATGCTTAACCAAAACAACTACTACGTCACCGACACAACTTACGGGTGGGGACCTGATGATCTAGATGTAAGAAGTGAAAAGATAGGGGACCACACTGATATAGGGTACTGGTACAATTGGTTCCTTGGGCCACATCGAAACATTTACCTCCACGCCCTTTACACTAATACCCACACTCCAGAGTCTTGCAGTAACTCAATCCCTGACCCAGGTGGAGAAAACGTCATAGTTATGTTTAAATCATGTTTCAGCAGCGGCCAAGTAATATATGGGAACCCTAACGACCCTCCCCTTGAGAAAGGTAAACCCAACCCACTTTGGGGACAAAGTATTATGAACGACCAAGTTTACACCGTAAGTAACATTAAAGGTTTATATAGAGACTTACTTGATTACTTTGCAACAAGGCAAGATAAAATGTTTATTTTGATAACAACGCCTCCCTCAATGGATTGGGGTACGACTCCGGAATCAGCTGCCAACCTTAGAGCAATAAATACTTGGCTAGTTTACCACTGGCTTGACAATTACCCGTATAACAACGTTTATGTCTTTGATTACTACAATGTCTTAACTTCAAATGGTGGAGGTTATGA
>JAOZFT010000009.1 GCA_027492035.1 Thermoproteota archaeon
TCCCTTCCACACCTGCTCATAGACCTCAGAGAATTCTGTTCCGGGGATCAGATCTATGAATCAGTGGAGCTAAGTTTGAGGAGAACTCTTTCAAAACTCAAGGGGTTGAAGAGATACCTGGAAACAGTTTCAGGTATCACGATTGCAGGTTTCTCGGTTAGCTTCCACGAGAGAAGAATGGGCACCATATCATCTATTTTAAAGGCATTAAACGAGTGGGCGGGAGACCAAGACACATACTTCGCTATAGCAATAGATGAAGCCCAGGGGCTTAAAGTAGTTCCAGGGTTTCCAAGGTTAATTGCTCATGTTTACGATTACCTGGAGAGGATTAAACTGATCATGGCAGGTTCCCAGGTTGGTTTACTGGACAGGTTCCTAGGCAAAGGAAACCCTGAATCCCCCCTTTTTGCAAGGCCCTTTTTAGAGGTGAAACTGGATAGACTTAGCAAGGAGAAGTCCCTGGATTTCCTGAGGAGAGGTTTCTCTGAGCTAGGAATAAGTTGTAGAGAGGAAAACTTGGAAGAAACATTTTCAAGGCTTAACGGAGTAATTGGTTGGCTTGCAAACTACGGTTACTACGCCACAGTTAAAGGGCATCAAAAAGCCTTAGAGCTCACAGTGAATGAGGGATCCACACTTGTCGCCAGTGAAATTGAAAACTTCCTTTCAAACAGAAGACCGGCTAGGAGAAGATACATTTCAATTTTAAAGCTTCTATCAACCAGACCAATGAGGTGGTCAGAGTTGAAGAGAGGTCTCTACGCCGAAGTAGGTAAAGTAAACGATAAAAACTTCACTCACTACACCAAAGAACTTATTTCATATGGATTCCTGGTGAAAGGAAAGGAGGGGATTTACAAGTTAGCTGACCCTCTCATCTCAGAAGCCATTAAAATAATAAGATAAATACTAATTTTACCTGTATCTAATGCCCAGCAAAAATTCATCTGTTAAAATTATGTTGAAAAAAGTGGATTAATTCAAGAAACAACCTCACTAAGTTTTTCTTCTCATTAATGGAATAGGTAAATCACCTAGTTCCCTGAATTTTAGAGTTCTTAAACTTTCTCAATGTTTTCCTTGTCAACACATCCCTTCAAAATTTTTGTTTTCATTATAAAAACGCAATGAATCTTTTTTACTTTCGAGAAAAATGATGTTTATGTTAAATGAAGAATTTATAGGATTCTATTTTTAGGTTTGATACTCATGAAAGAGGTTTTATGTTTCTCTAGTAATGAATTGTAAATTGTGGGTTACTGCAGTTGCTGCTGTTGTTGCATTTGCTAAACTCATGGTTTGCCTTGATCTCGTTAGCTGATCATTTATTTCAGCTGATTTTTTTAGCGATTTCATAAGTATATGGGACTATTTTAAATCTCATAAGCTCTGACTCTGCTCTTCTAAGCATTTCCGGTAGCCTTGATAAGTTTTCCCGGTGAGAGAAATAAACCCCCAAAAGGTATCCATGTGCGGAAATGACAAATACTGCGCGGTAAGCCATTTCTTCATCAACCTTCTTTGCGAACCTTACAGCACCTTTGTCTCCTCTTACCAAATCAATAATGAAATTGGTGTCAAAACAGATACATCTTTATCACTGTAAGGAAGCCGTTAAACATCTCCTTTCTTTCCGCATCTAATCTTAAGAAGTGAAGTCCTCTATAGCCCACCTTTGTCTTAAACGGCTGAAACAGCTTTTAAACTGCACTTTTAACAGTTACCTTGCTCCCAAGTTTCGTCTCCATTTTTTATTAAGGAAGGAAAGCGGGGAAGTTTTGGAAGAATTTGTTGATAAACCTAAAGGAGACCCTGAAAACCCTTTAACAACCAATGAATTAAAGGAAAAATAGACTCTGAAAAAGAAGTAAACGTTTCTGAATACATTTAACTCCATAAAACTTTTTAAAAGGGTTGAAGTAAGAAAATTTCGGGAAAAACACTTAAAAAGAAAGCACAAGCCTTTTTAGGCGAAAAAAGGAAAGAAAATAATTTTGGGTGTTTAGAAATGTCTCCTTCCGAAAAGCTAAAGTTAAGTTTATTGGTTGCTTTCACAGTTTTTATGCTGGTTTCGGGGTGTTTAGGCCAAACCGCTAAGCCTAAACCTTCACCCACAAAACATACTTCACCACCCACTATTCACCCAACTAAGAAACCAGCTGCTTCACCTTCTGCAACTGCTTCCCCAACCATTAAACCACCTACATCCACTCCTCAACCCTCAAAACCTTCACAAAAGTTTAAAGGAGACATTTATGTAGCAATAGTGATGCACAGTGAAGACCCTCACCATCCAGCATATCCAGACTTTAGGACAAACAAGTCAGCCTATATACAGTACAGGCAAGGACTGCTTAAATTCGCTGAAATACTGTATAATCATGGCTTAAAATTCGATTTCCAAACTGACTGGAACTTCCTGGAAGGAATTAGAAAATGGGAAAACCAGAAACTTACAAGTTCAACCCAGGGAATGAACATAATAAAGTACCTGCATGATGTGTTAGGGGATGAAATAGATCCCCACAGCCATGAACATGATGGATACAATTACGCAGATGTGGCTTACCTTATTCAGTTACTCGACACACAGCCTTCCACAGTTGTCGGGGGCCACATTTACAACCCGAAAAGTCCAAATTATCAAAACTGGCCTAGGTTTGAAGAAACACTTAAGGGGTTAAAGTATCCTGAGGCTGAATGGAAAGCTGAAATACTTTGGGGAGAAAGCACCGTAAACCATGTTGATGACCCTGTTGTTTCAGGAGTTTGGAAACCTAAAGACCCTTATCATTTCTTTGAGCATAGTGAAAAAGGGAAACTTATAACTATAGGAGGTTACGAGAGGAACATAGAGGGTGTAAATGAACTTGTTTCAAAATATGAAAAAGGAGAGTTGGAAAACGGTAAAATTTACACAGTTAATGTTTTTGTTGAACAGAGTCAAGCAGTGAGTGAGGACTTTAGGTCATTTTTTGAGAAAACAATTTTGAATAGCCTTGAAAAGTTGGAAAGTGAAGACTTGATTTACGTAACAACTCTAGAAGATATAGCAAAGATTTGGAAAGAAAAATATCATGAAATCCCAAATATTTACATAAAGTATATACCGAAACTTTCTTGAAAGAGGGGGGAGGGCTTTTTGCAGCGTATTTTTCAAAGTAAGAGAACGAATTACCAAAAAATTTTTTACAATGGATCACTTTCAGCTTTGGTCTTCAGCTACTTTTTGTTAGGAACAGAAATTTGGGCTTACATTAACTCTTGGGCAAATGTAATTTTTGGTTTAAGGATTTCAGCAGTTGCGGCAGTGGTAGCTACAGCTCTTCTTCACTCCTTCTACTTAGTAAATGTAAAGAAAGGACTAATGATTCTTTGTTCCTCATTAACAATTGGTTTTTTCATGGAGATTGTAGGCGTTACAACAGGTTTCCCTTTTGGAGGTTACATATACAACAAATCCCTTTTCCTACTTTTTAACAAAGTTTTTATAGGTGTACCGCCCATGTGGTTCACATTAGGCTACATAGCTTTAAACATAACTAATGAGTTGCTTGGTGGAGAAAAGAAGCCATTAATTTATTTCTTAGTCATAGATAGTTTCTGTTTGACTTCATGGGATTTAACAATGGATCCAGTAATGTCGACAGGGCTTCACACATGGACCTGGGTAAAGGGAGAATTTTTCGGTGTGCCTTTAACTAATTTTGTGGGATGGACCTTTACAGGGTTAATAATATCCTTTATGAACCGAGTAGTTATTCTTCATGGAAAAAGGGAAACCAAGAAAGAAAAAATAGATGTTATGCTTTATCTTTACCTTTATTTACTGGTTTATTTTGTTTATCTCTCAATTTACTGTCACCATCCTGAATTTGCAGTTCCAGGAATATTCGCTATGGTTCCTTACTTACTATTGCCTAAAAAGAAAAAAACTTAAACAAAAACTAAGGTTTTCATGTTTAATCTTTAAACACTTGAAGAAAAAGACGTAGAGAAAGGTTTAAAGGAGAAAAAGCCTGGAAAAAATCAAAGGAAACAAACGAAAAACAAGAAGGATGTAAAATTAAAGAAAACAAAAGGAACACTTTTAAAAACCTATTTCTCCCAAGTAATGCTTAGCAAATAGTTCAAAGTAATCCCCCAACGCTTTTTGAGCAATATCTTACGTGCTTTTGTCTCCATACTTAAAAATTAATTTTTGGGAGTAAGGAGCAACACCTGCAAGAATTTCCTTCCCTATATATCTGTCGAATTCAAACCATTTACCTGAGATATTACTTATTAATCTGGCGCAAGTTATGAACGGCACCCATGTGTCAATTTCGTAAAGTCGCTGGTAATCTTCTCCCCAATTCTTCATTTTCTCAATTACTTTATTTAATGAGGAAGTTAAAAGGTTGCTGTCTTCCATAAACCAGAAATTAAAATAGTTCCTAGCTAAAAGAATGGTTAAGTAAGGGTACTCGCTAGGCTTCAAATCTATAACATACACACCTATGTTTCCAGCAGATTCAACGGGTTTCTTTGTAAGTTTCAAATATTCACTCCTATCTCTCCTTTTTCAAAAGAAACAAATAATCCACTAATCATTGTTGCTACTTTCCTTTTTAGTTTTTAGGAGATATCGAAAAATGGTTTATAAATTTTGTTCCTTAAACTTTTTAGCTTTGTTAATGGGTACAGAAACAACCCTGTTTTCACAGCGTCAATATTAAGGAAAAAAAGTTTTACAAAAAAGAAATAAATTAAAAAAAGAGAAATAAAAAGTATTTTCAAGAAACTTTGTTTTTTAGGATTTATAGGTTAGGAAGAATGGAGGGGGGTGGCAGTGTTTAACGTTTTAGGGACAATAATCGGGTGGATAATTTCAGCCATAGCTGTTTGGGTTTCTCAAAAAATTGTTTTGGAGGAAAGGAAAGAGAAAGGGTTTGTTTCATGCCTGGGATTAACTCTTTCAGGGACAATACTCGGATGGATTCTGGGTTTTATACCTTTAATAGGTTGGCTTCTTTCAATCATAACTTGGCTGCTCCTCATTAAAGTTTGGTTTGACATTAGTTGGTTAAGGGCCTTAGTTATAGCGATACTTGCCTGGATAATCCTGATAATAATGAATGTAATAGTTAAAGTACTGAATTTACAGTTTGGACTTCATTTCTGAAAAACGCAATGTTCCTTTTTCCTCCCCAGTTGAACAGCAAAACGTAACAGATATTTTTAAAAAGGGCTTAGTAAAAATCAATTTTACACAGAAGCATAAAGGGAACACTTGCTTTATAATTCAGGATTCTCCCAAGTCAACTTAAATCACAACGCTTCAATACTTGCTAGAGAAAATTCATTAAGAAACACTATTTCTCTCTCAAAAATTTTATAAATATGTAATTTACTATTTAAAATTTTGAAAAGGTCAATCCGAAGAAGTCAACTTAGGTTTTACGAATCCGTGGTTAATTAAGGTTATACGTTTCTCAACTTCCACTACTCCTCCTTCATGCTTAAAAATTGTTTTAAATGTTGACTTCCATTTTCCGCCAGGGTTCAGAGAAATACTTGCTTCATTTACCCTAACAACCACGGTTCCATCCCCAGATAAATCCTTTATCTCCAAATTTGCAGTTTTGTCTTTGAAAGGTAGACTATAAACCCCAAATAGATCACTGGCAGTTCCTCCACCAATTCCACCACTTAAACTAGTGCCTGAACCATAAATCAGTTTTAAGGAAGAATTCAATTGAATGAATTCAGAATTAACAAAGCCTTCCAATACATGTGAATCTTCATTTAACCAGTACTTTGGAAAATCAATGAACAAGTTAAAGGGTTTCCCTTCTAAAATTTTTCCGTGTTCATTTACCCAGAACTCTAAGAAAATGTATTCACCGGATTCAGCTCTCCTTCCAACCTCAGAAGGGGAAAGAAAAAACAAGGAAAACAAAAGCAACAAAGAAGTAATTAATGAAACTAGAACGAAAATTTTCCATCTGACCCTTAAATTCGGATCGATGCACTGTAACATCCCATCACATCAATGGAGAATGAAAAATACAGTTAACCTACTGTATCAATTTAAGAAATATTAAGAGTACTTTTTTAAAGCAGTTTTTCGGGCATCAAAAGCACTGAAAATCCCGATTATCAACCCCGCTGTCAAAAGGTAACTTGGTGATGTGTAAACAATCATTGCCCATAATATTAAAGCTCCAATCACCCATAACCCGCCTCTTTTCCACTTTCCAAGATAGAAGTGGCCAAGTCCAGCTACCAAGAAACCTAGAACAGTGGCTAACATAACACTTTTCTTTTTCAAAGGCATCGTGTCCTGTTGGGAGACTGGAACAGCAACAGATTCTGCAGAAGTTACTACTTGTGCACCGCAACTTGGGCAAAAAGATGCACCTGGAGGTATTTCTTTTCCGCATACATTACAGAAAGACAACTTTCACACCGGTAATTTTAACAGAATGAAAATTATTTAAATTTAACCTGGAATTATGATGGAAATAGTAAAATTTAAATAAAAATTTTGCATCGATTTGTTCAAAACCAGTCTAGTTTGGTTGAATTACTTCTGATTCTTCCACTCTAGATGGATCGCTTCTTTACGCTTAAGCAGAAGATAAAGAAGCTAAATTGAAGAGAAAATAAACCCAAAATCGCAAAAAAATGAGTTGAAACCTTAAATGTATAATAAGAAACCTCTACTTCTTTTAATTATACCTTTAATTTTAGCTTCAACATTAACTGTGGTTGAAGTAAAATCTGAAGATGACGACCTTTGCAGTAAATATTGTGAAATACTTCACAACTATTTATTTTGGAAGGATAAATGGGAAAAGTGCAAGGCATCTGGTGGATGTGAAGAAGGCAATGACATATATATGCAGTATATAGCTGCTTTTCACAAATATACTAACTTTATTTCAAGCCATGATATCTCAGCATGTTCATGTGGAAAGTTAATCAGTGAGTCAACCAATAAACCAACCAATAAACCAATCACTGATTCAGATAGTGACGGAGTTCCTGACGAGAGAGATGAGTGTCCAAATACACCTCCTGATGTTACCGTGGATGAAAAAGGATGCCCAGTGACGACTTCCCAAGTAACCGATGAAGTATTCATTCAAAGCATTGATCCCCCTATAGGAACAGTGTTTTCTCCTGGGCAACAAGTAACTTTCAAGGCTTCAATAAATTATGTATTAACTTCTAAACCTACAGGTGAAGTATATCTTTATGGTCAACCTTCAGAAACTTGGAGTCAAGCAGGATCTCTTACTGTTAGTCAGGGAAAAGGAAATATTCAGCTGCAATTTACATATACAGTTCCTGAAGATAAAGAAAGGTTCCTTGTTGTAGCTGCTTTGTACCCGGAAGAAGTTACTGATACAAAAACCTACGATTTTAAGGAGTTTTTCATAGTTCCAGAAAAGAAACTTTCTGTTTCGGTCTCTACAGATAGGGAAGTATACAACGTAAATGATACTGTGTGGGTTAGTGGTTCTGTAACTTCCACTGACCAAGATGTAACAGGTGCCACGGTTTCAATAGAGGTTACTAGTCCATCTGGTAAATACATTGCTGAAGTTGTCGAAGTTGATAGTCAAGGCAATTATCAGTGGCCATGTGACCTTAAGCTTGCCTTTAAAGGTGATGCACCTCCAGGGGAATGGAAAGTTAAGGTCAAAGCTTGGAAAACAGGTTGTAAAGAAGCATATGCAACTAAAACTTTTTCTGTTTCTGAATCTGTAACTAATGGTACATCCGCCTTGACAACTTTGATTATAGGGGCTGGAGGCCTTTCATTGGTGGGGTTACTTCTTAAGTCTTTATTTTCGAGAAAAAAGAAGATTCTGAAGCCTTCCACTGTTTCTACTACACCTTCTACGTCACCTTCAATACTAAAATCTGTTCCTTCATTATTAGATGCTGCTGCATCGTTTCTTAGTTCTGGTGATACCTATCTAGAAGCTGTAGAGAAAGGAGTTAATGCTTTAATGCCCTCAGGCCGAGGTGTGTTTATTACTACTGTTACACAACAAAGAGTATTTAGCACCTTAAGTAGAGCTAAGAAATGGGTGAAGAAATTCAAAAGTTCAAAATGGGGAGGAAGACTTAAGCGTTTAGGTAAATGGGGCACAGGTGTTGATTTATTTTCTAGAACATGGAGCGTGGTAAAAACTGGTATGGAGGAAGGAGTTGCTGAAGCTGGTGGCAAAGCAAGTGAAAAAGCAATTTCGTTCATTGTAACCACCGCATTTACACCTTTAGCTATTGTTGATATTATAACTGGTGGTAAAGTCTCCTCACTTGTTGAGAAAGGCGTAAGAAAAGTCAGAAAAACAACTGCAAACTTTATAGGTAAAGAAATTGATGCTCATTTTGAGAAGATCCATGAGAAAAACATGAAAGAACAGAGAATGTTCCGTCACGAACTTGAAAGACTAAAAAGAAGAACCGACTTAACAAGCCAGGATAAGAAAAAGATCCTGAAGAATCTACGTAAAAAATTTAGAATGGAAGAACAGGAAAAAAGTTTCCTGGAGTTTATGCGTGATAAGCTTTTGTTCTTATGAAGGTGAATGTTTTTGGAATATGTAATCTTAGATAAACATGAGACTTTAAAGTTAATCAGGGCAATGGGATTGAAGCTTGGTGAAGGCTCTCCTTTGAACCAGTTTACATTTAAAGAGCCTTTAGATTTTTCAAGTTTGAAGGTAAAACATGTTTCTGAGGATGCAGCTAAACTGTTAGGGATCATTGCAGACCCTGAACAAGTTCTCCTGCTTCTTATTAAAGCTGCAGATTTTGAATATAACCTTTTATACTACGGGAAGGAGGGTGTTTTACTTCAGTATGGGATTGAAAACGAAGAGCCCGCCATTTATGACGTATTAGATGGCTTGTCTCTTGTAGATTTCTTACACTCTTTATTTAAGCATAGCGCAGGGAACAGAGCCTCTTACATGGTTTTATCTATTCCAGAGTATCTTGTACTCTGCGCTGCCATTAAACTTCAAGAGTACTCAGACTTCATAGGAGGAATTAGCCAAGAGGATGACTTTCTGCATTTCACTACGACAGACTTAAAAGAAGAGATACAAATCAGTTTAAATAAAACACTAAAAGGGCCAATTAAATGGACACAAAAAGATGAAGCCCAGATTAATGCCACCATATCTAATCTTGTAAAAAAAGGGTTCCTCCAGTACATGAAAGGGGGACTTTTAAAGATCACTGAACATTGGAAGAAACTAGTTTCAGTTACAAGTACAGACAGTATGTCGCTTACTATGTGGATCAGAAACTTTAAACGTAAAGAAGATAAATCAGTTAGGGTAATGGGCAACGTTGACGGAACAGTTTCCTTTGAAATATATTCAAATGGCGTTATTCTACGTGAAATACCTTCATCTCAACTGAAAAATTACCTTCTCTTAACTATATTTGGAGCAGCTGAATCTGTCCCTGCATCGGTGCAAGTGTGTCCAAGATGCGGATTTACGAATGACTCAACTTCTAGATTTTGCATCAAATGTGGGCAAAGCTTAACAAAAACTTTAAAACCCGCTCAGTCACAGGATGCAAAGCCTCAAGCGCTTTACTGTATAAAATGCGGAGCTAAAATCCTTCCAGGAGCTAAGTTCTGTACAAAATGCGGAGCTAAGATCACTTAACCCTTAAACGTGCCTATAAAAACGGAGGCCGCTTACCCATGGATACTGTGTGCAATGTAGCAGGAGAACTCCTCCAGGTTTCCGTCTTGTGTATATGCCGTGGTTCAGAAGTAACCGCGTATTTTAAGGTAGCGTGAGAATTCAAGTTAGATGGTTAGATAGAATGTAAATGCTTTAAGAGGTGTGTTTGTATGTCGGGTCTTATGCCAGGAGAAACAGTTCTGAAGGATTCTGGAAGGTTACCGGTAGCATATGCAAAAAACTCTTTCAGAACAATAAACGGGAGGCTTATATTAACTAATACACGTCTGATCTTCATTGGTGGCAGGTTTCAAAGCATAATTGAGTCTTTCCTACAGTCTCATAGGGAAAAACTGGAAATTCCATTAGCTTCAATTACAAGGGTTGAGAAAGGGTTTATGGCCCACATAAAGGTGTATGCTGACAAAGAATATTCGTTTAAGGGAATGAGGGACCCAAACGGGTGGATAGCAGCTATTGAACAGGCGAAAGCAACGCAACAACTCCCTCACCCTGCACCTAACTTCTGTCCTTACTGTGGCAATCCTATAAGAGTCGGTGACGTTTTCTGCCCAAACTGTGGGAGAAAAATCCTCTAAGGGAGAGAAAGGAAGTAGCAGCCTACATGAAACTTAGAAATTGAGAAAAACAGCTTTAGTTAAACAATTTTTTTCCTTAATTGGCTTAAGATGCTTCAATGCTTGATTAAATTAGGTTTAGTCTTCCATTCTAGTTTTACTGGCTTTGTTGATTCAAAGAATAAGAATTTAGAGTTTAGAAACAGGATTCCTCTCAATTACCTTAGCTTTTTCAATTATTTCATCTATCTTCGCTATAAGAGATTTTACTTCACATTTAGGCAACCCTGTAACTCCATCAGAGAATGGAAGGTACACAATTAAATGTTTATCTATGTATGTCCTCCTGTTTAACTTGAAAGGAACGTTAACATGGGCTTTATGCTTAACTTTTATGCTTGTGAAATTTTTTATTCCTGCTAGAACACCAATCACCGAGTTAAGAATTTCTTCACTGAGAATGAAACCAGATAAACCTTTTAAAGCATCGTAGTCCTTGTTAACGCTTATTTCCACCTCATAACCTTTATAAAAACCTATTACACGGCCGTATCCAAGGCCTCCACTCTGAAATTTACATTTGATCCTTTTAGCAACCTCTCTAAGGTAGGCGTCACCTTTCCTTTTCACCCTCAAATACCAAGCCATCACCAGCCCCACAAACACAGTGAATGCAAGTCCAAGTGACAAATTCAGAAGCCAAAGCAATAAAATAGTAACAGCCACTAAAGAGAAACCAACATAACTTGCAATGATTTCTGAATACTTCATTTTTTAAATCTCCTAGTAAATTGCTAAATTAATGTGCTTGTAAAATTTGGAGATATAAATGTATTGTTTTAACCTTTGCTTTAAGCCTCCAAGTGATTTTTGTTTCCTCCATTTTGAAGAAGTTCTTTTTAGTGTTTATTGGTTTAGGGTTGAATATCAAAGCTACAACCCTCCTCTAACATTATTAAATCTATTAGATTCCGGGTGTAACGTTAACGGCTAAAAACATAACTTCTTTTACTATTAACCCTCAACATTGCAAAGATGTCAGTGAAAACCTTTGCTAAGCAGCTGAAAGAATTAATTAGGACATAAATATGAAAGCTGAGTTTATAAAGGGCTACATAGTGTAGTAGGCTGTGACGAGTAAAAGGGGATCTTGGGGTGTCGGTTAAAAGCTTAGTAAAGATGCCATGTGATCACAATCAAGCCGCCTTTTATAGGAAAAAACCGATGAACATAAAATATATAAAGTTTCTCTCTTCTAATTTAAGTAGTGGAGTGGTGTGTAATGCGGAAATTTGGTAGATTCATCTCTATGAAGCTTTGGCGTAACGCTTCCTTAAAAAGAGATTTGGGAAATTCCGTAAAATAAACCAGTGAAAAAAAAGGTATAAGGATACTTACCGAAGTGAAACATGAAAGGGAAGCGAAATCAACCCCAGCTTTAATTAATAGCGCTACGAAGCCTATAAACCTGAAATCCACGTTCCTTTAGCATTAGCTAAAAAGTTAAAGTTTAAGCTTGAGGAACTGAAAAGGTGAAAAATACAAAGTTGTAAGCACCGAGGTAACAGCTTATACCTTAGGAAAAATCTATGTAAGGGTTGTTACAGAAGACAAAGTTACAGAGTGGGTGGAAGCCGAGGCTGTGACGACTCCAGGTGAATACGAAGTAATCGTTAGTGATGCATTAACAGAAAAACTTCAAATAGAGATCATAAACCTAAAATTGGTCTTTGGAAGTTTCATGGGGAAGAAAAAATCAGGAAAAGCTTAGAGCCGCGATACTGGATTGAATGAAAAACTTTGCAAACCCTATACCCAGGAAACTTTGTTGCTTAAGCTGGAGAAGATGAATGGGGTTGAGTTTAAATACTCTTCCACAGTTTTTGATTCCGTCAACAGCTGAGGGGCTTAAAGAGCCAGACAAATCCTTCGAAGGTGTTGATAAACTTCAAGTCCCTTTATGGTAAAGGTGCATCTTCATTTCAAAGATATGGACAAGGAAGAGACAGAGCCTATATTGTTAAAATCATTAAACCATTTTACCGAAACCCGGTTACAGAAGTTATTGAAGATGAAAGGATTTACAGAATAAGTGAAAAAGCATCTAGAAAAACATTAGAAATTTTCGGTGTAAGTATTGCATTAGTAGGGGTACCTTTGATAGCATTGAATAAGTATGTAGAAGCTGGGTGTGCTTTAACTTTCTCAGCATGTGCCTTAACACTGCTATACTTGACTTTCTACAGTTACTACAGCAGGAAAAGTTTGGAGTAAGCAAGGGTGTTGAAATGAAAACAAGAATAAAAGAGTTCAGAGCAAAATATAACCTAACACAAGAAGAACTTGCAAAGAAGGTCGGAGTAAGAAGGGAAACCATTGTTTTTCTGGAGAAGGGAAAGTACAATCCATCCCTTAAACTAGCATATAAAGTAGCTAAAGAGTTAAAAACAACAATTGAGGAGTTGTTTATATTAGTTGTTTATATTCAATGAAGACAATTAATTAAGTGGCTGGTAGGGTATGGATTAAAAGCCTTATGAAGCTGCGGCAACTTCGTTGCTGCAGAGTTTCCGGGTCAGAGCTGAAATAAATTAGAGGGAATAGAACAATTTGAGGAATTAGAGGGAGTTGATAATGGAATTCAACTCCTTTTCAAATGTTTCAACACAATTTCTCATAGTTTAGTTGATTGATTGTTGACTTTTCTTAAAAATAGATTTATTATTCCTTTTAGTTCTTTTAATAGTAATTGAGGTGGAAATGGTTAAGGTTGAAAAGAAGATTCTCATTCTGTTTCTTTTAGCCTCTTAAAGTGTTCATCTCCAGTTAATACTTTGACTTCATATCTTCTGGCCGCTGCAAGGGTTAGGGTGTCAAAAAGACTTGGCTCACTTTTCCCCTCTTCAACTGCTTTATCTCTTAATTCAGGGTAGGCTTCACCTGATTTTAAAGCTAAATCTACATCTATGTTGACGGTGAGGGAAACTATTTCTATTTGTTTAAGTCCCTCCATAACCAATTCTTCTCTTAACTCCCTCTCTAACGTATTTCCTTGCAACCTCTACAAGAAGGGTGCCAGGTGTGTAAATATTTCTTGCTTTTTTCGGTAATCTCCTTAACCTTTTCGCCTTTACTGCTGCCAATGAATAATTCTACCCAGGAGTAAGTGTCAACAACTACTTCCACACAAACACCTTTCATCAGGTTTTATTCTCTATCCTTTTCGCGATCTTCCTCTTTGAAGGAAGTTACCAACTCTTTGTCTATCCCAAACATTTTTCAAGAATTAACATTCTCCTTTCCGAATAACTTTTCTCACTGCTTCCTCTAATAAGTCATCAGGGTATCCAAACTCCACAAACTGAAAAACAATATCAAATAACAAAACAAAGAAAATTAAGGCCTCTTTTCCATGTTTTTTCACGTAAGCCTCCTGCTTTTCCTTTAGGTTACTTTTGTATTGCCTCTGCTTTATGAAGAGGCTTTATTTTTATTAGCGATTCTTTTAGCTAGTTTTAGATATAAGGAGGGAGTGTAAATGCGTTCTCTCAAGGAGAAAAGTAAGTTTTCAATCTTCAAGCCTCAAAACCCGTGGACATCATGGTGATAACTGAGGGACTTAGCAGGGTAGAGGACAAAAAATTCATTGTTTCTCTCTGTATTGTTCAGAAGCAAATTTGAACTAAATAAATAGGGAGGGGAAGTAGAGGCTGGAAAGTGCAACGCGGAGATGGAGATAGTTAAAACCTACTTTGTTAGATGCAGTGATGTAAGGGATTTCACAGTTTGTACCCTATTTTTCGCAGGAAATCTTTTCTCCATTTTATTCCTTTTTCATCTTCTATTCCTTTCGGTTTGAAACCGTCAACAACCCCTATTATACTTCTTCCTTGTTCAGTTTCAACTATTAAGACATCAACCGGGTTTGCTGTGGCGCAGTAAATGGTTACAACTTCAGGTACTTGCTTTAAAGCCCTTAAAACGTTTATTGGGTAGGCGTCTTTCATAAAAATTATGAAACTGTGGCCTGCACCTATTTCTAATGCTTTCTCGGCAGCCAGTTTTTTAAGTTCTTCATCGTTCCCGTCGTGCCTTATTAAGCATTCGCCAGAGGACTCCACGAAACCTATTCCAAATTTAATGTTTGGGACAGAGTTAATTAAAGCTTCATAAATGTCTTCAACGGTTTTTATGAAATGAGACTGACCAATTATTACGTTTGTGTTTTCAGGCACTTTCACCTTTACAGATTTTATCTCCACTTCTCCATTACCTCCTCTCAAAAATAAAAGGGTAAGAAAGGTAAAGAAGAATTAAGGAGGAGCTATTTAAAAATAATTCCGTCTATGGTTAAAAAGGGTGGAAAAATGAATAGGAGCATATTTAAATAAGAGGCTTAAGTGAGGACTGGGAGAAATAGGGTGAATTTTCCAAATAAATTCAAAAATAAAGGTTGAGAAGGGGTTTTCTTTGGGTAGAAAAATTGCTGGGTTAAGCCTAAATGTTTTCCTTTTGGGAGTTGTGAGTTTAATAACAGATATCTCAAGTGAAATGATAAGCCCTGTTTTTCCAATGTTTATTGCTTTTTTGGGAGGGACAGGTTTAATAGTGGGTTTAATAGGTGGTGCAGGAGACTTCACAGCCAGTTTATTGAACATTTTCTCTGGTTACTGGTCAGACAAAATAGGGAGAAGGAAAGGTTTTGTTTTTTCAGGGTATTTCCTTTCAAGTTTAACAAAAACTTTGTTTGCATTATCCACTTCCTGGATTCATCTGCTGTTACTTAAGCCCTTGGAAAGGGTGGGTAAAGGGTTAAGAACTTCACCTAGAGACGCGTTAATATCTGAATCTGCAGAAAAAAAAGTAAGAGGGAAAGCGTTCGGTTTACACAGGGCAATGGACACTACAGGAGCAATATTGGGTTCGCTTCTATCATTCCTCTTAATTTATTTCCTAACATGGGAAATGAGGCAAGTAATTCTTTTGGGAGGATTAATAGGTTTTATAGCTTTAGTTCCCCTGGTTTTTGTGCATGAAAGGAAGGGCTTGAAAAGGAAAATAAAGGAGTTAAGTTTAAGGATAAGCCTTAGAAAACTGCCTAAAAACCTACAAATTTACATTTTAGTAGCTTCACTTTTTTCACTCAGCAACTTCACCTACATGTTCTTCATTTTAAGAGCACAAGACTTCTTCACAGGAAAACTAGCCCTGTCAATACCTATACTCTTCTATGTCTGGTTCAACATAATTTACGCCTTCCTCTCCATCCCAACAGGGGTGCTATCAGACAGAATAGGTCGAGCTGTAGTGTTATTCACAGGTTACTTGCTTTATGGCTTAAGTTGCCTAGCATTAACCACAAAAATATCCACTCTCCAATTGTTTATCGCTTTCACACTATATGGTTTATCTTACGCCTTTTTTGACGGTACACAGAGAGCATTTGTTTCAGATCTTAGTGAAGCGGAAGTTAGAGGAACAGCTTTAGGCACATTCCACACTTCAGCAAGTGTAATGGCTTTAGTTTCAAGCATCTTGGCAGGAGCAATTTACAGTTACATTTCTCCAGCTGCTACTTTCCTGTTTGCCGCACTTGTAGCATTAACAGCAGCTATGCTTTTAATCTTATTTGTTAAAACAGGCAAAATCTAGCCTATCCTCAGAGAAAGTAAATACCACTTATTAATATTTTTTTGGGGGGTTACTGATTTATTGGTTTAAAAGCTAACACAGGCTTTCCTTCCCTAGTTAAGGGAGTGAGTGTGACTTTGCTTCCTATTTTAATTTTTTCAGGTTCATTAGGGTTGAAGCCTTCAATCCTGGCTGTTACCTTTCCTCCGTTATCCAGTTTAATTATTCCCACAATGTACGGGGCTTCCTTTCCAAGTCCTACAGGAGGAACATGGACAACCGTGAAGGTTTCAAGCACCCCTGTCTTGCTTGATTCAACCCATTCAAGGTCGTTAGTTCCACAGTTTCTACAAATCATTCTTGGCGGTAACATGTAGAAGCCACACTTTCTACATTTAACACCTACAAGGTTGCCTTCCTTCAATTTTTCATAAAATTCAGAAATAAGGAACTCACTCATCTCTCCTCATCTCCTTAAAATTATTACTCCACAGCTTGCCCCTGAACCTCCAAGGTTTTGAATTAACCCTGTTTCAGCGTTTTCAACCTGTCTCTTCCCCGATTCACCCCTTAATTGTTTCCATATTTCATAAACCATGGCTATCCCGGTTGCTCCTACAGGATGCCCCTTACATTTTAAACCACCAGAGGGGTTGATCGGTTTGTCCCCTTTGATTGAAGTGATTCCCTTCTGTGCAGCTTTCACACCCTCCCCTTTCTTAAAGAAACCAAGGTCTTCTGTAGCTATGGCTTCAGCTATTGAAAAACAGTCATGTACCTCGGCTACGTCTACATCCTTAGGTTTCACATTAGCTTGCCTGTAGGCTTGTTTACTAGCCTCCATAGTTGATTTAAAGGAAGTGTAGGTTTGACGGTCATGTAAAGAAAGACTATCTGTTGCAAAACCCACTCCTGAAACATAAACAGGGGTGTCAGTGTACTTCTTAGCTAACTCTCCCCTAACCAGTATAGCTGCTGAAGCCCCGTCTGAAATCGGGGAACAGTCAAAAAGCCTCAAAGGCCAGGCGATAACTCTGTTATATTCTGACTTAAGGAAATCAAGTTCATCCTTAAACTTCACCCCAAGTTTCTTACCTACTTTAACAGCTCTATCCATTATTGTTTCCTGAAACTGTGCTTTAGGGTTTAATGCTCCGTTTCTGTGGTTTTTTATAGGTATAGCCTGAAGCTGCTCCCAAGTGACATTATACCTTTTAAAGTAAGCGTTAGCCATTGTAGCAAATTGACCAGGGAAAGTTACGCCTGCAGGTAATTCATACTCGTTGTCAGCAGCCACTGACAAAGCATCAGTTACTTCCTCAGTGGTTAAGTTGCTCATTTTTTCAATTCCTCCAACAATTACAACGTCACGTAAGCCGGAAGCTACAGCCATATACCCTGTTATAAAAGCCGCTGAAGCACTTGCACAAGCCGATTCAGTCCTCCAACCCATTTTAGGGGTTAGATTAACCCAATCAGCTGCTAATGGACCTACATGTGCCTGATGTTCAAAGAAGGTAGGTGCAAAGTAACCTGTAAACACGGCACCTATTTCACTTGGATCAATTCCTTTATCAACTGAGGAGTAGGCTTCTAAAACAGCTTCAACAAAGAGCTCCCTTCCGTTCTTGTTTTTGTGAAGGGAGTGATGGAAACGTGTCATACCGGCCCCTACAACAGCCACTTTACCAAGCATCTCAATTTACCTCTCTCCAAAAAAGAAAAACTCATTCACTAAACATCCACCCCTCAAAAAACAAAGAAATAAAGGATTCCCCTTAACTTGAGTAGATACAGAAGAATCATATTTAAACTTTAAATTTTTCAAAAATAAAACCGGTTTCTCCACCCAAAAGAGTTCAAAAAACTGGAACAAACGTTCAAATACATAGAAATAAAAACAATATCTGAAATATTCCCTTCAAATCCTCCCAGAAAAGGTTTATGGAGGAAAAGGGAATGAACAAAAAATTTTTAGTATTAACGTTTTCACTAATATTTTTAACATTCTCAGCCACAGCAGTATTGAAAACACTAAATCAACTATGCAAAGTAAACTTTGGAAAGGGGTTAAACCCCCTGTTTGCAGAAAACCTGAACAAAACAGTTAACATATTGATTGTTAGGGGAACAGGTGTAGTTGAAACGTTTCCTGGCCAAGCAAAGATAAGTTTGCAAGTGGAAACAGAAGCCTCAACAGCTAAAGAAGCTGTAACAACAAATGCGGAAAAAATGACGAATGCAATAAACAAACTTAAGTTTATAGGAATACCGAAAGAAAAGATAGAAACAACTTACTTCAGTATTTATCCAGTATACTCCGAAAGTCCACCATACACAGTTATAGGGTACAAAGTAAACAACCGGGTTATGGTTACAACAAACAAAACATATGAGATAGGAAAAATAATTGATGCAGCTGTAGAAGCAGGAGCAAACAAAGTAGATGGGGTATACTTCACTTTATCAGACCAAAAAATGAAAGAAACAGAAAAAATAGCTATTAAGAAAGCTGTGGAAAATGCAGAAACAAAAGCTGAAGCAATAGCAGAATCTGCACAAATAAAATTGACAAAAATAATCAACATAGCAGAAACAGGAATTTACAAACCCGCACCGGTAAACTTATACGAAATAGCTAAAGCTGAAACAGGAGCATCTACACCTATTTCACCAGGTCAAATAAAAGTAACAGCAACCATACAAATAACTTACATGTTCACCTGAACCTCTACCACAATCCATAGGTCCCTTTTTTCTTTTTAGGCAACGTTTTTAAGTTCCCCACATTAAAGTTATTGTACCATTTAATTTAAGGAGAAATTAAGGAAACTTTTAAACAATTTGTCATAGAAAAGTAGAAAATGGATAGCGAAGTATTCCAAGCTTGTTAAAGAATTTGTTGATAACCTAAAAATTGAATTAAGTGGAAAATTCCATGTTGACGAAACTACAATAAAGTGCGGTGGAGAATATAACTGGTTTTGGGAAATAATAGACACTGATTTTTTTGGTCACTACTCGTTTATCTGGAGAAAGAAAAATAAAAGAAGTTAATTTAGTTATTTAAACAAGCAAAAGAAAGATCTGCTGAAAGATCAAAAAGAATAGTTGTAGATAGATTAAGGGTTTATGAAAAAGGTTTTAAGAAAATTTTCTACAGCAGGTATAGAGAGCATAGGAATATAAATAAACATAAGGGTAAAATTGATAGATAAAAGGTGTT
This sequence comes from Thermoproteota archaeon, assembly GCA_027492035.1. Taxonomy (GTDB): domain Archaea; phylum Korarchaeota; class JAOZGF01; order JAOZGF01; family JAOZFZ01; genus JAOZFT01. The sequence continues at coordinate 19,143 of JAOZFT010000009.1, forward strand.
AAACTAATGGAAAAAACTGAAAGAATAGGTAAACTTAAGGAAGGAAGAGTTATAGGGATAATAATACCAGTTGAGGAGGAAAAAATTGGCGATCAGAGTAAAACTAAGGATAAAGGGGCCAAGAAAGGAAGTTAAATCCATTGCACTCGTAAATTCGGGTTTTGAAGTGAACAAACCAAAACTGTTAATCCCCATAAAACTAGCAGAAAAACTAGATCTCTACCCTCCAAAAAAAGAATCAAAACTGAGAGAACTGGAAGTTGCCGGAGGAGAAATAATACAACTAATAGAAATAGAAAACATTGTTAAAGTTAGGGTGGTAACGAGTGATAAGGAAGGAAAAGAAACATCAGCTACTGCTCTAATATCACCCAAGGAGAAAGAAGTATTAATAAGCGATTTATTAACAGATAAACTTGGAATAATACTGTTAAAACCAGGATCCGGCATATGGAGATTCATTGACGACCCTCCAAACATGGAAAGAAAAAGTGAAAAATGAAAACAAAAATGGAGAACGTTTATCCAAAACATAAACTCCCACTACATTCCAAAAAGTTAACAATCAACAAAATACCAACAAATTTCCAAATAAACAGTTAAAAAGGCTCTAGGACTTTACCTTACCCTTCAAATCACCAAGTTTACTGCACTTATCATTTAAATCCATAAAAGAAATGTACGTTGCTGGGTTAAAATTTAGCGGGTCACTTTCACATGGGATAGATGTGATGCAAAAGAACTGTTAACAAAGGAACTAGATGAAAGCTTAAAAATCTTCTAAAGGAAACTAAAAACTTTAGATCCAAACAACATAATGAACCCGAGTGTCCTCTCCCAAACCCTTTTTTACCAGGAACCGTTAAAACCTGTTTTTAAACATTTTCAATAAGGAGTCATGCTTTCACATGGAAAACTCGCGGTATTCGCATTTAAACTGGAATTTTTAATGTTAAACTTTTATAAATTTCTCCATGAAAACTGCACCGAAACCAGATAAATTCTCACCAATTAATTTAACCCTGTCTCTAACTTCTTTAATGTTCTTCGCCATTTTAGGTGTAATGTGTAATATTCATGTTCCTTCTAATCTCTCCAATACCAGTTTTAACCCTCATCTGGGATTTTGTGGCCACCGTGCACATGACATTTTCTCGATACTCATGGAAGCCATAAATAAGGCTGGAACCCTTGTCTCCAACAGAATTAGAGGAGAATGTGTTAAGACTTTACAATTATTGGTTCCTCCTCAAAACTTTCCCCGTCCCAGACATAAGCTTTAACTCCATCTTTATCAAGAGAAACAATTACATAAATGTAGCCTTTATAACAAGCTTTTTCCTTATCCATAGGGGAGGGAGTTGCTTCACGGCAGATGTGGCTGTGGTAGAAACCTAGAACCTTTAATCCTCCTTCTTCTGATTCTTTAAAGGCTCTTAAAAGGGTTTCAGGGTCTATTTCGTATTTAATAGGGGATCTTAAGATGTTTGTTGCTTCGTAAATCCTTAAAGCCATCCTTTTATCCCCTGAACATTTTCCAACAATTACGCCGCAGGCTTCTAAGGGCTTCTTAACCTTGCAATCATTAATCATTGATTTAAAGACTTCCTTCTCAAATATCAAAACCAATTTCTTTACCCCTAGGAAAGGATTGTTTAACGTACAGATATCGCTAAGTTGAGACAGTTATTGAGTCCTCGATGTGCATGTTTGGATGCAAGGTTAACTAAGTTGGCAGCTTTTAAAGAATTTTAGAGGAGGCTGCTTTTTTGTATATTTTGTTTGCTACGGAAGAGTAATAGTTTGCGCTTCCCTTTATTAGTTTTTTTAGTTTTTCGTCCACTGTTTTAATTATTTTTGCTGGTACACCTGCTACAACTACTCCTCCGGGTATTTTTGTTTTTGCTTTAACTACTGAACCTGCAGCTACTATGCTCCAGCTTCCTATTTCTACTTCTTCTAAAATTGTGGAGTTCATCCCTATCAAAACATTGTTTCCAGTTTTGTAACCGTGGAATATGACTCCATGTCCTAAGGTGACAGAGTCACCGATGACCATTTCTTGGAGTGGGTCGACATGGAGTACACAATTGTCTTGTATGTTTACTTTTTTGCCGATTTTTATTTTGTTGTTATCCCCCCTTAAGACAGCATTAAACCATACACTGCTTTCTTCACCTATTTCAACGTCTCCAATTATTACTGCTGTTTCAGCGATGAAGCAAGAGGGATGAATTCGAGGCTTTTTCCCGTTTATTGTTAAGATAACCATTTCGGTCACTCCTGAATTCAATGTTTTACTTCCCTTACTTCTTTCACTTCTCCTTTAGCTGTTAAAATCAACGGCCTAGATTCCGTTAACGACTGTATTATTTTTCTCCTGGCTGAGCTGGCAAGTCTCCAAATGGTGCCTCTTGAGGTGCCCATTTTTTCAGCTGCTTGCTCCTGTGTTAAACCTTCTAGATCCATTAAGCGTAGGACTTCGTATTCTGGATAAGTTAGCTCTATTGGGTCAGGGTTTAGGCAGGGGTTTGGGATGAATTCTTTGAGGTATGGGAGCGAATGTAAGATTAAACAGCTGTAAGGCCTGCCTCTACGTCTTCCTCTCCACATCCAAACCCATCTAGGCATGTTAAAGTTCCTCTTTATTTTCTCAAGGGTTGAAAGAATTTTTCCTTTTTTCTAAAAAAGCTTTTTTGATTTAAATTTTTTCTGAAAAATTTCCTCTTTTTCATTGGATTTTGCCCAGGGAGAATTCTTCATGTAGGGCTTTAACTGCTTTTTCTCCCATTTTTTCCTCTATTACAAAGGATATGTTTAGTTCTGATGACCCTTGAGCAATCATTATTACGTTTATTCCTTTTTGGGCCACTGCTTTAAAAACTCTTGCTGCTACTCCAGGTGTTCCTTTCATCCCTTCCCCTACTACAGCTACTACACAAATGTTTTTGTCCCCTGCAACGTCTTGGATTAACCCTTCACCTAAAAAGTTTAGTTGTAGAGTAGATAATGCCTTCTCGAAATCTTTTTCAGGTATAACCATTGATATGTTGAGTTCTGAAACGCTTTGACTTATCATTAAAATGTTTATTTTGTTTCTTCCAAGTGAGTTAAATATTTTTGCTGCTGTACCTGGTTTCCCTATCATTCCTGGTCCTTTAACGTTTATTAAACCAACGTTTCTGATCAGGGTGACTGCTTTAACTATTTCCCCCCTCCTGATTTTTCTTTTTTTCAAAATGAGTGTTCCTGGTTCTTCTGGCTTGAAAGCGTTTTTTATTCTTACTGGTATGTTTGCTTTTAGTGCTGGTTCCAAAGCTTTTGGGTGCATTTTTTTAGCTCCTAAAACAGCCATTTCAGTTGCCTCAAGGAATGAAATTTCACGTATTGTTTTTGCTGAAGGAACAATTGCAGGGTCTGCTGTCATTAAACCATTTACGTCTGTCCAGAGCCAGATTTCATCAGCTTCCAGTGAGCAACCCAGTAGAGTGGCTGTGAAATCTGACCCTCCCCTGCCTAAAGTTGTTATTTCACCTTCTTGGGTTGCAGCAATGAAACCTGCAACTACAGGGATTTCCCCTTTTTCCAGCAATGGTTGAAGGTTCCTTTTTACGTTGTATTTTGTCAGGTTGATGAGGGGGTTTGCTTCACCGAAGTTTGAATCTGTGATTATGCCTGCTTCCCAACCTGTGAAAAGTTTCGTTTTTAAGCCCTTTTCTTTTAGGAAACCGTGAAGTAGTAGAGTTGACATTCTTTCTCCGAAGGACATTAAGTAGTCTTTGGATCTTGGGGTTAGTTCACCTAGGAAATAAATGCCTGAAGCTACTTTTTGAAGGTCGTTAATCAGTGTTTTCAGTTTGTTGTTGATTTCTTCCCTTATTTCTTTTTTAGTTAAACCTCTTTCAGTTATTTCTGTGTGTTGTGTTTCCAATTCCTGGATTAATTTGTTTTTTAGGTTACTGTTCCTTTTTAAGGCATGGTTTGATAATGTTATTAATTTGTCTGTTACTCCTTTTAGGGCTGAAGCAACAACTACTACTTTTTTTCCTTCAGAGAAGGTTTTTTCTATTATGAAGCTTGCTCTTTTGAAGTCTTCAGTGCCTCTAAGAACTGAACCACCGAATTTCATAACAACTAACATCTCTACTTCACCTTACCATCCTCATCATTAACTCCCTCTTTATTGAGATCAAATCCCTTATTACGGAGTTGGCTGTGGCTAACCCACCCGACCCTGGACCTATAATTGTTTTGTTTCCTGAAATTTCTGATTTGAACATTACAGCGTTTAAGACTCCTTTAACGTTTAAGGGGTTATTTAAAGATATTTTTGATGGTTTAACTTCTATTTTTTCCTCTATTGACCCTATTAATTTGATTGTGTAACCTTTTTTCAGGTTTTCGGTTAATTCTTCCTTTTCAATGCCTCTTATGCCTTTGATTTTAACGTTTTTTAGAGTGACTTCTTTGTCCATTACCCAGTTAGCTAAAATAACAAGTTTAAAAGCTGTGTCTAAGCCGTCTATATCAAGTGAAGGATTCTCTTCACAGTACCCCAATTTTTTAGCTTTTAATAAAGCATTGTGGAAGGATTCACCTTTCTCCATTTCGGTTAAAATAAAATTGGTTGTGCCATTAAGTACACCCTTAATTGAAATTATTTTTTCACCCTGCAGACATTCTTTTCCGAAGTTTAGGATGGGTGTTCCTCCACCTACTGTGCCACTGAACCTTAAAAGGACAGAGTTGTGTTCTGCTAAATCCATTAAGGCTGGTAAAGCTAAAACTAGAGGTACTTTGTTTGTTGTAACCACGTTTTTGCCTGTTTTTAAAGCTGTTGTAATGTTTGAGAACCCTGGCTCACCTGTTGAAAGGTCGTTGGCTGAGGTTACTTCAACAACTACTTCAGCCTCTGTTTCTTCAATGACTTCTTGGCATAAAACCTCCTTTACTCCTTTTTCCGGGTATGAAGCCACTGTTCCTTTAATTTTTTTTGTTTTTATTAATTTTTCAGGGTTTAAACCTTCCTTTTCTATAGCTGCTCCTCCTCTGTCAATTACAGCAACTACTTTGATCGGTAAACCATATTTTTCACGCAGCCAGTTCATTCTGTTTTTTAGAAGTGAAACTAAGCTTTGTCCAACTGCTCCAAACCCGGCAATTATTAGACGCAAATTTTTCACACCTAGTGGAGAAGGGTTAAGGAGAAGTTTTATTGCGTTTTAAAAAGTATTTATTTTTAAAGGTATTTAATGTGTCATGGAAAAGCATTTTTCAAAGCATGTTTTTTGTATAAGTTTTCATAGAAGGTTTTTCACAAAGGTTTTGCAGAGTTTTTGTAGAAGGGCTTTCGCCTTGTTTTGAAAGTGAAGGTAAGGGTGGTAGGGAGAGGGGTTTTTCTTGGGCAGTGAAAACAGGGGTTCAAAGAGCAAAATAACTCACTTAAGAAGAGAAATAAGTTTGTTAGGCTCTTTTTCGATGGGTTTCGCGGATGTAGGCGCTGACGTGTTCGTTGCAATAGGACTAGTGGCTGCTTACGCTGCAGGTTTCTCACCCTTAGCTTTCCTGATTGCTTCAATATGTTACGTTACCACAGGCCTTGTTTATTCTGAATTAACTGTTATTTATCCCTATGCCGGCGGGGCTCAGATTTATGGGATGAGGGCTAAAGGGGATGCTTTAGGTTTCTTGGCTGGGTGGGCGATAATGTTAGATTACGTTCTTGACATAGGTCTCTTCTCTATTGCTTCAGCTGGTTATTTAAGTTTTCTTTTCCCTATTTTGCAGAGAAACATTATTTTTTTCCCCCATACATGTCTCGAAATTGCTTTTTCAGGCATAGGGTTAACTGCCTTCCTAATAACTTTAACTCTGATAGGGATTAATGTTTTAGGTATAAAAGAGTCTTCTTTTCTGAATCAAGTGTTAGTTGTTTTAACTTTAATTGTTGAAGCACTTGTTTTGATTTCAGGTTTCCTTTTTGTTTTTAAAACAAGTAGTTTCCTGAAAAACTTCGTTGTTTTCGGTTCACCTGTCAAGCACAGAGAAGTTTTTTATGTTGGGTTTGGAAACGTGAAAAATGAAAACATAATTTACAGCGTCACTTTAGCCATGAGCAGCTTTATAGGGATAGAATCTATTGCCCAAGCTGCTGAAGAAACAAAGAAACCTGCCAAATTTCTGCCTGAAGCTTTTAAGTTGTCAATAATAGCTGTTATTTTATTCACTTTAAGTTTTTCAGTTCTAGGTTTAGGGACTCTCGGCTGGAAAGGTTTAAGTGAGGCTGTTTACAACCCAGTAGCCAAAATTTCTTCAATGGTACCTGGTGTAGGGACATATCTCTCCAAATTCGTTGCTTTGGTTGCTTTCGCCATCTGTGTAGTTTCAACCAATACAGGAGTTATAGGTGTTTCCAGAGTTATTTATTCAATGAGTAGATATAATCTTTTCCCTCTCTGGTTTAGTAAACTCCATGAAGTTAGGGCTACACCTGTCAGAAGCATAGTGATTTTTGGTTTGTTAGGGGGGTTACTTGCTTTACTTGGGAGAATAGGGTTTGTAGCTAGCTTATACAATTACGGAGCTGTTTTATCTTATGTTTTAGTGAATTTCTCCCACATTGTTTTGAGAGGAGTTGATAAAGATGCTTACAGGCCATGGAAAACTCCTTTAAACTTTAAATTCAGGGGGAAAGAAGTGTCTCTTGTTTCGGCCCTTGGTTTAGTTTCAACTTCAGCAATGTTCAGTTTAATTCTTTTGTTCCATCCAACTGGGAGAGTGCTTGGAACTGTTTGGATGGCAACAGGATTCTTAGTTTACGTTGTTTTACGTAAAAGAATTAAATTACCTGTGTTTGGAAGAGTTTCAGCTGAAAAAATAAAACCTGCCTTGCCTGTGATTAAGACAGGGATATACGTCCCTTTTTACATGCCAAGTGAAAAAGTTGTTGTAACTGTGGAGCAAAACTTGAGGAAACTTAACGAAATATATTTGTTAACTGTGCTTACCCCAGAGGAATTAAAGGTTAGAAGGTACAGCGAAATAGAGAAGTTAAGTGAGGAGACAGGGAAGAGTTTAAGAGAAGCCTGTAAAAAGTTGAGACGTAGGGGGTATAGATGTGAAGCTCAAGTGGTGATAGGGGAAAGGAACAGAGAAGTAATTAATTTCTCTGAAAAGACAGGATTAGATGAAATGGTTTTTGTAGGGATTAGGAAACGTAGAGGAATAATTAAACCCGAAAAATACGATGAAATAAGAAGGAAGGTTAGGGTTCGTTTCTTCAAGGAAATAATTTAGAAAGAACTATAGAAAAAATTTTGGAAATGTTTTGAAAACGGAGGTGTAAAATGTTGAAGGTTATTTTGGAAATAGTAATTGAACCAAGGTACTTGGATAAAGTTTGTGAAGAATTGCTTAAAATTAAGGAGTTGAAACTTCTTTATGAAATAACTGGAGAATTTGATTTACATGCAGAGGTTGAAGTTGAGTCTATAGATAAATTCAGAAAAATACTTAATGACAAAATATTTAGGATACCTGGAATAAAAACAACTGTTAGTTCTGTTGTTTTAGAGGTAAAGAAGAAGGAATGAACGAAATAGAAAGGAAGGTTTTGGTTCCTATAGGGTTAGAAACAAAGGCTGAAGATGTTTTAAAACTTATCCTTTTCTTGAAAAACGCAGAAAAATATTTGTATGTACTGTTTACAGCTGTCAAACTGCCACCTACCACATCACTTGAAAGCGAAGAGCAACTGATTAAACTGGATGTAACAAAAAAATTAAAGAGGAGAATAAATGAAGTTGGAAAGGAAATGGGGAAGTATGGCTTAAAAACAGAGGCTAGAATAGTTGCTTGTAGGGAAGTGTATGAAGCAATAGTTGAAGAGTCGAACCAGGGTTACGAATTAATTATTTTAGTTAAGAGAAAGAGGGTGAAACCCTTCTTTGAGAAAAGTATATCTAGGAAAGTGATAGAGAAAACAAATATTCCCGTGCTTCTTTTAAGGTCTGAATAGGGGGGTTAAGGAAAATGAAAACAGCAGAGTTATTGGAAACTTTCATAGTTTTGTTGCTAGCAGCAGTTATTGCCTTTGTATTGATGCAAGTAATATTTTTCCTTTTCAAAATAATTTTCTTCATTGTTTTATTAACGGTTATTTTCTACTTGTTAAAAAGCAAAATAAGAAAAGTAAGTTACTGCAGATGAGATGTCTTACTTCCAATAAAGAAGTAGAGTGTCTTCATCTAATACAGGGTCATGGGACGAGAATTGAAAACTACATAAAAAAAAGATATAGGAGAAAAAGATATAGGAGACATTGACACTGCTTCAGATACATAGGTTTAACTAAGAATTGAAAATATAAACGTAAGAAAATAAACGGTTTATATTAAAGTAATTAATTGAGAAATTATAAAATTTAATAAACATTTTATAAGAAAAATAAAGAAAATTTAAAACATAAAACTTAAAAAAAAAGAAAATGTATGAACTAACTGTCGCTTTTCTTTTTTCATTTCAGGTTTCTTCTTCATTCGATTTTATTTTAATTCTTGGGGGATGTAATGAATATACTGGATGATGATGAAGTCCGCAATTCGTTAGGTGGCTCCAAAAAGACTAAAATAATTTGTGTCAGGCTCCCAAGGTACATGGTTGAAGTTATCGATTACATAAAGAAGAAGAGGGGGTTTATGAGTAGAAGTGAATTCGTGAGAACAGCCTTAACTTACTACATGCATGATGGCCCTACCATGAATGATGAGAAAGTTTGGATATCGCTTTTGAAAGGGGATACTAGAATGGTTTCTGTTAGGTTGCCTGTTAAAAAAGTTATTGAGCTGAAGGTTTTCATGAAAAAGAACCGTAACAAAGTTAGAAACCGTTCAACCCTTATTAAACATGCATTAGCTTGTTATATTTCTATTTATTACCCAGAAGTTTTGACAGAGATAACGCAGCAGTTAGAAACTTAGAAACTTGCTTAAGGGATAATTAGGAAGTTTCTCGGTGCTTTTCTGTTTTGTGCTGAATTTAGGGTATTTCTTTTGCCCTTTCTAGTTTTTTAATTGTTATTATGGGGAAGTACTTAGCCTCTGCATCCTTTAAATCGTTTGTGAAAGAAATTTCCTCTTTTCCATCTTCAACCTTGTACTTAGCAAATTTTTTCTTAACGGTTTCCTCCA
>JAOZFT010000025.1 GCA_027492035.1 Thermoproteota archaeon
TGCCCTCCCACGCCTCCAATAACTACGTTAAACTCTAGCATTTCAGTATACCTCCTTAAGTTGCTTCTTAACAATTTAAGGAAACATTATTCTTCAAAATAAAAGCTTTACTTCAGTTAAACTTTACCCGTTTTCTTTTTTTGTAAAAATTCTTCATTTTTCTGTTGGTTTCAAAAATCACTTTTGTGGAATGAGTGTTAGCAAAACAGAGAAATTATGGGAAATAAAACTCAATCCAGAAAACAGTGACTGAAAAAACTTAAAACTAAGGAGGTTAGAGCAATTGTTTGAAAGCTGTTACTTTGAAAGAATATTTGAAGGTTTAAATTTCCAGATAAATCCTTTGAAAATTATTCTGTATCTTCTGAAAGATGTAAAAGTTGAGTTAATTACGTGTAAAAATGTGTTGAAGAGAAGAAAAACCTTTCCATAGTTTTAAAAGATGTGTCTGCTTTTAAATAATGACAGGTTTTAAAAAATAATAAGAAAGTTTCCTCGGCATTTTCAGCTTTCTTTGCTTCTGAGCAAAGTTTTATAGATTCTTTTCATTTTTAAAGCGTCCAAATCCAAGGAAGGTGTTTCACAAATTATTGTAGGTGTTAAACCCGTCTCTACAATAACTTCAGCTAACGGTTTAAAGTCAGGCCCATAACCTGAACCTAGATCGTGATGCGTCTTTTCACCGTATCCACTTTCTACCATCTCTATTTCGGAGAAGTGAATGACTAAATTCTTCGCAACTTCTGGCCCTAATTCCTTTTCAACTTTGTCAAAAATTTTCTCGTAGTCCCTTTTGCTTTTAATCACTCCCCCCTCCCTTGCATGAATATGTGCAAAATCAATTGTAGGCACTACCATGTCTAACTCACTTGAAAGCTTAACTACCTCATCAACTGTACCAAACTGGCTTGGTTTACCTGTTGTTTCAGGAGAGACCTCCACATTTATTCCTTCAGTCTTTAATTGCTCAACCACAGATTTAATTCCCTCTTTAACAAGGTTATATGTTTCTTCCCTACTTCTTCCCTTGTAATAACCTGCATGGAATGTTAGATGAAACGCTTTCATCCAATCAGCAACTCTACACGCATTCAATAAACGTTCTTTGCTTGTTTCAAGTTTATCCTTCTCAGGTGAGGCTAAATTGATGGCATAAGGTCCATGCACACTTAACCTAATTTTAAACTTCTTTGCAGTTTCTCCAAGTTTCTCCATTGTTTCTTTTTTCTTAGGTAAGCGCCTAACTGCTTGATACTCCATAGCAAATAATCCTTTCTTTCTAAGGTATTCAAAAGCTTTTTCACCCTTTAAACCATTAACTGGAAAGCCAGCTGGGCCAAACAATGCCTCTTTCATGAAAACTCACTTTTTACTTCTTAAAAAGGAGGAAGCACTATATTCTGCACATCTATGCTTCTTTGAAACAAAAAAGGTTTTTTTATGGATTGAAAAACATTTACCTTCCTAAATTTCTTTTTCAATGCGGAGAGTCTCTTTTCTTTTTAAAGGCTTCTTCAAGCTTCTTCATGTCTTTAACATCTTTAACTCCAGGAATAACGTACATTTTATCTTCATCGGAAGGAATAACTATGACGCTGCCACATTTTAAACATCTATAGTATTTATTAGCTCCTTTTTCAGCTTTTTGAGAACCTAAAAACTCAAGTTTATCATGAGGACATTCCTCACCTGATCCTTGGCCGGAATCTTCTCTAAACTTAACTTTCTCATCTTCACTCATATACATACACCGGAAAAATCTGAATCAACTATTTTCCTCAAAAAGCTTTTTCACCTTTAAAAATCCTGTAGTAAAATGAAAAAAGGGATACTTTATGAAAAGGGAGGTTAAACTTTTTGTAATGGGAGAAAGATGTTTAAAGCATGATTTTAGACATTAAAAGCCTAAACAGGGCCTTGCTAAAGGAATATGTGGCAAAAAACTAATGAGTAAACTAATATAAAAATGCTTAGGACAGCGGTTAATTTGTATATTTGAATGCTTTCTTTTATTTTTGAAGAATCTGGTTTTTTCGATGGGTCTCTAAGACTGCAAAATCCTTTCTTTCCAAGCTTCACATTTAAAAACTCCAGCTGAAGTAGACATAGGCTACTCAGCATTTAAACTTTCAGTTTTTAGAATGGCCTTTTAAAAGAATTTTTAAGCCTCCGTGCCAGTTGCTTCCCCTCTTAAGTTAATGGATGTGTAGATATCACCTTAGGTGTCGCCTTAGGCTTTCACTTCCCACCACAGTAACTGCGGCACCAACTGACTCAAGTTTAATTATGTATCTTTCTTGGAGATCAACAGCTAAATCAGGTGCAAATTTAACTATTTTATGGTGCTATTATTTTTGTGTGAGGAGGTCCACCTTTTGTTAATTATTCGCTGAAGCTTGGGGCTTCTAGGAAATGGGTTAAAACTAAACTTATGACACGTGAATAAAAACCCCTGTAATTCACAAGTTTTGTTTCAAATTACGTGGAAACCAGAATACGGAGTTTAAGTAAGTGAAAGAAATTTTAAATAAGTTTTCTTCCATATACTAATGTTATTTTATGTTTCTTTGTTAATTTTCTTAATTCGTTGATAACGTCAGAAGGAGCATTTGCGACTGCTAAAAGGGCAAGCTCAGTCTTCCTATTAGAAACCTTCTCAGCTATTTTAATACGCTCTAAAACTTTATTTACCTCTTTTCTAGCCTCATCAATTTCACTTACGTACGTAGTTACCTCCCCAACTACTAAAGGATCCTCATTAAATATATTTATCTCAATAACCTTACCCTCATAAACCAGAGTCCTCCTCCCTACAGATAATTTCTCTTTTGAGTACCCTCTCTCCTCCAAAATCAGTCTAACTAGTGCAGCTGTGTAATCTTCAAGAGTTCTGCCAACAGCTTTACCAAAACTCATCACATCAGCCCGTAGGTAATTTACTTCTTCCCATAGTTTGTTTTGTCCTTCTCTTAGTGCCCTTACTTCTTCCAAAATATCTTCAAATTTTTCATCATGTTCACTAAGCCTTTGAAGTATTTCTTTATAGCCAAGATAAGAAGCTACAGTTAACCTGAATCTCTTATTTTTCTCAAGGAGACTGAGGAATTCTTCTTCAATAGACATTGCTTAAAACCTGCTTCACATACTACACATTGGTTCAATATCCAGTTAATATTAAATCCTGGTAACCATATAAAAATCTAGGAGTTTAAATACACCCCGGTATTCCAACTAGGTTTTTAGGCTTTAAGCTCAAGAGGGATCAACGTATCAATTCAAAAATTTTGTTTTTATTAGAAGTCCTTAAAGAAACATTACTTCTTATGAAAATAATAGTAGGGAGTTAACTTCTGAAAATAATTATCTGGGTTAAAATTAATGGTAGGGTCTGTTTTCCAAAGAAAGGTAAATTAACCTGTTAAAGAAAAAGGAATGGATGCTTGGAAAGAAAGGAGGAAATGAATTTTCAAGGTGAAAAGGAACTTAAACACTAAAACTTGTAGGGTGTTAATTCCTTTTCTTTATTGCTTGAACTGGACATGTTTGGGAGCAAAGTGAGCAGCCTGTGCAAAGGGATGGAGCAATGTAAGCCTTTTTTTTCTCCTTAACCCACTCTATAGCCGGGCACCCCCATTCCCTGATGCAAACTTTGCACCCGATACAGGTTACCCAGTCAACGTAGTAAGGGATGATTTTATGTTCCTTAACCCATTGCAAAGCACATTCTCCTCTTGAAACAACCACCGAAACTCCCTTGTGTTTCAGGGCCTTCTTTATTGTTTTAACTGATTCTTCAGTGTTGAAAGGATTTATTACCTTGACAAAATCCACCTTACAAGCTTTAGCTATGTCCTCTATCCTTATTTCAGGTGCTTTGTCACCTAAAGCTGTGACACCTGTCCCTGGAGTTGGTTGATGCCCAGTCATTGCAACCCAGCGATTATCTAAAACCACAACTGTTAAGTTTATCCCATGCTGCACAGCATTTATTAATGCAGGAACACCTGCATGGTAAAAAGTTGAGTCACCTATAGTTGCAATTACAGGTTCCTTTATTCCACCTAATCTCAAACCTTGAGCAACCCCTATGCTTGCACCCATAGCTACTTCAGTCCAAACAGTTTCGAAAGGCTTGTCTATGCCTATAATTGTACATCCTATATCACCTGTAACTACAACTTCTCCTTTCTTGAACCTAAGTTCACTCAAGGCCTTATTTATGGCGTAATAAGTTCCCCTGTGGGGACAGCCTGGACAGAAAGTTAAGGATCTAACTAAAGGATTCATCCTACCTTTTCCTAATTTTTTGGTTTCAGGGACCCTTAATTTCTCTTCCAATAATTTGTTTAGTCCTTTAACAACTGTTGAATAACTGTACTCCCCTATACGTGGCATAATATTGTTCAATTTGCCTATTATGTAGGTGTTTAATCTGTTAAGGGAGGCAATGCTCCTGACTTCACTTTCCAGAACTGGTTCAAGTTCCTCCAATACTAAAACCTTGTTGTTACACTTAAGAAACTCCTTAATTTTTTCTTCAGGAACAGGATTAATTAAATCAACTTTTAACCAGGAAACATTAAGGTTCAGCTTCGTCTTCAATTCTTCAAAAATAGAAAAAGCAACACCGCACCCAATGACCCCTACTCCAGAGTCTGAAAAATGCATCCTGTTCATATTCCCATTTTCAACAAGTTTCAGTGCCTTATTTAATCTTTTAATAGCATCTATGTGCTGTTGAACACTGTAAACCTTAGTGTACCTATAAATATCCTTCTTAAAGGATGGAACTCTCTCTATTTTCCTTATTTCTCCAACATTAACTGGGAAATAAGAATGGGCTACGTTTGTGGTAGACCTAACCATAACAGGCCCCCTTATTTTCTCAGATAAATCAAAGGCTTTAACAATGAAATCCTTCGACTCTTGAGGGGAAGAAACGTCAAACATAGGTAACACCCCCAACTTGGCATAATACCTTGAATCTTGTTCACACATGCCGGCATGGGCAGCAGGGTCATCTGTAACATAAACAACTAACCCACCATCGGTTCCACTGTAAGCTATTGAGAGCAAGGAATCAGAGGCTACATTTAAACCAGACATTTTCATGGTTGCCAAAGCCCTTTTACCAGCCCATGCAGCGCCTGCGGCAACCTCAACAGCTACTTTTTCGTTAACACACCACTCAACATGTAACCCTAATTTTTTGGCAATTTTTCGAAGAGTATCAATGACTTCTGTTGAGGGAGTACCTGGATAACCAGCAACTACGTGAACCCCAGCCTCTAAAACTCCTCTTGCCACTGCCTCGTTACCAGATAATAAACACCTTCTTTTAGTTTGCAAAATATGTGACATGTTTAGAACCCCTTTAATCTAAACATTGTTTTGAGTTACATTTGTTTCTTTCTTAAAAACTAAAAATTTC
>JAOZFT010000032.1 GCA_027492035.1 Thermoproteota archaeon
TGTTTCAGGTTTCTCCCCAGTTACTTTCCCATATCCTTCCAAAATCCTGTTTAACCTTTCAACAATTACAGCGTACTTCTCAACTTCTGCGCTTTCCGCCCTCCTAAACTTAAAAAGTTCTATTTCATCAATGGGGGTAATTTGTAATGAATCTGATTTCTCTATAACCTTTAGTAATTCTTTTTCTATTGATTTAGGTGCTACAATAGTCACCTTCTCCATTGGTTCTTTCTTGTTTTTCTTCAAAGCTTCTTGGATTGACATTTTTCAACACTTTCTCTGTATAAATTTGTTTTTTTCAGGTAGTCAAGACTTCCTCCTTAAAATATTATCTTTTCTTTAACGCTTAAACCTCTAGCTTTAGAGTTGATGATCTTGACAAGGTTTTGTATCTCTATTTCTTTCAGAATTAAGTAACCGAAAAGGAAACCTATTCCGAAATAGTCCTTTTCCATTAGTTCAATGGCTAAGTTCTCAAGTGCCCTCGTTACTGTGTCTTCAATAAAACCTATCTCCCTTGTTTTTTCATATTCTTCGGCAGCTGTCTCCATCATTTTCCAATACTTAGCCGAGGAAAGGATTTTCAGGCTTTCTTGGGTTGTTTTAGCTTTCAGCACCTTTTTTAACAATTCATCTCCTCGGAAAGGTATGATTAACTCTCTTATTTCTTTCTGTGTATACCCTGCACTTTTAAGTACAAATATAACCATTAAGTTTTTGAGGATAAAACGTGTTTTATAGTATCTTTCAGTTAGTTCTTTCTCTGTTCCGCTTAATCTAAGGGTTGTTTTGAACATTACTTCCCTGTAACTTTCTTCTAATGCTTTCTCAAAAAACAAGACCTGTTTTGTTTCTTCGTACTTTTCTAAGGCATTCTTTAAATTTTCACCGTAAATTGTCAATTCTAGGTAATCAATTAACTGTTTAAGGTCTCTAGTTTTCGCTAATGCTTCAAAGTTTATGGTTGCCAGTCTTCTAGGGATTGGGATAAGGTATTGAAGGTCTTCTTTCCTGAAGGGTTTTCTCTTCGCTTTCCAAAGAATTATTTTCTTCAGGTTCTCAACTTCAAAAACTCTAGCGTAACTGTAAATTAAGTTTCTTAATTCTCCAACGGTGGCTGTTGAATAAAGCAAGTATACATGGTTTACCCAGTTCTGCATCAGCACTTTTTCAATTCTTGGAACTGTTAATTCCTCTCTCGGAAGTTTACTTAATTCCTCATCGTAATTTATTTTGATTAAGTAATCAATTACCTCCTCTAAGGTTTTGGTTTGTAGTAGTTTCTGGTAGTCTTCTCTTGTGAGAAGCCTTGTTTTTAGGCCGTGGGCCCTGTGGTATGTGTATTCTTCAGACATTACTTAACAGCCTCTTTCCTTTCAATTATTCTCTTCACTTTCTTTGTCCGGAAAAATTCTTCTAGTTCCTGCTCTTCCAGCTTTTCCGAAATATATTTTATGGCTTTATCGTATTCAGGTATTATTATTTTGTCTATAGCGTTCACTTTCCTGTTTACTTCTGATAAACTCACTGCTAACTTCTCAATTTTAGCTTCAAGAACTCCCACTTTTATGCTTTCCTTCAGTGCCTTACTCATTTCTTCCACAGGTTTTTTCAGTTTAATTGGTGAAAGGGGGTGGGTTATTTCCTCTTTCTCAACCAGTTTTATTTCAGGTATGAAGACCCCCATTAAGTTTTTAGGTTTAACATTTACTTCTAAAGCTCCTGCATTGGTTTCAGCTATACATTCGATCTCTGTTTCTCCCCAGGTTATGTAGGCGTTAAGTATTGCTGAGTAAGCTTTTGAAAGAGTTTCTTCAAGTTTTTCACGGTTCTTAGTCATTTCTCCAACCAATTTCCTTAGTTCTTTAGCTAAACTTTCTCTTTTATGTTTTAAAAGTTCATTAGCTCCTTTAACGTATTCTCTCCTTTTCTTTAAAGCTAGTAATGCGCCTTTTGTTGGTTTTACTTTGCCGGTGAGTGAACTCATCTCTCTTCCTCTACTCTAACTTCTCTGGGGTAGTACTTCTCGATGTATTCCTCCTTTATCCTAATTAGTTCAGATTTAGGTATGACTGTAAGTATTTCCCACGCTATTTCAAGTGTTCTTTCAATTGTTCTGTTTTCATAGAACCCTTGGTTCAGAAATTTCTTTTCGAATTGGTTAGCGAATTCTAGGAAATATCTTTCTCTTTCACTTAACCCCTTTTCTCCAATTATTCTTGCCAGGTCCCTTGATTTCACTCCTTCTGAGTAAGCTAAGTAAAGTTGATCTGAAACGTTTTTATGGTCTTCTCTTGTTTTTCCTTTCCCTATTCCTTTCTGCATTAAACGTGAAAGAGAGTCTAACACATTTATGGGTGGATATATTCCTTTGGCATCCAATTCCCTGCTTAAAACTATTTGTCCCTCTGTTATGTACCCGGAAAGGTCAGGGATGGGGTGAGTTATGTCGTCGTCAGGCATTGTAAGTATGGGCATCTGGGTGATTGACCCTTTCTTTCCTTTCACTCTTCCCGCCCTTTCATAGATAGTTGCCAAGTCTGTGTAAAGGTAACCTGGGTACCCCTTCCTGCTCGGAACTTCTTCTCTGGCTGCACTTATTTCTCTTAATGCTTCAGCGTAATTGGTCATGTCAGTGAGAATAACTAATACGTGCATGTTTTGGTCGAAAGCCAAGTATTCAGCTGCTGTTAAAGCTATTCTTGGTGTAATTATTCTCTCTATAGTTGGGTCGTTAGCTAAGTTTAAGTAAACAACTGATCTTTCTAATGCTCCTGTGTCTTCGAATTCCTTTATGAAAAACCTTGCCTCTTCATTTTTTATTCCCATTGCGGCAAAGACTAAAGCAAATTCTTCTTCTTCGCCTAAAACAGTGGCTTGTCTAGCTATTTGAACAGCTAGTTTATTGTGAGGTAAGCCTGCACCTGAAAAGATGGGGAGTTTCTGCCCTCTTATTAAGGAGTTCATTCCATCTATCGCTGAAATCCCTGTCTGTATAAAGTCGTTCGGGTACTCTCTGGCTGAGGGGTTTAATGGTGCACCGTTTATGTCTCTTTTATCTTCAAACATTGGTTTAGGTCCGCCGTCAATTGGTTCACCTAAACCGTTAAACATTCTCCCTAGAAGCTCTATGGAAACAGGTGTTGTCATGGCTGTCCCTGTGAAGCGTACTGAAACTTTTTGAGTGTCTAAGCCTTCTGTTTCTCCGAATATTTGCACTATAGCGTAGTCTTTTGCTGCTTCAAGCACTCTTCCCGACCTTTTTGATCCGTCAGCCATTACTACTTCAACTACTTCGTCATATCCTACACCTGAAACGTTTTCGATAACCATGAGGGAGCCTTTAACTTCCCTTACTCCTATGTAATGTAAACCTGCTGTTTCTAGGGTCAAAGTATCACCTCAACTTCTTTTTTAGCGAGTTGTTCAAGTTTATCTTTTATTTTTCTCCAAATTTCATCTATTTCTTCAGAAGTTTTCTTTTCTTTCATCCTCACTAAACCCATTATTTCCCTTAAGCCTCTAAGGTCGTCTATGGAGACTCCTTTGCTTATTAATTTTTTAGCTTCCCTATA
Organism: Thermoproteota archaeon; assembly: GCA_027492035.1. Lineage (GTDB taxonomy): Archaea > Korarchaeota > JAOZGF01 > JAOZGF01 > JAOZFZ01 > JAOZFT01. The sequence continues at coordinate 3,576 of JAOZFT010000032.1, forward strand.
AAACTCCATAATTATACTTAACATTTTACTTTGTTTCCAGGGGAAACAGTAAGAATCCACTTCGCTGAACGCGTTCTGTGTTAAGAACCCTTCCTTAATAAGGTAAGCAGCTAAGAGAGTTAATTGCTGATCATCAGGCAATGCACTTTCACCTATAATCTTAGCTATTTCCTCTACTCTTGAAGCTTCTGTAAGTAAGCTAAGCATTTCTTCCCTGTCTCTGTACCAGTTTGGGAACTGTTTCACCCACCAATCCTTCAAAATCTCCACGTATTGTGAATAACTTGTTATCCAGTTTATTGCTGGGAAGTGTCTCCTAAAAGCTAAGTCCTTGTCTAAAGCCCAAAAAACACTTATGAATCTTTTAGTGTGTTGGGTGACAGGTTCAGAAAAGTCTCCTCCAGGAGGGGACACAGCCCCCATAATTGTGACAGAGCCTAATCTCTGCTGGCTTCCTAACAAAATAGCCCTTCCAGCTCTTTCATAGAACTCAGCTAACCTGGTTGGCAAATAAGCTGGGTACCCTCTTTCAGCAGGCATTTCTTCAAGTCTGCCTGAAATCTCCCTCAAGGCTTCAGCCCATCTAGAGGTTGAATCAGCCACTACAGCAACATCATATCCTTGGTCTCTATAATACTCTCCCAAAGTAACTCCCATGTAAATGCTTGCTTCTCTCGCAGCAACAGGCATGTTGCTAGTGTTAGCTATCAAAATTGTTCTTTTAATTAATTTTTCGCCTGTTTTAGGGTCTGTTAATTCAGGGAACTCCTTCAGAACATCAGTCATTTCATTTCCTCTTTCACCGCACCCAATGTAAATAATTACTTTTGCATCAGCCCATTTAGCTATTTGGTGAAGCATGACTGTTTTTCCTGTGCCAAATCCTCCAGGTATTGCCGCTGTTCCCCCTTTAGGTATAGGAAATACTGTGTCTATTATTCTTTGCCCTGTCAGTAAAGGTTCAACTAATCTAAGCCTTTCTTTTACTGGTCTAGGTATTCTGACAGGCCACTCTTGTTTCATGTACAAATTCTTTCTTCCTTCTTTTGTCTGAATTACACCTATTGGGTCTTTAACAGTGAATTCTCCTTCATTTATTTCCTTTATTTCTCCTTTCATGAAGGGAGGTAGAAGTATAAAGTGTTGAACCAGGCTTGTTTCCTCTACTACCCCCAGTATATCTCCTCCTAAAACTTTATCTCCCTCCTTAACTGTGGGGGTAAAGAACCATTTCTTGTCTCTTAGAAGGGCTGGGATTGATACTCCTCTAGTTATTGTATAACCTGTTTTCTCTCTTATAACTTCTAGAGGTCTTTGAATGCCGTCATAAACCGAACTTATTAACCCCGGCCCTAATTCAGCCCTTAAAGGTTTTTTTGTTCTGTAGACTGGTTCACCTGGTTTTACTCCACTTGTGCTTTCATAAACCTGTATAACCGCTGTGTCTTTAGCTAACCTAATGATTTCACCTATAAATTTTCCTTCCCCCACATGTACAACTTCTCCTATTTCGGCACCTGCCATTTTACTTGCCCAAACAACAGGTCCAGAAACTTTATCTATAATCCCTATTTCTTCACTCATACTCCTCCCCCTCCCCAAAAACAATTTTAAGGATGTTGTTTATGAGGTCCTCCTTTATTGCTGTTATTTTTGATTCTAAAGTGTTTATGAACCTTTTACTTCCGTTCTTTGAAACAGCTATGAACCCCCCCACTGTTTCTATTGGCTTTCCCATTTCTAAAGAGATGCCAGGATCTGTTTCTTTCATTTTTTCCATTACTATCTTTAACCCTTCCTTTCTCATCCACTCAGTGTCTCTTTTGTTCATTTGAAGTATTATTTCTGTGGTGTCCAGCTTCTTTATTGAATCCTCTACCCATTTAGTTAAAAGATTTATATATGCTTCACGGTCTTGGGTTATTTTTTCACTTATTTTAGCCAGTGCCCTCTCCAATATCCTTCTTGTTTCTTCTTCTCTTGCGAGTAAATATCTTCTATTTTCCTGCAGCCTTAACCTAGCCAGTTTAGCGTTTTCTCTTCCGATGAGCTCCTCTACTATTTTTTTCTTCCTTTCTTCCTTTATCTTTTCTGCTTTTTTCTTGGCTTCATTTACTATTTCACTGTATTTCTTATTTGTTTCTTGGATTACTTTCTCCATTTCTTTAACGGTTCTGTCCCTTATTTCGCTAAGAATTATTTTGGCTCCTTCAGGCAGTTCCTCCAGTTTTAACTCAGCGTTTAACTTGTTTTCAAACTTGTTTAAATTTAAAGGGAATTTTTCAGGCATTTCCTTTTACTCCCTTAAAACAGTATCTAAAACATATCTTATGGCTTCTTCCTCTTTCTCTTTAAACTTCTTCCTCATTTCCTCTATTTTCTTGTCTGTTTCCCTTTTTATGTTTTCTTCCTCTTCTCTTATTCTCTTTTCCAGTTCTTTCTTTGCTTCTTCTTCTAAAGAAACTGTTTCAGCTTCCTTTATTATTTCTTCAGATTTTGAAAGGGCTTCGTCAATTGCTTTAGCAGCTTCTTTCTTTGTTTCCTCTAACATTTTCAAGATTTTCTCTTCATTTAAAACTAACGCATCTATTGCTTCATAACCTTGATTGAACAATTTACATTTTCACCTCCGCACCTACTCCTATACTTATTAAATCAATTAATTCCCTCCTTCTGTAACCTGGCGCTTCCCCAAATGAAGGAATGACAACTACTAATGGGGTTAATCTTTTTTCATCAGCCCTTATCTTTCCTCTCTCTCTTTCAAGTATTTTAGCATGTTTCTCGCAAAGAATAACTATGCTGTACTCCCTTATGTTGACAATTTTGTTGAAAGTGTTTTTAAGCTCTTTTTCTGTTCTCACTGGGAAACCAACTGCCCCTGCAACTTCAAAAGCTTTTACCCAATCCTTTTCCCCTATTACAGCCACTTTCAAATCCTAAACACCTCAAATTTTTAAACATCTTTTTCTACGGATTCACTACACAAAAGGTTCATCCTAAATTGGTTAATGCTGAAGCAGCTGTTTCGGCTAATTTAACAGGTGTTTCTGGGAATAAACCTATGACTATGCAAAGTATAGTTAAAACAATTATTGGGAGGGTTACAATTATTGAGTTTCTGTTTTTCACTGTTTTTTCCGGTTTACCGATCATTATTCTTTGGATAAGCCATAAATAATACCCTATGGAGAAAGCACTGTTTAACATGCCTATGGCTGCAAGTAGAGGTAAACCTGCCTCTATTGCACTTGTGAAAAGCATCCATTTACTCATAAACCCATTTAATGGCGGAACTCCACCTAGGGCAAGTAACGAAATAGACAGACTCACCCCTATTAAGGGTGAAACCCTACCTGTTCCACTCAACTGGTTTATGTCCCTTGTATGAAACTGGTGAATAATAACTCCTGCAGCTAAGAAAGCAAGCCCCTTCATCACTGCATGGTTCAGTATGTGGAACAATGAACTTGTTAACCCGAACAGTGCAGTTTGAGCGTTTTTGCTGTAGACTGCTGCACTAACCCCTATCAAGATGAAACCTACTTGTGTCACTGTACTACAGGCTAAAAGTCTTTTTATGTCTTTTTGAAGCAAAGCAGTTAAGTTTCCAATGGTCATTGTTAAAATAGATAAGACAACCAGTATCATCCCGTAATTGAAAACTTCAGGCTTAAAAACTGTGAAAAAAACCCTTAACAGAGCATAAATACCTGTTTTTATAACAACTCCTGACAGAAGAGCACTTATGGGGGAAGGTGCAGCTGGGTGTGCATCAGGTAACCATGTATGGAAGGGAACAATTGAAGCCTTTATTCCAAAAGCCACGATCATCATGCCTAATGAAAGATAGAAGAGGGGAGGAGGTGAACCTGAAAAAGCAAGTTTTGTAAGATACTGAAGATTTAAAGTCCCTGTTAAACCGTAAATTAAAGCTATCGAGAAAAGATAAGTTGCTGACCCTGAAGAACTCATCACAAAATACTTTAAAGCTGCCTCAACAGGCTCCATTTCTTCTTTCCTGAAAGCAACTAAAACATAAGAGGAAATGGACATCATTTCCCAGAAAATAAATAGAGTGAATAGGTCCCCTGAAAAAGTTACACCAACCATTCCAGCAATCATGGTTTGAACCAGCGTGTAGTAGGTAGTTAAGCCTGTGTCATGTTCCATGTAACGAATAGAGTAAAAAGTAGCTATCAAACCCATACCTAGAAAGAGAGTTGAAACATAAATTGTCAACATGTCTGCAAAAAACACTGTGTAAAACTGTTTACCTGTAACTTGCACGATTAAGTAGTCTTTGTAAATAAAGTAAATGGCTGCGATGAAACCTAAAGTAGCCCATACGCCGCTTAAATACTTAAACTTTATTTTCCTCCCTAAGTAATCAATTAAAGGAGTTAGTAACGCGAAAACTATTAAGGAAAGGAAAGGGTAAATCAAGTTTATGTTTTGGAAGTTTATCAATTCAAGCCACCCCTCCAATAAGGTTTATAAAGTTGTGGACATAGGGCACTATTATCTTTAAAACAGGAGTTGGGTAAACTCCAAGCACCACAGCTAAAACAGTAAGTAAACCCATGGGTATCAGCATGGATAAAGGTGCATCTTTAACATTTGTTAAGTTTTCGGGTAATGGGCCAAAGTAAACTTTCCTAATCATCCAAAGCATGTAACCAACTGTCAAAGCTGTTGAAACAACCCCTATAATTGTCAAAAACGGGTGATGAGCCTGGAAACCCCCCTCAAAAATTAACCATTCACTTTGAAAACCATTTGTTGGAGGTGCACCTGCAATACCTAAAGCCCCAACTAAAGCAGCTGTTGCTGTCACAGGCATTTTGTCAGCTAAGCCGTTCAACTTGTCCATGTTCCTTAAACCTGTTTGGTAAGTAATTGCCCCAACTGTCATAAAGAGAAGCCCTTTACATATTCCATGGTTTACAATGTGGAAAACTGAACCTGTTAAGCCTTGGATTGAAACCATGCTTAACCCAAAAGTTATGTAACCCATTTGACTTATGCTTGAGTAAGCAAGTAGTCTTTTCATGTCATCTTGAACTAAAGCCATGGCTCCACCGTAAATCATTGAAAACAAAGCTATTCCCGCCACTACATAAACAAACTCAATCCATGTAGGTGCAAAAACAGTGACAACCATTCTCACCAAGGCGTAAGCCCCTATTTCACTCATCACTCCACTCAACAACACGCTTATAGGTGTAGGTGCTTCTGCGTAAGCGTCAGGCAGCCATGTATGGAAGGGGAATAAACCCATTTTGAAAGCAAAGCCTAAGAAAAGCAGGGTGGCTATCAAGGTTTGTGCAGACCTTTGAAGCAGAGAAACCTGGGTAGGTAAATCTGAAATTGTGAAAGTGTGGGTTGGGGTTAAAACATAAATTGAAAGTATGCCGAACAATATAGCTATGGCCCCTACATGTGTGAAAAGGAAGTATTTGAAAGCCACTTTCTTGGCTTCCTTGTACCCCCATTCAGCAATTAAGAAATAGGAAGGAACAAGCATTAACTCCCAGAACAAATAGAATTGGAGAAGGTTTGTTGATAACACTACACCAAGCATTCCTGCAACGTAAAGGACATATAAAGCAAAATATGAACCGTATTCTCCCCCGTAATCAGAGTAATTTATTGAGTAAATTGCTGTAATGGTCCCTAAAAAGGTGATCATTAAAGCTGGAGCAGCGCTTAAACCATCAACTAATAACCCGAAATTGAAGAAGTCAGTCCAACGGTATGTTTCAAGAATAGTTCCTCCATAGAAAACCTTAATGGAGGAAAGTACAATGATTGCTGTCGATACAGCTAATGGAATAAAGGCTAACCAGCTTGTTTTTCTCTTCAGTTTCCCACCTAAGAAGTAAATTATAGGTGATGCTAAAACAGGAAGAATCACTGAAACAAGTAATAAATTATCCATTTCATTTTCACCCTAAAACCCAGTAAAAAACAATGAAGAGGAACCCTAACAATATAAGGATCATGTTCCAACTTAGAACCCCTGTCTGAATTCTCCTGAATACGTTTGAAAACCATTTGCCCACGTCAGCTATGAAGTAATTGAATTGATCAATTTCATACTCTAACGTTCTAAAGATTAATCTAGATAAACCAATTACGCCGTACACAAAGACTTTATAGTAGAAAGAGTTAATGTACCATCTGTTCCAGAGGAAGGTATACAGTCCCTTAAGTATAGTTGATTTTTTAATTAGTTCAAGGGGTGAAGCTGTTCTTGAAACGTAGAGGAAGTAAGCCGGCACCCCACCTAAAACAAGAACTATTATAGTGACTATGAAAGTGGGTGAAGTGAAGGTTTCAGTTGCAAAAGTAGGTAAACTAGTTATCTCCACATGTGGAAGCACAGGTGAGAAGAACCCTTGGAGGAACGGTTGAAAAGCTCCACCTATAAGGGTAAAGAAGGCTAACACAATTAGAGGCACCCACATAATGGGTGAGGGGTCACGTATGTGGTGCCCCTCCTTCTCCAGTTCTTTTACATGTTCACTTTCTTCACCTAGGAAAGTCATCCCTATCATTCTTATGCTGTAAAAGAAGGTGAAGGCAGCTGTAACTGCTGCAACAATTAAAAGCGGAATGTGGTTGGTTAAGTAACAAGCGTGGAATATTGTTTCTTTGCTCCAAAAACCTGCGAAAGGGGGTATTCCTGAAAGGGATAAAGCACCTATAAGCATTACCGTGAAAGTGATAGGCATCTTACCTTTTATTCCACCCATTTCATCCATGTAAATTGTTTCAGTGGCGTGAAGTACAGCTCCTGCTCCAAGGAAAAGTAACGCCTTGAAAATAGCGTGGCTCATTAAATGGAAAACACCTGCTGAGTAACCAGCTACGAACTCTTTTGAAGCCTCAAAAGCCAACCCTCCAACACCCAAGGCAAGCATCATATACCCTATCTGCGAAACCGTGGAGTAAGCTAAAACCTTCTTTAATTGACGTGAAACCATGGCTATTGACCCTGCAAGGAAAGCTGTGAAACCACCAATCCATGCAACTGTTAAAAAGAATGGTTGAATAGCTTCAAAAGCTAAAGCATGAGACACATAAGCTGCATAGAATATTAAACTGACCCTTGCCACAAGGTAAACTCCAGCTTTCACCATTGTAGCTGCATGAATTAGGGCGCTTACTGTTGTCGGGCCAGCCATAGCTTCAGGCAGCCATACATGTAAAGGAAACTGAGCTGATTTACCAATAGGTCCTAAAAACAAAAGTAACGTTGTTAAGGTTAGTAACCCTGCGGAAGTTAATTGCCCAAGCCACTGGAAATTCCTTTGTAGTTCCATGAAGTTAAATGTTCCAGAGTAAAGGTAAATAATAAGCATTGCAGCAAGTAAGCCAACGTCTCCAACTCTTGTTGTAACAAAGGCTTTCATTCCGCAATGTGAAGGAGGATATATCCCCAGCCAATGTTTCTTTTCATCGCGGTACCAGAAACCAATTAACGCGTAACTGCATAAGCCTACCCCCTCCCACCCAATATATAACTGCAAGAAATTGTCTGATAAAACCAAGAGAACCATTGAACTTATGAAGAAGTTCATGAAGAACCAGTACCTCATCTTACAAGGGTCTTCCCGCATGTACTCAAGGGAGTAAAACATTATCAGGAACCCTATATCCGCAGCAATGTTAGCCATGAACACGCTTAAGGGATCAATTAATACTCCTGCTTTTATGTTTAAAAGCCAAGGAATTTGCCAATCGAAAGGGATACCGTGCTTTACGCCATTAATAATTACGTTTCCTGACAAGACGTCAGGTATCATTGAAAGAGCTGATGCAGCAGCTGCAAATGAAAAGAAAACTTCTAAGTAATTCATTACTCTCTCGCTTATTTTATTTAATAAAGGAGAAAGTATGGCTCCTATAGCCGGAACAAAAATCGCTAACCAAGGAGCATATGGAAGCATCACCATCTCAACCTCCTTAATTCACGGACATCCAGTGTCTTATATCTCCGATAAGCAATTAAGGCTAAAGCAATCCCTACACCTAAAATTGCGCCGTCAATTATTATAGCTGTTATTACAAACCCGTGAGCTAACGGATCAATTAAGCCAGAAGCCTGGTTAGCTGAAAAAGCAATGAAAAGCAGGTTAGGTGCTGCAGACATTATTTCCAAACCAATCAATATCCTTATAATGTTTCTTTTAGTGACTAAGCAATATAGACCTATTGAAAAAAGAATTGCTGCAACTCCCAAGTAAAAACTTATTTGAATCATTTCCTACATTCCCCCCTTAACTTCTCTTCTTAAGAGACATAAAATACATATTGTTGCTGTGAAAACCACTATCCCCTGAAAAACAGTGTCGTAAAATCTTTTGCTCCAAAGAATTTCAGCGGTTGACCTATATATTCCTTCACTGGCTCTAAGCTCATTTCTTCTCTCCTCAGGTACATTTGAAGCAAATTTTTGCGTTGCAACTATGTTTAAGTAAAGAAGTGAAACCAGAACTAAGGCTACAACCACTAAACCAACTACGTTTACAGTTTTCACTCCCATTTACCCCCTTTCGTCATTATTACAGCTAAAAGAAGGAAAACAGCCGCTGCTCCAGCAAATACCCCTATCTGGAAAAGTGAAACGTAAGGTGCCCCCAAAGTGTAAAATATAATTCCTAAAACAATGCTCATTAAAACAAAAGAAACAACTGCATAAATGAGGTTTTTTGCTTCAACAGCTAAAACTGCAAAGAAAATTAAAAGTAAACCAAGGCATATTTCAATTATCGGAGCTATAGAGGCCCAGTTCATTTCTTACCCCTCTCCTTCTTTAAAGGGGCATGTCCAGCTCCCCTCACCTTACTAATCTCTAACTTGACAAGTTTAGGTTTAGGTAAAAGTTTAGGCCTTTCAGGTTGTTTCGAAAGCTTGTAAGGAGTATAAGTCAACTTGCTTTTTTCGTATTCAGCAAGTTCGACAAGCCAAGTTGACTTTAAAGCTTCAGATGGGCAGTAATCAACGCAGAAGTTACAGAAACAACATCTGCCGAAATCCAGCTGAGGCTTTTTAAATTTCTTCACTTCACTAAAACCCTCAAGTTCCTTTACTTCAACAAGCTTTATGGCTGCTGTTGGGCAGACAGATTCGCAAATACCGCATGAAATACATCTTTCTGGAAAGAATTGAATTCTGCCTCTGTAATCATCTTCAATAACAGGTGCTTGGAAAGGGTACTTTATAGTGAAGACTCTTCTAAACATATGAGTAAAAGCCAAACATAAAGGCTTCAAAGTTCTAACGACTACAGACATTCATTAACCCCCCAAAATCCATGGATAAAAGTAAATTAGATCCATCGTGACTAAAACATTTAAAATAGCTAAAGGGATAAGCCATTTCCAACCTATAGACAACAATTGATCTATTCTCAGCCTCGGGTAAGCTCCACGTATAAGTATCAACAAAAATACAAGAATCCCCATTTTAATCAAGATCCAAGCCATTGGTGGAAGAAAAGAGGGCCCCAAGTATCCCCCTAAATAAAGCGTAACAAATAAAAGTGTTCCAGCAGCAAAGGTAATGTATTCCCCAAACATTAATAAACCGAAAAGTATTCCGCCATACTCTGTTTTCCAGCCGAAAACAAGTTCCTGTTCAGCTGTAGGAATGTCAAAAGGCACTCTCTCAATTTCACCTATTAAAGCAATAAAGAAAACTAAAGCTCCTAAAGGTTGAAGGAAAGCAAACCAAAGGCGTCTTTGGCTTTCAACTATGTTCACTAAGTTAAATGAACCTGAAAGCATAACAACTCCCAAAGCAGAAAGAAGTAACGGTATCTCAGCCGCAACATCTTGGAAAATAACCCTTAAACTCCCTATCACAGTATACCTGTTGTTGCAAGCCCAACCTGTAATCATGGCAAGTAAAGGAGATAAAGCAAAAACAGCGAAAGCAATAAGTAAACCTAAGTCGCTTGGGAAAACAACCCAATCTTTACTAAAAGGAATGGCTGTTAACGCCAGCGTAGGAACTGAAGCTACAAAAACAGGTGTTAAATAGTAAGCTGCCTTATGAGCCCTTCTAGGGGGAATAAATTCTTTAAAAAGCAATTTTAAAGTGTCAGCTATCGTTTGCAGTATCCCAGCCACTTTGCCTACATGTAAAGGACCGTATCTCATCATGACCCTGGCTAAAATCTTCCTTTCAGCCCAAACTACAATGACAGTGAATAAAGCTATGAAAGCTATTCCTGGTATAAAAACTAATTCAAGAAACAATTTACTTTGTAGAATGTCCCAAATTAAACTCCATAAATCTGGAGACATATTTTTCACCTGTCACTGTCTAAAGGGAATGGATCTAGACTGAATACTAAAATAGGTAGGTCAGCCACTAAACTCCCCTTTGAAATATGTCTTAACAAAGACAAGTTTTTGAATGAAGGGGTAGCTATTTTAACCCTGTAAGGGTTAGCTCCCCTTTTGCTTACAACATAAAAATTTATTTCTCCCCTTGCAGACTCTACTCTACTAAATGCTTCACCAGGGGGAAGAATCCAAGGGGTTTTGACTTTTACTCGTCCAGAAGGTAACATCTCCAAAACTTGCTTCATTATTTTGACGCTCTCCCTCATTTCTTTGTATCTAACCATACATCGGTCGTAAGCGTCTCCCCTTTCCCCAACTGGAATTTCGAAATCAACTTCTTCATAAGCTGCATATGGTTCATCCTTTCTAACATCCATTTTAACCCCTGAACCGCGTAAGGTTGGACCTGCAGCACCTAACCTTATAGCATCTTTCTTTTTTAATACTCCAACCCCTTTTGTTCTCATTTCAAACAATTTGTTGTTGAAAAACATGTCATACAGAGTTTTTAATCTTCCTTCGAAATAATCAAGGATTTCAAAGGCTTTCTCCTTAAATCCTTCAGGGACATCGTATCTGACACCGCCTGGAACAATGTAAATATAACTGACTCTTGTTTTAGAAAGCATTGCCCCCAAATCTAGGAAAAGTTCCCTTTCATTTATAGCCCACATTAAAACAGTGTAAAAACCAGCTACAGCCCCCATTAAAGAAGTCCAGTAAAGGTGGCTTGTGATTCTGTTAAGTTCACACATGAAAGTCCTAAGTAGTTTAGCTTTCTCAGGCACCCTTATATTCAAAAGTTCTTCCATGGCTTTTACGAAACCTAAATCAACATTTGAAGCATCTAAAATGCAAATTTTCTCAACGGATGGTATAGCCGAAATTATTGTTCTGAATTCGCAAACCTTTTCAATTCCTCTATGTGTGAAGCCAATATCTGGAATTAAATCTAACAGGTTCTCTCCATCTGTCTGGAAAAGTACCCTCATTTGTCCACTTGCGGGGTGAACAGGACCCCAAGAAATCCATTTCTCTTCTAGTTTTTGTTTTTCACTCATCTTCCTTGACCTCGAAATCTTTTCTGAGGGGAAAGCCTTCATTCCAATCTTCAGGTAAAAGTAGATACGCTAAGTTAGGGTGTCCTTCAAAAACAATGCCTAAAAGTTCCCATGTTTCTCTTTCATGCCAATTAACTCCTTCCCAAACCTTTATTAACGAGGGAAGGGAGGGGTTATCCCTTTGAACACGGGTTTTGAGGGATAAAACAATTCCATCTGCGGTGGAAAGCACATGGTAAACAACAAGGAAATAGCCTTCCTTTATTAAATCAACTCCCGCCACTGACAAGGGATAATCAAAACCTAGTTTATCCCTAGCAAAAAATGCAGCTTCGATTAATTTCCCTTTAGACACCTCCACAGAAATCCTCTTCTCTCTTTCAATTTTAACTTCAGCCTCAGGGAAATGTGCCTTAAACTCTTCCAGAAGTTTAGTTTCTTTCATATTCTTCACTTCTCTTGACTTTTTTTGTTTTTGTTGCTGTGGGTTGATTTCTGGCCAGTTTTTTCCTCTAAGCTTTCTGAGTTATTCTTTGGAACTATTGCTCCACTCTCTAAATTCTCTTTTCTAATCTTCTCTTGAAGCATTCTTAAGGCATGGATTTGAGCTTCAGGTCTGGGAGGACAGCCTGGAACAAAAACATCGACTGGAATAACTTTGTCTATCCCCTTAACTATACTATATGATTCCTTAAATAAGGCGCCAGTGATGGAGCAATTACCAAGGGCGATGACGTATTTGGGGTCGTAAAGCTGGTCATACATGTGTTTAACTCTCTTAGCCATTTTTTTAGAAACAATACCTTCAATCACCAGTAAATCATTTTGCCTAGGAGAAGAAATAGGAAGTGTTCCAAAGCGTTCCCAGTCGTAACGAGAGCAAGAAACAGCCATGAACTCTACACAGCAGCAACCTGTTTCAAAATGTACTGACCATAAAGAACTCAGCCTTGCCCAATTGGCGACATATTGAATCAGGTTATTTAAGGTTTTTATTACTTTAGGCCCTCTCTTCACTTTTCTCAGGGACATTTACCTTATCAGCTCCTTCCCCTTCATTGAGCTTAGGAAGTAAGTGATTGCAAACACTACCGTAACTAAATAAACTAACATAGGAAGAACTATTGTAGTTAATGTTTTAAATATGAGGGAGCCTGCAAACAAAATCCAAGTTAAAGCATCTAACACAAAGAAAATGGCAGCGTAGGAAAAATACCTTATTCCCCCCTTCATCTCATAATATGTTTCTTCTGGAGGAGTCTGGCCGCACTCAAAAGTCGCTATTTTTTTGGGGTTTGGATTTCTTTTTACAAGAATATAGGAAATTATTACTGTCGTAGCCATGAAAATTGTCATTTCTGCGAAAAATATCCAAAAAACCAAAGGACCTGGTATATTTATCACATCCACTCCTCCCCCTCCTAACCTTCGGAATGGTTTAGAAATATTATTCAATTATAAATTTTTCTATTTTGAAAAAACCCTATAGTTCTCTGTTAAAAACTTGTTACAGTTAAAAAAATTTATTTTTTATGTAATATTTCTTTATTTTTTTCAAAACATAATCTTTTTGTGGGACAAGGAGAGCCTACGCCCTTTTCCACAAGTTCTTATAGTTACTTGCCGTTCTTTTCTTTAAAGAGAATGCCCTCCACTTCAAGCAGTCTTTGCATACCCTTTACTTCATAGGGGAAGAGGGGGATTTCGATTATTTCTTTCTCTCTTCCAAAATCTTTCCTCAACATTTCTATGTACCTATTTTGCATCTTTTTCCTTTTGTCAAGGAAGTCACAACCTGTTTCCGGAATTACGTAATTAATTATTATTCTTTCAATGTTTACACCATAGCTTGTGAACTCCTGGATTATTCTTTCTGTTTGATAAACTCCTAACGCTTCAGGTAAAGTTACAACTATAAACTCTGTTTTTTCTGGGCTTTTTAGGAAGTCAATAACTTTTTCCGCTAACAACCGCCACCCCCTAATTATTTCTAATGGCGACCTTTTAGCCTTTCTTAACCCAATAGTTGACCTCAATTTTTCTACGTACCCTTGTAGGGAAACATAAACTTTAGCAGCTGCTTCTAAATGGTTCAAGAAAACATAAGGTAAACTTAACAGCCTCATAGTATGCCCTGAGGGGGCTGTGTCCCAAATAATGACTTCAAATTCCTTGTTTTCAATCAATTCAAGTATGTAGTCGAGCATGAATTCCTGGTCAATCCCTGGTGCGCCGGCTATGTAATCAATTATGTTATATTCTACTGGCAGAACTGTTGACAATGCTTCATACACTTCAGGGCCGAATTTCTTTTTCCACCTTTTTATGACTTCATCAGCTCCTATTTCCACTCCATAAAGGTTGTTTAATTCCTTTATTTTTGTTTGTTTAGGTCCTATGTTTGTTTCGAAAATATCTGACAGTGAAGGCATCGCATCTGTAGAAATAATCAAGGTCTTCTTTCCTTTTCTTGCAAAATGAACAGCCGTGACAGCTGCACAAGTAGTTTTGCCTACTCCTCCTTTTCCCCCAAACATTATTACTTTTCTTCCAGCTTTTTCAAGTTCTGAAAGTGAAGGCAAATTTTTCACCTTTACCCCTTTCCTGAAAGTTAAACTTTGAGGAAAAATTTTAAAAGGGTATTTATTTCTTATGTGCAAGTTTTTAGTAAGAGCCAAAAAAGGGTTTATGCATACTTATTTCCCTTCCTTAAGGCTTAAAAAAAGTAAATTAGTAATGTTTTAAAGAAAAAGTAGTTTCTTCTCTTTCAAGAGAAAATGATGAGGGGGAGGTGCATAGTTTGAATCTTTTAGGTTGGCTTTACTGGTTTACTTTCAATTTTTTCCCGCCAATAATGTTTACAATTGTCATTATAGGTGTTTTGTTTAGAATAGCTTTGTGGTTCAGGGGCGGGAAAGTTTCTTGGCTGCGTAACAGTATAGGATGGTCGAACGGGAAAGAAAAACTAGTTTTTTTTGGGAAGTTCATTGTTTATTCACTGGAGGGGTTAATTCTCGACCTGATTTTCTTCCGTAAAATAGCTAAAAGGTCGATTAAATTTTGGGCTGCAGCTTGGCCCATGCACTTTTCTGCAGGGTTGCTGATTTTAAGCGGCATCCACCATGCAGCCCACACTTACTTCCTTGGTTTCTCTGCGAATAAACCTATAACTCACTTGAGTGATATTTTACCTCTTTCACGGGTTGCACCTTTCAATCTTCCTTTTCAAATACCTGGTTTACCAATTCCTCAACTGGTGCAAGTAGTACTTGGAATTATTTTTTTTATTGAATTATTTGTTCTCTTAATGAGGCGTTTATTATTTGAGGCGCCTAAACTCATTTCTGAAACAGACAACTATTTCGATTTGGCTATTATGATAGTAACTGGTTTTGCTGGGTTAATGAGCGGTTTAGGTGCAGAACCTGTTATTTTTTTCAGAACTCTCCACGGATTATTTGCTCAACTTTACTTCCTGGCCATACCATTCACTTTTTACACTCACATTTTCGGTGCACCTATAAACCAACTTGTTTTAGCTGCTTACAAAGCTAAGTTTAGTTGAGGTCGCCTAGGATGAGTAAAGGGATTTTTATCTCTGTAGATAAAGTATCCAAGGCTCAAATGCTTCAACTGGACATATGTTCACGCTGCGCACTCTGTGCAGAGTATTGTCCAACATATAACGAAACAAGGGACAAAGTTTTAATACCTGGTGAAAGATCTAAACAGATAATGAGTCTTGTGAAAAAACAAAAAGGACTCCTTACTTTTTTCACAGGCCCTAAATCTGTCAGTAAAGAAGAATTAAGTGACCTAAATAAAGCAGGGTACCTTTGTACACTCTGCGGCCAATGCACCTACACCTGCCCTACCGGCATCCAAACAACTAATCTTTGGTTAACTTTAAGAAATATTTTGTTTGAAGCAGGAGTTTCTCCTCAACCCATGAAAGACTTTTCAAAAATTCTCTCTGAGAATTATAATTTTCTGGGTCACTCCAATACTGAAAGAGCTGACTGGGTGGATTTCAGGTTGAAATTCAATAAAAGGAAGATTAAGAAACTAGATGAAAAAAGAAGAAGCGAACTAAGATATGTTGAGTTAAGGAAGGAAGATATATTAAAAAGGGAAGCAGATGTTGTTTATTTTATAGGTTGTAACTCTTCCTTTTTTAAAGGGTTATCTGGTGCAGCTGACGCAATGGTTCACATCTTGAATGCTGCAGGTGAAAAAGCAACCATTTTGGGTGAAGATGAATGGTGTTGCGGCTACCCCTTCCTCTTAGCTGGTAACATAAAAAAATTTGAAGAATTTGTGCGCCATAATTTGGGAGAATTTAAGAAAAGAAAGGCTGATACCGTTGTTTTCACATGTGCTGGATGCTACAAAACATTTAAGCATGAGGTACCTGAAATTCTCGGTATAGAATCTAACTTAAATTTTCTACACTCCTCCCAATTAATTGAAATATATTTTAAAGAAGGGAAGCTTCCATCTTTGCCCGAAGAGCAGGAAGAGTTAGTGATTACCTACCACGATCCGTGTGACATTGGGAGATATGGTTTAATCTATGAAGAGCCCCGTGAAATCCTTAGAAAAGTAAATGTAACCCTTAAAGAAATGCGGGATACAAAAGAAAAAGCCCTTTGCTGCGGTGGAGGAGGATTAATGAAAGCAGTGAACAAAGAATTAACAAATAAAATAGCTGTCAAAAGAGCTCAGCAGGTGGTGGAAACAAAGGCAAGTAGAGTTTGTTCAGGTTGTCCCTCCTGCGAATCAACCCTTAAAGAAGGGTTACAGAACCTAGGAGCCAAGGTACGTGTTTTAGACATAACAGAAATAATAGCTGAAAAACTTGGTTTGCTCCCTTAATTTAATCCTCCTTTTTTACTTTTTAAAAAAGGGAAGGGAAGTAATTTTTATTTTTTCAGTTTTTCAGTTATTTCTCTTTTAATCCATTGTGTTATCTCGTCTGGTGAGTGGTAAAGATTTTTTAGCTCCTCCTCTAATTTACTGGGTTTTATTACTGCAATCCATCCCTCTCCATATGGGTCTTTGTTAATTAAGGTGGGATCATCCTCCAATGCCTCATTTGACTCAACAACTGTTCCTGAAATAGGTGAAATCAATTTCCCAACCCATTTACCGCTTTCCACAGTACCGATTGGCTGTCCTTGCTCAACTTCATCCCCTTCGAAAGGAGTATCTATGTAAACTAAATTCCCTGCAGCTTTAGCCCCAAAGTCATTATATCCTATCCTCACCTTATCCCCTTCAACTTTAACCCAACAATGGTCTTTATGGTAATATAACTCCTCTGGAAACTCATACTCATCTACCTTAACCATTTTCTTTAACCTCCAAACCTATAGATTCACAGATATTTGCTTCCTTTCAAAAAGGAAAGAAGGTAAAGGCTTTTTACACAGGGAAGTAATTTCATTAATTTAAATGTTACTAATTATTCACACCACTTAAATGTATTCACTAGGTTTTCAAACATGTTCAGGAAAATGGAAATTTTAAACAGGAAAAGTTTATACTGAGGGAAACATGTCGAAACATCTTTTTTAAATTAAAAATATGAAGAACTATGTTAAAATGGAATTTATTACGCGTAAAAAGTATATAAAAGTAAGTGCTTTATTTAAAAACTTTTACCTAACTTCTGCGGTTCCTGTGGATATTACAAAAGTAGTTGGAGCAATTTCAATTTGAAAATTTATTTCTTCCTTAATCGTTGATTGTCGAATTGAGAAACAGCGAAAACAGTAAAATTTAAATTCCCCAGCCTCATCAAGGGGACGCAAACAAAAATTCCTTTCTAGAAATAAAAGAAAATTATTAAAAAGGAATTGTTTAAATTGAAAGAAAAGGTTTAGGTGATAAAGGGAATGACGGCTGAAACCGTAGAAGTTACGCCTACTGGAGCAAAAATATTAGCTGTGGTAATGATTCCAGCCATTGCTGTTCTGAACTATGTGACAGGGGTTGTTGTGGAAATACTTAAACTCCCCGTATGGGGGGACACATGGGCTACAATGTTCGGTACCCTTGTTTCAGGAGTAGTGGTAGGTGCGATTGGTGGTTTCCTCTATAACATAGTCATGGCTATGACCTTATGGGGATTACCTGCTTGGGTCTGGGGACTATGCAACATTGCAATTGCTTTGTTCAGCTGGTTATTCATAAAAGTTGGTTGGGCTGACCTTAAAAAGCCACTAAAACTAATTCCAGCATTCCTCACGCTAGGGTTTATTTATCCAATTCTTTGTACAATAATAGGGATTGTGATGTATGGTCCAGGGCCTGTTGCAAAACCTCAAGCTGCTGTTTACTATGCAGTGGAAGCAGCTACTAAAAATCTTTATTTAGCCACATATATTCAGAACGTAAGCGTGGAAATAATTGATAAAAGCATTTCTTGGGTTATTTCCCTAGCTATAGCTTCAGCAGTACCTAAAAAGTTCATTTTGGCCAAGCGATAAATTTATATAATTTCTTTTTCTCCTTTTTTTCTTTTAAAAATAAGCCACAATAGTTTTTGGTGTAGGGGGAGGATTTTTTTGAGTTCTCTTGGTTCAACCATTTTGCGTAAAAGTTACACGGTTGGAAACACTTTTTTCCATAGAGCTGATGGGAGAACTAAATTTATTTTCTTTTTCTGGATCTCTATTTTGGCTTATATTTTCCATGATTTAATAATTAACACTTTTTTCATCGTTACATGTTTAGTTTTTGTTGCGATTGCTAAGTTAAAGAAACAAATTTATTTGACTGCTGCAGTTGTTGTTATACCTCTTATGATTCTTTATTCCTTTGCTTGGGGTTTGCCCCAGCTTGGTTTCAATAAAACAGTTCTTTTTACATTTAATTTCTTCGGACGACATGTAACTTTTTATTTTGAAGGGTTAGCGGCAGCTTACATTTTCCCTTCAAGGATAGGTACAACTATAATGGCAGCCATGCTTTTTTACCTCACAACTAAACCTTCTGAAATGGTTTCTATGCTTATGAAATTCAGGTTCCCCTACAAATTTGTTTATGGAGTGGCTGCTACTTTTCAACTCATCCCGATAACTGTTGATGAGGTATCAACGATTTTTCAGGCTCAGACTTCGAGAGGAATGAATGTAGAAGTAGGTTTACTTGCGAAGTTTAAGAATTTCTTGGCTGTTATTGTGCCGCTTACTCTCGGTACAATAAATAAGGTCCAAACAAGGGCTATAACCTTGGAGTCTAGGGGTTTTAGTGCTCCAGTGAAGAAAACAATACTCTATGAGATTAAGTTTAAGAAAGAGGATTATCTATTGTTTGTTGGAATGTTTATTGCCTCTGCTATTCTGTTTTACCTTTATTTTGTTTATGCTCCCTCAGTTGGTCACTATATGCATTCACCATTCTCAAATCTTCAGTACTTCATTGGAAGTTGAAAACGTGAAAGAGGATGGCTAAAGAGCCTAAGAAAGTTATTTTGGATGTTGATACAGGAATAGATGACGCTGTAGCCATTACCTTAGCTGTTAGATCTCCTGAAATAAATGTTATAGGGATAACTACTGTAGCCGGTAATGCAACTGTTAATAATACAACAAGAAACACTTTAAGAATGCTTGAGTTCCTAGATAAAACAGGTATTCCTGTTGCTAAAGGAATGCCGAGACCTATTCTAGGTGAACTTAAAGTTGCTGAAATGGTTCATGGGAAAGATGGTTTAGGAGATGTTGATTTGCCTGACCCTAAAATTAAACCTATTAATAAACATGCTATGGATTTCTTAATTGATAAGGTTTATAGTTACAGAAAGGGGGAAGTTAACATTGTAGCCACCGGGCCTTTAACCAATATTGCAATGGCTTTTTTGAAAGATCCTGACTTGCCTGGTAAAATAGGGCAAATTGTTTCAATGGGTGGGGCTTTCGGTGTCACAGTGTATGGTTACGGTAACGACACTCCTGTGGCTGAATTTAATATTTACACCGACCCTGTAGCAGCTAAAATTGTTTATAATTCTGGTGTAAATTTAACTTCTTTTGGTTTAGATGTTACAATGACTCCTGAGGCAGGTTTCACCCGTGAAATGTATAATAACTTAGCCAGAATCAATACGAAAACAGCTAATTTGTTTCATGAAATGTTTAGGGGTTTGATAGAGTTTTCAGACCCTATAGCTATGCATGACCCCATGGCTGTTTCTTACTTAATCGATTCTTCAATTTTCAAGGTTGAGAAGTACCATGTTGACGTGGAAATTTTTGGTGAATTAACTAGGGGGCAAACTGTGGCTGACAGGAGGTTTTGGTTTAAAGAAACTGTTGAAAAGTTTTTAAAGAAACCTTTACCCGAAGAATTGAAGAACACATTAAGAAACATGGTTAAAGAACCAAACGTTAATGTTTGTGTAGATTTAGACTCTAAAAAATTTCTCGATTTACTTCTCAAAAGAACAATTTATGAAAAAGTTTGAAAGGTGTTTTTTGTTATGGGTAATGAAACAAAAAAAGCCGGTGAAGAAAATGTTGTAGTGGTTGAGAACTACTCCTATTCATACCCTACCAAGAAAAACGTTATCCAAAACATTTCATTCACTGTGAAAAAGGGGGAAGTGTTGGGTATTATAGGACCCAATGGTGCAGGTAAATCAACCCTCTGTAAAACATTAAACGGTTTGGTTCCTCACTTTTATGGAGGATTTTTTGGAGGAAACGTTACAGTTGCAGGGATGGAAGTCCTTAAACATACAACTGCTGAACTCTCCACCAAAGTTGGTTTAGTTTTTCAGGATCCTGAAAGCCAAATTTCAGGAATGATGATGACGGTTTGGGAAGAGGTGGGGTTTGGTTTATCCATGCTTGGTTTCCCAAGAGAGGAAGTAGATGAGAGAGTGAATGACGCAATAAAGAAGGTCGGCTTAGAAGGGTTAGAGAAAAGATCCCCCTTTGAGTTATCTGGCGGCCAACAACAGAGGCTTGCTATAGCTACAGTTTTAGCTATCAAACCTGAAATAATGGTTTTGGATGAACCTACTGCTCAACTGGATCCCATTGGCAAATACGAAGTTTTTAAAGTAATTGAAGACCTTACACTGGAAGGATTAACAACTATTGTGGTTGAACATGAAATAGAGGAGCTTGCGCATTTTGCAGATAATATTATCCTTCTACATGAAGGAAAAATACTTTCTTATGGAAAAGCCAAAAAGGTTTTAACAGAAGTTGAAAAATTAAAAGCAATAGGTGAGGACCCCCCTTCAGTTACGGAACTAACTTACTTATTGGATAAAGAACTTGATTTAAGTCTCGTCAACTACCCAATAACTCTAGATGAAGCAATAAAAATTTACAAAGAGTTAATGGTGAGTTCATGAAAGAAAAAATAATAGAAACCAAGAACCTTTGGTTCTCTTACAGCCCAGAAGTCACAGCTTTAAGGAACATAAACTTGGAAATTTATAAGGGTGAATTAATAGCTTTAATTGGTCAAAACGGAGGTGGAAAAACGACCCTGGCTAAACATTTCAATGGTTTATTGAAGCCAACGAAAGGCGATGTATACGTTAAGGGCCAAAACACTAAAGATGTCCCTGCAAACAGGTTAGCCTTAACTGTGGGCTACGTTTTTCAAAACCCAGCTCACCAGATTTTTACAAGCAAAGTCTATGATGAGGTAGCTTATGGTGCAAGAAATGAAGGTTTGAATGAAGAAGAAGTTAAAGAAAGGGTGGAATATGCCTTAGAGGAAGTAGGGTTAATAGGTTATGAAGATTGGCACCCTTACGACTTAGACTATGGAAAAATGAAGCTTTTAACTGTTGCCTCCATCATTTCAATGAAACCTGAGGTTTATGTTTTAGATGAACCCACAACTGGACAAGATCATAAAGGAAGAAGAGTCCTAGCTGACTTAGTAATTAAATTAAACAAGGAAGGAAACACTGTGATAGTAATTACACATGATATGAAGTTTGTTGCTAGAACGGCTAAAAGAACGATACTGCTTGCAAACGGTGAAGTAATAAAGGATGGAGCTACAAATGAAGTATTGCATGATCTTGAAACACTTAAGAAGGCAATGATTAAACCTCCTCAAGTAGTGCAACTAGCCTACTCTCTAAAATCATACGGGGTCCCCACAAACATTTTAACGATAGATGATGCCTTTAATTCTTTTAAGAAATTAATAAATAGGTAGGAAGACAAATTTTTTAGGATGTGCTGTTTCTTAAATGAAGTCTTTTTTCATGTTTTTTGATTTTAGTGAAACAGAGAATGGGAATGAATGTTTCTTCGGTTTCTTAGCTTTAACGGTCTATGCTTTGTTTTTTCAGTAAATTTTACATTTTCTTATCCTTTGATTTTTTTAAAAGGGTAAATTTTAAATTTCTCTTTCAATTCACTCGTATCGGAGAAAATCAAATTTAATCGCTTATCTCTCCTCACCTTTAAAAGCCTAATGGTACATTTACTAGAACATGGGGTTGTTTATGATGGCTGAAAAGATAAGGGTTTTATTGGCTAAACCTGGACTTGACGGGCATGATAGGGGAATAAAAGTTGTAGCTAGGGCTTTAAGGGACAGCGGAATGGAAGTAATTTATCTAGGAATAAGGAACACACCTGAACAAATAGTTGAAACAGCCATTCAAGAAGATGTGGATGTAATAGGTTTAAGCATTCTTTCCGGTTCTCACATGTACCATTTCCCAAGAATTTTACAGCTTCTTAAAGAAAGGAAAGCTGAAGACATAGTGGTGATAGGTGGAGGGATAATACCTCAGGAAGACAAGGAAAAACTAGAAAAAATGGGAGTTAAAGCAATTTTTGGACCTGGAACCTCAACTCAAGAAATAATAAAGAAAATTAAGGAACTAATAGGGAATAAGAAAAACTAAAGGGATACTTAAGGTGTCATAATGGGTTTGGTTGAAGACATGCTTAAAGGAGATAAGAGAGCCCTCTCTAGAGTCATTACTTTAGTGGAAAACAACTCTCAAAATTGTGAAGAGATACTCTCCAAACTTTACCCTCACACAGGTAACTCCCAAATCATAGGGGTTACCGGTCCACCTGGAAGTGGTAAATCTACTTTAATTAATCACTTAGTAAGAGAATTTGTGAGGAAGGGATATAAAGTAGGAGTTCTTGCAATTGATCCTTCAAGTGAATTCACGGGAGGGGCCTTGCTTGGTGACAGAATAAGGATGCTGGAAGTTTCTTTAGACAGTAACGTGTTTATTAGGAGTATGGGTACTAGAGGTACTCTTGGAGGTATTTCAAGAAAAACAAAGGAGGTTGTGAGGGTTTTAGAAGCATTTGGGAAAGATAAAATAATAATTGAAACCATAGGTGCTGGCCAAAGCGACATTGAAATAACTAGAACAGCCCACACGGTTATAGTTGTCTTAACCCCTGAAACTGGGGATGATGTCCAAGTTTTAAAGGCAGGAATAATGGAGATTGGAGACATATACGTGGTAAACAAGGCCGACATAGGGAATGCTGAGTTTATGGTTGAAGAAATAAAGGCTTTAATTGCCAGTAAATCCAGTAACGTAAGTAAAGAATGGACTGCCCCAGTTATTAAAGCTTCAGCTAAAAAGAAGGAAGGAATAAGAGAATTAGTTGAGCAGGTAGAGAAACATTGGAATTACCTTAAAGTTTCAGGTGAAATTAATAAACTAGAGGAAAGAAGAGTTAAAAATGAAGTAGTAGATACTTTAAACAGGAAAATCTCAAATTACCTACTTTCTAAACTGGAATCTGAATTCGGTAAAGAAATTTTTGATGAGATTTTAAAACGGAAAGAATCCCCTTACTCTGTAGTTAATCGTTTAATAAAGAAATTTCTTTGTTAAATTTTAGACAATTAATAAGTTAAATTTGCCTTTTTTCTCAAAATGTGTAGGGGAATAAACTTGTTTAATTCCAAAAAAATTGATGAAATGAAAAAGAGCATAGACAAGTGGGAAAAAACTACTTTAGAAGAATCCTTGAAGCTTAAAAGTGAGAGGAAAAAGGAATTCTTCACTTCTTCAAACATAGTGGTTAAAAGGGTTTATACTCCCCTAGATATTGCAAACAAAGACTATCTAAAGGAAATAGGTTTACCTGGAGAATACCCTTTCACAAGAGGGATTCATGCCACCATGTACAGGGCCAGAATATGGACAATGAGGCAGTTTGCAGGTTTTGGAACAGCCGAACAAACGAATAAAAGATTTAAATACCTACTTCAACATGGAGAGACAGGTTTAAGTGTAGCTTTTGATTTTCCAACTTTGTGCGGGTACGATTCAGATGATTTAATGTCTAAGGGGGAAGTTGGAGCTTGTGGAGTAGCAGTTGACACTTTGAAAGACATGGAAATACTGTTTGAAGGGATTCCCTTAAATAAAGTAACTACAAGTATGACTATTAACGGCCCTGCAGCAACTATTTGGTCCATGTACATAGTTACTGCTGAAAAACAAGGTGCAAAAAAGGAAGAACTCGGCGGCACAATCCAAAATGATATCTTAAAGGAGTATATGGCACAAAAGTCATTTATCTTTCCTCCTGAGCCCTCGCTTAAACTGGTGGTTGACACAATAGAGTATGCTTCAAAATACCTACCTAAATGGAACCCTATAAGTATTAGCGGCTACCATATAAGGGAAGCTGGAGCTAACGCTGTTCAAGAATTAGCTTTCACTTTAGCTGATGGATTAACATATGTTGAAGCCACTTTGGAGAGAGGTTTAAAAGTTGATGACTTCGCTCCACGCTTATCTTTCTTTTTCGCTTGCCACAATAACTTCTTTGAAGAAATAGCTAAGTTCAGGGCTGCAAGAAGGATATGGGCTAGAGAAATGAAGGAAAGATTTCAAGCCAAGAAGAAAAGAAGTTTATGGTTAAGGTTTCATACCCAAACCTCAGGTTGCACATTAACAGCCCAACAACCTTACAACAACATAGTAAGGGTTGCTATTCAAGCTTTGGCTGCTGTGCTTGGGGGTACTCAAAGTTTACACACTAACAGCATGGATGAAGCATTAAGTTTACCTACTGAATTCGCTGTAAGAATAGCTTTGAGAACGCAGCAAATAATAGCCCATGAATCAGGCGTAACTGATACAATAGATCCGTTAGGGGGGTCATATTATGTTGAATGGTTAACTGATAAAATGGAGGAGGAATGTTACAAATACTTTGACAAAATAGATAAGCTAGGAGGGGTTGTGGAGGGAATAAAAAGAGGGTTTTTCCAAAAAGAAATTGCTAATTCAGCTCATAAGTATCAAGAAGGTATAGATAAAGGGGAGATAATAGTGGTTGGTGTTAACGGCTACGCAACTGAAGAATTAATGCCTGTTCCCATTTTCAGAATTGAGCCAGAAGTTGAAAAGAAACAAATTGAAAGGTTAAAAAGGGTTAAAATGGAAAGAAATAGTAAGAAGGTTGAGGAAGCTATTGATCAACTTAAAAAAGCCGCTGAAAAAGAAGAAAACCTTATGCCTTACATAATAAATGCAGTGAAAGAGTATGCAACCTTGGGAGAAATCACTAAAGCTTTAAAAGAAATTTATGGAGAATATCATGAACTACTAATTTACTGAATTAGGAATTCTGCACTCTAATAAACTAATTTTTTAGGCCATGTTCCGCATACTGCATAACTTCACTGTTTTTTGGTTCAGTTTTTCTTTATAATTCCCTCTGCAGCAGATAAATTTATAGTGAAGCGTCATAGAACTTGTATTTAGGTTTCAGGTTTTCTTTAAGCCCTTTTTTCTGGCGTTATTAACATCTTCATATTTAGCCAATTCATAACTTAGAACCTTCAGTCTTGACCAGCTTCTTCAAAATAAATACTACATTTTTGGGAAACTTCCACAACTTTAAATCTACTTCTCTTGCTTTATTTGACCCGGTGTAGGAAAATTGTTTTAAGGAGAGTTTTAACTGGTAGGAACTTATCTTGGAATATAAAAACGTTCATTTATAATATCTTTAAGTTTTTTAAATGAACAAAATGGAATTGATCAACATAAAGATTTTTTGCGGGTGTAGTGGAGTGAAGAAACTTAAGAAGGGCCTTGTCCAAGTTTATACAGGTAACGGTAAAGGTAAAACAACCGCTGCTTTAGGTTTGGCTTTAAGGGCTTTAGGTCACGGTTACAGGGTTTGTATGGTTCAATTTATGAAAGGTGGGATAAGGTACGGTGAAATAGAGATTGCTAAAAAACTTGACAATTTTGAGGTTAAGAGTTTTGGGAGGCCTGAATTTGTAGATAAAAACAATCCAGAAGAAATAGATATAAAATTAGCCCATGAAGCTTTAAACTACGCCTCTGAAATAATTAAATCTAGGAAATGTGACATAGTGATCCTAGATGAAATTAATGTCGCCCTCGAGTGGAAACTCATAAAGCTAGGTGATGTCCTAGATATATTAAAAAGTAAACCTGAAGATGTAGAAATTATTTTGACAGGTAGATACGCCCCTAAAGAAATAATTAACTTAGCTGATTTAGTTACTGAAATGAAAGAAATTAAACATCCTTACCAAAAGGGTGTAAAGGCTAGGGAAGGGATAGAGTTTTAGAGGGAGAAAGAAGCTTTCTTTAACCTCTTCAATCCATTTTCTTTGTCAAGTTGCTGGTTTGAATTTGAAACCATAAACTTCTTTACTGTCTATTTTTCTCAGAAAACCCCATACTGGCTTCATCTTCATTCCTATTTCGACATTTTCTGAAGTTAATTGCCCAGTTGCTCTAACCCCGTTTTCAAATTCAACAATGCCTAAAATTAAGGGTTTCTCTTCAACTCCTTTAGGTGTAGCGTAAAGTTTGGTATAAGTTATTAGTTTGCATTTGTCACCTAGTTCGACTTTTTCGAATTCTCGAGAGTCACAGTTCATACACACAGCATGTTTAGGGTAATATATCCTTCCGCAACGCTTACACCTGTATCCAATCATCCTCTTTTCTGTTTCATTCATTTCTTAATCCCCTCTTTTTAAAACGAAAGCTACAACGTTACTTCCGAAACTGAAAAAGTTACAGGAGAAACCTATTTCAGCGTTTTCAACCTGCCTTTCCCCAGCTTCGTTTCTAAGCTGCCAGACTAACTCCACTATTTGTGCAGCCCCTGTAGCTCCTACAGGATGGCCTCGTGCTTTCAATCCACCCGAGGGGTTAATTGGTATTTTTCCACCTATTTCTGTTAACCCTTCTTCTAAGGCCTTATGTCCTTCTCCCTTTTTAAAGAAACCAGCTTCTTCGCTTTCAGCTATTTCAAGTATGGTGAATGCGTCATGCAGCTCAGCTACATCTACATCTTTAGGTTCAACCTTAGCTATTTCAAATGCTTTCTTAGCTGCTATTCTTAAAGATTTAATTTCTGTCGGATCCTCTCTTTCGTGGACAGCTTGAACCTCTGTAGCCTGGCCAAAACCTATTATTTCAACAGGTGTGTCAATGTATTTCTTTGCTTCCTCTAATGGGCATAGAATAACTGAGGCTGCGCCGTCACTTACGGGGCAGCAATCATAAAGTCTTAGGGGGTCAGCTATAACTGGGTTTTTTATTCCGGATTTTTCAGGGTATAGTATGTCGTCAACAGTTACTGCTTTATGTATGTGTGCATAAGGGTTTTTTAAAGCATTTTTATGGTTTTTTGCTGCAACCATTGCTAAATGTTTCCTTTCTACACCGTATTTATGCATGTAAAGCCTGGTAAACATTCCAGCTAAAGAAGGTAATGTTACTCCTTGTGCATATTCAGCTTCAGGATGAGTCATGGTAGCTATGAAATCAGTGATTTCATTTCCAGTTGTAACCCTCATTTTTTCACCTGCAGCCACTAATACTTTGTCAAAATAACCTGAAGCCACTGCCAAAAAACCATTTTTTATGGCTGAAGAACCTGAAGCAGTTCCGTTCTGTACGGTGTCAACAGCTGCTGGTAAAAGGTTTAAGTTGGCTGTTAAAGCTGTAGCTAAACCTGTTTGGTGATTAAGCAATAAACTACCCATGTTTCCCACATAAACAGCATCTATTTGTTTATTGTCTAAGTTTGAGTCATCTAAAGCTTTTAAAGAAGCTTCAGTTAAAAGATCCATCAAGGTTGCATTTTCGTGTTTACCGAATTTAGTCATGCCGCACCCAATTATTGCCACTTTCCTCATTTTCTTTCTTACCTCCCAGGGAAATGGATAAGAATGGTCACTTACCTTCACTTTTTAAATTTTCCCTTTAATTCCTCCCTGTTTTGTTGGAATAGAAAACTTTTTTAAGTGAAGGGAAGAGAATTTCTTTGTTCACTTATTTAACGCTCTGTTGTCACATTTTTTTCAATGAAGGTTTTTGGAGGCTTATAAAGGGTATAAATAATGAATAGGAGCAATTTAGAAAAAATAAGTAAGGGCAAAAAGGAATGGGAGGAAAAACAATTGAAGAACCTTTTGAAGAAAGCACCTGAAAGAAAGAGTGTTTTCAAAAATTCCTCAGGAATAGAAGTGGGAAGGGTCTACACCCCCCTTGAGATCCAAGGTTTTGATTACTTAACCAAGTTAGGCTTCCCCGGCAGTTACCCTTACACTAGAGGCCCCTATGCAACAATGTATAGAGGCAGGTTATGGACCATGAGGCAATACGCCGGCTTCGGAACAGCTGAAGAAACAAATAAACACTTCAAATACTTGCTGAGTCAGGGTCAGACAGGTTTAAGTGTAGCTTTCGACTTGCCTACACAGATAGGCTACGACTCTGATCACCCCTTAGCTAGAGGGGAAGTAGGGAGGGTGGGTGTAGCTGTTGATTCATTAAAAGACATGGAAATACTATTTCAGGGGATTCCTCTGGACAAAGTAAGCACCTCAATGACAATTAATGCACCCGCCAATGTGTTATTGGCGATGTACTTAACCCTAGGGGAAATGCAAGGTATAAATAGATCTCTTTTAAGAGGAACTGTTCAGAACGACATATTGAAGGAATACATTGCTAGGGGAACCTACATCTTTCCTCCAACACCCTCACTGAAAATAGCTGTAGATGTTTTTGAATTTTGTTCGAAAGAAATGCCTAAATGGAACTTCATAAGCGTAAGTGGCTACCATATGAGAGAAGCTGGGGCTAATGCTGTTCAAGAATTAGCTTTCACTTTAGCTGATGGGTTAGCTTACATAAATGCTGCTTTAGAAAGAGGTTTAAAAATTGATGACTTTGCTCCCAGGATCTCCTTCTTTTTCGCTTGCCACAATAACTTCTTCGAAGAAATAGCTAAGTTCAGGGCTGCAAGAAGGTTGTGGGCTGAAATTTTAAAGGAAAAGTATTCTCCAAAGAAAGAAAGATCCTTACTTATGAGGTTCCACACTCAAACCTCAGGTTGTACATTAACTGCTCAGCAGCCTATGAACAATATAATACGTGTAGCTTATCAAGCTTTGGCTGCTGTGCTTGGGGGTACTCAAAGTTTACACACTAACAGCATGGATGAAGCCCTATGTTTACCCAGTAAACAATCAGTTAAGATTGCTTTAAGAACTCAACAAATCCTAGCTTATGAAACAGGCGTCTCTGACACTATAGACCCCTTAGGTGGATCCTATTACCTTGAATGGTTAACTGATGAATTAGAAGAAAAAGCTAGGAAGTATATTGATGAAATAGAGGAAATGGGGGGAATGGCGAAAGCTATTGAGAAAGGATTTATCCAGAAGGAAATACTTGAAACAGCTTATCACTACCAGAAAGAAATAGAGAAAGGAGAAACTGTAGTTGTGGGAGTGAATAAATTCAAGGAAGAAAGGGAAGAAATAAAAATTGAAATTTTCAACGTTTCAAAACTTGAAGAAACAGCTAAAATGCAAATTAAAAAACTTCAAATAGTTAAAAGAGAAAGGAATAAGTCTAAGGTTGAAGAGGCATTGTGTAAACTAGGTAAAGCGGCTGAAAAGAATGAAAACCTTGTACCTCCAATAATTGAGGCAGTTAAAGCTTATGCCACTTTAGGAGAAATATGTGGTGTGTTAAGAAACATTTATGGGGAGTATAGAGCCCCAAATATTCTTTAAAAAAGGGTGAAAGATAATGTTTAAGAAGATAGACCATATTGGAATAGCTGTCAAAGACCTTGAAGAAACCATGAAAAAATTTAAGGATGTTTACGGTTTAGAACTGCATAAAGTAAGGGAAGTGAAGGATCAAAAAGTGAAAATTGCAGTTTTTAAAATAGGTGAAACCAAAATAGAACTTCTTGAACCAACCGAAGAAGAAAGTGCAGTTGGAAGATTTATTCGAAAAAGAGGGGAAGGTTTCCATCACATAGCTTTTCAAGTTGAAGATTTAGGATCTACATTGGAAAAAATTGAGGGGGCAGGCATAAAAACAGTGACTGATAAGCCGACTTTAGGCTACGAAAACCACAAAATCATTTTCTTGCATCCAAAAACAACTAACGGCGTATTAATAGAACTTGTGGAAAAGTAAAAAACTAAGTATTCTTCCTAAATTCTTTTCCTTACCTTTTAAAGTGGGTTTTTCCTTTAATTCAATATTAAGAAAAACTTTTAAAAAAGAAGATATGAAAACAGGTTATTCATTTAACTAGGAAAAAAAGGTGATCTGTATTGGCTTCTTCAAGCATTAAGGAAGAGATAGAAAAGGCAAATCAGGAATCTGTTACAAGAATGATGGAGTCAGATCCACTGTGGGTCGATATAGGATTTGCTAAGAAAGTAATTCCGGGAATGAAGGATTATAAACTGATACATGCAGGTCCCCCAATTGAATGGGAAAGAATGAGCGGACCCATGAGAGGGGCAATAATAGGTGCTATACTCTACGAAAAGTGGGCTGAAACACCTAAAGAAGCTGAGGAATTAGCTAAGTCAGGTAAAGTTAGTTTCGAACCTAACCATCACTATAACGCAGTAGGTCCCATGAGCGGGGTTATTTCCCCAACTATGCCAGCAATTGTTCTGAAAGATAAAAAGTATGGGAACCAAACCTATTCTCTCCTTAATGAAGGAATAGGGAAAGTGCTCCGTTACGGCGGCTACGACAAGGAAGTAATAGATAGGTTAAACTGGATAAGAGACGTCTTAGGCCCAGTTTTAGAAGCTACAATAAAGGAAGTAAAGAAGGAGAAGGAAGGTGTAGCTTTAAAACCAATTATGTCGCAGGCTCTCCACATGGGTGACGAATGCCATAACAGACATGTAGCTGCTACTTCTCTCTTCCTGAGGGAAATAATTCCTTACATGATGCAGACAAGGTTAGACAAGAAAGACCTAATTGATGCATACAACTTCATGAACAAAAATAACTTCACTTTCCTAGGGTTCGCTATGGCTGCAGCTAAGGCAATGACTTTAGCAGCTCACAATATTAAGTACAGTACAATAGTGACTGTCATGAGTAGGAACGGTACAGACATAGGTATTTGGGTTAGTGGTTTAGGTAATGAATGGTTCACTGCACCAGCTCCTGTACCTAAGGGTGTTTGGTTCCCAGGGTTCAGTGAGAAAGATGCTAACCCTGATCTAGGAGACAGCGCCATAATGGAAACAGCTGGTATAGGAGGATTTGCTATGGCGGCAGCACCCGCGATTGTAGCCTGGGTTGGAGGATCTGTTTCCTTCGCTGTTGAAAACACTAAAAAGATGCAAGAAATCTGTTACACCAAACATAAATACTTCACCATACCCTATCTTGAATTTGAAGGAACCCCTACAGGCGTAGATATAAGAAAGGTTGTGAAGACAGGGATAACTCCAACTATAAACACAGGCATTGCTCACAAGGAAGCAGGAATAGGTCAAGTGGGGGCAGGAATTGTGAAATTCCCAATGAAGATGTTTAAAGATGCGTTAAAAGCCTTTGCAGAAAAATATGGGTTATAAAACCCATCCCTTATTCTTTTTTGCCTACAAAAATATGCGAAAGACCGATTTTTGATGCATTTAGAAAGTATTGGCGAAATAGCTTTAAATGAAATAACCAAGTCAGAAGGGGAAAGTAAATTAGGGACAGTGTTGAACGTTTTCAAATCCACAGCCTACATAAAAACAATAAGTAATGAATTAATTATATTAACCACCCTCCCCTTAAAATCCCCTATAACCATGAACTTAAACTATAGAGGTAACCTTAAATCTGTTTTAAAACCTTTAGCAAAAATTAAAGTAAGGGACGGTAAACTTCAAACAAATGGTTTCACAGCATCTTTAGTTGAAGCCAAAAAATATGTTGTTCAAAAACAATGCCTTAACGCTGATGTATTGTTTTCTATTCTGGAAAAAGATTTCCGAAACATCCTTTCTCTCTTAAACCTTGAACTTTATAATGCATCAATTACTTGGTTAAAAACTTATCAAGTAGTTACCGAAAAGTTTATGGAGTGTCTTAACGAAACTAAAAAATTGAAAAATAATTTACAGAACTCAATTTTAAATTTTTTAACTAAAATTATAGGGTTAGGGCCTGGTTTCACCCCTTCAGGGGATGACTTTGCGGCAGGTTTTCTTTTCATATTCAACACCTTTTCTCCCTTACTCAAACTTAAAAAAATAAAAATAAGCAATAGTATCCTCTTCTCCCACACAAATTGGGTTAGTGGAAAAATAGTAGATTATATACAGCGAGGTATTGCTGATGAAGTGCTTTACAAGGTTCTTTGCTGCTTAAAGAACCTTCAAAGGAATTCTTTAACAGATTCCTTCCTAGACCTGATTTCAAGGGGTCATACCACCGGAGTAGATCTTGCGATGGGGTTTCTTGCAGCTATTTCCTTTCTACAAGATACTGCCTATAACTCAAGTTTAACTTCTAAACTGATCCTTTTCTTGCTTGAAAATACAAAGCAAGTTTTGTTTGTTGGGGGAGATGGGAACCTAAGGAAATTACCTAAGAACTAAAACATTTATCTTTTTTCAGGGAGGAAAAGTAAACATTTAAAAATGAAGCCTTTCCTGTGAAAGGGTATTACCCATACTCCCCTACAATTCCTTTAATGAATGTCTCAGGGGGAAAACATGTTAAAGAACTGTTTTTCTTATTCTGAAAAGGGTGAAGTAATGCAGGTGAAATTTATTTGAGGCAGAAATATATAGGTAAAGCTTTACCTCAGCTTGATTCATTTCATAAAGTTACCGGTATAGCCAAATACACACACGACATCTCCCTTCCCGGTATGCTCCACGTTAAACTCGTAACTAGTACGGAGCCACATGCAGAAATAATCAACATTGATGCAAGTGAAGCTTTAAAAATTCCTGGAGTGGTGGCAGTTCTTACAGGGAAAGATTTTCCTTACAGGCTTGGGATTTATGTAGGAGATAGAGATGTTTTGGCAATTGACAAAGTTAACTGGGTAGGTCATCCTGTAGCCGCTGTAGTTGCCGAAACAATGGAGGCAGCTGAGAAAGCCATTGACTTGGTTGAAGTAGATTATAAGCCTTTGAAACCTGTCTTCGACCCCTTTGAAGCTTTAAAGGAAGAAGCGCCGATTATCCACCCAAAACTTGGTGAATATAGACGTGCACCTGCTTTTACGCCGGTTCCAGGAACAAATATAGCTAATAAATTCACTTTAAGGAAGGGAGATGTGGAGAAAGGGTTTAAAGAAGCAGATGTGGTGGTTGAAAACAGATTTTACATGCCCTTCGTAAGTCACTGTTACATGGAGACACAATCCGTGGTTGCACATTACCACAAAGACGGGACAATTGAAATATGGACGAGTGCACAGTCTCCATTCGCTGTAAGGAACCTAATGGGTTTGTCACTAGGTATCCCTATCGGTAAAATAATTATTTATCAGCCCTTTGTGGGAGGAGGTTTCGGAGGTAAAGCAGGGTTACATTGGGAACCATTGGCAGCCTTAATTTCTAAAAAGGTAGGTTACAAACCTGTTAAGCTTAAACTTTCAAGGAAGGAACAGTTTACTTCAGCACCTGTAAGGGAAGGGTTCCATGCAGAAGTTAAAGTAGGGGCTAAAAGAAACGGTAAATTAACAGCTTTAAAAGCAAAATTCATTCTTGACAGTGGAGCATTCGCAGATTACACAGTAAATGTTTCTAGAGCTGCAGGTTACTCTGTGGGGGAAGTATATGACATTCCTAATGTGTACTGTGACTCCTTAGCTGTTTACACAAACAAAGTACCTACTACAGCTATGAGAGGTTTTGGTCACCCGGAAAGTGCGTGGGCTGTTGAAAGATCCATTGAAATGTTAGCTAACGAATTAAAAATGGATCCCCTAAAACTAAGGTTAATGAATGTTGTTAAAGCAGGCATATCAACAACCGTAACAGGTGAAAGACTTAGGGAAGATGCAGGTAATCCAGTCCAGTGTTTGGAGGCTGTAGCTAAAGCAATTAACTGGGGTAAAACCGAAGAAAAACCCAAGGAACCTTGGAAATTTATAGGTAAAGGGTTAGCTGTTTTCTCCAAGGGTCCAGCTCAACCTCCTAATGCTGCTTCTGCAGCTATTATAAAAATAAATGAGGATGTAACTGTCGATTTAATGGTTGGGACTGGAAACTTCGGACAAGGCACCCTAACAAGTCTGGCGCAAATTGTCGCTGATGAATTGGGGGTACCTGTAGAAAAAGTAAGAATAAGAACTATGCGTAGTACAGACACTGTAGCCTATACTTGGCAAACAGTAGGTAGTAGAGGCCTTTTCACTGATGGAAACGCTGTGCTTGAAGCACTAAAGGATGCTAAAAAACAAATAAAGGAAGTAGCTTCACAGGTCCTTAGAGTTAAGCCTGCAGATTTGGAAATAAAAGACGGAAAAGTTATGGTAAAGGGCAGACCCTGGGAAAATGTCCCTTTGAGTGACATAGTCATGGGATATACTTACCCCAATGGCAACTCTATAGGAGGCCCAATAATAGGTAGAGGTAAATACATCTCCCCAATAAATACTTATTTAGATCCTGAAACAGGTCAAGGAATACCCACTATCTTCTACACCTTTGGTGCTGCTGCATGCAAAGTTGAAGTTGACGTCCTTACAGGTAAAGTGAAAGTGCTGGAAGCTGCCCAGGCTTTCGATCTAGGAAAAGCCATAAACCCATTACTTGTCCGTCAACAAGTTGAAGGGGGCTTTATAATGGGTCTAAGTGTAGCGTTATTTGAAGAGATACAATTTGATGAAAGAGGGTGGGTTCTTAACCCTAACTTCTCAACTTACTGGGTTGCCAGGGCTGCAGATATTCCTTCAAAAATAGACACTATACCAGTGGAGAATCCTCAGAAAGATGCACCTTACGGCGCAAGAGGGATAGGGGAAGTAGTAATGTTAGGTGTCCCCCCTACAATAGCCAACGCTGTACAGAATGCAATAGGGGTAAACATCAATAATTTGCCTTTAACGCCTGAAAACGTTTGGAAAGCTATAAAGAAGCAGAGGCCTGAATTGGTAGAAGAAATAAAGAAGAAATTGGTTTCATGGAAATGGAAAGTTTAGAGGTGAAGAAAAATGTCTTTTGGTGCACCCTATATTTCAATACCTGAATTCCAGTATCTTAAACCTAAAACTTTGAAAGAAGCGCTTGAAACACTTTCAAAATATGAAGATGAAGCTAAAGTGTTAGCTGGGGGTGTAGGCCTTTTAAATCTCATGAAAGAAAGACTAGTGGAGCCTGAATATGTAGTTGATATTAAAGGGATTCCTGAACTTAGGAAGGTAACATATGAAGAGGGGAAAGGGTTGACTATAGGGGCAACAGTGACTTTAAGTGAACTGGAAAACAATGAAATAGTGGAGAGGAAGTACACAGCCTTACATGAAGCAATAAAGGTTTTAAGTGACCCAGTTTTAAGAAATAGGTCAACATTGGTTGGAAATGTCTGTGAAGCCTTTGCTTGGATGGATAGTCTATCTCCTCTACTTGTTTTCGACGCTGAATTAAAAGCTTTAAGCGTAAACGGTGAAAGAATGATAAAAGCCAAAGATTTTATTATCGGCCTAGCTGAAACAGCCTTGGAACCAAATGAACTGGTTGCATCCATTTTTCTGCCAGAACCACCTAAAAACTCGGCAAGTAAATTTATTAAATTCAGGTCCAGAAGCGAATTCAGTGTGATCAACGTGGCTTCTCTCTTGGCAAACAGGGACAATCCTCCAGAAAGAATCTTGAGATTAGCTTATGGAGGAGCTACGCCTTCTCCCGTTAGGGTATTTGCAGTAGAAAAAGTTTTTAAGCAACAGAAACCCTTAAATGAATTACTTAAGGAAGCTTTAGATGTTGTTTTCAAAGAAGTTTCCCCAATGGAAGACATGCATGCTTCTAAGGAATACAGGGAACATTTAATGGAAACTTTAACCATTAAAATTATTAGGGAACTCTGGGGTGAATGAAAATGCCAAGAAAAATCACCTTCACCGTGAATGGTGTGAAAAAACAGGTGGAGGTTAAGGATAATGAGTTGTTGGCTGATGTTTTAAGAGATAAGCTTCAACTTACAGGTGTAAAGCAGGCATGTTGGAGAGGGGAATGTGGACTTTGCACAGTACTCCTTAACGGTAAACCTGTTAAATCATGCCTTATCTTAGCTGTTGAAGCAAACGGGGCTGAAATAGTTACCAGTGAAGGATTAATGGAGGGTGACAAACTATCCCATCTACAAAAGTCATTTGTTGAAAACGGAGCTCTTCAATGTGGTTTCTGCACACCAGCTTTCACATTGGTAACTCATTATTTACTGACTCAAAAACCTGACGCGTCAGAAGAAGAAATAAGGGAATATATTAGTGGCTTAATTTGTAGGTGTGGAACCTATAATGAAATAGTGAAAGCTGTGAAACAGGCTTCTCAATACTACAAAAAATAAGGAAATGAATTTCTTTTCCTCTTTTTCTTTCTTTAAAGGATTTTTGAAAGGATGTCCTTGTATTCTTTTTCTAGTTTAGGGGGCGGCTGCCAAGTGACGTGTACAGCCTTTATTTCTTGGTCAAGCAAGGCATTATAAAATATTTCTATGCCTATGTTTATTACTTTTAATTCAGATTTAAATAACTCCATCACTTTCTCACTCATTCCTTTTTTCACCTCTATTGTGGAAACAGGAAAGATTCATATGTTCTTTCTAATGTATCCTCTTTCATTCTCCCCTTCGATGCCACTGCTGAAGCTAATATAGCCATTAAAGCATTAGTTGGAAGAACTGTAACACCTAAACTTTCCAGTTTCTTTGTTTGGAGCGAAAGGTTTTGGGGGTCTCTATCCGTCCCGCATACATGGGCTAAAATAGCTAAGTACCTTCCGTTTTTTTCAGCTGTTTCTTTTGCTTTCCTTATAGCTTCTGTATGGGCTTCAGCTGGGTCTGAATGTGAACCGTAACCTAGAACGAAATCAAGGAGTATAACAGCAACTTCTGGGTCCTTTGCCTCTTCTATCAACCTTAAATTCCTAATCGTCGGGTCAATCATCGGATGAGCTCTGCCTATGGTGAACTCTTCCTCCCCTAAATCAACTACTGTGTGTTGAAAACTTTTGTAAGGGTTTTTTAATCCAAGCCTAGGTTCTAGGGGTGCATTGGAGTAAACGTCTCCCAAAGTTTCTTTTAAGATAATAAGTGACTCATACGTTAATGTTCCCCCTGTAAAAAGTCCCCTTATGTATTTCTGTTTTTCTTCAAATTGAGAATAAAGCTTTTCACTTTTCCTTAACAACTCCTCTGCAGGTATTGAAATCTTCTTTTCTGCCTCTTTGAAAAGTTTTTCGTCAAGGAGTCTTACCGACTCTAAAGCTGCTGCATGTAACGTTCTTGTTTGGACAAGTCTTTCCTTAAGTTGATTGGGTACTTCAAAAACTTTCCCGCCCATGAAACAGGTAACATATTTCTTTTTTGTGTTGTATGTTATATAATCAAGTATTTTTTTCTGAACTTCGGGATCTGGTGGTTTAGCCACTAGAGTTACTACTTTTGTTTCGGTATCTTTCTCTAAAGCCTTTATTGACTCTAAAGCCATTATTCCCCCCACTTTCTTTTTAACATCTCCTCCACCTATTCCTATTCCCTGTGAAACACCTGAACCGGCTACAGTTATTAAAACACTTACCTCCTGTAAACCTGTTCCAGCTGCTGCAACTATGCCTATTGGTCCCTTATTTACTACGTTAGCGAAAGCTATTGCTTTGTTATTTATTATTGAGGTGCCTGCAGCAGCCCCCATTACAAGGAGACCCCTCTCCTTTGCGTATTCCTTTATTTCAAGTTCATCCTCAATGGGTACATGGTCACTGAATAAGTGCACGTGAATTCCTCTATCTAAAAGTTTCAGCGTTATTTCTTTAGCGTATTCCCCTGGGACGGAAACGATTGCTAAATTAGCATCAGGTAATGCCTCTAATGCAGTTTCTAAGCTGTAAAAGTATTGTCCAGCTTTTGGAGGCTTAGTTAGCATTTTTTCAATTGTTTCAACAGCCTTATTTATTATTTCTTCAGTTGATGCGGAAACAGCTATTACCATGTCGCTTTCTCCAGCTATTTTCCCTTCCTCAACCAATAAACCTAGTTTTTCCAGTATTTCCTTGTTTGTTTTTGTACCCATAACTACAGCTGCATCCATTACTCCCTCTATTTTTTTAGCTTGTTCTGACAAATGGAGGAGCTGTAAAGAGTCCCTATAAAAATTCTTCTTCACCACATTTTTTACAGGCAAATTTATCACCTAAATTTTTAATTCTATTTCTCCTTCTTTGTTTCCAAGAGTTTACTCATTTATTTTTGTATATTAAGGTCCCTGTTTTTCCATCTAAAGCGTCAACCGCTTTATTTAACGAGGTAATTATCGCCTTTTTCCCCCCAAACTCCAGAAACCTTATGCAAGCCTTTACTTTCGGCCCCATACTTCCAGCCAAGAAATGGCCCTCCTCTAAATATTTTTTGGCTTCTTCAATAGACATTGTGTCAATGTCTTTCTCGTTTGGTTTTCCATAGTTCAATTTAGCTTTTTCTACATCCGTCAAGATAAGGAAAATGTCGGGTTTCACCACTTCAGCTAGTCTCTCCCCTGCTAAATCTTTATCTATCACTGCTTCAACTCCCTTTAATGAGCCATCCTTCTGCGAAACAACAGGTATTCCTCCGCCTCCTGAGGCTATAACTATTACCCCTGCATTAACTAGCCTCTTTATTGCTTCCCCCTCTATTGGACGTATAGGGTCAGGTGAAGGAACAACTCTCCGGTACACTCGTTCACCAGCAGGTTTCACTTTTCTAATGAAGTAATTTCTTTCTTTCTTCAATTCTTCAGCCTCTTCTAAAGTGTAAAACGGTCCAACGGGTTTATGTGGATCTTGGAAATCCGGATCGTCCTCTCTAACCAACACTTGTGTCACAATAGTTGCTACAGGAATGTTTATACCCTCTCTTTGTAAATAGTTTATTAATGTCTGTTGTAACATGTAACCTATTTGTCCTTGTGTCATAGCACCTAAGACATCTAAGGGTTGTGCAGGAACTTTACTTACTCCCTCTTCCTGTTGGATAAGTAAGTTACCCACCTGAGGACCGTTTCCATGAGTAATAACTAAACCGTAGCCTCTTTTCACTATTTCAAGCAAGTGTTTACATGTTTCTCTAACGTTTCTAAACTGTTCTTCAGCTGTTCCTTTTTCATCGGCTTGTTTTATTGCGTTTCCTCCCAATGCAATAAGAATAACTTCTTTTTTCATGTTATCAACCTTTGCAAAAGCGTTTTATCCTTATTTAGAAAGGATGTGAAATAAAGAATAAGGGAAAGCAGTAGTGCTTTTAAAAAATTTTTGCTTAATTTACCATTTTTCCAGCGTAGAATGTAAAATTCTTTATTTTCTTTTAAGAACAATCCCCGCTGGATCTATTTCTTCCCTCAAAACTTTTAATTCCTTTTCAGTTGGAGAAGGAGTTTGAGGTATCTTTTCCGGGATTATCAGTTCAAAGCTTGTATTTTCAACCACTTCCTTAACAGTTACTCCCGGGTGTAGTGAAAGTAATTTCATCCTTTTAGTTTCTTCATCGAAACCCATAACCCCTAACTGTGTAATTACTCTGTAAGGACCTGTATCTTCCGGTAAACCAGCTTTTTCCCTTTCACCTGGCCCTGTTAAATAACCTGGCGTAGTTATGAAATCTACCTTCTTCACGAATCTTTTCTTGTCCTGCCTCATAATAATGATGGTTTTCCATGCAAGGGAGCCTGCGTCATTAGCCCCACCACTACCAGGCAACCTAACCTTTGGTTTATCAATATCCCCTATCACTGTTGTGTTTATGTTCCCATACATATCTATTTGAGCGGCACCCAGGAAACCATAGTCAGCGTAACCAGCTTGTAAAAAGGACATTACATAATTCATTGAAGTAGCCATCACTGCCTTGTAGAAAGTTCTGGAGTCACCAACTGAAATAGGCAGGGTGGGAAGCTGAGGCCCTACTCCTCCTGCTTCAAAAATAATTAAGAGATGGGGTGCATGGGTTTTTTGGGCAAGTGAAGCTGCTATTATAGGTAAACCAGTGCCCACTAAAACTGATCTGTTATCTTTAAGCATTTTAGAAGCTGCGCAAGCCATTAATTCAATAGTAGAAAATCCTCCTTTATCCCTTTCCACAACTCTCACCTCTCCATCCAGGGAGCTTCCAACCTTACTTGAAGTTTCTCAAGTTTCTTCAAGTAGTTAAGCTTCTTCACTCCCCCTACTAAGTTTAAATATTCCACGAAGTCTTTAACACCGTAAACGTATTTGTCTAAATATTGCTCAACCCCTTCATCTGTTTTAGAAAGTTTGAGCCATTCACCAATATGTTCCTCATCAAAATAGTAAAGATACGGCATGTGACAGGGGTGGCTGCCGTAAGGCACCTCCACAACAGCATCTACGAGGAAGAAAGGAATAACTGTTCTGTCAGGCCTCTTCCTAATTTCTTCTTCCTCAACTATCTCCTCAGTTGTAACAATTAACCTTCTAGCAGCCCTAGCTAATTCGAAATCCATAACCAATATTCCGTCAATTTGGGAGTTTCCGTAAATATCACATCTGTGTACATGCAGTATTGCAACATCTGGATAGCATGCAGGAACAAGGCATATTCTTTTCCCAGAGAAGGGGTCTTTCACAACCTTTGATGAACTTCTTTTAAAAGTGTCTGTTCCAAGCAAAACCCTTACAGGCATAAAAGGTAAACCTAAAGCCGCAGCTTCTAACCTCCATTGGAAAGCAGCGTTGCTCCATTCACTGGCTACTTTCACCTTGCCTTTTTCAACTGCTCTTCTTGAAGCTGGAGACAACCCCCTTAATTCATGTCCAAAACAGTAAGCAACCTCTACCTTGCTTGCACAACCCGAAGCCATGAGCAAATCTGTGTCATGAACCCCTGTTTTCCCTCCAACAATCAAATCCTTCTTTTTCTGCCTAATTATTTCATAAACAGCAGCCATTGGAACTCTTACATGACCAAAGCCGCCGAAAGCAATGTAGCAGCCATTTTTGACGTATCTTTTCACCGCTTCCCTTAGATCCATCCTTTTATCCTTTAATGTCCTAAACTTGTTCCTTTCCACCCATTTCCTATGCTCATCAGGATCATGCCAAGCTAGAAGTTCACCCTCACCTTCCTCGACCACTTCCATTCCTAAACCCCAGTAAAAGTTTTATCTTTATTTGAGGAAGGTAAGGTGTCCCCTCTAAAATAAATATTTTACTACTTTCCTTTTGGTTCAATTGACGATTAAGCCTAACCTATTCAGTTGGAAGTAATTATTAAAAAAATAAGACTATTCTTTGAACTTTTCAGCTTTAAGGTTATGTGTAAATATTTAAAAGAAATTAAGTTAGGAAAAAGAGAATCTGTTTTTAAAACGTTAAAATAAACAAGGAATTAACCAGTAAAGATAGAAAGAAAAAGAAGGGGAATTAAATTTCTACTTTTTCCGAAATTGTAAAGTTCTTGGCCTTTTTCAACATGTCTTCAGGGACAGGTCTCTCCCCTATAAAGTAGGGGAACCTCTTTTTTATGAAACTGTCCCAGTCTTCTTTGGTTATATAAAAGACTCTTGCTCCTCCGAGTTCATGCTGATATTCAGGCCATGGCTTTTGTTTTTTACCCCATTTTAGTGCAAATACACGTATCCCTATGTAAGACTCGAAAGTCGCCCACCACTCCTTCACTCCAAGGTAGTCGAAAGCGTATTCAACTTTTGCAGCATATAGTGACGGACCTAATCCTACTCCCCTTACAAATGACATTGTATGTAAA
The DNA here is from genome assembly GCA_027492035.1 of Thermoproteota archaeon. GTDB lineage: Archaea > Korarchaeota > JAOZGF01 > JAOZGF01 > JAOZFZ01 > JAOZFT01. The sequence continues at coordinate 45,236 of JAOZFT010000032.1, forward strand.
CTATATGCTATGTCGTTGCTATATAACCTAGCATTCACTATTCCTGCTAATTTCCCGTCTATTGTCCCCAATAGTAAGTAATGATCTTTTATTCTGTACCTGTACCATGCAAGGATCTCTGCGTAAGTTCTCACTGCGACTATGTCGTAGAAATCTTTCTCTACATCGAAATAGGGCCTTATTGCCTTTAAAACTTTTGGTACATCTTCTCTAGTTGCTTGGTGGACAACCATTTTTGTTCCATCTCTCAAAGTAAGTACTTTCGGTGGGTAAGGAGTGTTTTGCAGTACTGGTGACTCCGGAGGCCTTAAGTTTGGTTCTAAATCCTCAACTTTAACAGTATATTCAGTTGCTGAAACAGGACAAGGCGGTTTTAAAGCCACGTTCATCACTCTCCTTTTTATTTTATTTAAAAAGCTTAAAGCTTACTTTTCTAACCTATTAGGAAATAAGTATGCATAAGTTTGTGGGTTCAAATTTAAATATTTCTAATTTTTCATTTATCTTTCGATTCTTCCTTTATGTTTTTTTAAGTTGCTTCTAATGATTCCTTCACGCATTCAAACATTTTCTTAATCACTTTATCCATGGCTCCTTGGATCATTCCCTTTGCTAATCCCCCAAGTAAGCCACTTGTTTCTGCAGTTGCTTTCCAAGCAAAGGTTGTAGTGTTTGGTGATTCCTCCTCCAATTTTATCTCTACCTCTGAATTAAATGAACTGTTCACTCCTTTACCTTTTAAAGCAAGTCTTGCGAAGTAGTCATCGGGTTTTTCCTCCAAAATTGCCACGTTTATATTGAAGGTTCCCTTAATAAACCCAACTCCAGCCTTGACTTTAGCTGTGAAAGATCTTTCTCCTGTCTTTTCGTATTCTTTTAAGCCTGGAACACATTTAACTATTTCATCTGTATTGGAAACAAACTCCCAAACTTTGTTCCGAGGCGCATTTATTAAGAACTTACCTTCAAACTCCATACGAAAGTCACCCTCTACAGGAAAATTCAAATAGTAAAAGGTTACTTTCGCTTGCTCTTTTTAAATGTATCCTTCATTTTCTTGCTCTGAAAACTTTCTTAAGGCTTTTTCTAAGTTTTTCTCATGTTTTATATCAAATATAAAATTTAATGAGCCTACGTAGGCTGCAAATTAATGCTTATCCCTGTCTCTTCTTGAACAAAAGCCAATTCCCTTTGAAATTTATTCAAGTTTATTTATTGGGTTCTTAATAAAATAGGAAACACATCGGCTGAAAAAAGATAAAGTGAGGTTCTGAAACATTAAAATTTAAATATAAAGTGAAGGATAAGTATGAGTTATTCCCTTACGGAGGCATTTCCCGTCCAAAAAAGGGAAAAAATCTATGGAATCACTTAAGAATTTGTTTTTTAAAAATACGAGGGGTAAAATGTGATTGAGAATAAAATAAAGGTTGGATCTGCAGTCTTTATCTTTGTATTGGCAATAGTTCTAGCTGGATGCGTTGGTCAACCACCATCTCCAACTCCTACACCTACACCAACAGCAACTCCTACACCTACACCAACTGTTTCACCAACAGCAACTCCGACTCCTAAACATCCAGAAATAAAAATTGCTCTCATCTTACCGGGTTCAATAACTGACAGAGGATGGGATCAAGATCCTTACGAGGGTTTCATGCAAGCTAAGAAAGATTTCGGAATTACTGCTGAATACACTGAAGGGACAGACATCACAGGTACCGCTGAAGACTACCCAAGGATAATAAGAGATTATTGTAGAAGAGGGTTCCAATTAATCATTGCACATGGATTCCAGTACAGAGACGCTGTAAAAGAAGCTGCTAAGGATTATCCGAATGTTTGGTTCACTTTCGATGGTTCAGCTGAAGACATAACTAGCAATACTGCTCCGTGGATATCCCTAGGCCATGAACCAGCTTATTTAGCGGGCATATTAGCTGCAAAAATGACAAAATCAAAAATTGTAGGCGTCTATAATGGAATGCCTGTACCTATTGAAGTCCCATGCATGGAGGCTTTCAAGGCAGGTGTACACTCAGTTGACCCTAATATAAAAATATTGTCAACTTACATAGGTGTTTGGCATGACGTACAGAAGGGGTATGACACTGCTTCCTCAATGATTGATGCAGGAGCGGATGTAATCTATGGTATCGGAGACGGAATCAATGTCGGAGGCCAGCAGGCATGTAAAGAGAAAGGAGTTTGGTTCATTGGAGGAACAGGTGGTATACATCAAGTAGAAGGAGCCCCTGATATAACCTTGGCCTCTGTCTCATGGGGACTCGACAGAGTAATTTATCACTTAGTTAAGATCTTTGTTGAAAACGGTAAATTAGAACCTAAATTCTACCAATACTCAATGCACACTACTATAACCGAGAAAGGCAAACGCGTAGGACCATACTTTGTCTGGAACATGGATTTAGTAAATAAAGGAGTTATTCCCAAAGACGTCTACAACCTCATAGAATCAACTAAAGAAGATATAATGAAAGGATTAGTCCAAGTTCCACTTGTCTTCACAGCCCCTGAGGCGCAGGGCTAACCCCTTCCCCTTTTTTCTTTATTTTTTAAATATAACGCAATGGAGGTCTTTTGCTGTGTACTTGGGAGGTGGACAGCGTTACATACTCTGGAGAGTTATTTCGGTCATAATTTCACTTGCCATAGCTTTAGGTATAGCTTCCATTTTTATTGTAGCAGTGGGTGCTAACCCTTTAGTTGCTTTTTATGCTATATATGATGGCTCATTAAGCAATCCAGAAGGTATTTCTGAAACCTTAATTAAAGCAACTCCTTTAATTTTTACTTCTTTAGCTTGTGCGGTGGCTTTTAAGTCTAACATGTTGAACATAGGTGCTGAAGGACAAATGTATATAGGACAAGCAGTAGCTGCAGTTGCAGCCTTAACAATGCCTTTAAATTTACCTATTTACCTTTTTATTCCCTATCTTATAGCAGTAAGTTTTATTGGCGGCGCAGCATGGGCAGCTATACCAGGATATTTAAAGTTGAAATTTGGGATAAGTGAAGTAGTAACTACTATGTTAATGAACTGGATCCCTATTTATTTAGTGGATTACTTGGTTTTTGGCCCGTTTTATGAAACAGAGCATATTCATCCTCAAACAAATCCTATCCCTGAGGCAGCTAGGCTTCCGAGGCTTTTTCCAAGGTACAGAGTTCACGCAGGCATTTTCATAGCTGTAGCTACGGCTGTTATTCTTTATTTCTTTTTGTGGAAGACTCATAAAGGGTTTGAGTTTAGAGCTACTGGAGCTAGTGTAACTGGGGCCAGGGCCATGGGTATTAACGTGAATAAGAGGCTGATGCAAGCTATGATAATAAGTGGGGGAATTGCTGGTTTAGCAGGTTTCTCAATTGTTTCAGGCACTTACCATAAGCTCAAACTTGGAACTACAGCCATCCTCGGACATGGTTATGCAGGTATACTAGTAGCCTTAGTAGCCAATAATCACCCCTTAGGAACCGCTGTTGCAGCGTTTATTTTTGCAGTCCTAATCATTGGCTCTGAAACCATGCAACGTGCAGCAGGAGTTCCTTTCCCGGTAATAAACATAGTAGAAGCGTTGCTAGTTTTAGCTGTTTTGTTAAGTGGGAGAATGTTTGAGTACTTGTCAAAGAAGGTGAAACTTTGAAATGTTTCCATTAAGTGAAACAATTGCTAGTATAGTTGGGAGAGGAATAATGTTCGGTGCAGCTTTACTGCTAGCTTCCCTGGGAGAAATATTTGCCCAAAAATCAGGTTTCATGAATTTAGCCATGGAAGGATTAATGACGCTTGCAGCCTCCGTCTCTTACCAAGTTATGTTTTTAACAGGTAATCCAGCTTTAGCTCTTGCAGCAGCAATGGCTAGCAGTATGGCCGTCTCGTTCATAAGTGTTTATCTCAACCAAAGATTTTACCTTGACCAAGTAGTTGCAGGCATGGCACTCTACATCTTCTCTTTCGGCCTAGGTGTTTATATCCATAGGGTTGTTTCTGGAGGAGTTACAGGCGTAAAATTTATTGAAGTACTTAAACCTATAAATATACCCTTACTATCTAATATTCCAATCCTAGGACCTATTCTTTTCAAACAAAACGTACTAGTCTACACGGCAATTATTTTGTCTTTTATTGCTTACATAGTTTTATTCAGGACCAGTTGGGGCTTAACAGTTAGGGCGGTTGGGGAGAACCCTAAGGCTGCTGACAATGCCGGTATAAACGTTTATAGGACAAGGTACTTAGCGACTCTACTTAGCGGGGCTGGTGCAGGTTTAGGTGGGGCATACATTGTCTTAGCAGTGCTAGGCAATTTCCAAGAACTTGTAGTTAGCGGAAGAGGATGGATAACCATTGCAATGGTTATTTTTTCGCAATGGAACCCCCTTTACGCAATAATAGGTTCCTTCTTTTTTGGTACCATGGAGTCGGTGGCGAAATTCATGGAAATAACTAGAGAAATATCTATTACCGGAGGTATACCCTACCAGTTTTTCTGGATGATACCTTACATAGCCAGTATTTTAGCTTTAGTGGTAGCCTTTAAGAAAGCAGCTCTACCCTCTGCTTTGTTTAAAGTTTATAAAAGAGAAGAAGCTATAAGTGAAGTATAGGATCCTCAGAGAGGCGATATTGAAATGGTTCCTTTTTTCTTCGGTACCTTTATTAATTGGAAAAAGGTTAAGTGTATTTTTGGTTTTTCGAAAATTTCAATATGTAAAAAATTTTTTGATGGGGGAGCCATTAATGGGAAAACAATACACAAAGGGAGAAATCAGGGAAAAATTGACTAAATTAGAGATAGGAACCACCGTTCTGGAAATGAAAAACATAACTAAAACATTTCCAGGTGTTGTAGCGGATGACCATGTTAATTTCGAATTGAAGAAAGGTGAAATTCATGGCTTACTTGGGGAAAATGGAGCAGGTAAAACAGTTCTTATGAGTGTTTTATATGGTCTCTACAAGCCTGATGAAGGCGAGATATGGTTAGCCGGTGAAAAAGTTGACATAAAATCCCCTAAAGACGCTATAGAGCTGGGTATTTCAATGGTTCATCAAAGGTTTGCGTTAGTTAAAAACATTACTGCTTTAGAGAACATAATTCTTGGAACTCAATCCTCCAAGAAATTCTTTCTTGATGAGAAAGAGGCCGAGGAAAAAGTAAAGAAACTTTCAGAAAAATTCGGGTTGGAAGTGAAACTAAACTCTTTAGTAATGGATTTATCAATGGGTGAAAGGCAGAAAGTTGAAATTTTAAAAGCTCTCTACCGTGGCTCAAACATTTTAATACTTGATGAACCCACAACCATGATTACCCCTCAAGAAATCGATTCATTATTTGAAACATTAAGGAAAATGGTTAAGGAAGGGCTATCCATCGTGTTTATCTCCCACAAAATACCTGTTGTCCTAAGAGTAACTGACAGAATAACTATTTTAAGAAACGGGAGAGTGATAACTACTGTAAAAACAAGTGAAACAAATGAAAGGGACCTAGCAGTGAAAATGGTTGGGAGGGAAGTTCTTTACAGGCTTCCAAAAGTTAAAAGAGAAAGAGGTGAAAGAATTTTGCACATAGAAAATCTTTGGGCCCCTGGCGAAGAGGAAGGAGTTCCTGTTCTAAAAAGCATTTCCTTCTCCGTCCATAAAGGTGAAATTCTAGGAATAGCGGGAGTAGCAGGTAACGGGCAGAAAGAACTGGTTGAGTGTATCTTGGGGCTTAGGAAAGTAAGTAAAGGGAAAATTTTCCTAAACGGGAAAGATTACACTAACAAATTTACAAGAGAAATATATGAAGCAGGAGTTGCTTGGATACCTGACGAAAAAGACAGGGGAGCAATTCTTGGTTTATCAGTTGCTGAAAATTTAGTTATGAAAAAATTCTATAAACCACCCTTCTCTAAAGGATTAATGTATAATGAAAAGGAATCCTTAAGCTTCGCTGAAAAAATTGTAAAGGAGTACGGTGTCAAAACAGCGGGAGTTAAGGCTCCAGTTAGAACACTTTCAGGGGGGAACATCCAAAGATTAATTCTAGCACGTGAATTTTCAGCAAACCCTAAACTATTGATAGCTTTCAACCCAACCCAAGGCTTAGATGTCAACGCTACGGAATTCACTAGAAGAAAAATACTTGAATTGAGGGAAAAGGGATCAGGGGTGCTTCTTGTTTCAATGGACCTGGACGAAGTTATGATGTTAAGTGACAGAATAGCGGTAATGTATAAGGGGGAGATAGTAGGTATAATTGATGCAGCTAAAGCTGAAAGATACGAATTAGGTTTAATGATGGCTGGATCCAAACGTTTAGAATCAAGCAACTGGGCCAGCTAATTAAAACAACCAAGTCTTTCACAGCTTCAAAAGAAGTTTAACATAAGCCCCCTTTAAATAACTCATTTTAAAAAGTTTAATTTGTCGTAGAGATAGTTTAGGAAGGTTACAGCTGGTGGAAAATGAAATATTCCCTAGTTTTAACAATTTACTTGCCTTTACTCTTGATTTTTCTGTTTTCTTTCACTTCTAACATCCGCTGCTTAAACTCCTATGACCTTAACCCTCAGAACCCTTTAGAAGCTAAGAGTGACAAATGTTTCTCTTTAACTCTCCCACTTCAAGGTTCACGGTTTCAGAAGGGGACAAGTCTAAACCATAACCTATCAAGTAACTTAACTCCCCAAATCCAGTTAGAAGTTTTACCTCATTACCAAACAGCCAGATTTAAGAGTTTTGTGTCTTATCTCCTCCTTATTAAAGTAATTAATGTGACCAAAAATGTAACTATACATCTTAAAGTAAGTGGTTTACCTTTTGAAATGAATCCCACCTTTGGAGAAACACGTTACTTGTCAAAGAATTCTGCAACTGTTGAATTGTTGCTCTACTCAGGTAAAAAGGAAGGAGTTTACTCCTTCAACGTTACGGCTTCAGCTCCTAACACAAGTAAGGGCTTCTGTAATGTTCAATTGCGGGTAGTTAATATAGAAAAAGACTTTTCTCTTCCCCTAAATAGATACAATGCTAAGGTAGTGCCTGGAGGCAATCTCATCTTTTCAGTTTATATAAATCCTATAAATGGATATAATAGACTTGTCGCTTTAAGCTGTCCAAATTTACCTGAAGGGTTTAAAATAAAATTCACGCCTTCAAAGGCGTATCCGTCTTACAATGTCCAAATTAATTTATCAATACCCGAAAATGTTAAGCCTCAGGAAAAGATTTTTGTTATAGAGGGTGAAGACAACCAAGGGTTGCATCATGCCTCAATTTTCAGGTTAGGAATTCTTGAACCTGGTTCAATAGATTTCAAACTGAAAATCAAACCAGAGAAAGGAAGTGTTCTCCAAGGTGGGAAAATATATTTTAAAGTCGAAGTAATCAATTTGACACAGGAAAAAGATAAAGTTTTTCTTTTTGTTAAAGGCATCCCAAACGACACCTTGTACGGGTTTGGGGAAGATGAACTTGAACCTCCGGGTGAATCAGATCTTGTTATTCAAGCAGGAAACATAACAGGTACTTACCTTTTCACAGTCTATGGTGTGGGGGGAGGTTTAAAAAGAATAACTCATGCAACCCTTACAATCAAAAAGAAAGAATGCTTTATAGCTACAGCCACTTTTAATTCAGAAGTTTCAGATGAAGTCAATACTTTAAGAAAATTCAGAGACAGCCTGATACTTAAAACCTACACTGGAACCCTGTTTTACAAAGTGTTTGATGAAATTTATTACGCATTCAGTCCACAAATAGCTGAACAGGAGAAGGTTAATCCCTCTCTCCAACTCTTTTTCAAATTCACACTTTATCCATTAATCTACACCCTGAAACTAGCAACTTTTGTCTCTGAACCACTTTCTTACATAAACTTGGAAGCAGCCGCCTTAACAGCGGGGGCAATAGCCTCTTTTTTGCTAGGCTTCATTTATATAAGCCCCCTTATCTTCATCGTTTCTAAAATGGTTGGGGGAAAAGTTAAGTTCTGGGAAGAAATAAAAGTCTTTTTACTCCTTTTCTTAATCTCTTCTATGTCAATAATGGTAGGGGTTATCTTTAGGGAAAACAATTTAACAACATTCTTCATCTTCAGTTACATCATGTCCTTCCTTTACTTAGGTACCGTATCTGCTCTAAACTTTCTAAATAAGTTCTTTTAACTAGCCATTTTAAAATAAAGGTTCTCTTAATGGTTAAAAGGAAATTATGCAAGAAGTTAAATAGGAGGGCCTAAGATTGATTCACTCTCTCAGAAATGGAACGTTGAAACTTATTGAATTAAGGCCAGAAATCCCTGGCTTCAAAAAATTTATAGGTTCATGGGTTTGGACTGAGGAAAAGGAAAAGTTTTTAGTGGATGTAGGGCCCAGTTCAACAGTTCCTCTCCTTCTTGAGTCATTAAAGAAATTAAAAATTAACAAACTGGATTATGTTTTTCTCACCCACATTCATATAGATCATGCTGGAGGCTTGGGAGAATTTGTTAAACACTTCCCTGAAACAAAAATCTTCTGTTATGAAAAAGCAGTTAAACACTTACTGAAACCTTCAAAGCTATGGGAGGCCAGCAAAAAAGTTTTGGGGGATTTAGCAATCAAATACGGGGAAATACTCCCTGTTCCTAAAGAAAACTTTATTAAAAGGGAAGAAATTGAAATAGAAGGGTTCAAAGTAATTAATACACCAGGCCACTCTTCCCATCATGTAAGTTTCCTTTACAAAAATTATCTTTTTGTTGGAGAGGCAGCTGGAGTTTTTCAATCACTAAACAATGAATTTTACCTAAGACCTGTTACACCTCCGAAATTCTTTTTCGAAACATACCTGAACAGTTTAGAAAAACTTTTAAACTTAGTAAGTACAGAAAAAATCTGTTATGGTCATTTCGGAATCTATGTAAATGCGAAAAAAATGCTAAGAACCCATAAAAAACAACTTCTACTTTGGGGAAAGGTTATAAAAGAAGAAATTGAAACCGCTACTGAAACGAATTCAGAAGATGTAATAGATAAATGCCTCAGAATCTTGCTGGAAAAAGATCAACTGTTGAAACTGGATAAATTAGAAAAAGATATCCAGCAAAGAGAAAAAGAATTCCTTAGAAACAGTATAAAAGGATATTTAAGGTATTTCAAGCAAAGAAAAAGACTAACAAACCTGTAACTCTCTTCCCTGTACCCTTTCACTCTCAACAATCCCTACTGAAAAACTTCTCCAAAGATTTTTGTTCAACCACCACCTACAGTCTCCATTATAGTTATCATGTCTCCTGTCACCAAATCCCCCTCTGCCAATGGAGTATCCAAACCCTTAAGTAATTTAACGCTGTGCCCATTAACTAATATTATAAGTTGGCTTCTCACTGTGGGAGAATCTTGCTCCTTCACTAAGTCAGCAAACTTTGGCCCCAGCTTCTGGTTTAAAACATTCAATAATTCACGTACCGTTTTAGGTGGAGGATCGATCTCTAACTCCGAAACCCCTGCAGCTTCCCTTAATGTAGAGTAAAACTTAACTTTCACACCCACAAATCAACCCCTCAAAAACTTTCCCTTAAGTTTCCTGAAAGTATTGTGTTCTAAGTTTAATTCAAAAACCATTATGTTGAAAAATTAAAACCCTCTTTTCCAACTTGGGAAAAACAAAATATATAAAAATTTTGGCGAGAATTCATTCTTTTCATAGATACCTCTCCTCTATGGCCTTTTTCTGTAGAAAGCTGTAAAGGGGTTTAAAATGGAGTTTAAGTTAAAACCTGAACATGAATTAATGAAGAAAATGCTTCGAGAATTTGTAGATAATGAAGTTATTCCCGTAGCTGGAGAAATAGATGAAAAAGAGAAGTTTCCCTGGGAGCTAATTAAAAAAATGAGTAAATTAGGCTTAATGGGTTTAACAATACCCGAAAAATATGGGGGAGCAAACCTGGACTCCATAGGAGTCGTTATTGTGGCGGAAGAAATAGCCAGAGGATCAGGTTCACTAGCTTTAATTTTAGACGCCCATGATTGTTTAGCCTTGGAACACATTTACAAATTCGCAAACGAAAAACAAATTGAAAAATATGTACCTCCCTTGACTAAAGGCGAAAAAATAGGTGCATGGGCTTTAACAGAGCCTGGTGCAGGTTCAGACGTTAAATCCATGCAAACATTCGCTAAACAAGAAAATGGTAAATGGGTTCTCAACGGAACAAAAATCTTTATCACTAACGGCCCTGTGGCAGACGTTATAGTTACAATGGCTAAGACAAAAGATGAAAAAGGGAAAATCGGGATAAGTGCCTTCATTGTTGAGAAAAACTTTAAAGGATTTAAGGTGGGGCAGAAATTCAGGAAACTAGGTCTAAAAGCTTCTCCAATAGGTGAACTCGTCTTTGAAAACTGTGAAGTGCCAAAAGAAAATTTGATAGGCAATGTAAATGAGGGCTTTAACCAACTACTTCACGTCTTAAACAACGGAAGAATCTACATCTCGGGGATGGCTATAGGATTAGCAGTTGCAGCTTTTGAAGAAGCAATGAAGTATTCACTTGAAAGGAAGCAGTTCAATAAATTAATTTCAGAGTTTCAGGGGATTCAGTTCCCCTTAGCGGAAATATATACAGAAATAGAGGCAGCTAGGCTGCTGGCCTATAAAGCAGCTTGCTTAAAAGATAAAGGGGAAAAGTATGTTAAAGAGGCTGCAATGGCCAAATTATTCTCTTCACAAGTGGCTATGAAGGCAACGGTAAAAGCTGTTCAAATTCATGGAGGATATGGTTACACAAAGGATTATCCGGTAGAAAGATTCCTCAGAGACGCTAAACTAACAGAAATAGGGGAAGGGACAAGTGAAATTCAAAAAATAGTCATATTTAAACAGCTTCTGAAGGAATATGGGAAAGCATAGTCACAGGTCAAAACAGCACCCTTCCTTCCTTTATCCTCACCCCCTCAAGTTTAAGAAGCTCCTTTTTTATTTCTATTCCACTCCCGAATCCACCTACTTCACCATTGCTCTTAATTACTCGATGGCAAGGTATTATTATGAGGATAGGATTCTTGTCTAAAGCATTGCCAACTGCCCTGTATGCTTTAGGCTTTCCTATCCTTTCAGCTACCCATTTATATGTTTTTACTTCACCATATTCAATTTTCCTTGTTGTTTCCCAAACCATCCTCTCAAATTTTGAACCTGTAAGAAAACAGGTTTCTGTGTTTCTAAAAACTGTTTTTGTTTTCTTGAAGTATTTGTCAAGTTCTCCTACTACCTCCTCACCTCCCCTTTTCTGATAAATCTCTATTTCCCCCTGTAACTTTTTGATTTGGTTTAAAAAGGAGCTTTCCTCCAGAACTAAGCCGCAAACCCTTTTTCTGTAGAAGAATATTGTCAACGAACCTATTGGTGAATCATACCCTTTTTTATAAATCTTCATAATCCCCCCCTTTTTTAAAAAGGGTTTTATTCCTTTAATTCCTCCCAATTTCTCTAAAGTCAAAATTTCATTAAAGGTTTCCCCCTAAAATTTTTTTAGGTGTGTCTGTTTGAAATTTTTTTTTGGAGGGATTAAGAGGAAAGAGCTTCTTGAAAGCCTAATCATTATTTTATTCCTTGTAATTGTTAGTTTCCTTTTTCTGATTTATTATTCACAAATAAAGTGGTTACTGCTTAATCTACCTCCTAACTTAATATGGCTCAGTTCTTTCCTTCTCGGCTTCATTGGAGCAGCGAGCATAATCATTCCAATTCCCTACACTGCACTCTTTCTTCTCCTTTCAGCTAACTTCCCTGAACTTGACATTTTAAGCCTATCTATCTTCAGCGGCATCGGTTCAGGATTCGGAGAATTAACAGGTTGGATTCTCGGTTACTACTTAACCAATCCTTTAACAGGCAAATACAAAAAAAGAATTGAAACTTTTGAAAAGTTTCTGGAGAACACTAGTGAGTGGCTTCTCTTAACATTCGTTTTTCTTTTCGCCTTCACGCCTCTTCCGGATGACTTGATTTTTATAGCTTTGGGGATGCTTAGGTATAGTTTATGGAAGGCTGTTCTCAGCTGTACAACCGGAAAAATCCTCATGTTTCTTACAATAGGGTGGTTTGGAAAACTTTTAGGCTTAAGTGTAGGAAAGGTCTCTGAACAGTTAGTAATGGCGGTAACTCTTGTTCTTGTCATTCTTCTTTTTTTAATTCTTGTAGTTATTGATTGGGAAAGAATTTTAAGCGAGAAACTGGAAAAATAAATCCAATGTTTTTAGAACTTTCGTTTAAAGGGAGGGAAATTTATTATTTGCTTGTTAAGGGAGTTTCTCTTCCTAAAGAGAGAGGTAAGGATCCAAAAAATAATTGAGAAAATGGGGAAAGGAAAAGTTAAATACGTTAAACTTGTCTTTACGGACATAAACAGCTTAGTTAAGGGTGTACTTGCTCCCTTCAGCTACTCTTAGTCAGGCTTTAACTTTTTTGGAATACATCTGAAAAAGGCTTTTTCCTTACTTTTTCAAGTAATTTCTTCCCGGTGCCTCTGAAAGAGTTCAGGCTTTTTCTTTTCCTTAAATAATTGATCGTACCTCAATTTATGCCTAATTGAACTGCAAATGTAGACTTCTGGGTTAATTCTCTATTTCTCAGCTCCCCGTTATCTATATCCCTTAATGTAACCCAACCTTTACTTGTGAGGAGCTTTTAAAAAAAGGAGGTAGTGGGAATCTTCTCCTCCCATAGATTTCTAGTAACATATACTTTTCATGCTTAGTTTGAAGGGAGGGATAACTTAACATAAAACACATTTTTCCTGGTTAGAGAGGCGTTGCACCCCAAAGAATTCAGACTCTTTATTTTTTGGTATTTCTGCAACTGAAAGGGATCCTTGGTGTTAATGGATGTATTGTTGAAGTGTTCTAAGTCTTTTCACTATGTTGGGATGCGTAGAAAACATTTCTGACACTTTATCCAGCCAAGTCAATTTCCTACTGGCTATCTCTTCCACTGCTCCCCATTCTCTCCTCAAGTTTGAAGCTTTAATATATGCTGAATCCTTTATTGATGTGTCAGGGTCCGTTATGAACAGAGTTTTAAATGCATGCACTCCTCCTTTGTTTCTTGAGTAACTTTTCAAATTGCTCGTTGTGTTAACTATTTTAGCTAAGGCTGTTGAAAGCTTCTCTGCTCCATTATGAACTACCTGTACACTGTGACGGTCTGCATAGTATTCCCTCAACCTGCTGAAGTAAAGGACAAACAACGTAAGTATCCAATAGAAAACGTAGGAGACTGCACCTATAGCCATTGTTAACGCTCCTGCCTCTTCCCCCTCTCTTGAATCCGAAAACATGCTTGAATAAAGCAGGGTCATACCTATATAATAGAATATGGAGGGCAGGACTGAAACAAACATCATAGTTTGTGCATCTCTATGGGTCAAATGCCCAATTTCATGGCCTAGGACAGCTTCTACCTCGTCCATGTTGAGGGTTTGTAGGAGCCCTCTCGTTACAGCCACTCTATAACCCGTTAGTGGTGAGCCATAAGCGAAAGCATTTGGGATATTTGTTTCAGCTATCATTAGTTTGGGAGTTTTTATTCCGCTTTTATGACTTAGGTCTTTCACTACTTCATGAAGTTCAGGGGCTTCGTTGTAACTTAATGGTTTAACGCGGTAAACTAAATCTACTATATAGGGAGCTATTAACCACTGGATGAAGTTGAAAATTATTACGAACCCGAGTAGGAAGTAGAGATTTGTTACCCCAAGTAAATTCATCAGGAACACTCCGAAAAGTGTTGATAACCCAATTATTAAGGCCAATGTCGTAAACATTGAAATTTTCAGTTTCCATATCTTCATTTTACCACCTTCCTAACCTTCTCTCACTTACCTTTAAAGTGAACTTAAAGTGAAAAATAGGTTTTAAATTTTTCCCTTATTTTCTTTCTTCCTTACCTCCTCCCATAACCTCTTTTCCTCCTTTAAAACCGCCCCTTTGTTTTGAATTTCTTTGGGAAGAAACTGGAAAAGTGCGTAGGTCAGTGTTTAAGCCTTCTCCTCCACTGGAAAAACTGTTTTGTTGGGGCCTTGCCTAAGAAATAACTTTAGAATATGAGGTGTAGTTAAAGCTGTGAAAGCGATGAAAGAAATAATTAGGAGAGTGGCTGAGATCATTGCTAGGGTGCTGTTATGCAAAATCTCGCTCATTGTTAAAAGTAACAATGGAGTTACTGTAAGCAAAGTTTTATTTAAGAGTTTCTTTTTATTTTTTAATTGAATTTTCTCTCTTTCGCTTCTACATTCCTCAGCTCCTTTCCTTTCCTTCCATTCCTTATGAATACTCAGTGGTAAACCTAAGTAGGTGAAACCTAGTAACATACTTACAATTAATCCTGCCGTTATGGACCCAATTTCTTTGTTTATTTTGAAGATTGGAAGTGTCAGGGTTGCTGCTGCATGTAGGGAGCCTATTAATGGGTAGAGGATTGTTTTAAATATTGGTTTGGTTTGTGGGTGTTTGTAAATGAAATCTGCAACGTACGGACTGAATGAATAATAGAAAAGGTTAAACGCTCTATAGAAATTCTTTCCAATGAAGGAAGAAAGAATGAAACGGTTCCTGAATTTCCTTAGGAAAATAACTTCTGGAGATAATTCTGAACCGTAAGTGGCTGTTGCTATGAAACATTTCCTTTTTTCGACCATTAACTTGATTGTTTTCTTATGTGTAACACCTCCTCCTGAAGCTTTAATACTCACCAAGAAATATCCTGTAGTGGTTCCTGTTTTGATTGTTAGGTTAGCTGTTTCTCCTGTTTTTAAGTTCTTAGGTATCAATTTATAACTAGCATCTTCAGGTAAACCTGTAATCTCCAGTTTTATCGTTTGAGGCTGCCCCTTAACAAGAGAAACTTTAACTGTTATGTATGTTTTCTCTCCCTCCTCGATTTTCACTTCCTCAGGTTCAACTCTTAATTTAAAGTCAAAACCTGTGGAAGGGTGCTTCTTTTTTTCAGTGACATGTAAAGTCAAGGTGCAGCTGTGTATTTTGTTATCTGTCCCTGTTGCCTTCACCATTAACTTGTAAGTTCCCGACGGACATGAATCGGACACTGTAATTTTCATTTCGGAGTTGAAATTAGGCTTAGCCTGGGAAGGGTTAAACTTTACCCCTATATTCACTGGCGGAGTTGAACAACTCAATGTCACGTTATTGCTGTAACCTGATGTAGAAGTAACTGAAACAGCTAATGTTAATGATTCCCCTGGCACTATTTCGATGTCTTTTTTATTTAACGCTATATTGAAGTCTCTAACTGGTTTTTCCTGAATTATTAACACGGCAGGTGCGCTGCGGATTAAATCTCCACTTGAAACATTAATTGTTAATTCGTAGTTTCCAACAGTGTTCCCTGCTTGAATGTTTACTTTAATTTTTTTGCTTCCACCTGTACCGTTTTCAGGCGGAGATACTTGGTAATAGGTGTCTGAAGGCAGGTTTAGGACAGTGACTGCTACTGTTTGGATTGTGAACGAACCTGTAGGAGTTAAGGTTAGGGTGTAGCTTGTGTTTCCGCCTTGGTAAACTACTCTCGTTGGAGGATTAATCAATAACTGGAAACCTGGTGCTTCTCCCCTTATTACTAATGTTTCATTTACAGGATTTGACCATGCTCCTTTGTTATCTTTCACTTTAAAGGTTATTGTGTGGTTGCCTGGTGATAAGTTAGAAATAGAAAAAATAGCTTGGTTGCTTAGGTGCCCGTCTATGTTTGAGTCCCAACTGTAGCCTGTAATTGCCCCATCTGGGTCTGAACCATGTCCTGTAAAGGTTACAGTATCACTTACATTTGCTGGGTTAGGGGTTATTGAGTCAATAAATGCAACAGGTGGTTGATTAGCTGTACTTACTACTTGAACTGGAACCACAACATATTCAGACCATGCTCCTTCATTATCTTGAACCCTTAAAGTTATGTTAAACGTGGCAGGGAGTGAATAAGTATGATTAATTGTTTTTGAAATGTTGT
This sequence comes from Thermoproteota archaeon, assembly GCA_027492035.1. Taxonomy (GTDB): domain Archaea; phylum Korarchaeota; class JAOZGF01; order JAOZGF01; family JAOZFZ01; genus JAOZFT01. The sequence goes on from JAOZFT010000032.1 coordinate 61,254, forward strand.
TCCCGATTAAATTGCCTGTAACAAGTGGGGAGCCATCTCCCCAAGCTATTTCATATTTTGTGACGTTTCCATCTGGGTCAAACCCTGCGAAACTGAATACGATTTCCTCACTTACATTTACGGGTGCAGTTGGATGCTCTAGAACTAAGGTGATAGGTGGTTTATTTCCTGAAATTCTTTGGTTGTAAGTATTGCTTGACCAAATCCAGTAATACATTTTTTCGGTGTTAGAGGAGAAATTTAGGTAGTAAAGTTTGTTGGGGTCACCTGAATCTGTTATTTCTCCAATAGAGGGTACTTCAACAAGTGAATCCTTTACAAAATCAAATAGGTTAGCAACAGTTGCAGTTGTTAAGGTGGTGTAAAATAAGAAATTGTTTTTTTCGCAAGCGAAAATCCACCCTATTCTCCCTATGGAGGGATTAGCTACTGCTAGCATGAAAGGTTCTCCCGGTGGAAAAATAATAGAGTTGCTGTTTGGAGCCTTTACACTACCTTGACTGTAAGAGTTACGTGACCAAATAGCGAAGTCAATATTTCCTTGGAGTGAGTGAATAAAAAGTGTATAAGGGTTTGTGCTGCTTCCTGAATCCTTAACTTCAGCTAGGCTAGTAAGATTTATTAAGATGTCTTGGTTACTGTCGCCAATGTTTACAAATTGGGGGGACTCTTTACTTGAAGAAACAAGAATGTTACCGTGTTTAAAACAGAAAATCCATCCAGATTTATTTGAGGAGGGGTTTATAAGAGTTACAACGAAAAATTTTGAATCAGGGAAGGGCACTTGCACAAAACTTCCAGCTGAAACCGACCCTGAGAAATAAGAACCATAAAACCATACAAAGTAGTAAAGTGTCGAATTAAAAGCATATATCTCTAAAATAAGGGGCTGTGCCGGATTGCCTGAATCCCTAACTCCACCTAAACCTGAAACATTTATTAAAACCTGTTTTGAAGTATCATTTAAGTAAGCGACATTAGTTGCTGTTAAAGGTGACGAAACTAAAATGTAATCCCTCTCTTTACTAAAAACTAGCCCTAGGCCTTCACCAGCTGAAAATCCTCCAATAAAAAACTTATTGCTTGGAAACTCGATTCCGCCAGTTAAAGCCTGAGAGAAAACAGGAGAAACATGTAATGACAAATCAGGAATCAAAATAAGTGAAAGGAGAAAAAGAATATTGTAAAATCTTTTCAACATTCAATTAAGCCCTCCTACCTTCCATTTCATTTTTGAAAGCTTATTTCCTTTCTAAACTATTAAATTTAGGTTTATAATTAAGATCTACGAAAATTAAGAAAACCACTTCCAGAGTTTTTATTTAAACTTTGTTCTTAAAAAACAATCATACCTTACTTCCCTAAAAATGGAAATTTTTATTTTTTTAAGGTTTCCATCTTGGATGAACCGTAAAGTTTATAAGTTTCCTTCGTAAGAAATCCTCATTACATATTACGTTGCAAAGTTTGATGTGGAAGAGGAATTTTCCTGAATGGCTCACGAAGTCTGTTTGAACGTGGTTGTAACAGGTAAAGTTCAGAATTTCGGTTTCAGAGAATTCACTGTCAATTTAGCGAACATACTTGGTTTGAAGGGGTATGTTTTTAATGATGTGGATGGCACCGTCAAAATGGTTGTTGCTGGAAATAAAGAAGAAATCCTTGGCTTTTTAAATGAACTAAAAAGTAAATCCGGTAAAACAGGGGCTGTGATTGAAGAAATTAATTTTTCAGAAATTGGAGCTACAGTTTTTCTTCCTCCTAAATTTGTTAAGCTCGAAACTGAAGAAGTTATGGATTTAGCAAGAAAATTTGATAAAGGAATTGAAATTTTAAGAGAAATAAAAAATAATACAGAAGCTATTCCGAGGGTTGAAAGTGCCATCCAGGAAATGAATGTGAAGCTTGGTAAGTTGGACAATGTGGAAAAGGGTATTAATGAATTGAATACTTCCATTAAATCTAACACTGAGTACTTAAGAAAGTTGGGGGAAGCTATCTTGGAGATCCTAAAGAAAAAGAGCATGGAAGAGTGAAAATCAGGTCTGTTTTTCTAGTTCTTTCTTAAGGAAACTTAAAATTATTTCTTCATTGTTCTCGGTTCCCACAAAAATTGGTATGTTTTTTCTTTTTGTTGCGGTATGGGAAATAAAAATCCACTCCCCTGGCTCCAGCTGAGAAGTTTTTTCAAGTATTTCTGGGCTAACTCCAGCTGCTTCTGCTACAACATGCCTATCATAGCTCCTAGGTAATGTTCCGGTAAAGTATGAATGAATCTGTTGGATAGCGTTTACGTTTAAATGGGCTACTCTTTGTGTAGCAACCCAGCAGTGTAAACGATACTTTCTTCCTTGCCTTAACAGTCTTTCCACTGCCTCATTTGATTGCCAAGTATAATCCTCCCTCCTCACCCTGTCAGGTATGAATTCCTGGGCTTCATCTATGACAACCAGTACTCTAGATCCTCTGCTAGTGTATTTTCTCAGCTTGAAAAGATTGCTTATTAACTTCTCAGTTAAAATTCTTGTTTTTAAAGGGTCAGGAGTATAAAGTATAAACAGTCTGCACTTTTCTTCCTCTACAGTTTTTATAGCTTCTAAAGCTATTTTTTCAGGGGTGTATTCTACTTCCTTAACTTTAGCAGATTCTGACGAGGTTGAATCTATAACCCTTACTACTTCTTCAATTACGTTAATTACTTTGTAAACTCTTTTCTTCTCTAGATCCGCTGCTTCTTCCTTAAGTACTTTCTTTATTTCATCTATTGCTTGAGATTTTTCCTTAAATACTTCACTTAATTCCTTGCTTGGATTTATTCCTTCCTTTTCAAGTATGTTTTTCAGTTTTCCATAGATTTCTCTTGACCTAAACTTTGTTACTGGATGTAGATCATTAAACAAGCTTTCAAATGACTCAAGTACTTCTTTGAAACTCAACTTTTTACTTGTTAAATCTAAACGTTTTACTTTACTTTCTTTGAAAAGTTTTGTAACTTGATAAGCTATTTTCTGATAAACCTCTTCTTCATTTTTTCCCAATTTTTCTAAAAAAGTTTCTGGTATAGCTTGTGAGGCAATGAAAGCACCAATAGGGTTTTCAGTCCCGAAATAATTCTCTGTTGAAAGAATTATTCCCTCCTCCAAAACCTTGTCCAGTAAGTTGAGGGAGTACTCGCCAGGTATGTCGATTACTATAACCTTTAAATCATCTAAGTTGTCCATCAACCTCCTTACCAGTAAAGATGTTAAATTGGATTTACCGGCTCCTGTAAAACCGAAAACTCCTACGTGGTGGCTTATAAGTTTAACAGGGTCAACCTTTAAAGGGTGGTTAAACCCTGCCATGACCCCTATACTCATTCCGTTTTCGAAATTCACCAATTTATTAACAGCTTTAGTTGAAAGCAAAAAGGTTTCTGCCCCTACAAGAGGCATCATGGTTTCATCTCTGACGAAATCAACTCCTTTATTCCTTAAATCCATTAAGTAACCAGTGTAAACTGCATGTATATCTATCCATGTATCCTCTGTCTCACCCCACATTCTATATATTTTCTCTAGGAAATCAAGCCTTATTGGTTTAGGTAGAGAAATATCCATGGAAAGCTGTTGGTAATGCATAGGGTTTGTGCTTACAACTTCATAAATTAAATATTTTTCTCTTTCCTTCATAGGCCTTTTTAAAGCTAAAAAACAAGGTTTCCTCAATCTGTCTAAAACTTCTAAGTTAAAAGAAGCCTCAAATGTTCCAACTATACTTTTTAAGGTGATTCTTCCTTCCTCTATAGAAGTCACTTTTATGTGGGTGCTTCTAAGTCTAGCTTTAAATTTTCCGTTTAAATCGTCAAGAAAGGGATTCCCTTCTTCTGAATTTTTCTCTTGCATGTTCAGCTTCACTCCTTATATCCCTAAATCTTCTTGAAATGAAAAATGCCTTGTTTTTAGAGGCTACTTTGCTAATCTCTAAATCAGCAACTCCCTTAATTGCGAACCCAGCTTGTTTAGCTAATGCTTTAACATATTTATCAGCTAGAAACAGGAGGTGATTATGCCCAGACTCCTCTATAACGTTTGGGTTGTCTGTACAGCTTAAAATATACAGAACAATATCTCCCACTCTACTCGTAGTTTCTTGTTCAAAAAAGGGCTCCAACACTGCTTCGCCACTAAATTCCCTAACTTCAATTTTTTTGACTAGTTTCTCATCCCATGAGGGATAGTAGGGTCTGTCATAAACAAAAACAGGGCTTCTAAGAGAAACATCCTTCGCTGCACATCTTAATTGAAAATATCCTTTAATGAACCTTTTCTCTTGAAGAATAACCTTCCTTGCAGCTTTTAAAGCGCAATTATTTCTTTCACTTTTTACCGTGGTTGTTAACGAAGAGTCATATTCGATGGTTCTCCAAGGGACAGGTATTTCAAAATAATTTAAAGCGCTTAGAATGGATAGAAGAGCTTTGTCACTTTTAAATGTTGGGAGAGCCTCCTTACTTGGTTTTGGTTCACTTAAAAATTGGAAGGTTGGGATAACTGACCTAACCATGTCAGTTGCAGTTGTGTCCTTAGCTATGCCAATAACTAATTTGCTTTTTTCTTTAGCTTCGTTCATTAAGAAATGCAGAGTTAACATGTTAATCGTGTTTATGTCAAGGGTTGTAACCCATTTTTCCTCTTTACCTTTCCAAAGGAGAGGATGCCCATCTCTTCCATTGAAAATTTTATTTCTTATTTTTTCTGAAGCTTCCCAAACTCTTTCCCAATAGAAACAAGTGTTTTCTGCAACAGTTACCTCACCTTCCTCTATTTCTTCAAGAAGTAAGCCGTTATGTTTTTCGTTTAATCTCTGGAGTTTATCAAGATAAAACTTAACCTTTTCTTTAGGAAGGTTTAACGCGGTAGGTAAATCATCTATTCTTATTCTCTTCCTCCTATTTTTTATCAGGAAATTAATCAGTGCATAGACCCCGTAAACCCCTCTAAAAGGTAAAAACTCTTTTCCAGGACCAAGGTACCCAGCTAACTGTAAATCAAGCATTGAAGGCTTCCCTTTACTCGTGTCAATGCTAGTAATTACAGACTTCCCTTTCTTAATAAGTAACCTGAAATCTCTACTTGTTGGCCCATATGTTCCTGAAAGCGTCCGGTCGAGAAAAATAACCTTAACATCATTCTCTTTTAAAGCTTTAGTTGCAAGTGTAAGTTCTGAAAGGGTCATCAATGCGGAAGGAACACTTTCAATTGATTTTTTAATTTCATAATCTGTAGAACCGCCTATTGATTCAAGGGCTATATCGGGTAAATCTTCAAGCCAAAGAGGCACAGCAGTTGAGAGGTAAATAGGTTCACTTCTTTCAGCTTTGGAGACATCAATTGAGACCTTTTTTTCATCGATGTTCATCTCTCCATAATAGGCTGCGGCGCAGATGTAAAAGAGAAGCATTTCAAGCCTTTCCTCTTGTGTCTGTGAACCATCTATTCCTACCAACTTATATCTTCCTTTCCCAAAAAATTTTTTAACATATTTTTCAGCTTCACTCTTATCCAGGGAATGAATTATTTTGATTAACTTCTTTTGTTTAGCTAAGTTAGAGACTCTCCTTCTAAATAAATCAATTAAATCCGTTGTTCCCACATATATTTGGTCTATCCCCAAAAAAGACATTTTCTAGCCTCTTTTTCGTAAGTGTTAAAAGATTTAGGTTCATAAAGTAATCTTATTTTATACGTGGGCTCCAATTAACTTTATAAAGGAATCTTTTCAAAGGTTTAAATCAATCCCCCCTTACGTAAATTTTTAAATGAAAAACCTTTGGAGTTTAAAGGTTTTTTATTCTTGATATCTCCTTAATTTCCTGTTTTGTCAAGTAAGAGATGTTTAGGTTGGTCTTGAAATGGGAAAATTGAATGCTTTCTTCCAACTTTCTAAACCGAAGGTTTCGCTTGCTTTTTATTTCCTTTACTTTCTGTCTTTCTTGGCTTCCTCCTCCCTTTACTTCAAGGAAAATTCACTTTATTTATTCACCTTAGGAAGCTTAGCTCTTTTTGCTTCCATATCAGGAAGTAATATAATAAACAATTATTATGACAGGGACATAGACTCCTTAATGTTCAGAACCAAAAGGAGACCGTTGCCTCTGGGTTTGGTTTCGCCTAGTCAGGCTTTAAGTTCAGGCTTGTTGCTTCTAGGTTTTTCATTTATTTTATCATTTTTTCTTGGTTCATTCTCTTTCCTCCTCCTTATAATCGGCACCTCCTTTTATTTGCTTTTATACACTGTCTATTTTAAGAGAAAGAGTTTCCTTAACGTTTTATTAACAATTCCTTCTGTCGCTTCCCCTGTTTGGTTTGGTTGGTTTATAGGGTCCGGTAATTTAGGTTTAGAAGGTTTCTTAACAGGTTTAACAGTTTCATTCTGGGGTGTAACTCATCTATGGTCCCTATCCCTCGTTTATAGTAGAGATTATGAAAGAGCCGACGTGCCTATGTTAACTGCTACGGTAAGCAGGAAAAAGGCGGTGTGGCATGTGTTAATCTCTTCCCTTTCCTTGATTCTTTACACCTTTTCGCTGTATCTACTAGGTTTTTATGGATCTGTTTTTCTTTCAGGGATTGTTGTACCTAACTTTCTGCTTTTCTTTTTAAATTTGAAAGCATTGAAAAACAACCCCACACGATATAGTTGGTGGATATATAAGTTCTCAACCTTTTACATTTTAGAGTTTTTACTTTCAACTGTGTTTGACCGATCTTTCCCAGTCTCTCTCCAAACCTTAATGACTTGTTCTGCAGTGAACCTTTTGATTTCATTAATGCCTCTGTTTTTTATCTTTAGAAGCGCGAAAAAAGCACTCTTCTTTTTTCATGAAGTAGTTTAAACATTAATTTACTGTTTCTCTTTTTTCCCAATTAGTGGAAGGATTTCCTTCACTATATAATTTATAAACTGTTCCTGTGTAATTTTCGTAAAAACTGTAACGATCCCGTTCCGAGTTAACCCCACCACTAAATTGTTTGGTTTATCTTCAAAAACTACATACCAAATTTTCCCATGCTTTAAGTATTCCATATAAAGAGAACAGTCTGCTAAGCTTGGTCCGTAAAGGGATAATTTATTCACGTTCGGAATGTCCACTTCATCAAAAAATATAACTTTAGTAGATTCAGGGTTACTTTCATGTATTGTTTTTAAGGTGTTGTGAGGTATCTTTGCTTCAACTAATCCTCCTGTTGGAACAAGCAAGATTTCCCTTATTTGATTAGCTACATTGTTTGCTTTTAGTTTCTTCTCCAAAACAATAAGGAAAATCTTTCTCCCTTCTTCAATCATTAAAAAAGGAGTTTGTTTTGTAACGGGTACGTTCCGTTTTTCTCCTTTAAAGCTTAAAGTTATTAAGTAATCGTAGGAGAAAATTCCCCTTAAAAAATTTTTTTGCAAAACCAATTCTTTTATTTCCTTAACCAAATCTATTTTCTCTTGATTTGTTTCTGTTTCTTCTACTTTCTTGAAGTTCTTAAGTTTCTGAGCTGCAACTTTTAAAGTTAAATCTGTTTCTATAGTGAAAATTTTAGCGGCTGAAACCATTCCTTTACTCTGCCTCTTCCTCCTTTACTTCTGACAAGAAATCCTTAATTTTTTTAACTTTTTCTTCCAGTTTTATTTTTTCGTAAATTTTCAATTCTCTACCTATCTCCTTCAGTGTTTCTTTTTTTATCTTTTCAGGAGCCTTTGAAAAAATTTCTTTCGCCTTTTCCTTCTTTCCTTTGAAAACTAAATCAAGAACATATTCATACAATCTCTTAGTGTAAATTGTTTCATTACTCATGTAAATTACGTAACCAGCGTCATAATCTATTTCAACCTGTGTTATTTCTTCCTTTAATTCATCAATTCTAAGCATTGCCTTAAATGCCTCATTGCTTAGAATTTCTGAGTAACTATACGCACTTATTACTTTGTCCAGTTTCTGTGCAGCTTTTTCCCCCATTGAATAAATTTCTTTTAAGTCTTCCCTTGTTAAGGGTACGTTAAATTTCCTGTCTTCAATTGTTAGATACCCCTCTAACCCTTTAACTTTGTCTGTGGGAAGTTTTAAACCTAGGAATCCATCGTAAATGTAAACAGGTACAACTTCTTCTTTTCCATTTTGAAAAACTATTTTTACACATTCGTTCCAGAGTTTAGCACTTGTTTCTCCCAGAATCAGGTGCCTTCCACCCTCTAAACCTGCTACTTGGAATTTGAAAGCCAGTTTCTTAGCTATTCCCCCCACAAACCCAAGCACTTCCGCTACAAAAAACTTAATCCATCCTTCACTTGTTTTAACTTCAATCTCCATTGAACCTATAGGTTTAAAACCTATGGAGAGAAGGAAATCCAAAAATTTATTTTTCTCCATTTTCCTTGTTTCAATCCCTACCCAAGGCAACTTTAAACCTCTTTTTCCTGTTTATAAACTTTAAGAAATTCTTGGTTATTTTAAAAAGTTAATTTTTATCATCTCCTCCAAAATTTTTAAATAAAATATGTTAAAACACTTTCTATTCCCCTCTAAACTTTTCCGATGTGAATTCCTTAAGAGAAAAAACTTATATTTTCTTTTAGAAGGTCTAAAAATAAAAAGATTTCAGTTTACATGTGGTGTTGCTGAGAATGGATGTAGAAAAGAGAATGCAACTAATTAAAGGAGTAGCAGAAGAAATTGTTACTGAGAAAGAGTTAAAGGAACTTTTAGAGAAGAAAAAGCACCCTGTTGCATATGACGGTTTTGAACCTTCCGGTGTAGCTCATTTACCCTTTGGTGTTTTGAGGCCTCTTCTCTTAAAGGATTTACTGGCTGCAGGTATACATTTCAAGCTTTTACTTGCTGATTGGCATGCATGGATCAACAACAAAATGGGAGGAGACCTAGAAAAAATAAGAACTGTTGGTGAATACTTCGTTGAAGTGTGGAAAATAGCAGGTGTAGATTTCAACAAAGTTGAAGTTATATGGGCCAGTGACCTTGTTTCAAAACCTGACTACTGGAAAACCGTTATTTTAGTTGCTAAACAGACAACTTTAAACAGGGCCCTTAGGTGTTTAACAATAATGGGAAGGAAAGCTCAGGAACTAAAGGAAACAGCTCAACTTTTTTACCCCATGATGCAATGTGCAGACATTTTCCATTTAAGCGCTGACATGACACAGTTAGGACTCGACCAAAGAAGAGTAAATATTTTAGCTAGGGAAGTAGGGCCAAAAATAGGTTACTGGAAACCTGTAATTGTCAGCCATCATATGCTCCTTGGTCTACAGGGTAGAAAGGAACCAGGAGGATACGATGAAAAACCTGAAATAGACATAGCTATTTCTTCAAAAATGAGTAAAAGCAAGCCCTCCACAAACATTACTGTTCATGATTCTCAGGAGGAGATACGTCGAAAAATTAGGTTAGCTTACTGTCCACCTAAACAGGCGGAATGGAACCCTCTACTTGACTACGCTAAACACATAATATTCCGAGCCTTTAAGGAAATGAAAATTGAAAGACCTATTAAGTATGGTGGTGAAGTAATGTTTAACAATTATGAAGAACTTGAGAGGGAATATGTTACAGGGCGTCTTCACCCTTTAGACCTTAAAGAAGCCATTGCTTCATACTTGGATAAATTAATTAAACCAATAAGGGAGCATTTTGAAAGAAATAGTCATGCAAGGGAACTTTACAGACTGGTTAAGACACAAGAAGTAGAAACTTAGACAGCATAAATTACCCCAATTTTCAAACAGGGCTTATGGAAACTTTCTCGATTTTAATTTTTACTTTCTCCCCCACTGTCGGCCTCCCTATTTTTTCGTAGTCCTTCATGTTCAACACTAAATTTATTGAAATAAATGTGCCGACAGTTACTGGAACCATCCCTAGTTCCTTCATTGCTTTCATTGTTGATTCAGTTACCTTTTTAATGTAAGTGTTAATATCATCCAAATCCTCTTTTTCAATCCTTAAAGTCTTTATTTTGCTTAAAGCTTCGTCTAAACTATGTTTTGGGGCCTTCTCTTCTTCAAAAAGAATCAATCTTATTTTGTTTCCTTCTAAACTTACGTTTTTTACGGTATATACTTTCTCAATCATTCCAATTCATCTCTTCCCTTTTTTAACAGGGGTTTCCCCCTTTATAAAAGTTTATCTTTAAGTTTTTTGAAGAAATGCTTTTAAAGCTTCAAAACGGAAGTAGAAATGCTTTGTCTATCTTTTTCTAAAAAATTATGCTGAAACTTTCAAATTCACCTTTATAAGTTTCCCATTCAACTCTTACTTTGTCAACTCTGGCTAAAGGAGGCCCTCGGTGGCACCATTTAATCATTTCCCTCACATTTTCCTCTTCTCCTTCAAAAACAGCTTCTACGTCTCCATTTCTTAAATTTCTAACCCAACCCTTAACATTTAAACTTAAAGCTTTAGATCTTGTGTTAGACCTGAAAAATACACCTTGCACTCTTCCTGAAACATACACATGCGCCCTAACTTTTTTCAATTAAATTTCACCCTTTTCTTCCATAAACTACGAATTTTGGAGGATTTAATTAATAGTTAGAGAATGAGATTCAATATTTTTTAAAAGTAAGAATCACGAAATTTTAGCAAAACACATGCATAAAGCTGCTTAGTTCAGTAAATTCTGTTATTAATGAATAAATTTCATTTATATAAAAAATTTTTTGTAAATTTTAGGATACATTCTTTAAATATTTTTTAGGCAACTAACTTCTCAAAATAAGAATGGTGTCTATGAAATGGAGAAAAAAATATTTGCCTTAATTCTTGGAATGGTGGCTTTACTACTGTTTGCAGGGTGCATTGGACAACCACCAGCTACTCCAACCCCTACAGCAACACCAACCCCAACACCCACAGCAACTCCCACACCAACCCCTACTAAACCAAAGTATGCTGAACAAATAACGATAGGGACAACGGATAGAGTAACTGACCTGGATCCAGCGATGACTTACGATTTCTTCACTTGGGAAGTGTTTAACAATATAGGGGAGGGGATGTTCAAGTACATACCTGGTACAACAGATGTCACTTTAGGAATAGCTAAAAGTTACAAGGTGGTTAATGGTGGCAAATCCTACATTATAGAGTTAAAACATGGGTTGAAGTTCACTGACGGAACTGAATGCACAGCAGATGTAATAAAATGGAACTTTGACAGAGTTAGAAGAATAAATGGAGACCCAGCATGGTTTGTAACAGACTTTGTTAAAAGTGTAGAAGTTATAGACAAGTACACTGTGAACATAACTTTGTTAAATCCTGTAGTCTTCTATCCAAAAATTCTAGCTGTAACTACATGTTTCCCTGTTTCACCAAATTCTTACCCTGAAAATGAAGTAAGTTCAGATAACACAGCAGGTGGACTGGGACCCTACAAAATAACAAAGTTTGTTAGGGATCAAGTGTTGGTTCTAGAAGCAAATCCTGACTACTACGGAACCCCTCCCAAAACAAAGAGGATAGTGATAAAGTTCTACAAGGATTCAACAGCTTTAAGAATGGCTCTAGAAAGCGGAGAAATAGACATAGCTTGGAAAACTTTGAACCCAACAGATATAAAGGATCTTAAAGCTAAGGGTTACAATGTACTGGAAAGCCCGGGGCCTTACATCAGGTATTTAGTCCTGCACACAGCATTTAAGCCTTTTGATGATAAAAGAGTCAGACAAGCTCTTGCAGCGGCTATGAACAGGCCAGAAATAGCCCAAAGGGTATTCTTAGGTACTGTTGAACCTTTGTACAGTTTAATTCCTAAAGGCATGTGGTCACATAAAGATGTGTTCACAAAGTACGGGGACGGTAACCTAACCTTAGCAAAGAAACTGCTTCGCGAAGCTGGTTACTCAGAAACAAATCCTCTCAAATTCACTCTTTGGTACACACCAGCTCACTACGGTACTACAGAGGCAGATTTAGCTGCTTTACTTAAAGAGCAATGGGAAGCAACAGGCATGATCGAAGTTGATGTAAAAAGCGCTGAATGGTCCACTTACATAGACATGACCAGACATAAGGAAACCCCTGCCTCTCTTTATGGTTGGTATCCAGACTATGTAGACCCTGACGACTACACTTATCCCTTCTTACATACAGGTTCGAACAGATGGCTTGGTTGCCCCTACAACAATTCTGCTTTAGACAAAAAACTTGAACAAGCCGAAGTTGCTACAGATACTACCTTAAGAGGCCAGTTGTATGCAGAAATCCAGGATACTTTAGCAGAAGATGCCCCTATAATCCCGATCTTCCAGGGTAAATTGTATGTAGTCTCTGTTAAAGGCGTTAAAGGAATAATTCTAGACCCTGTCATGCTACTTAGGTATTTCCTTATGTACAAAGAAGTTTCCTAAACCCCTTTTCCTCTTTTTTTAACAGAGAAAAAGTTAAAAGCTATGCAGATGCCTCAATTGAAATAAAGATTTTTTTTATTTTTCTTTTTTTTTAAAGAGTTTGGGGGGTAGTTTTATTTGGCCTCGCTTAAAGCTTACCTAATAACTAGGATTCTTCTTACAATTCCAATGATTCTAATCCTCCTAACTTTTGTCTTTGTAATTCTCAGGATTTTGCCAGGTGACCCCGTACTTGCTATGGTTGGGATGAAGGCTTCTACACAGCACATAGAGCATCTAAGGGCTCAATTAGGTTTAAATAAACCCTTATATATGCAGTACATAGATTATGTGGTTCAAATTTTCACTGGAAATTTTGGCAGATCAATGATTTGGGGTAGGAGGCCTGTTATTCAAGAAATAATGGACCACTTCCCCGCTACTGTTGAATTGACGATTTTTGGTTTTATTTTCAGTGTACTGTTTGGTTTAGTTACAGGTTCAATAGCGGCACTTAAGAAAGGGACAGGGTTAGATGTAGGGATGAGGCTTTTAAGTGTAGTTGCTTATACCCTCTTTATTCCTTGGCTTGGAATGATGCTCC
>JAOZFT010000041.1 GCA_027492035.1 Thermoproteota archaeon
ATTCATAGAGAAACAGCCGCCAAAAATAAAAGCAGCACTAAAATACTACATAAAAGAGGGGGACCTTTACGTGGCCTCGAGAATAGCAAACCTTAAAATAGAGGAATTCAATGAATTAAGAAAGAAGGCGGGGATACCTAACGTTGCCTGAAACAGCTATAGCTGATACTTGTTTCCTCATAGACTGGGCAAGGTATAGGAGAAGAGATATTTTGTTTGAATTGTTCTCAACGGTTTTCGTACCTGAACAAGTCCTTGACGAAGTTGTGAGTGAAGAAACAATTGAGTGGATCGCTAACTCCTTAGCTAAGAGGAAACTTTCTTTATATGTTGCTCCATCATCAATTGCGGATGAAGCTTTAAAGATAATTGATGTGATGGCTTCGTTAACTTGGACGCGAAGAGTGGAGCTTCCAGAAGCCATATGTTTAGCAATTGGAAAGAAACATGGCTACACTGTTTTAACAGAGAACAGAGGCGCTTTACAAGCTGTTGAAATCTTAACTGAGTACTCAGGTGTCAAGGCGATGAGGGCAATCGATGTTTTAGCTGAAGCTATTTCTACATCAAAAATCACCGTTTTAAGTCGAGAAGAAGTTAAATCTATTCTTTCAGAGTATGAAAAGGACACCAAACATAGATTTCCAAAGGGGGATGTTAAAGAAATAATTGAAAGGGTGATCTCTCGTGGAGGAAATAAAGAAGAAGTGGGAGAGGCTTGAGGAGGAGGCTAGGAGGATAAGGGAGAATGAAGCTGACTGGGAATTCATAGAGAAACAGCCGCCAAAAATAAAAGCAGCACTAAAATACTACATAAAAGAGGGAGATATAAGAATAGCTTCTAAATTAGCTGATCTGCCACTAGAGAAATTCAGAGAGATAATTAGGAAAGCAAACATTCCAGTTGTTGTTTAGGTTTCCCCCTTATTTTTTATGAATTTAAAAAACCTTTAATCGAAGGATTCCTTTAAAGTTTAGAGAGGGTAACAGTAAATTTCTTCCTTGCTGGTTAAAAGCTAAAAAAATTAACATTTAAAGTTTCTAGATAGGTGTAGGGATGGAGAAAATAAAATTTAGGCTTGTCTGGTTCGATTCTTTCGGGGCGAAGTCAACATGCACATTTATGAATACTCCTGACGTCTCTGTTTTAATAGATCCAGGGGCAGCTGTGATGCAGCCTAGTTTCCCTGGTTCATGGAGTCAAAAAGTTACCTGGAAAAATGAGGCGAAGAAAACCATTAAAGAAGCTAGTAGAGAAGCAGATGTAATTGTTATATCTCATTACCACTACGATCACTTCACTGATTTCGACGAGGAACTCTATAAAGGGAAATTACTCCTTGTAAAGGACCCAAATGAATACATAAATGATTCTCAAAGGGGTAGAGCTGAAGCTTTTTATAATAACCTTTCAAATTTCTTCGGCGGCGTCCAATTAATGAAATTACTACGGGAAAGAGAGGTGAAGAAGTATCCTGACCCACTTGAAAATCTTCCCTTAGCAAAAAATAGAGATTACGGCGAATACAAGGAAAGGAAAAAAGAGCTTTTAAAGAAAGGAAAGAAACGGTTCCTTGAAAGGGTTAAGAGATGGAATAAATCAAAGTTAATCCCCGAACTTAAATTTAAGGATTGCACAGTTAAGTTCGCTGACGGCAAAGATTTCCATTTCAACAAAACAAAAATAAGTTTTACAAGGCCCTTTTTCCACGGAATTGAATATTCTAGGGTTGGATGGGTGATCTCCACAACCATAACTTACGGGAAAGAGAAAATTATTCATTCATCTGATTTAGAAGGTCCTGTAATTGAGGATCAAGCAGAATGGATAATAAAGGAGGACCCAGATGTTTTAATACTTGATGGACCTAGCACTTACCTCATACCCTTCATGTTGAATTTAATCAATTTAAGACGTGCCATAGAAAATGTTTGCAGGATAATAAGGGAAACAAGGAAGTTGAAGCTTATAATATATGACCATCACTTGCCAAGAGACCGTAAATTTAAAGAAAGAGTGAAGGAAGTCTATGATGTTGCAGAGGAAAATGGAAAACAAGTTCTTACAGCTGCAGAGTACATGGGAAAGACACCTGTAGTTTTAAAGGTGCAGAAAGAGTAATTTCCAATAATATTTACTGCTTTTTAATGTTTAGAAGAGTAGAAGAGGTTAAGTTATAGAAAAACAATGTTTTTCACATTCCCTTCCTTGAAAGAAAGTAAAGTGGAACATGTTTCAGAAAGCTGGAAAAAATAGTTGATGAAAAGCATGAAGTTAGCTGCGTGGATTTGGTTTACTGTTTCATGAATCCAAATGTGAAGAGAAATAACTAAACCTTAAAAACATGGTTTAAGTTAATTTGATCTTAAGCCTTTAAAAAAGGATAAATAAAGACTTTCTCATTAACTTGCTTTTATAAAGTGTTTAATGAATTTTTCGGCGTTCCTGAATAGAATTTTGTTTTTTGCTTTCTCACTTATTTCTAATTTTGAAAGGTTTTTAAGTGGGCTGTAGGGATCCCATGCTACAATTGGTATTTCACTTCCATAGAGAATTTTGTCGCTGTACCTTTCAAGGAAATCATTTGTGGGAGGGTAATACTTCACATTCCTCCTTAAGACTTCACTGTAAATTTCCTTCTTAATCATTACAAGGGAACAGTCAACGTACACATTGCTTCTTTGATCCAAGTATTTCTCTAGGTAATCAAAGTATTCATAGCACATGTGCGCCAATATAACTGGGAAAGTGAAATCCATTATAAGTTGTTTATATAGCTTCGGGTGAGTATATTTATACCCGTTATCCAGGAAATGCCCGGTATGTACAATTAACGGCTTATTTATTTTCTCTAAAACACTGTAAATTCTAATTGCCCCATTTGAATTAGGATAGAACCTTTGAACTCCTGGATGAAGTTTTAAACCATCTAACCTGTATTTTTCAAAGATTCCAGGTAAGTCCTTAACCTCGTTAAGGGGGTGGAAAGCCCCGAAAGTGTAAATATCTGCATGTTCCTCTTTAAGGGTTTTCTGCCACTTGTTGAGTTCAAATGTATGTCCAGGCTCTATTGAATGGGTTAAGTTGAAAATAAACCTTGCACCTTTCCCCTTCAATGCTGTATAAACTTCTTCTGCATTCATTTTAATTGGTATTTCAACTCCCAGTCTCTTCCTTATCCAAACCTTCATTCTATCCATGAACTTTCCAGGTAAAAGGTGAACATGGGCATCAACAAACCTCATAATTCAAAAAGTTGTTGAATTAAATTTTTAAACATTTAAATTTCCCCCCTATCAACTCTTCAATTTTTGCAAAGGGGTTTAAGTGTAGCCAGTTTAACTTGGTGTAATAGCATGATAAAAAACAAAGTAGCAGATATATTCAAAAGTTAAACCCTGCGAAGCACAGTATGAAAGCAAAAAAGCAGGGATGGCTAGTAGAGTTGAACAGGTTTCATAGCTGCGGGTTTAATCCCCAAATTGTTAAAGGGTAAAGTGGCATGATCGGTGTGTAAGTAAATAAATCATTGATTAAGTGGTTAATTGTAGCTGTAAACTCGGAAACAAACCCAATAGGGAAGCTGCTCCAATTGTAGAGGCCCCCGAATAATACTCCTAAGATTACGCCGAAGATTACTCCTGCAAGCAAGGTATGATTTCTCTGCAATGCTTTACAAGCGGCTTCATTTCCAAATCAATGTCTAGAAGCGCTGAAGAAGCAGTTATAAAAGTGCATACAACGATAACGGTTGAAGCTTCCCGCTTAATCCGTTTAGGCATACATCTAAGTTTATTTTTAAAAATAACCTAAGAAAACTGTAATGCATTAAATCTTTGGAAGTATTTCTGCGTATTTCTTTATCCTCATCAGCTTTCCTTCTGGCTGTATTAGCCATGTCATCCAGCATAGCTCTACAGGTTTATATCCGCAAGTTAAAGCTATTTCTTCAGCTTTCTTAGTAAACTCTATATCATCGTTTATAGGCTCTAAACCAGCTTTAACCAGAATTTCATTAATCACTCGCTTAACAACCTTGTCAGGCATTACGGTATCGACACCGCCCATCATCCTTAAGTATTGGAATGTAATCAAGCCTACACCCTTAATTCTTCCAATAGGGTCCTTTCTCCAATTTTCAAGCTTAGCATTTTTAGCCCAAGTTCTCAAAGCAATCTTATCGATGTCGCTTAAGGTTGAGAGGTATGAAGCTATTTGCTTAGCTATAAACCAAGACCTCCTATTCCTCCATACACTTCTTAACTCATTAACATCAGCCTCAGCTAGATCCTTTAAGCCTTTAATTTTTCCGGTCTCAACAAACTTTTCACAGAATTCCTCTACCTTCGGTACAACAGCTGTGAAGTAGTTTAACCCGATTGAAGTAAAAGCTGCATCAACAACCATTAAAACCACGCTACCGTTCCATCTCTCAGTTTTAAGACATCTAGAACAAAACCTCTCTATTCCAGAAACCTTATGCATATAGCTGTCAACTACACGCTTCAACTCCATCAAGACCACTCTTTAAAGCTAAAAATTAATGAGACCCAAAAATAAAATCAGGACAAATAAATAAAGTAAAAACTAAGTATTTTCCAAAATTCATGTTTTGGAGGGTATCATATATTTCGTTGGGAGATTGTAAAGATTTAGCTAAAAAATGAGATATCAATATGTTTACCATGTCGACATAAACGTTGTGAGCTTCACCATCAATTTTAAAGTGAGGATTAGTTAACCGTATTACTCTAAATAATGGCCATTTTTCAATACAGTCTCTATAACGAATCGGATTTAAACTTAGAATTACAAATTTCAGTTAAAGATTTTTCCTTTAAATTAGAAATTGTGAAATGATTTTCTCCTCTGATTCACTGAAAATTTTCCATGCAATTAGATCTAAAATCTCCCAATAATGATCTAAGAGGAGTTTAGGAGTAGTTAGTGCCAGAGGTTAAGGAAGCACACACTCCTCCCAACTGAGTGTAGGTTGAACTTAGCTACAGAGGCCACCTTGCAACTGAGCTGACACTTAAAGAAGCAACTGTGATTAAGAAGCCATGTTTAGCTGGGAATAAATTCATATAATCTGACACCTCTTCATGCCAAGGCGTACGAAGATTTCTCTTGCGACTTATCCAATGGTGACCGGGTTTCCTCCAAGTTTACAGGTACCCTTTACACCTAAAAGCATCAAATTAACTGTTCTTCTATGTTTTTTAGTGGAGGCAGGTTAGTGTGATATTTCAGTTTTTGAGACTAGTAAGTATTTTATTCATTAATTTAACAGCCTCTCTTGCATTTTCTAGGATGTTTCTTGTCTTCTCCTTTGTGAAGGTACCTCAAGGTGTAATTCCCTCCAATGGTCTGCCAGATGAAGATTCAGCTTGTATTTTGTCTAGAAAAATTTTCCTAAACGTTCAGACATCCAAGAAAAACACTTACAGGCACAGCTAAGGGTTCCTCGTTAAATTCCTCTTTGGTTAAAGTTATGACACTTTTAATTTTTCCTACTTTTAACATGGTTATCTTTGGTTTTTTCTTGTATTTCACTTCTATTCCCAATATTTCATCACCAAAAGCTGCTATGTCTATTTCTCTCTTGTCCTTCCAGTAACCAACTTTGTACCTTCTAGCCAAGTGGGATGCAACTATGCTTTCCACCATTACCGGATCTTCAGGTTTTTTAGTGAAACACCAAAATGAAAAAACTTGGTAGAGAAAGGGATCTGTAATGTGCATCTTTCTCTGCTTGTGGAATACTTCTATTCCCTTGTTGGGATCTATATAGTAAAGAATCTTTAGGAGAAAGAGTTTTTCCAGTGTATCTATGTAATAGAACACTGTTTTGTGGGATTTAATTTCAAACTCCTTTGCAATCCCATGAAAACTTACTGTGGATGGAACCTTCTCTATTACGGCTTTAAGGATCCTCTTCATTATGCTTTCGTTTCTTCTTAGCTTTGCAATATCCCCCTTTATCCAGCTTAAATATGTATCGATCACACCGGTTGAAACCTCATTCCTTTCCAGCAGAGATTTTACAGCTAGGGGAAACCCTCCGCATCGAAGGTAAGATTCAAAAATCTTGTTTAGCTCATCCAACCAAGGCAAACTCTTTAAGCACGCTTTCCTTATTTCCTCTTTCCTCAAAGTTTTTATTTCCCCTATGTTTTCAAACACTTCCTTATTAACAATCCCTATGAATTCCCTGAAGCTTAAAGGATACATAACAAAATCTTTTCCTCCTCCTCTCCTCCCCGGAAAAGTTTCGATTTCCCTTTTGGCAAACATGCTTAATGACCCTGTTAACACAAGAACGTCATCCTTGAAGTTCCCCATATCAACATGCCACTTTATAGCTCTATACCACTCCCTTGGAAAAGTCACTTCATCTAAAAGAATAAAAGACGTCTTGATTTTTTCAGCTTCCTTTATTTTCAAGTACTCCCTAATAATTTCATCCAATTCTTTAAAATCAGCCAATTGGTCGCATCTAAAATAGAAAATAGCCTTTGGAGTTATTTCTTCCAGTAACCTCTTTACCAAAAGCTTCAATAAAGTAGTTTTACCCACTTGTCTAGGTCCAAAAACAAAATGGAGAGAATAAGGCTTAACCCCTATTTCCTCAATGATCCGTGGCACCCATTTTATTTTGCTCTCTTTCCACTTCCTGAAATCTTCATCCTTCTCTATGTATTCCTCCCCTTTCCACCAGGGATTGTACTCTTCAAGCATATTGGTATTTATATTACCAATTATTTAAATAACTTTTGGTATTTAAAATACCAATAATTTGAATTTTAAATTCATTAAACAACTCTAACTCGGCTTGCTCACTCGCATATGTGATATGAATAACATCCCTTCAGGAAAAATAATAAAACCCTTTTATGAAGAAGCTGTACAGCTGCATCTTACGACTTAAGGTTAGGATCAGAGGTATGGGTTGGCCCTACATTGGAAGAAAGGAAGCATCTTGTAGATCTGAGGAAAGTTGAAGGTAATCATACCGCGTCAGGCTTAGACAGTTCATCATTAGATAAAAACATCCCTTTTTAGAGAAAGGGGTAGGGACAGTTTTGCGAGGCTCATTCGACGTAGTTTTAGAAGAATTTGGGAAGCTTTCATTTGAAGAGTTAAAGTTCTCTTAAAAAAGCTTATACGCTATGTGAAGATGAAATTAAACATGTTTTCAGTGAAAACCAGATATTAAAGGAAATCCTTATTTGTGACGGTAAAAATGTTTTACACATCAAAGAAAGGGGGAGGAATTACAAACAAAATAATAAAAAGCTGATGAATAAAGAGGAAAAGCATGTTACATGACTGGTAAATCAGTTCAAACAGAGGAAACAACAGGCTTTATCCTTAAATAAAGACCTTTTTTCAAGAAATATTACTTACATTATTTGTTGAATGTTGAAAAACAGGAAGGAAGTTTACAGTTTGTCTGGATAATTTCGAGAAGCTTAAAGGTAAAGATCTAATTAAGAAGTTTCTGCTACTCAGATTAATCGTTGTTCTGTAACATAAGGAAGTGTTTGACAGAGTGCCTGAATGGTTTAAGATTTTAAGAGAGGTTTATCAAAGAAATTTTTAAACTCGCTTAAACTTCTAAACCTATTCTGTAAGCGTAAAGTAGGTAAACTGGTAAGTATTTCAGGTCCTTCCAATTCTTCATAAAGTCTCTAACTGTCTCTACCTCCCGTAACTTTCCATTAAAATAGTATTTGGAAATGGCTTTTCTTATCCCTAAATCTTCAGCTGGGACTTGACCAATGCCTAATCCTGCAATTGCTACCATTTTAGCAGTCCATTCACCTATTCCCTTAAATTTCGTTAACTCCTCCAAGATTCTTTTCTCATTCCACTTTGCAACTTCTTCAACTTTAAAGTTTCCTCTAGCCACTTCTTTAGAGAAGTTGATTATGTATTTTGCCTTTCTCTGACTTAGACCGCATCTTCTCAATTGTAAGATGGATGCGTTTGCAAGTTTGTCTGGTTTAGGAAAACCATAAAATTTTTCTCCTTCAAAGGTAATGTTCTCACCGAAAGCTTTGACTAAATTGGAAATTATCTTGAAGGCGGCGTACAGCGAAATCTGTTGTTGTATTATAGATTTAATGACTACCTCGTAAACAGTGACACCCATTTTAGGAACTTTTAAACCATACAACTTTTCCTTGATCTTCCTAAGCTTCTCATCCCTCTCCATGAATCTATAAAGCTTTGATAAGTCATCATTTAGATTAAGCCAGTAAATTATTTTCTCTTTAATCCTCTCTCTAGTTTTAATGGGAAGGCTGCTGGAAGTTACCACCAGCCTTGGTTTATTTATGCTTCCCTCAAAAGTAATTTTAGCTGGAATGACCCTGTCATTCACCAAAAAAGCTCTTAATAAACCATTACCCATCCTTCTCTCAGGAAATGGTCCACTACCCTTCCTTAACAACATAAAATCCAAGCTCAATTCAAAATTGTAGGGAGGCTTCGGAAAGATTAATAGTTTAGACGTCTTTCCACCTTCATAGCGATTAAAGTAATCCCCTGACATCTTCCCTATCCTTTTTTATTACTATTGATATTAACCTTCTAATTAGATAATTTACTTAACAGCTTAATTGTTTTCATGCTTCTAGAAGCCACGTAAACCTTTTCTTTAAAGTATTTAGATAAAACCTTCTCCATCCTTGAACTGTTGCGTAATAAATCTTCTTTTCTCAAAAAACTGTGTTACCTATCCCAACGACTCTAACTATTCTTAAATTCTCATCCCCTATGCTTCTACACAGTTCAAGCACTTGCTTCTTAGATATCCTCCTACTTTTAAAAATTGACCTCCCTACCAAATGCTACTCTCCTGGCTCAAAACAGTCATTAATTGATTTAACTAACTTATTTTAATCTTAATAACAGGTGTTCTGCCAATATTTCATCTTGTAATTTCATCATGGATTAAAGGAGCTATAACGAATCTCTAACTTATTTGCACCATATAAATCAATTCTTTCACAACTTCAATATTTCGCTCGGATTTACTCGGTTTCCTCGGCCAACTCCTCCATTATTTATCTCTTAGTAAGGCATTCTAATTGCACTAGTTGATTTCGTTAAGAAAAAGTAAAGGTTCACAAGTGTTTATATTGTAGCCAGTTGTTCAATGAAGGTTTCCACTTTAACTATCATGAATCCAAATGATTTAATACCTAGAAGCTTCATTATTGATAAAGTCAGAGAATTTCTCAGTTAAGGAAGGTTTCCACTGAAACCCTCTTTCACACAATGGAAACTCACCTGTAAGTGGAAAACAGCCTTTAAAGATTAAATCCTTAACATGGCTTCGGTTACAGGTATGTATTTGCCTTGGGTGAGTTATGTTTCTTGGGTAAGCGGGCCTTAAGTTAAAAAGTTGGGGAAATGAAAAGATTCAAATAGCGGAATTTTCTTTATTTTATCCGTTAATTTTATAAATGTTGGAAAAATTTTTATTATACAGATATGTACCTGAGAGGATGTAATGATGGAAAAATCAAAGATTCAAAGAAGGTTCACTTTAACCATTCCAAAATCTATCAGGAAAGCTGCTAGTCTTAAAGAAGGAGACGTGGTGTACTGGAGTTTTGTAAATGGTAAAATAATTCTCACTAAACCTTCATTCAAGGCTTTCAGGTCCAGATTTAAAGTTAGCTTTAAAACATTATCTGATGCTGAAAAGGAAATTCTTGACAAAGCTTTCTTAGAAGAGGCATCTAGAAAGTGAATTATTTAATTGATTTAAATGTGCTTCTAGCGTACTCCTTCGAACTCCACAACGAACATGAAAGTGCAGACAGATTCTTCACCTTAGCTGAAAATGAGGAATGGAGCATTCACTTGTCTTCTATAGCCATATTAGAAGCCGAAACCTTGTTTCTGTCAGGGAAAGTTAATGTTGAAAGGGAAGAATGGTTAAATTTTATTCATGACATATTAACCTCACCCGTTCTCAGGATTATTGAGATTTCACCTAAAATATTTCTCTACCACACCTTTTATTACAGGGGGTATGGAGGAAAATACAGCTACTTTGACTCCTTCCATGTTGCAACAGCCAGAGAAACATCTCTGCCACTTGCCACGCTTGACAATAAAATATTAGCTGAAAAAACAATAAAAGCAGTCAATTTGAGAGATTTTAAAGGGGTAAAATCAACCTAGTCACCTAAATGGTGAAGATATAGAAGTGAAGTTAAACAATTAAGCTTAAAAAGACAAGGAACTTATTTATACCCCCTTTAAAAATCAGAGGTTTAAGTTTAAAGATTAAAATCAAACACTTTAAACATTTAATTTGGGAGAGGGTCTTGCAACGTGGCTGGAATTTCAGATCCTTTAGAAGTTAAGGGGTACACATTTAGGAATAGGATTGTTATGCCTCCCATGGCTTCTGAGCTTGCCACCTTTGAAGGAGAGGCTACAGATGAACTAGTTAACCACTACAAGAGTAGAAGCTATTGTACAGGATTAATCGTGGTTGAGCACTCCTACGTCTCAGTTGAAGGGAAACTAAGTCCAAGACAACTTGGAATACACATGGATACCTTGATAAATAGTCTTTCAAAAGTTTCCTCTGTGATAAAGGGAAATGGATGCTTAGCTGTTATCCAGTTGAACCATGCAGGTGGAAAAGCGAACCCAAGTGTAACCGGAACCAAACCACTTGCCCCTTCACCTGTACCTGTCCCAGGGGGATATGTAACTCCTTCAGCACTGGTTGAAAAGGAAATAGAAACAGTAATAGATTCATTTGTTAAAGCTGCTTCAAGAGCATTTAAAGCAGGTTTCGACGGAGTTGAAATACATGGAGCCCACGGCTTCCTTCTAAACCAGTTTCTTTCACCGTTAACAAATAAAAGGAGAGACAGTTACGGTGGAACCTTGGAAAACAGGATGAAATTTCCTTTAAGAGTTGTTAGGGAAGTTAGGAAGTTAACAGGCAGCAAATTACTGCTATACAGGTTGGGAGCAGATGATTTAATGCCTAAAGGCTTCACTATTGATGAAGCTAAGAAATTATCAATTAAACTTGTGGAGGAGGGAGTTGACATAATCGATGTTTCAGGTGGACTAGCTGGTTCCAGGCCTCCTGAACTCCAAGGGAAACAGGGTTACTTTGTTCCGTTAGCTGAGAAAATAAAAAAGGTTACTGAAGCCCCAGTTATCGGGGTGGGAGGCATAAAAGACCCTTACTATGCAGATAAAATTGTAAGAGAAGAAAGAGTAGACTTAGTTGCCGTAGGCAGGGCCATGCTTCAAAACCCTAACTGGGCCTGTAAGGCTTTAGATTTACTGAAGAAAAACTAATTAAACCATTCAAGTGAACAAGTTATTTAAGGGTCATCAGGATAAAGCCTAGGCAAGACCCTGGATTTACCTCCCTTTTTAAGTTTAAAACATTAACTGACTTATTTAAGTCTTGTGAAGGAGAAAGGGTTGTTTCAAAGAAGAAATAAACCATTAAAAAAGTGCTTAAATACATAATTAAATTTACAGCTTTAGTTACGGATACTTCATTGTTCAAGTGTTTATAAGCGAGTTTTAGACTTTAAAGTTAAACATTGAAAAAAGGAAAACAAGCAAAAAACAAAAGTTAATTACGCAATTAAACTGTAACTCTTCCCTAAGATTTCTCCAAAAACCTTCAGCTGACCTAAAAACCATGAAGAAACCATTGTTGAACCTTACTCAAGTGGAAAATTTTCTCTTTAATTTTTTAATTAACTCCTCCTTTTCCGGGAAACCTTCAAATATTTTTTCTCCGTTCAACAAAACACAAGGTGTTTTCTTAATTCTATACCTGAGAGTTTTAAATAAACCAAGTAAAGAGGAAGAATCTATTAATCTAAAAAAGAAAAAACCTGGAAACTCTTCATTAATCCACTTAACTATTTCAGATATTCTCAAATACTCATTCTTTAATTCTTCAGGTACATTGTTGAAGTTACCTGTCACAAGTTTAGCTTTAGAAGCTAAAACAGTAGGCATACAACTCCAACAAATACCGTAAACATTAGGGAAAGAACCAACAATTTCAATTAAATTCTTTTTAGCCGTAAAAACACCTCTACACCTAAAACCGGTGGAAGATAAGTTGTATCAAGAAGTATTTTCATTCCGTGTTTCGAAAAATTCATTTTGCATTTCCTCAGATTCCTTCTCAAATTCTTCAAAAGTTGTTTCAGCAAATTTCGGCCCCGTCAAAGCAAACTCAAAAGGGTCAGGTATAGGTTCTATTATTATTTTCCTTTTCTCAACCACGTAATTCACTTCCGCTCCCCTCCCTGAAACCTAACTTCCTCAGTAACTTTTTAGGTAAGTAAAACTCTCCCTTTTACCTATTTACCCTTTACATTTCGCCACCGGTAAAACCTATTAAAAAATGGCGTATTTAAATTTACAGGTAAACCAATATTTTTCAGGTATAATAAGAAAAATTAAAATGTAACTTTCTCCCGCTTAAAATTTTTCAAACATAAACAATATTGCAAAATAACAGATGCTTTGCTTACGTTTGCACACAAAACAAATGTAGGGTCGCAAAAAACAAAAAGGTTCTAAATGGGGAAAAGTAAAACAGAAATTCACAGAAACTTTTTTATGTTTTTTTCAAACTTTTAAACCCTGTTTTCGCCTTCACTATTTTTATTATGTGTTCATCCTCTTCAATGAAACCATAAGTTAACACAACTGTTTCACCCTTTTCCAATTTCCCAAGCTGCATAAGTTTTTTATATGTGTTGTTAACTCCTTCCATGTAGTTTTCAGCTTCAACCTTTAAAGGTTTAACGCCCCAAACAATTGAAAGCTTCCTTAAAACATTTACATCTGAAGATGCAGCGTAAAAAGGTATTGCAGGTCTAAACCTTGAAATTCTGAAGGCTGTTCTTCCTTTACGAGTGTAAACAGCCAATTTAGCATTCAAGGATTCAGACAAGAAAACAACTCCCTCTGCAAACTTTGTTTTAACACTGAAACCTAAATGCTCCTCCCTCCTACGAAGCACCCTATCTTTACATGCTTCAATTATTTTCTTCAACCACTTAACAGTTTCAATAGGGTACTTACCTACAGCTGTTTCACCGGTTAACATTACACCGTCAGCTCCCTCCCTCACTGTTTCAGCAATATCTGAAACTTCAGCCCTGGTGGGGGTTGGGTTACTTATCATTGAAGCAAGGATTTGGGTTGCAACAATCACAGGTTTCCCAGCCTTAAGACTCTTAAGTACTATGTTCTCCTGAAGCTTAGGCACTTCCTCAAGTGGAAACTGCATCCCCAAATCTCCCCTCGCAACTATAATGGCATCTGACAAAGGAATTATTTCCTCCATGTTTTCAACCCCCTTTACAGTTTCAATTTTAGCCATTACAGCCATGTCAGCCTTTTCTTTTTCAATAACTTCCCTAACCTTCTCTAAATCCTCCCCTTTCTTAACGTAACTTACAGCTATGTAAGTGAAACCGTTCCGAGCTGCAAACTTTATGTTTTCCACATCCTCACTTGTTAAGGAAGGAGTATCTATATCTAAACCACGAACCACCAAGGTTTTCCTTGAAGAAACAAAACCTTGAGTTAAAGCTGAAGCCCTTATTTCATCTTCACACTTCCCCTTAACCTTAAACACTAAACTTCCGTCATCCATTAAAATTTCGTTTCCAACCTTTACAGCCCTGTAAAACTCATCAACAGGAAGAGGAAACACCAACTTCGAATCCTCAACATACTTTGCATTTATAAACTTGACTTCATCGCCACGTTTTATTTCAGCCTTCCCTCTTATGTCCCCCAACCTTATAGAAGCCCCCTTCAAATCTCCTATAATTGCCACATAAGTTCCAAGTTTCTCTTCAACACACAAAATATTTTTAAGATATTTAACCCATTCAGATTTATTTCCATGGCTGAAGTTAATCCTAAAACCTGAAACCCCATCCTTAACCATTTCCAACAATTTATTTTCAGCAGAGGTTGAAGGACCAAGCGTTGAAACCATTTTAACAGGAACAGTCCCAAAAAACATAACGCTTCCACCAGAAAAAACAAATTATTCCAACTTAATTCATCCCAAATTTAAACATAAGTTTCCAAAAGTAAAAAAATTAATTAAACCATTAAAACACAAGAGATTAAAGAAAGGAAAAAAAGAAAAAGGCTGAAAAAGCTTTCACTAAATACCTCAAAAAAGATATACTGCTCCGTAATCACTGTAACTTCTAATAACTACCCAACAAATTATCTCCTTTAACACCAAAAATAATTATCTTTCCTGTCTCCCCTGGATCAATGAACCAACCCTACAAACTCCGTTAAAAAACATGCGGACTAGCACCCATGAAGCTCATATCACAAGTTCACTTTTTGGAACAATATAAAGAGTTCGCCCTTAAAATGCCACATAAAAAATGGACATACTACTAAAAAAGATTTGGATTCTCTAAATTTTTAACTTATGGATTTGTAAGCCATTTAACCATTTAATAAAATTGGTTCCTGAAATTTTTTACTTAGTTTTTTATTCGTTAAAGATTTTAAATGAGTAGGTGAAATGATGTACCCGGGGGTAACTTCGGCTTTATAAACATTCCAAAAAGGTTAAGTTTGTTACTTCAATTGTTTATCTGAGGTTGGTTGGGAGGTTAAGTGTTACCTTAGTTTTTGGTGGTGAAAAGTATGGATTTATCCCTTGCTGTAAAGAATATTGGGAAAGTTAAGGAGGTTAGTTTAACTGAATTAGAGGAAATGGCTGTAAGGGTTTCTAACGAATTGAAGAGAATGATTAAGGAGGAGTTGCTAGGTAAAGTGGAGGATTTCTATGCTGGTGCTGCTTTTCATTTAAGTTTAGAAATTTTTAGGAGACGTGTTGAGAGGGAACTTAACGTTTTATTTCCTGCAGGTGAACCTGACGCTGTAATTGCTACTTTAGGTTTCACTCCTCAACCTCTTATTTTGCTTCTATATGCCTTGCATCCCCGTTACTTCTTTGTTTTAGCTTCCCACGAAACAGCCCCTGTTTCTAGCCACGTTCTCAAGTTTACTGACGAACTTGGTTGGGAAAGTTTTCGTTACCAAGTTTTCACTGTTAAAAAGGATGACCCTGTCAGTATTGAAGAAGAAGCAGGGAAAGCTTTAAAACTTCTTCTTGAAGAAAAGGAAACAGTTAATGGTGTTTGTGTAGATATTACAGGTGGAACAAAACTTATGAGTGCAAAAACAGCTGTTTATGTTTACAACAACTTAAGAAATGCTGGTGTCCCCGTTTATTTGACTTATGTAGCTTCCAACCAAATTTCTCGGACTATCTCTGAACCTGGAAGTGAAAAACTGGTTGTTATGCCCCTTTAAATCCTTCAATCCTTTTAGAGAGAAAGAGTCATAGAAGAAACTTAAAGCCTTCCATAGAGAATCAGCAACTTCAGAAAATATTGTAGGTCCTAGAGCCTAAGCTACACCAAAACCCTTTTAATATTTATTGGGTTAGAGAGGCCTAATTTTTCATGTATATGTTTAAATACAATATAAATATGAAATACCCAAACACATCAACATTAGGAAAGCAAAAGAAAAAGCTAACTCACTCAAAACCTTTATGAAAGCCCTAGAAGACCCCTAAGAAACACAGCTAAAAAATATCCACCTTCATGCTTCTGCAAAACACACTTTAAATGTGGAAGCTCCCCCACCACATATACTTAAGTTTAATTATCAATCGAAAACTTAGCAGAACAGGAAAATGAAAAATTTATAAAGCGATATGCATGTCTATTTTTATCCTTTAATTATTCCTTTAAAGTGAGTGTGATGCCTTACCAATCCCAGTCTCACTAAACAAATTAATCTACCTGGCCAGTTTACTCCATAACTTATACCCATGCCTTTTCCCCTCTAAAACCTTTAAACTTTCCAGGTTAAACGCTTTTCCCAAAACTTTTTTTAAACATAGAGAGGTGGTGACATGGATAAAATAGTTGTGTTTGACATGGAAAGCGTCTTAATAAATGGTGAGTATCTTTCCATGCCTTGCTGAAGCAGTGAACCCTGAACTAAAAAGTAAAATAGAAGTAACAACAGAACTTGCTTTACAGGGGAAAATAGACTGGGTTACTGGGTTAAAGAAAAGGATTAATCTGCTTAAAAACATTGTCGATAAGGACTTAGCATTAAAAGTTGCATCTAAATTAACCTATGTTAAAGGAGCCAAGAAAACCTTGAAAAAATTGAAGAAAAGAGGATACCACCTAGTTGTGATAACAGGGGGTTTCGATATCGTAGCGAAAAGACTTGAAAAGGAATTTAAGATAGAGGTGATATGTAACGAATTAGTTTTTGACGGAAACAAACTTGTCGATGTCAAAATAAAAGTTGCAGATAAATCACTGGTTTTCAAGGAAAGATTTCACTCTGCACCCTACGCGGTAATCGGGGATGGAGCTAACGACTTAAACTTAATGAAAGAGGCAAAGTTAAAGATAGGTTACAACCCGAAACACATAGTTAAACAATACCTTGAAAAAAACAACGGAAAAATAATTTATAACCTGGAAGACTTGTTAAAGATATTAAAATAAACCGTTAAACCCCTAAAATTCAGAGCCCCTACCTGAAAAACGGTATTGTTTAACTATGTTTATTTTAATTCTTTTTTACAGAGCAACTCTAAAATTTTTTGGTAGTTTCCCACTTGCACCCAGACTAAGCCCCTACCCTTTCTCCAGTACTACCATAATAGGTTTTACTATACAAATAGCTCTAACATATGTGTGAAGACTTCCCAGGAAACCTCTAGAAACATTAACAGAAACCTGTAGAAAAAAGTTATAGCAGCGTTGCCATGAATACATCTATCATCGGGGTTTCTGGTGATGCTGGGTTAAGTATGAGTTTCCTTGTTTTTGGATCTACCACTAGGTCCAATACCTCTAAAACCACTTGTCCTATAAGGGGGCTGTGAACCCTTCTCTCCACCTATAACATCAAAGGTTCCTTCACGTCCAAGAATCTCTACTGCCGCAGCTCTATAAACCAGCTTCATCTCTACCTTGTTGTTCGCATATCTCACTTTTACTTCGAGAGCCTTTCTTAGCTCCAACTTGTCCACTTTATCTTAGGGTAGCACTGCTGTTGTAGCTCCTGTATCAATAAGGGCATCTGTTTCTATGGATTTGGTTGGCTTGAACACGTTTGTGATTTTGACTTTCCCAATCACCTCCCCCATCTTTGTTTCCTCCTTCTTAAAGCCACGTTATTTAAAATAAAGCCCCTTCTTAAATTCTTTTTCAATGTCACTAATGTTTTCGGTGATGCAAAGTCGTGCTAAAGCCGTGGCTCAGGTAAGTGTAAGTGATTGCATACGTCGAGTATTTTTGGGCAGTGATTTATTTATTGCGAAACTTCAAGGGCAACGTTTACTGAATTAAGTCGTCATTATCCTACAAAATTTGTAGCAACATATGATTCAAGAGTTGGTGATGCGACAGTGGTAATTGCAAAGGCATTTGCCAGTCCATATCTGATAGAAAGAATTGAGAAAGAGGGGAGAGAAGGGTTAATAAAAAGAATTATACATCTTGGTTCTGACTATTACAAAATAACAGAGAAAGGCCGAGAAATTATTATTCCTCTTCTCGAGAAGAAGAGAAGCGTTATATGAACTACAACAAATGCAGCATAACTCTAATTAAAATGCGTTCAAGGAATAACTGTGTAATAATGTTTAAAGTTAACTAAATTCCTTCTTTAAATCCCTTAAAGTAGACTTGTTTCTATGAGTTTCTCTATTTCTCCTTTTACTTTCTTGAATGAAGGTAAATTTGTAACTAGAGGTTTTAGTTCTGTCCCCCACTTGATTTTTACATCTTCTAAGCACATTAAAAACCTTTTTTCATCGAATTTCAGGTTGTAATACCCCAGTTTTTTCTCCACTATGCTTTTCTTGGCTTTTACTCCTTTCCTTAACAGGAACCAAAGGTCGTACATGTCTCTTGCCCTTGATCTTCTAACCATTGCTCTAATTTTCTCTGCTAAAATTTCCTCTAGGTGCATCACAGGTAGAAAATAGGGTCTTAAATCAGGGTAAACAGGGATTACCTCTATAACTTTAGGCTCTAAAAGTAAGTCTTTCCTTAAACTGATTTCCATCCTTAAATTTGAAATGGTTTTTTCAGTTCCATCATATAAAGGCCCCTTAACCTTTAAAGTGATGTTTTTGGAGTGTCTTTTCTCTTCTACCTTGAACAGTTCACATGGGAAACCGAAGTTTGTTATGTCTCTGGAAACCTTTTCAATAGATTCCCTGATTTCATTGATGGTTAATGTGAAGTCAAGGCCTATACTGAATCTGTTCAACCCAAATATTTTTTGCAAAGCTGTTCCACCCTTAAAAACCAGTCCTCTCTTAATTCTTTGCGATAAAAACAAAAGTAGGATATGTTGCAGGTAATCCTTTTCTGTTTGCCAAACATTGAAACCGGTAACTTTTGTCAGTTCCGTAAGTTCAACTTTACTCAGCACTACTCCAGCACCTCATTAATTATTAGTTTCCATTTTCTGTTTTTAACCCCTGTTGAAGGGGAGAATGGGTTTAGTTTCACAAAATTCCCCGTTAAACCTTTTTTAGTGCGGGTGGAGATATCTACGCCTTTCAACTCTAATAGATAACCTAGTCTTTTCAGTAAGGCGTCTGACCTCATCCTTAATGCATAATTTAAAGTTTTATCTAGATCCAGATTTGAATGGGTTAAAGCAAAAAATGTTTCTTGGATAGGGCAATATTTCGGTAGATATAAGCTGTCAATGATTGCTTTTTCCACTTCTGCGACAAACAGAAACTTATTGTTTAAAATTTCCCTTTTAAACCCGAAAAATCTATGCTTTTGAAACTTTACAAACTTTATGGAGGTGTTGTTGCAGCGAATTTCCTTTCTCTGCTTTAATGAAACCACAAAATAGGTGTTAGGTATTTGTGTTGTTAACTTATGGTAGCTGAGAGCAGAAAGAAACGAAATGTAAGAGGGAAAAACCACGTTAGATGCAACTAAAAAGGGGTTAGACTCGATGAAATACTTGCCCTTTTCTAATCTAAACAATAAACCCTTCTTAACTAAACGGTTTATAAAAACCTTTGTATATCCTTCACTCTTATTCAAAATTTTAACGAGATCAGGAAATTCAAAAACAGCTCTCCTAGAGTTACGCAGGACACTTAGAAACTTATAACTTTTCATGAATGAACCTATTGTGTTTTTATATTATTAAAGTTATCTTTTTTGATAACCATAAATCTACAAATGAACTTTTGAAAATATTATGAGAAACCAAATTTAGGGCTTAGAAATTGGTAAGCAATTACGGTTTTTCAGACTCTCTTTCAAACCCAAATTCCTCTGCAGCCCTCAACAACCATTCAGCCCTTTTCCACCTTAATTGTTCAACGTTCAAGGGGACGTGACCCTGGATATTGAGTCGTCTAGTAAACTGTTTGACCCCCTACTTCACCAATGAAGCAGGAAACAACTTCATCCCTGCCAAGCCCCCTATTTCTCTGTATAAAAATGCATAGGTCGCGCACTATGAAGGCTCATGCCCCCTCTAAAACCCTTCCTCGCTCCGCAATCCAGCTTAAATCAAAGTGAAGAGACACAGGTCTTACAGCCCCAGTTTTCTTTTTACCATGGATTAAAGGGGTTTCAGCTTTAACTTTCCACTTAATCTTAGATAAAACTTCATAGTAAAGGTTAACATCTATTTTAATAGAGGGTTTAGCCTCTATTTCCTCTACACATAAATTAGTACTGGTTATGAGCAGTAAACCTATGCCTTCCCCCTGACAAACCTCTTTAACATATCCTTGTAACTCAGGGTTTGAAAGATACTTGTCTCTCCATGTGCCAAAAAAATCTAGAGAAGAAGGTAATAATAAAGTGGAAGGAAATAGGGGCTGTGTAAATAAAGGGTTTCGAGGTGCTGTTTAGTAATAGTTGAAGCAAATCTAATAAATCTGGCTCTTTTAAGCTTAATTAATCCTTGTAAAGGATTTGTGCTTGCCGATCCAGGCTTAAATAGAAATTTTTCTTTTTATTCTCCCTCATGTTGGTCTCACCCAAACTTCCTTTCAAGCCATTCAAATTTCCCCTTAAAATCATAGAACTCCTTAACATTCTTAATGTCTAGAAGAGTTATCTTATCTTTAAGTTTATGTAGTTCACCGAGAAACCAGCCTTATAAACGCTTACTTCAAACGGAACAAGGAGCAGAGTTTCTCTCTAACAGGCCATCAAGGCATCTAAACTCCACCAGCTGAAAAACCATGTCACCTTAAATAACAACCACATAATCTTTCTTTTATCCATTCTTCCTTTCAGAAAAACACCCTGAAGAATAGCTCCTCTCCACTTTAAAGCTGAAAAAGCACAGGTCTGTAAAGGTAAAAACAAGTTTTGCCTATTTACGTCTTCATGGGCCATGTCCTCTTTACATGTGTCCTGTCAAAGTCTCTGTCCTCAGTAGCTATTACTTGTACACCATTATTGTCTATC
>JAOZFT010000003.1 GCA_027492035.1 Thermoproteota archaeon
CTTTGAGAATCTTTGAGAAGGTGCAAAACCCATGTTTCCTATATGGTTTGTCGTTTTAGGAATCATCGTATATGCAATAGCTTACTTTGTTTACGCAAAATGGTTTGACAGAAACGTTTGGGAACCAGACCCAAAAAAAGCTACACCAGCCCATGTTTACATGGATGGAATACAATACTTTCCAGTCAGTAAATACGTACTGTATGGTTTCCAGTTCAAGGGGATAGCAGGTCTAGGCCCAATATTTGGGCCGTTCATAGCTTTATTCTATGGATGGGTGCCGGCACTAATCTGGATATTAATTGGGAACTTTTTCATAGGTTGGATTCATGACTATTCTTCCCTTTTCCTCTCCGTCAGAAACGAAGGAAAAACGATGGGGCCTTTAACCTATGAAATTATAAGTCCAAGGGCAAGGAAAGTGCTTATGGGTTTCCTTCTGTTCTACTTAATACTAATAACAGCAGTCTTCGTCCTGCTTTGTTCATTATTCTTTAATTTGTACAGGGCGTCAGTTCCAGCTATGATCTTCCTAATAATAGGTGGTGTAATAAGTGGTATACTTCTCTACAAAGTAAAAACAGGTGTCGGGGTTTCAACGCTTGTAGGTTTAATAATCACAGCCATAGGAGTGGCAGTAGGCGTTTACACAGGTCCAAGCATAACTTTCGGAGACCTTAACTTCTATATGCTTTTCACGTGCATAATCCTGTTCATAGGAACAGTTGTGCCTCTAATCTACTTCACTCAACCGGTTATTTATGTTGCATCTTACCCAGCAATCTTTGGAATAGTACTTATAATACTTGGCGCCTTAATTTCGCCTGTTACGGGAGTTGCAATACAGCAACCAGCTTGGTTAGGTCCATTGGGAACTTCAGGCCAATTTTGGGGAACTCCAGGGCCTATATGGCCTATTCTAATGGTCTCAATCGCATGTGGAGCAATTTCTGGCTGGCATAGCTTAGTGAGTACTTCAGGGTCCTCTACACAGTTAGATGTTGAAACAGATGCTTTGCCTGTAGGAGCTGGGTCCATGATAACAGAAGGCTTACTTGCACTTGCTTCATTAGCGGCTTTCATGGTTGTTTCAGGTGAAGCAGTGAAAATGACTAAGTGGGATGCATTAATAAAGGGGGCGGTAGCTCTTGTTTCACCTTACACTGGTGGTGCAGCAGCACAAACTTGGCTTAGTGCATTTTATGCAATGTGGCTTGAACTATACGCTTTAACAATTGAGTTACTGGTTCTAAGGTTCTTCTGGCTTGCAATGTCTGATGTTCTAAGCCCAGTTCCTGCGTTAAAAACAGCGATAGGAAACAAGTATGTAGCAACCATAATAGCTTTAGTTGTAGGCTGGGCTTTTGCCTACTCAGGTGCCTGGGTTAACCTCTGGTTACTTTTCGGTGGTTCAAACCAGTTACTGGCAGGGTTAGCTTTGACACTAATCACTGTCTATTTGGCAAAGGTTAAGAAACCAACAATTTTCACTTTAATACCTGCGTTGTTCATGGTAATCACATGCGAGGTTGCGTTGCTATACGAGGGAGGTAAATTCCTTTACGTTGTCTCTATGGGTAAATTTATTGCTAAGGGAGCTTTAACCAAGAATCCTGCAGCAGCAACAGCACTAAACGTTATATTCGGCATAGTAGGCCTTGTGTTATTTATTCTAGGATTAATAGTTGCATACGATGGATTCAAAGCATTAAGAAGAGCAAAAAAAGGTGAGTAACCCTTTTTCCCTCCTTTCTTTTTCTTTTAGAAAAAGACCACACTTTTCCTTAGACTCATTTACTCGTTACGGGAATTTATTTACCTTATTTATCTCTTAAAAGGGATTTTATTTTTTTTTAATTTTTTAGCTTTAAAAAGAAAAAGGAACATTTATAAAGCTGTAAAAGTAGGAAACTATGAAAAATTTTTATAAAACAAAACATATAAATACATTTTTTTTTGGAGGGAGAACAAATGCTGCCTTCCCGTCCATACTTTACTTTTATGCCTTCTTGGGCGGTCTCAGTTTTTTATCTCAGCGTTGTAGCAGCATTAATTTTTTTCTTTGCTAAAATGTTTTTTGAAGTCCGCAGGTATGGTTTTAAGATTTCTAAACTCAAAAATATAAATGTAAAAATTAAAAATTTACTCGAGACGGAGAAACTTTTATTGACAGACATTTATGGGGGGGTAGCTCATACTTTCGTAGCCATAGGTTTGTTTATTTTGTTCTTGGGAACAATTTGTGT
Organism: Thermoproteota archaeon; assembly: GCA_027492035.1. Classification (GTDB taxonomy): domain Archaea; phylum Korarchaeota; class JAOZGF01; order JAOZGF01; family JAOZFZ01; genus JAOZFT01. The sequence continues at coordinate 2,247 of JAOZFT010000003.1, forward strand.
CTTTATAGAATATGATATCCTATTGAAATTTTTTAATACTCGTTTTCTCACCGGGGTAGTTTATCTTTCCTATGAAGTTGTGATGGATGTTGCAGGTTTAATTTTCTTCCTGGGTGTTTTGGCAGCAATTGTAAGGAGAGCCTTTGTTAAACCATCAAGACTAATTAACAGGAAAGAAGACGCTGTGATACTGTTTATACTTCTTTATGGAGGCTTAAGCGGTTTTATAATGGAGGGTATCCGGCTTGCAATTAAACCTGTCCCTTGGGGCTCAGCGTCATTTGTGGGTTACATCCTATCCCAGATGTTTGTCCTTACTGGCCTAACATACAATTTAGGATGTGGGATTTACCCTTTCCTTTGGTTAAGCCATGGTTTAACCTTGAGTGTTGCAGTAGTTGCTTTTGCTTTCACTAAACTTAAACATTTTCCTCTGTATTTCCTTGGAGTGCAGAATCCTTTGGAGAAATGGGTTACCCCTTTCAATTTGCCTTTAGTTCTTGAATCTAAAAAAATAGAAGTCCCTTTAGGGGTAAACAAGCCTTCAACCCTTTCTTGGGACCAAAAAATTAATGCTGAGGCATGTGTAAACTGTGGACGTTGCGAAGAAGCATGTCCAGCTTACAGGGCAGGAAAGATTCTGTCCCCAAGAAACATTGTCCAAAAAATATCTTTCACACTTAAAAAATCTTTAAACAAGGAATTAATTTCTTCAATAATTAATGAAGATGAAATATGGTCCTGCACCACTGACGGTGCTTGCGTGAAAGCATGTCCAGCACTTATCAACCCTTTAGATTACATAGTGGGGTTAAGAAGATATCAGGCAATGAACCTGGGAAAAGTTCCTGGTTCAGCTTTATTCAACATTTTAGTGAGAGATAACCCTTATGGGTTACCTAGGTCGGAAAGAATAGGTTGGAGAAAAAACTTGGACATCAAGGTGTTGAAAGAGGGGGAAGAAACAGATGTTCTTTACTGGGTTGGTTGTGCAGCCTCTTACGATGCACGTTTACAGAAAGTGGCTCAAACAGTTGTTAAAATACTAAGAAAAGCCGGGGTAGATTTTGCAGTGTTAAAGGATGAGGGTTGCTGCGGTGAATTAGCTAGGAGACTTGGAGATGAATACTTGTTTCAGGAAATAATGTTTAGGAACATTGAAAAATTAAAGAAGTACAAGTTTAGAATCCTCCTTACTACATGTCCCCATGGCTACAACATATTCAAAAACGATTACTCCGAGTTTAATGGAAAATTCAAAGTTTATTCGCACATCGAATTCATAAACAAACTTTTGGAAGAGGGGAAGCTGGAAATAAAAGCTAACCTTAGCAAAAAAGTGACTTATCATGACCCCTGTTACCTGAAACTATATAACAACCTCACTCAAGAACCCAGAAAAATTTTGATGAAAGCAGCTGGGTTGAAATTTGTTGAAACAAAGAAATTTTACTGTTGTGGAGGTGGTGGAGGAGGGAACTGGTTTGAGTCTAAAGGTGAACAGAGACCTAATATTTTAAGGTTCAGAGACACTTTAGAAGTTAATCCTGACTTAATAGCTGTAGCTTGCCCTTACTGTTTAAGCATGTTTGAAGACGCAGCCAAAACTGAAGGATACGAAGAAAAAGTAGAGGTAAAAGACATAGCAGAAATAATTTCTGAACTTCTAGAATAAGTTTTAGGGGGGTGTCTATCTATTTATGCTTAAAATAATTGTTGGCATAAAATGGGTTCCGGACACTGCTGATGTTAAGTTCGACCCAGTTAAGGGGACGATTATTAGGGAAGGAGTTGAAAGCATAATAAATCCTCCGGACTTGAACGCGATAGAGCTTGCTTTAGCTTTAAAGGAGAAGTACGGGGGAGAAGTTTACGTTATTTCCATGTCTCCTCCATCCGCTATTAAAGGGTTGAAAATGGCTGTAGCCATGGGTGTAGACAAGGCGTTTCTTGTTTCAGATCGTAAATTTGCAGCTGCAGATACATTAGCTACATCCTATACCCTATCATGTGCAATAAAGAAAATAGGGAGTTATGACTTAGTAATTTTCGGAGAAGAAACAATAGACAGTGCAACTGGACATATAGGGCCTGAAGTAGGTGAAATGCTGGGCATACCTCATTTATCCTACGTTACAGAGGTTCAGGAAGTGGATCTTCAACAAAGAACTATTAAAATGGTTAGAGAGGTTGAAGATGGAGTTGAATTCTTTCAGGCAAACCTTCCGGTAGTTATTTCAGTCGGTGTTGGGATAAACACTCCAAGGTACCCTATCCCATTGAGGAGGTTGCTAACAGAACTTGAGACAAATAAATATATTGAAACATGGGCTCTCAATGATATAGGGGCTGATCCTGAAAAAGTGGGGTTTAAGGGGTCTCCTACTCGGGTTGTGAAGGTGATAGCTGCGCCTATGCCTGCGAGAAGACTGGAGATAAGGGAAGCTTCAGGAGAAACAGTTAAACTCTTCATTAAAAGACTTAAAGAAGCTGAAATCATTTAAAATCAAGGGGGAGGACTTGGAATGAGTAAGGAAAAATTTGAAGGGGTTTATGTGTATATTGAACAAAGGAAAGGGGTTATCCAGGAAGCCTCTTTACAATTGTTGGGGGAAGCAAGGAAGCTTGCTGAAAAATTGAAAACAGAGGTTTCAGCCTTCCTAATAGGGTACCAATTAAAGAAATTGGTTAAGGAACCTATTTATTATGGGGCTGACAAAGTAATTTATGTTGATAACAAAGAATGTGCAAATTATAACCCCGAAATCTACAAAACAGTTCTTGTTCAACTTGTAATGAAGTATAAACCAGAAATTTTTCTGATTGCAGGTACGAAGTACGGGAGAGAATTGGCTCCAAGCATAGCAGCTGACTTAGAAACCGGTATAACCGCGGACTGTACAGCTTTTGACATCGATGAAAAAGGGAATCTTCTACAAATAAGGCCTCCTTTCGGAGGAAGGGTTCATGCATACATAATAACTCCTGAAAAAAGGCCTCAAATGGCCACAGCTAGACCGAATGTTTTTCCTTTACCTGAAAGGAATGTTTCACGAAAAGGAGAAATAATTAAGGAAGAAACAGAAGTCTCTAAACCTTCTATGGCGTTAATTAAATTTGAAAAGGGAAGTGAAGCTGAAATCCCTATAGAGAAAGCTGAAGTTCTGATTTCTTTTGGAAGAGGTTTCAACCTAGAAGATGCTCATCTTTTGGAGGAGCTTTGTGATTTCTTTCTTAAAAGTTCAATTTCTTGTTCAAGACCCATTGTAGACGCTGGTTTAATGCCTAGGTCAAGGCAAGTGGGGCAAACAGGGAAAACTGTAAGACCTAAACTTTATTTAGCTATAGGTATCTCAGGTGCGATTCAACACTTGGCTGGAATGAAAGATTCAAAGTTTATTGCTGCAATAAACAAGGATCCTAACGCTGAAATTTTTAAATTCTGCGACTTCGGGATAATTGGGGACTATAAAGAAGTTATTCCTTTACTTATTGAAGAATTGAAGAAGAAACAAGCTCCCTCCTAAACTTTTCCTTCATAAAAATCCAGAGAAAACCCTAGAACATGTTTTAAAGCTTAATTTCTTTTCCCCTTACTTCTCTGGGACTTGTGCTCAAGTTTTCCTTATTGATAAGCTGCCAAACCCTTTCTCCTAAAAAGGAATTTTATTGGTTTCTTTCTGCCTTCAAAAAATTTAAAAAGAAGCCTTAGAAAGTAATTTCTTCCTTACCTTTCTACACCCCCTAACCTCTTTAACTAATTTACTAGGTAAGGTGCGGGATAAGTCTTGTTACCTGTTTACTTGGAAGCTGCAGCTTTAATTTTTAGCTTTATTCTAATTTTAGTTCTCATAAGGTTAAAAGTTGATTTAGGGGCAAGTTTACTTTTAAGTTCATTATTGCTTCTTCTTATTTACTCTTTCACTCCCTTCAATGCATTGCTTGTTTTTTGGCGTGGAGCAACAAACCTTTACACGTTAAAAATAATAGAAATAGTTGTTTTAGCCATAGCTTTAAGTGGTTTCATGGAGAAAAACGGTTACTTATCTAAACTGACAAAATCCTCTATCCTTATGCTCCACGACCCAAGATATGTTTTCTTGATTGTTCCGGCATTAATTGGTTTACTTCCGATGCCTGCTGGTGCCCTTGTTTCAGCCATAATGATAAATGATTTTGCTAACAAAATTGGTTTAAGCGGGGAAATAAAGACACTTGTTAATTACTGGTTTAGGCATATTTGGGAGTACTCATGGCCTTTGTATCAAGGCATACTTTTAGAGTCAGCAATTCTTGATGTAGCTCTTCAAAAACTTGTTTATAGCCAAATACATTTAACTTTTCTCGCTATCTTGCTTGGTTTCGTTTTCTGTTTCAGGAAAGTAAAAGCTAAAATAAATACGGGGTCAAATAAGAGTTTTAAAGAAGGGTTTATTGGTATCTTGAAATCTCTTTGGCCTATTTTACTTGTAATAGTGGTTAGTTTAGTGGCTGGAGTGGATGTTTCATTAACCTTACCTGCAGCCCTAATTTTAACTTTCCTTGCTTCTAAACTGTCTAAAGAGGAAGTAAAGTATTCTTTCAAGAAAGCCTTATCTCCAAGTTTAATTTTGACAGTTGTGGGGGTTATGATTTTCAAGGAAACACTAGAGGAAACAGGTGCAATTGAGTCACTGTATAAAGCTTCTTTGCTCTATAATTTGCCTTCATTGGCTTTAATAATTTCTATTCCTTTCTTAGTGGGTTTAGTTACTGGTGTGACAGTGGCTTTTGTAGGAATCTCTTACCCCGTCCTACTTCCATTCCTGAAACTTAGCGGCTCAGTGAGTTACAGCTTAGCTTCGCTTGTTTTTGCATCTGGGATGGCTGGAGTTCTTCTTTCTCCTCTACACCTCTGCCTTGTTTTTTCTGCGAAATACTTCAAAGCTGAAATGTCTAAAGTTTATAGGCTGCTTTATGCACCTGCCGCCCTTATATTAATTGTCCAAACTTTAATTACTTTCCTCAATTCCTTCTTTTCATAACTTTTTAACAAAGAAAGTTTTAGATGACTTATTTTTCTTTTTTGGTTATGTTCACGAATTCAACTGCTTTTTTGAATTCTCTTGTTCCTCCTCCCTCCTCTATAACTCTAATTAATAAATCAGGGTTCTTAGTTATTATTCCGCTCATCATCGAAACTCCTCTTTTGAAGAATGGAGCAGGATACATGCTTGCCGTAGGCCCTACCAAAGCTATGAATTTAGCGTTTCTTGTAAGTTCCAAAATTCTCCCTATTGTTTTGTTCATAACTGTCACCCCTGTCACTATAACTATTTTTGAATTAGGCAGATATTGTTCACAAGCAAAGTCAGGTAAAGCATCTTTTCTTCTGGTTACGTCTCTTTCAAACAAATACAGTTTTTTTGTTTTCTTTTTAAGGAAGGGAATGAAAGGATCTATTTTACCGATCATGGCTACTTCTTCATCTTCCCTTATTTCTAAAAAATCCAATAAATTCCCTTCCTTAAACTCAAACTCTTCTTTACTTCTTTCCAAAGCTATTTGGGAAACAGCATTGATTGCTGCAATTCCCACTGCTGCTTCACCCATGTCCCAAGACTTAGCCATTTCCATCAACGCAAAAATGTTTTGGTTGCTTAAAGAACCCGCTTTCTTAACTACTCCGCAATCTTCAATTAATATTTCATTTAATGGAGTTGCACAAACCCCTACATGACCTGTTGAAAGCTTAACCCCGGTGTAACCTAAACCAATAACCACCCTCTCAGGTGTTATTTCCTCTATTTCAGACACTTTCCTTTTAAGAACTGAAATTTCCTCCGTCAAAATCTCAAGAGACAATGAAAAACACCTCAATTTCTCCTTATCCGCCTTTTCAAAGGAAGAATAAAGCTTCAAGTAAAACAGAAGACATTAACAATTCACTGTTTTAAAGGAATAAAAACATAGTATTTTAAAGTTCAAGGTTCCTTTTTCTAAAGAAGAAAATCTTTGGAAAAAAGAAGTCTTCATAAGAAAGGGAAGTTACTCCTTTGCTGAACTTCTTTGCTGATTGTTTTACCTCATTTTTATGTTTTCTATGCTTCAAAAATTCTGGTAATTGCACCGTTAGCTTTTTTAGGCATTTCTTTGGGTAAAGAACGCTACCCAATAGATTCTGCAAGAAGAATTAGTTAAATGTGGAGCTGGAAGGAACACTGTTATCAAGTGAACTAATTACGGGCCGCATCTTTATGTAGGGAACAAAGAAGTTCTGGTGGTGTGCAACCTTTACAGATGACAAAATTTCTAACGTTGTTCAAGTGTAGAAGCGAAGTTGAACCTTTAAATAGTTTTTCAATAAATTATAAACCTTGTATGGGCATGGTTAAAAAATTCCAGCGGCCTCTGTCCCTTACCTTTTTTCCTTAAAGCAAAATTTTTTAGAAAGGATTTTAGGCACTGCTTTTGCATACTTGAATGAAATAATGCCTTTCATCAGTGGACATTTACCCTCAAAATTTCTTTTTTACTTTTCTTTACTTCACCTTTACGTGGTAAATCATCCCCAAAATTAAGCTAAGCAACATAACTGTAAGAACAATTAATGAAGTTAAGGCGTTACTTAACTCTTTATTCCTTGTGAAGGCTGAAAAAGCGGCGGCAACCCTCGTTAATGGTGTTAAAATCAATGTCATTGTTGCTATCGATAACACTTCCATATATCTTCCTTTTCCTTCAGTTGCCGCGTAAATTCCAAACCCTATGGAGAACAGAGAGAAACTAATGATCATTCCAGCAGTTAAAGTAATATAAACAGCTTTATTTACATCCATATTCCTTTACACTCCAACTAACCTTAAACCTAGTGCTGCATAAACTCCCTTAGCAATCATTAAGTAGGAAAAGTAGAGCAGCAACAACCCAAAGGCTAACTTGAGTTTTCTAACTCTTATTTTATTCATGGCGAGAGTTCCAGTTATTGCTCCTAATGTGATGCCCAAAACAACAGGTGTTACAGTTACTAAGTCAACTAAGCCTGAAAAAAAGTAGAGTAAGGCTGCAGTAGAAGCTGTAACTCCTATCATAAACTTACTGGTTGCAACTGCAACTTTTATTGGGACATTCATTATTTGGTTCATAAACGGGACCTTCAAGACCCCTCCTCCAATTCCAAGCAAAGCTGAAACCACTCCAGCGAAATATGAAGCAGAAAAACCCAAAAAACTTCTGTTAACCCCATATTTAACTGTTTTCTTTTCAGCTTCATCGTAATATCCACCGGCTAAACTTAACTTCTTAGAAATAAAATCCTCCTTAGCAATCATAAACTTATCTTCCCTTATTTTCTCGCTTTCAACTTTACTTGTTTTTATTTGTAAAATGGACATGGAGAAAAGCAGTGCGGCTAAAAGGAAAAAAAGAACAAACGAAGGAGTTATCAAGGTTAAGAAAGCACCTGTCAAAGCCCCAAGAGTAGTTGCAACTTCTAAAAAAATTGAAAGCCTTACGTTAGTTATGCCCTGTTCCACGTATCTGGAGCCTCCAGCAGTGCTTGTGGCTACAACCCCCACTATACTGACTGCAACAGCTTCTTTTATAGGTAAGTGAAAGAAAACAGTTAAAACCGGGACGATTACGATTCCTCCTCCAAGCCCGAAAAGTGCACCGATGAAACCAGCTGATGCAGCAAAAGCTAAAAGAGTGAACATAAACACTAAATTAACCATGACATACTCCTTCCTTTTATTTTTTTGGTTTAAGCAGCTGATTAATGATTTGCTTTTTCATTTCTTCTTGTATTTTATAGTTTACAGGTTTCTACCTTAATATGAACCCATCTTTTAAATCGTTTCTTTCCAAAACACTTCTCTCTTATCCTTTTCCGGTAGTTTTATTTCCCCATATTTAGTTTCATACTTTTTTATGTTTTCCTGTAAAGCTAAAAGGAAACGTTTAGCATGTATAGGAGTTAAAGTCACAATTGCTTTAACTTTAGCAGTGTTTACGCGGGGAATAACATGCATAAAGGTGAAATTAAATTCCTGATCATTGTGAGTTATCTCAGCTAAATCGCTAAAGACAGGAATCAAATTCTGAGGTATGTCAACCCTTAACTTTACACCTTTCCTATTATTCAACGTATCCTACCTCTTTATTTTTCAAACTTGTAAGCATTCACTATTTCATCTATAATCCCGTTTAAAACTTGTTTATACCCGTGAATTCTCTTACTTAAAATCACCGCCAAAAACCATCTGTCTTTCCACCAGGCATATCCGGCAAGCCTGTTTTCAACAGGTATAGACTCATTCTCCGGTGTTTCAAAATAAATTGCGCCGCTGCCATTTTTCTCTACTACTTCATTAGGATATTTAAGGACGTTTTGGATATAAAGAACGAAACTTGAGCCAAATGTTGAAACATCATCTTTATTGCTTAATTTCCCTGCGTAAAAGTTAACCCATTTTCTCTTATCTTGGCTGTAAAAACCTAAGTAAACCCTTAACTCGTTCACGCCAGGCTTTAAATTTATTTGAGGCCCACCTGTAAAACCAGGTAAAAACCTACTTTCTACAAAATAAACGTTCACATTCTGCCAATTAATTTTCACCTTCAACTCAGTAATGTCCCAGTCATTTGGGGGCACATCCTTAATTTCTACTTTCTCTTTTACACACCCGGGCAGGAGCAAACTAAATGACAATATTAAGCCCAAAAAAAGTAGGGGTGCCTTTTCCTTCTTTAACGCCACAACTCCCACCTATCGAGAATCTTTTCCTGAGTGTTAAAATCCTTCATCCCTCTTAATAAGTATCCCTTAACTTTACCTAGGAATCAGCTTTTTCCACAATTTATTTCAGTTTTTCCCAAATAAATTTGGAACAAGAAAAACTCTTTTAAACAATTTAAACAAATATGTTTTTCAATGTTTCTAATTTACTTGTTCAACGATTAAAAATTTCTTTAAATACTTTTTACTCCCTAAAGGAGTTGATTTCAATGAGAAACGAAAAAATAATAAAGAGCTTGATTGAATTAATAAGGAAAGCTGAGACTCAACTTCCTTCAGATGTGAAAAACGCTATAAGAGACGCTTTCGAAAAAGAAACTTCAGAAACAGCTAAAACTCAGCTTAAAGCAATTCTAACCAATATCGAACTGGCAGAAAAACACTTAATCCCAATGTGTCAAGACACAGGAACCCCCACCTTTTTCATAAGAGCAGGAGTTAATTCCCCCTTCTTAAGGAATTTACCGAATGCTTTAACAGAAGCTGTTAAGAAAGCAACGCAAGAAGTTCCTTTAAGACCTAATACAGTAAACCCTTTTACAGGAGTAAATCCAAGGAACAACATAGGTGAAGGGGTCCCAATTATTCACTGGGAACTGGTTGGAGGCAGTGAAATACAAGTCATAGCTCTTCCTAAGGGTGGAGGAAGCGAAAACATGTCCTTTTTGGCTATGCTTCCACCAGGTGTGGGCGTCAAAGGAGTAAAGAAATTCATTTTAGAGTGCGTAATAAAGTCTAACGGGAAACCTTGCCCACCAGTAATAGTGGGTGTAGGAATAGGTGGAGGAGCAGATATGGCCATGGAACTAGCGAAAAAAGCAATTTTAAGACCTGTAGGTGAAAGGAACAAAAACAAAAGAGTAGCAGAACTTGAGCTGGAGCTCTTGAAAGTAATAAACCAGACAGGGATAGGTCCCATGGGGTTAGGGGGAGAAACAACAGCTTTAGATGTCCATGTTGAGTGGGCATATAGGCATCCTGCAAGCCTACCTGTAGGGGTTTTAATGCAATGTTGGGCTGCAAGAAAAGCTGAAATGACTATATACCCAAATGGGGAAATTAAAATAAAATGAGGTGAAAAAATGACTGTTTACCATTTAAAAACTCCTGTAAAGGAAGAAGAAGTTAGGAAACTGAAAATAAGGGATATTTTATATATTTCAGGCAAAATGTTCACGGCAAGAGACGAAGGACATAAAAAAATGCTGGAAATGAAAGAAAGGGGGAAGGAGCTGCCTTTCAATCCTTCTGAAATGGTGATGTTTCACTGTGGACCATTAATCCGAAAGAAATCAAGTGATGAATGGGAAGTTGTTGCTGCAGGCCCCACAACAAGCATTAGAATGGAAGTGTTTGAAGATGAGTTCATAAAAGAATTTAAGACAAGAGTAATTGTTGGTAAGGGAGGAATGGGTGAAAGAACAGCTAAGGCGATGCAGAAATTCGGTGCTGTTTACGCTGCTTATACAGGTGGTGCTGCAGTGTTGGCTGCAAAAGCAATTAAAAAAGTAGAAAATGTTTTCTGGCTGGATGAGCTAGGAATGCCTGAAGCAGCTTGGATCTTAAATGTTGAAAACTTCGGTCCGTTAGTTGTAACCATAGATTGCCACGGAGGCAATTTAACAGAAGAAATAATTGCTAATGTAGAGTCTAGGAAGGATAAGTTGCTTGCAATGCTGAAGTAAACCTTCCCCACTTTTTTATTTTGCAGAAGAAGGTATTTCAAAGTTCCTGATTTTTATACCTCTAGAGTCTTTCAAGAAAGTTACCTCTCCTTTTTTTAAAAGCTTCCCCTTCCTTCCCACCTTCTTCTATAGCTAAAATTTTTGAAGAAGAAATAAGTTTAGAATAAATATAAAGTTTTATTTCACTCCCTTAGGTGTTATTGTGTGGAGAAAAAAAGGTTTTGGTTTCTTGATGTAACAAGGGAAATTTCAAAGGGGAAAAGTGAAATATGGGTTTGGGGTTTAACAGATGACAAAAAAAGAATTCTTTTGATAAATAAAGACTTTAGACAAGTTTTTTTCTTAGCTTTTCAAAGTAAAGAAAGGGGGAAAGTGGAGAGTTTCCTTGATAAGTTAAGTAGTGAAGGATTGGTTATCTCTTACTCCTTTAAGGAAAAAAACCTTTTCGGGAAACCTTTACAAGGTATGGAGATAGAATGCACAGCCTTTTCGTTCAACGAAGCCGTTAAAAAAATGAGTAGGGAATTCCCAGCTTGCAAAATTTTTTTTGACGACATAAACTTCACACGGCAATACCTGCTTTTCAAAGATTTATCTCCCTCTTCATGGTATGAAACTGAAGTAGAAAGGGGGGATATAAGCGATTGGGGAGAAACTTATTTCTTTAAGGAACTGAAGAAAAGGGAACCGGGTAAAATTCCAGATTTGCGAATTCTTTCCGCTGACTTTATTTACACAAGCTCTAAAGGTGAACCTAACCCTGAAAGAGATCCTGTAGCAATTATTTCTGTTGCCACCAGTAATGGGAGCAAGGAACAATTTATTTTGCGAGAAAATGAAAAGGAGCTTCTCCATAACTTTGTTTCTTTTGTGAAGAAGTACGACCCCGACATAATTGTTACTTTCAAGGGGAATAGTGAACACTTCTTTTACTTAGTGGAGCGTTCAAGAAGACATGGTTTAGATTTAGGTTTGGGAAGAATGAATGAGCCCCCTCATCCTGGAATTTTTGGCCATGTTTCAATTTCAGGTAGGCTCCATTTCGACTTGAAAGACTACATAAACGAAATCCCTTCTATCCAACTCAAAACCTTGAAAGAAATGGCTGATTTCTTCGGTCTAACCTGTGAAAAACACATTGATGATTTTATGTTTCCAATTTACTGGCAAGAAGGAGATTTTAAGAGGGAAGAACTGAGAAAATATTCCATATGGAGAGCTGAAACAATTCTTAAAGTGTTTAATTTAATTATGAACCAAGTTTTTACTTTATCCCAAATAACAGGATTGCCTGCTGATCAAGTTTTTGCGGCTTCGCCAGGGTTTAGGTTAGAAAATTATTTGATGCGGGAGGCTTTAAAAAGGAATGAATTAATACCTAAATCTGCAGAAAAATTTGCAAAACGTTACATTGGAGGAAAAGTTATTTCCCCTAAGCCAGGTTTACACTCAAAAATAGCAGTTATAGATTTTAAGTCAATGTATCCAAGTTTAATGATTAAATACAACATCTCTCCTGATACAATAATAAAAATTGGAGAGGCTGAAGAGGATTCCCTCAAAATTGAAGAGGCAAAAATAGCTATTCTTCAAAAAAAGAAAGGGTTTTTCACTCAAATACTTGAAAAACTTATAGAGGAAAGGGATTTAACCAAAAAGAGGTTGAAAGAAATAAGTCGGGAGTCTGTGGAGTACTCCCTCCTGGATGTGAAACAGAAAAACCTGAAAATACTTGCTAATGCAATGTACGGTTACATGGGATGGACAGGTGCAAGATGGTTTGTTAGAGAAGGAGCTGAAGCTGTAGCTTTTCTGGGAAGAAAAACAATAACTGAATCAATTAACAAAGCTGAAGAATTAGGGCTGGAAGTTATTTATGCAGATACTGACAGCTTATTTGTAAAATATAATGAAGAAAAGGTTAACAAGTTAATGAATTGGGTTAGGGAAGAGTTAGGCTTAGAAATTAAAATAGACAAAATTTATGAAAAAGTGGTTTTTACAGAAGCGAAAAAGAAATACGCAGGAATAACTAGTAAAGGGGAACTGGATATAGTAGGTTTAGAAGTGGTCAGAAGTGACTGGTGCAACTATGCAAGAGAAACCCAGAAAAAGGTGTTAGAAAAATTATTAATCGATACACCTATGACAGAAATATTTGACTTAATTAAAGAAAGAGTTAACCAGTTACAGCAGGGTAAATTTAAACTAGAGGATTTAATTATTTGGGAACAAATAACGCGTTCCTTGGATGAATATAAGGCAAATGCGCCACACATACAAGTAGCTAAAAATTTGGTTGAGAAAGGGTGGGAAGTAAAGAAAGGAGATTTTGTAGGTTACGTAATTTGTAAGGGGGAGGGGAAACTGTTTCTAAGATCCAAACATTACACTGAAGTGAAAAAAGAAGAAGTAGATGTTGAGTACTACATTAAAAAACAAGTAATTCCCGTCTGTACCCGAGTTCTTAGGGCATTAGGAGTTTCAGAAAAACAACTTGAACAACTTATTTCAGTTAAAAAAGGACTAGAAGCGTTTTTCTAATTCCTTCAAGCCGAAATTTCAGATACGCAACTGAAAGAGACGTCAGTAGTATAGAACATTTATGTTGAAGAAAAAAAGGGAAAGAAATAAATTTTAAGGTGGAAGTATTTCTTTCATTTTTAGGTTCTCTAAAAAGAGTACGTTACGTGTGTAGCGAGTAATTTTAAATTTGGGGCAAGTTTTTAAACGAGAAAGAAGATTTTTCGAGTTGGGGAAGAAGTGGGTAGTGGGAACAGTTCCGAACACTTGAAAAACTTTAAAGAAAATTTTCTTTCCTTAGCAATAAACGAGAGACTAAGGTGGAACGTAACAAAATTTTTCCTATTCTCTATCACTTCTTACTTCCTTTTTCAACTTTACCCCTTTTATCCAAGCCGTTACATTTTCCTTGTTTTTAACCCCGTCCTTTTCCTTGTAGCTTTTTTAGGTTTAACATCCCTTAAGTTCCCGAAAAAAACACTTGCTACTATGCTTATTCTCTTCCTTTTCCCCTCTATTTACCAAACACCTTCCCTAATCCTTATACATCTTTCTTTAGTTGCCTTTTTTATTTTTATTTTAGCGTGGGAATTTGTGGATTGGTTAACAGTTGCATTAATTATTTTATCATTTGTTACAGCATTGAACAGCACTATTTGTTTTTTTTCGCCTGTACCTATTCTATTCTTGGGTCTCAAAAACCGTAGAGAAGGTATGATTGCTGGTTTAACTGCTTCTTTCTTCATTTCTGTTTATGTCCTATGTAACGGATTTAAAGGAGGCTTTGTTTATATTCCTTCAAGCCTGTATATTTCAAAAATCACTTTTAAAACCCCGCCAATCCCTTTCAGAAAATATGCTCCACTCTACTTTTTTAACACCTTAAGTGAAGCCTTCAAATTTGATAGTTTAATAACTTTCGGTAAAGCTTTGGCTGTTTTCATAGATGAGCCACAGTTACTGCTTCAAGTAGTTACTTGGGGGTTTGTTGGGTTTACGGAACTAGAACTTCTACGGAAAATGAAGGAAATCTTAAAATGGAAAGAAAAATTCTACCTAACTACTCCAGCTTCCCTACTAAGCTCAATTCTAATCCTTGCCTACTACATTCTTTATTCAAACAACGGCAACTTATACTACTTAACCCTCTTCCTTGCTTCAACTCTTTTCATGTCGCACCTTTATGGTTACATGAAAGTAAAGAGTGAAACTACTAAATTAAAGTATTTAATGAAGGAGGGAAGGGAAGAACTGCAATTTTTAACAACTCAGCTGAAAAAGGAAAAAACCTTTTTTCAAAGATACCTTCTAGAACTAAACAATTTAAAAAAAGGCTTCGAAGACGCCTTAAAACTTTGTAGACAATGGGAGTTTGAAGAAGCTAGGCAAAAAATTAAAGAAACAAACAAAGAAGTCAAAAAACTCAGCAAAGAAATAACAAAAACAATTTCTGAAACTGAAGAAGTTAAGGAGACATTTGAAAACTTAGAGGTGCAATTAAATGAAGTTAAGGCGTTACTTGCTGAAAAAGAGCTGAAAATTAAATTAAACAGCTACCTGAAGGAAACCCAGAGCTTGGAAAATAAATTAAATGAATTAATAAGGGCATTTAAAACAGAGGGGTTAACTCCTAAGTTAAAAATGGGAATTAAATCCCTAAAAACAGAAATTACAGAATTAAGGCATGGAATAAAAGAATTTTTGGGTTTAAGAAGTACAGTGTTAATAGACGGTTCAAATGTTGCGCTATATGGCACATCGGAAGGTGAACCTGCAAAACTTGAAAACATAAAGTTGTTACTGAAAGAAGTGCATAGAAACGGTTTTGAACCTATAACCATTGTCGATGCAAGTTTAAGGTATAGAATAAACAAAAGAGAAGAATTTCAATCTATGTTAAACAGCGGTGAAATACTTCAGGCACCTGCTAAAAGAGCAGCTGACGAATTTATCCTAGATTATGCTGACCGTGAAAATTTACCTGTGATAAGTAACGACACTTATAAAGAATATAGAGAAAAGTATCCTTGGGTGAATGAGCCAACAAGAAAAATAACTTTTATGATTATAGGGGAAACAGTTATTTTCAACCCCTCCCTTCAAACCTTGAAAAAGAGAAGAATTTTGACACAATAACAACTTTTTTTGAATGTTTTGAATAGGAAAAGTGGACGAAAATGAAATATAGGTTAATGGATATTTTAGCTTGCCCCATTTGCAAAACATTTCCTCTAAAATTGATCGTTTTTAAAGAATCAACTCATGAAAAAGAAATGAAGGGGGCTAAGTCGAAAATCTGTTGTGAAGAGTACTGTAGCTTAAACAATGGCTATGTTTCCAAAGTACCACTTGAAAAATTAATTTGTAGTGAATGTTTAAAGAAAGAAATAGTGGAAGGAATAATAATTTGTCCGGAATGTTTAAGATGGTTCCCGATTCAGGATGGGATCCCAAGCATGTTGCCTGACGGTTTAAGGGAGAAAGAAAAAGAAGTTTCTATTCTATGGAAATATAAAGAGGCAATACCTGAAGAAGTGCTTAAAAACGGAAAACCTTTCAATTTGATGAACTTTTAATGAACTGGATTTTTACTTAATTTCTCCCTATCCTTTTAATTAAAAATGAAAAGGGGTAGAGTAAAGTTGTTTATTTAAATTAACTTCTTTGCAGCTTCCTTTATGGCTTCAACTATTTTTATGTATCCTGTACACCTGCACAAGTTCCCTTCAATTGCTTCCTCTATTTCTTCTTGTGTAGGGTTCTTTTTTCTATCAAGTAAATACTTCGCTGAAAGAATCATTCCTGGGGTGCAGAATCCACACTGAACAGCTCCCTTCTCTGCAAATGTTTCTTTTAATGCTTCAAACACAGGATCTCCTTTTAATCCTTCAACAGTTACAATGGTGGCGCCATCCACTTTAGGTGCCAAAACTAAACATGAATTTACAGGTTTACCGTTTAGAAGCACTGTACAGGCTCCACAGTCTCCTCTTAAACATCCCTCTTTCGGACTTCTAACTCTTAATTTTTTCCTAAGCAAATCTAATAAAGTCCAGTTTGGTTGAACATTCTTCACCACTTTTTCACCGTTTAATGTGAAACTAATGATTATTTCTTGTGTGTTCACTTGCATTCCACCTCCCCCTTTAATGCCTTATTTATTGCTCTTTTAACAAAAACTTTCGACATTTCAGTCCTGTACTCCTTTGTTCCCCTAACATCCGTTATCGGTTTCACCTCTTTCTTCACAATCTCTGTGCCTTCATCAATTTTTTTCTCTGTTACTTCTTTTCCTCTTAGGTAACTCTCTGTTTCTTTGGCTCTTATGGGTATTGGTGCAACAGCACCTAAAGCTATCCTTATGTCTTCAAATTCGGTATCTGCTTTTAAAAGAACTGCTGTACAAACTATAGACAGAGTATGAGCTTCTCTTCTGCCTAATTTAAGAAAAACACCTTTCATTTTTCCGACTTCGGAAGGAATGTGAATCTCTCTAAGTATTTCGTTTCTTTTGAGTATTGTCTTGCCTGGGCCAAGGAAGAAATCCTTCACTGGAATCCTCCTCTCCCCTTTACTTCCCTGTATTAACAGTTCAGCTTCAAGAACAAGTAAAGGCGGTGCAGTGTCAGCTGCTGGTGAAGCGTTACACAGGTTTCCACCTATGGTTCCTAAGTTTCTTATTTGAGGCGACCCTAAATTCTTTACTGCTTGGACGAGAACGTTTGTTTTTTCATTTAAAATTTTTGAGTTCAGTATATCTGAATGAGTGGTAGCTGCCCCTATTTTTATATATCCCCCTTCTTCCCTTACAAAATTTAATTCATCAATAAAACTTATGTCAACCATTTTCTGCGGTGTATATTTCCCATCCCGAATTAAAGGTATTAAATCTGTTCCTCCAGCTATCACTTTTGCTTCTTTAAATTCATCCAGTAAAGAAATTGCTTCCTCAATTGTTTCAGGTTTATAATAAGTAAATGGAGGTATTAGTTTCATTTCTTTCCCTCTTTCAATTTGAAACAAACCTTTTCTTTCGTTAAAGGGAGATTTCTCACCCTAACTCCTGTGGCATGAGCTACTGCATTTGCTATGGCTGGCGCTGTAGGAATTAAAGC
Organism: Thermoproteota archaeon; assembly: GCA_027492035.1. GTDB lineage: Archaea > Korarchaeota > JAOZGF01 > JAOZGF01 > JAOZFZ01 > JAOZFT01. The sequence goes on from JAOZFT010000003.1 coordinate 19,346, forward strand.
GGCTTCCGCTACACCTTTGGCCCCGAAAGCTGTTGAACTGTAAGGTTTTTCAATAATCACTACTTTTACTTTTCTAGGTACATCTTTAACTGTTGGAATTATGTAATCAGTGTAGTTTGGGTTAATTATTTTTCCGTCATTAAAGGCAACTTCTTCTGAAATAGCGTACCCTATTCCTTGAGCTAATGCTCCCTGCATTTGTCCTTCAATTAATCCTGGGTCAATTGCTTTTCCCACATCTGCTCCTGTGTATGCCTCTAAAACTTTAACCTCCCCTGTTTCTTTATCTACTTCAACTTCAACGATGTTAGCTATGTAAGTATATACGCAGTAAGCTACACCTAAACCTGTTTCAGGGTCGAAGTATCTTCTCGGGACAAAGTAGAAACCGTAATAAGCGGGTTGATATCCTCTCTGGTAGGTTTCTTTTGCCAACTCTGAAAATTCTATTTTATTTGAAGGATCTAGGGCACAGAAAGCTTTTCCGTTCTCCAGCTTCACATTTTTTTCGTCGCAATTAAGAAGTTCACTTGCTAACTTTATGAGTGTCCTTCTTAGTTTTAAAGCAGCGTCTGCAGCTGCGGTTCCTCCAGTCATTAAACCCCTTGATCCATGTGTTGGGCGCGCATTTGGGGAAGCTGAAGTGTCAGGTTCCTCTATATGAACCCATTCCAAAGGAATGTCCAATATTTCAGCAACTATTTTTGCATGGCCTATTAAGGATCCTTGGCCGAGTCTTGTAATAGTTGAACGGTAAGTTATTGTTCCGTCTTCATTAAGTAGAACAGCTGCAGCCGACCAATCAGGAACTCCTCTGCTTGTGCTTATTCCATGGTAAGCGCAAGCTACACCAATTCCTCTTACCTTGCTTCCTTTCCTATATTTTTTTAACTCCTCCCTCTTCTTTTTCCAGTTCGCGGCTTCAGCTACTTTTTTAAGTGTCTCTTCCATACCTACAGACTCTTCCAGTAATTGATTGCAAACAGTTCTTGTTCCTTCTTTAAGTACGTTCCTCAGTCTAAACTCAACAGGATCTATTCCCAGTTTCTCAGCTAATTCATCCATTTGTTGCTCAGCTGCAAAATGTATTTGCGGATCCCCAAAACCTCTGAATGAACCTGAAAAAACCTTGTTTGTGTAAACTGATTTTCCGTCAACTTTAGCGTTAGGTACAACGTAAGGGCCTGCAGAATGAACTGTTGCCCTCCACAAAACAAAGGGGCTTCTATTTGCATATGCACCTGTTTCGTAAATAATTTCAATTTCAACAGCTGTTAATTTCCCATCTTTTGTGGCGCCAGATTTATACCTTATAATTGCTGGGTGTCTCTTGTTGCTTGCAACAAATGTTTCCTCCTTATCCAATATTATAGCTACAGGTTTTTTGGTTATGATTGCAGCTAAAGCAGCTTTTGATGCAACCATTGGCCCCATGTCATCTTTTCCACCAAAGGCACCTCCAGCAGGGGCGCCTATCACTTTGATTTTGCTTTGAGAGTAACCTGTAACTCGAGAGACAAATTCCCTTACAAGGAAGGGGGATTGAGTGCATAACACAACCCTTATTCCATCTCCTTCCGGATAAGCTATTGCAGCTTCAGGTTCAAGGTAGGCGTGTTCCTGTCTTTGGGTATAATAAATGTTTTCCACAACTACATCTGCCTCTTTGAATCCTTTCTCCACATCTCCCTTCCTAATTATGGTTGTTAAAGCTACATTGCCCTTTTCATGTACTTTCGGTGCTTCTGGCTTTAAAGCTTCTAATGGGTCAAACACTGCAGGTAATGGGTCGTATTCCACTTTGACGGCTTCAACTCCTTTTTCAGCAGCGTATTCGTTTTCAGCAACCACTATTGCTATAGGTTCCCCTATATACCTTACTTTCTTGTCAGCAAGTAACGGTTGGTCAGGTATGGCGTACCCTATCTGGTTTTCACCAGGCACATCCTTAGCTGTTATGACTGCAAGTACACCCTTAATTTGTAATGCTTCATCCACAATTACTCTTTTGATTAAAGCGTGAGGGTACTTGCTCCTCACTATTTTACCGAAACAAACATCTTCAGTTAACCTGTCAGCTGTAAACTTTGTTAAACCCATTATTTTACTAAAAGCATCAGGTCTCTCTATTTCCCTCCCTACTAACTTGTATTCTCCCTCTTCTTTGCCCAATTCTCTTTTAAAGAAGAACGGTCCCCTCTCTGCAGTTACCTCCCTTGTTTCAGTCAATTCGATATTCACCTTCCTCTAAGACCTTTAAAAATTATGAACCTTTCTGGTTCTATGTACAGTCTGAAAAATTCTAAATTTTTTAAAGGGTTCTTTTCCTGTCCAGCATTTAAATTTTTCCAAAGTTCCCCTCTTTAAATCTTTAAATGGAAGGAGACATCTTGTTTCTTGACATCAATCACTATAGATGTGTCTATGTTTCTTACACCCAATGTAGGACCTAATTTATCTGTTAAAAACTCTTTTAATGCATTCATATCTTTAACAAACACATCCATTAAAACATCATGTTTCCCGGTGGCTAAAGCCACAAAGTATGCTTCGTCAAGTCTTTTCAATAGATAAGTGACTTTATTGAATTTAGACGGGTCTACGTCAAGCCCTATCTTAGCATGGACTTTAAAACCCAGTTTTTGAGGGTTTAAAGCAACTGTAAACCTGTCAATAACCTTTGCATCCACCATTTTCTTTATTCTTCTTCTTACAGTTCCCTCAGAAACCCTTAATTTTTCAGCTATTTTAATGTTTGACTCCCTAGAATTATTCATTAAGCACCTAAGAATTTCTAAATCTAATTGGTCAAGTTCAGGTTCTCTTATTTCTCTTTCACGTTCTTCCATCAATTCTTCACCTTTAACTCTTTTTTTCGCAAAGAAAAATTTATATTTGGTTGAAATTAGTAATGTATTCCCTATTTTTTAAAAAAAATTTTGCAAGAAGGTCCTTGTAAAGGTGGATTTTGCAATGTTTTTCAGCTGCTTCCTTGAAAAGGTTCTAACAAAGATTTTTCATGCAACAAATAAAGAATTCATGTTTTTAAATAGGTTTGCAAGGCAGGACTGTGAAAAGCTTCAAGTAATCTTAATTATTTCATCTATTTGAACTTTGTGGTCGCTGTTTCTGTCATACCAATGTATAATTAACTCTTTAATGATTAAAGGATGGGTTTTTACAAATATTAAACTGGATTTTGTACCATATCTGTAACTTCCCATTACTAAAAGAAACCTGTCTACTAGATAAACTACACCGTAATCTCTTGTTTCCCAAGTGCTCCTATAGGTCTGGCCTTTAAAGGTTACTTTATCCTTCTCAAACTTTATACCTGCAACTTCACATTTGTCTTCGGCGTAAGGGTTTGCGAAAGGCCCCCCTAAAAGCAGAACACATCCCTTGCTTGGTAAAACCGTTAAGATTTCTTTTTCAGGAAATAATGAACTAGCTATTTGTTTATCTATGTCAGTAACTGCTACTATGACGTAGTTTCTTGACAAGAAATCACTTATTGTCTTAGGATATTCAACTGTTATTTGAAAAGTTGCAGTGGCTGTAATGTTTTCGGAGCAGTTAACTTTAACTTCTACATTGTATGTCCCTTCCTCAATTGATTCCGGGACTGTGAAGTTCAGGTTGAAACCTTTCTTTTCTCCCCCCTTTAAATCTCCTAAGGAAGAAGAATAAAGTGTTTCATTGTTCATAAACAGATTCAACGTAATGGATGAAGCATTGGTTTCACCTGAGTTATTAATCACTCCCTCAACTTTAACTGTTTCACCTGGAATAACTTTTTCAGTGAAAGAATTCACATCTAAACTTAAAGCCGGTTTCTTCTCAGCAACATATACCACACAACTGTTTTCTACGTAATCCCCTGCAAGAGACCACCCCTTCAAAGTAAAGGTTATAATTCCTGCTGGAGGCTTAACAACTCCAACTAACTCATAAAGAATTCCCCCTTGAACATTGCCTTGATACAGTGTAAAAGTGCCGTTATGTACTTCAATTAACTGCACAGTAGCATTATTACTTGCCCCGTAATATATTACTAATGAATCTCCAGTGAAATATTTTGAGTTGCATCCTTTATCCACCCATAGATCAACTCTGAAAGAAGTTATGTGTACATAGTAATTGCTTCCATAACCCACTACTCTGCCTATGTTTTGCAAAGGCCCTGCCTTTTTCCAGTAGTATCCGTAAACCTCTAATTTGTCTCCTAACTTAACCCCCAAAGAGTTAGGTCCAAAACAAACCTCTACAGTATTAACGTTACTTAATAAACCTTGAGGGTCACTTAATACCTTATCAACATGTACTTTACAGTAATAGCTTCCGTAACAAACAACTGCACCGTATTTTTCGTTTTCAAGTGCTGTTGCAGCAAATTTAACAGGGCCGCTGTTGGCAAGTGAGGGAGAATGAGGCAGATTAGTTGTTGAAGAAAAAGGGGGTATTGAAAAAAGGAAGATGAAGGTAAACAGGAGAACTTGTTTCTTCATCTTTAGGTTTCCACCTGCAGTCTGCTTCTCTCAAAAATAAAATACTGAAATTTATTTTTAAATATAGACCCTCATTTCCTTAAAGTTTAACATTGCCCCCTTTACCTTATTACATGTTTGAAGAAGTCTTTCTGAATTTTTCAAATTTTTACAGTCAGTTTACTACATTTACCTTCCTGTAAAGGATGATTTTTTCAAGTATCTTGTTAAAATGTTCTCTTTTGAATTAATTCCTGGATAGGGTTTAAGAGGGGGTTAAACTTTTGCAGGAGAAAGGTTTGACTGAAACTGAAATAATGGAAATAATTTCTGGAAAAGTGAAAAGTGACTTCACCTACGATTCAGGGCGGATTTTAAGCTCTATGTGCAGCAAACCAGATCGCTTAAGCATGAAAATTTATTCCATGTTTCTTGAAAAGAACTTAGGCGACCCCTTTCTCTTTCCTTCCTGCAAATTTTTTGAAGAAGAAGTAGTTAACATGTTAGGTGAGTTACTTTCAAATAAGAAGGCTGCAGGCTTCATTGTTTCGGGAGGAACTGAAGCTAACATACTTTCTATGTGGGTCGCTGTTAAAAACTCTTCAGTTAAAAAACCTGAGGTTTTAGCACCTGAAACTGTCCATTTCTCTTTCGATAAGGCCTCAAGTCTTTTAGGGTTCCGCCTTATAAAAATAGGTTTAAATGATGAATTTCAAGTAAATGTTAACGAGATGAAGAAAAGGTTGACAAGTAACACAGTAGCTATTGTAGGAGTTGCAGGGTCTTCAGGGTTAGGTGTAGTCGATTCAATACCTGAGCTGAATGAATTAGCTGAAGAAAACCACCTTTATCTCCATGTTGATGCAGCTTTCGGGGGTTTAATAATTCCTTTTCTGAAAGAGGAGGGGGTTGAAGTACCGGACTTCGACTTTAAACTTTCCTCTGTCTCCTCAATCACGGTTGACCCGCATAAAGCAGGGTTCACTCCTATTCCTTCAGGTTGCATCCTTTTTAAAAACAAAGAGTTAATTGAAGATTTCGGTTTTGAAGTTAAGTATGGAATAGGGGAGACTTATAAACAAAAAACGTTGCTAGGTACAAGACCATGTGCAGCGACAATAGCTACATGGGCTGCTTTGAAACACTTGGGAAAGAACGGGTTCCGGGAAAGGGTGAAGTATTGTTTGAAATTAACGAATTATTTTGTTTCCAAAATAAAGAATTTTGACAGGGTTAAGCTAGTTGTAGCTCCCCAGCTTAACATTGTAGGTTTCAAAACTGTGGGCTTAGGTGAATCTTTAGTTGTTAAGAAGTTAAGGGAGAAAGGGTGGGGTTTAACTCTTTATAAAGATTTCATAAGAATTATTTTGCTTCCTCACATCTCATTTCAAAACCTGGAAGAGTTTCTTCATGATTTAAAAAATATTTTAAGAGGATTAAGAAAGTAATTTCTTTAAGTGATTCCTTTCCAGGGAAGGTGGGAAATGAGGGAATGAAGGTTTTAGTAAGTGTGAAAGATAAAGAGGAAGCTGTTGAAGCTTTAAATGGGGGAGCGCATATTATAGACTTAAAAAACCCAAGTGAAGGTTCATTAGGCCCCTGTTTCCCTTGGGTAGTGGAAGAAGTCATTGAAGCCGTTTCCGGGGAAAGGGAAATAAGTTTAGCGATCGGGGACTTCACTTACTTACCTGGCACAGCCTCTCTAGCTGCTTTCGGGGCTTCTCACTTAAACATAAATTATGTTAAGGTGGGGCTTAAAACTAAATCTTTTGAGGAGGCTATTGACTTATTAAGTAAAGTTGTTAAAACCATCAAGAGTTATAACGGAAAAATAAAAATTGTGGCTGTAGGTTACGCTGACTATTCAAGAGTAGATGTTGTTCCTGTAGATAAAGTACCTGAAGTAGCAAGTGAAGCAGGAGCTCATGTTGCAATGATAGATACAGCCATAAAAGACGGGAAAAGTTTATTCCATTTCTTGTCGAAAAAAGAAGTAAATAATTTCTTGGTTAATGCACGGAGGAAAAAATTGATGACAGCCTTGGCAGGCTCCTTAAAATTTAAGGATTTGGCTTTAATTAAAAAACTGAAACCTGATGTGGTAGGTTTCAGGGGTTTAGCCTGTGAAAAGGGAGACCGTGTAAACGGTAGAGTTAAGCAAGAAAGAGTTAACGAAATAATTAATCTTTTACATGAATAGTAAATTCCTTACCTTGTTTTACATTTTTTCCTTCCTTAAATACTCCATCTCCTCTTAACTTCCTCTCCACTTATTATCTCTTCCTTAACGGCTGTCAACAAAGCTAAACCTGAAACAGGAGCAGTAATAAAGGCTGCCTCCTTCAACTTTTCAGGTAAAGTAATTATTTTTTGGAAGCCAGCTTTTTTAGCAGCCTCTCCTGCTAAAAAACTCCTTCCCAAGCCTGTAGTCACAATTGATATTGGGTTTTTGGAATTTTTCACTTGTGCAAATCTTGACGAAACTTGTTTCAACCCTTCAACTATTTGATTAATTTGTTCCATGTAAATATAACTACAGATGCTGATTATCTCCCCCTCATTCAACATCCCTAAATCGGCACAAATCACTCTCGCCACTCTAGCCATAGCCTCCTTCCTTGTTTTCCCTCTTCCATCAGCTGTTTCTGTGGAGTAACTTTCTTGGCTAATGTGGCCAAGCAATAAATGGACATCTCCCGAAAGAGCGAAAACTTCAGAGGAAACTCTTGAAAAGAAACCTTTCACAGGTACTTTTTTCGTTATAGTGGCTATGTTTGTCCTGAGAGAACCTGTATACACTAATTCGCCACATATAAGCTTTTCTAAATCAGTTTTTCCTTTTGCAACGATTTTTCCGTTAAAAACAGGAATAATGCTGGTAGTTGTGCTTCCTACGTCTATTACTATACAGTTTTTGTACCAGTTTGCAACAAGCCATCCTGTAGCCACCCAATTCGCTGATGCCACCTCTAAATGACCTTTTTTAGCTGTTTCAGGTGTAACTAGTTCCCCTTTAACATTTAAGACAGAGATTGGGAACTTTGGAAAAACCTTCTCCACACACTCAATTACGTGGTTAACCCCTTCCCTTTTAGTGAAGTAGGCATCTGAAAGTTCAGCTGTCATTGTTAAACCTACTGCTTCAAATTTTTCAGACCCTAATTTTTCGGTAACATCCTTGATTGCTCTTTGAAGAGACTCCTTACCTCTTCTCCAAATTGGGAAGTAAAGTTTAGCTGTTTTCAAACCAATTATTCTATTTTTCTTTACTTCTAAAGCTGCAGCCTTAATGTTTGCGCCTCCAACATCTAAAGCCAAAACTTTCATTCTTTCAGCCACCAAGAAAGGTTTCTATTTTCTTTTTAACCCGTAATAAATTGTTTCTAGCTTCTCTCCTTCCTTCACCGTAACCTGTAATTAAAACATAGTTACTTTTCTCTCCCTCAAATAAAGGCATCGGAGGGACTTCCACCCCCTCTAATCTACTTTTCAATATCTCATTTGAAAAATTGTATGGTACCTTAAGCTTAAGGAAGTAGGTGAAACCATGTGTCTCAATTTTCATCGGCAATTTCTTTTTTAGGACAGCATCCATGATTAAACGGGGAGTATTTGCGTCTAAAACCTTGCTTACACCCACATAAGAAGTTGTTAGTCTAGGATTTATTTCCACAATGAATGAAGCATCTTTTGTTAAAACTAAATCAACACCTACGTATCCCCTTAATCCCTTAAAGAGTTTAATTGTTTTCGAAACATTTTCTAAAGCCTCTTTTTGTGAATTCACATGTAAAGGGGTTAAGCCTCCCTTGTAAATTGAAGAACTATTAGGCCCCCCTAAATTTAGAAACTGATAGTTAAGGGTTAGAGGAATAATTTTTGAACCGTTAGAAATTAAACTAACACTTGCATTTATTCCCTTAATGAATTCTTGGACAACTACCCCCTTCTTATAAATTTCCTCCTTTTTAAGCTTCTTTAAAGCAAGCTTTATTTGAGATTTACTTTTTACGACTTGGATTCCAGAACAACCAACCCCTTCCACAGGTTTAAGAACAAGGGGTAAATTGAATTCCTTCAAAACTTTCATTGCTTCAAGAGTGTCAGATGGGTTCTTAATGAATTCAGTGAATGGAGTATTTACCTTCCCTCTTCTAATTTTCCTGTAAAAATTCATTTTGTTCCTTACATTTTTTATAGCTTCAACTGAACAGTTTAAGGAAAGACAATTATCTGTAAGTAAAGACACTTTCTCCTCAAGTACGCCTGAACTTTCAGGGGCAATAATGTATGAAGCATAGAAATCATGTGTTTCAACAAGTTCTTTAAGTGAGAGACCCTGCGAAGAGACAACTTCTACATTCCCAACTTCTTTTAAAACTTTAAATTTTATAAGGGAAGGGGAGAGAACAGTTGTAACTTGATAACCTGCTTTGACGAAGTCTTTCAGCAAAGTTTTTAACATGGCTAAACCTTCACATAAAATGCTTGAGGTAACTGTTTTGTTAATTGAGGCGTAAGCTGAAGCAAACTCGAAAACAAAAACTTTCATCTTACCAAGTTGCCTCCTATGAAAGGGTGTTTTTTAAATGGAAATTATCCCTGTAATAGATATTTTAAATGGAGTAGTTGTCCACGCAAAAAAGGGGGAAAGAGAGAAATATAAACCTTTAAAAAGCGTTATTTGTGGGAACAACAACCCCTTGACTGTTGCACAAGCTTTCCAAGAAATTTTCAGGTTTAGGAAACTCTATATTGCAGATTTAGACGCTATCATAAAGGGAGAAATCAATTATAAAACCTACAAAAAAATAGTTTCCGAAACCTCTTTCCAAACAATTATGGTTGATGCTGGAGTTAATAAGGTGGAGAAAGCAAATAAACTATTGGAAACAGGTGTTTCTAAAGTAATAATTGGAACTGAAACTTTGAAAAATATAAAGGATCTAGAAAAAATTTTAGGAGTAATTGGAAAAGAAAGGGTAATTTTAAGCATTGATTTAATGAGGAATAAAGTGGTTTCAGGTTGCAAAGCTTGGAAAGAGAAGAACCCTTTAGAAATTTCTTACCAGATTGAAGAGTTAGGTGTTGAAAAAGTAATACTTCTAGAGCTCTCAAAGGTTGGAAGTGAAGAAGGGGTACCCTACCAACCCATAAAGGAATTTGTTGAAAACACAAGTTTTAAAGTGTTAACGGGAGGGGGAGTAAGGGATCTTGAAGACCTAAAGAAACTGGAGGAAATAGGTGTTGAAGGAGTTTTAATAGCTACAGCAATTCATAAAGGAACGTTAAAGCCTGCTGACTTCCTTAAACTGAAAACTTTCCAAGTCAAAAAAATGAACAGTGAAAGAGAACTTCCTCACCTTTAAAAAGACAAATTAGCAGTTTTATTAAAACTATTTTAAACTTTCTTTCTTAAAAAAAGGTGGGGGATCATGGAAGATCTAGGATATCTGAGGCGTAAACTTAGTAAGAGAAGTTTTCGGAAGATTGCCCAAATTAATAACCGAACTCTGCATGATTTTGTAGCAGAATATGTCAAGCTTTGTAACCCAAACAAAATCTATGTTTGCTCCGACTCAGAAGAAGATGAGAAATATGTAAGAAGGAGAGCTATTGAAAATGGGGAAGAAAAACCTTTAACTACACCTGGCCACACTGTGCATTTCGACAACTATTACGACCAAGCGAGAGATAAAATGAACACAAAAATTTTGGTTCCTGAAGGGGTTAAATTGCCCTTTATTAACACGTTAGAAAGAAGGAAAGGACTGGAAGAAATAAAGGAACTTATGAGGGACATCATGAAGGATAAAGAACTTTTTATTTGTTTCTTTACACTTGGGCCTCAAGACTCTCCCTTCACAATCCCTGCTGTTCAATTGACAGATTCAGCTTACGTTGCCCATAACGACTTTCTTCTTTACAGGAAAGGATATGAGGAATTTAAAAAACTTGGAGAGGAAGCTGATTTTTTAAAGTTTATCCATTCAGCAGGGGAACTAGATGAAAGGAAAACAAGCAAAAACCTTAGCAAAAGAAGAATCTACATAGATTTAGAAAATAGAATAGCCTACTCGATAAATACCCAATATGGCGGAAACACCATTGGTTTAAAGAAGTTAGCTTTCAGATTAACAATTAATAAGGCTGTTCAGGAAATCTGGCTTTCAGAACACATGTTTCTTATGGGAGTTAACGGAAGAAATGGTAGAGTGAGTTATTTCGCTGGAGCTTACCCCTCAATGTGCGGCAAGACATCAACTTGTATGTTACCCCATGAAAGATTGGTAGGTGACGATTTATCATTTATAAAAGATGTAAATGGGGAAGCTCGTGCAGTAAATGTAGAATATGGCGTTTTTGGCATAATTGAAGGGGTAAATAAGAAAGATGACCCAATAATTTGGGAAGTATTGCATTCACCAGGTGAAATAATTTTTTCAAATCTCCTCGTCAAAAACGGGAAACCTTACTGGAACAACATGGGTGAAGAAATCCCGGAGGAAGGGGAGAATCATTCAGGTAAATGGTGGAAAGGCAAAAAGGATAAGGAAGGAAAAGAAATTCCTCCCTCACATAAAAACGCTAGATTCGCTACAAGACTTAAAATGTTTAAAAACCTTGACAAAGAAGCCTTAGATGCAAAGAAAGGTGTGAAATTGAATGGGATAATATTCGGTGGAAGGGATAGTGACACATGGGTTCCGGTTTGTGAATCCTTTAACTGGATCCATGGGGTTATCACTAAAGGGGCGTCTTTGGAGTCAGAAACAACAGCAGCTACACTTGGAAAGGAAGGAGTTAGACAATTTAACCCCATGGCTATCCTAGACTTCCTGTCTGTTTCTATAGGGAAATACATTGAAAACTACCTTAAATTCGGTGAAAAATTGCCGAAGCCACCGAAAATTTTCGCTGTAAATTACTTTTTAAAAGATGAAAACGGTAAATTTCTGAATGAAAAACTTGATAAGTCCGTATGGCTTAAATGGATGGAACTTAGAGTCCATAACGAAGTTGACACTGTAAAAACCCCAATAGGTTACCTTCCTAAATATGAAGACTTGAAATCCTTGTTTAAAGAAGTGTTGAATAAAAACTACTCAACTGATGCATATGTTAAACAATTCACGATCAGAGTTCCTGAACTTTTAGCAAAAAATAAAAGAATAAAGGAGATTTACGGCAAACT
>JAOZFT010000005.1 GCA_027492035.1 Thermoproteota archaeon
AATGGGCTTATAAACATTTACTTGGTTTTGAAAAGGGGGCTTATAAACCTTCCTTCCTAGAGGCTCCTTTAATTCTTTCAGGTAAAGAATTAACTGATACAGTGAATGTGTATCCACATTTTTCAGCCGAATTTCTCATTCTTTCATCTATACTTTCAGATAAAAGGGCAAATGAAACAGTTGAATGGTTACTTTCTATGCAAGCCCCAACTGGTGGATTCTTCTACTTTAAAAAGCCAACAGGAGAAATAGAGAACGAAACATATATTTGGGATACTTTCTGGGTTGTACAAGGCTTAAGTATATACCTAAATGAAAAATGTAGGAGGGAAGCATATGTAAAGTTGAAAGAAGCTGAAGAAATGGTTAAAGAAGCTGAAAAAGGAACAAATGTTTCTCAAGCAGAAAAATACTTAATTAAGGCGCTTAACGCCTTCAAAAAAATGAATTACGAATTATCGCTGAACTACTCTGAAGCAGCAATAAAGGAAATTGAGAAATCTGAAGAAGCATATTTCCTCATCAAAAAGGCCATGCTGTATCTTGAAAACACCTCAGCTGCAGGAATAAATACAACTACATTTAGAGAAGAAATAAAGAAGGAAAAAATTAAATACGATTTAGGATTATTTGATGAAACAATTAAGGAAACAAATGAAATAATTAATCAAATAAGGGAGGCTCTTGACCTAAAAAGAAACAGAACATTGAAGCATTTAACAGAAATAAAAAACCTTATTTGTAACTCAACAAATCAAGCAAGAAACTTCACAGCAGCTAAGAAATACTTAGAAGAAGCATACAAATTTTTCAAAAAAGGAAACTATAGCGAAGCAGAGAAATACGCTACAAAAGCTGAAAAATCAGCTTTACAGGAGTTAAAAATGAAAAGAAACATATTAAACATAACTATTTTAATACCTCTCATAGTTATACCTCTCACAGTTATTGCATTAACTCGGCGAAAAAGAGGCGGAAAAAAGAAGATAACGTTAATTGAAACTAAACCGGAATATAGAGAAATCCTTCAAAAATACATATTTTTGAGGGAGGAAGAAGAAAAATAAATTTTTCATTAAGAACTTGAGTAATTTTTCCTAAGTTATTGAATTCAATTATGGGAAAACATTAAAAAGATTGCCAGATTTTCCACCCTACCCTGTAATGACGCAAAACTTTACTTCTAATTCAGAGCTCCTTTCATTAAAAAGGGGAAATCTTTTAAGCAGCTTTTCAGTCTTTAAAGTAGTTGTGTGCTATATAAATCCTTACAAATGAAACTCCAGCTGAAAACACTACTCCACCGATGACAGTGGTTAATATAGAGCCTACTAAGAAGCCTTTCTCCAAAAAGGAAACAGTTTGATAAAAAAAGTAAGTGCCTGCAGCTAAAAGCACAATTCCTAATGCTAAAACCCAGTTCATTCCCTTTTTCGCTTTAGCCAACTGAACCACCTAAAAAGAAATTAAACCTCTTAACTATTTCATTCACAGTAAAAAGAAGCCAATTATCAGCTTTTTCCCCAGTTTTTGAAAGTAATTCATCAAGAAAAGTCTTTGTTAATGGTTTCCCTGTTAACACAGCAATTGAAGTATTTATTAAGTTATTAAATCCTTGGAAATATAGAAATAAGAGAAGAAAAGAAAGGATTATGAATGGTGTTAAAAGCTCCAAACTTATTAACTTCCTTGTTTTTGCAGTGAAATCCCAAATTAGATTCTTAATTTTCCAAAATTCAACAATTGCAGAGTTCCTTGTAACTATTGAATAAATATTTTCCATTAATTTGTCCTTAATTTCTAAATAACAATTTATAAATTTATTTTCAACATATTTTGAAATAAGTACAGAAAATATAAGCGAAATCAAAGCTAAAGGTGGAGAAACAACCAAGATCAGTGTAAAAAAATTTATTTTAGAAGAAAGTTCAGTTTCAGTAATTAAGGGGTGATGAACCCATTTGAAAACTATGAAAAGAGAAAAAGAATAAATAAAAGTAAATAAGAGTAAAAGAAACAATTTCCAGGAACTAATTCTTCCATACATAAAGGAATACACCTTAAATAAAAAGAAGAAATTACTTTACCTTCATTACATGATACGCCTTAAACATCATTGGAAGGAAGTCACCCGGCCCTACTTCATAAACATCAACCCCTAAACTCTTCAATTTTGAAATGTTCCTTTTTCTTCTCTCCCTTTCTTCTTCTATTACATGTAAAGTTGACACGACGCAGAAATTATCCACGTCAGGAAAAACTTGGCCTGGTTTTTTAAAAAGGTAAGTGGAGGGTGACACCACAACCGGGTTGTAACCCATTGAAACAGCTTTCTTTAAAGCTTCATAAACCTTTTTTTCAGCGAAATCTTCTAAGTCGGAAATTAATAAAACCTTTGCAGGGGTTTTAATTTTTTTACCCAGAAACTCAATAGCTTTCAAGAAATCAGGTTTACCGAAGCATTGAAGCAAAAAGGAAGTCTTCAAAATCGCGTAGAAATGATTTAGAGTTGAACCAGGTTTAATATATGTTGATGTTTCCCTTGGCAAAAGAACACCGGAAACCGTAGGTATAATTATTCCTATTAAGTCACCGTTCCGAATGGCCTGACTCGCCAGAAACAAAACAGCCTTTTTCAAATAGTTTAGCTTTTCTCCAGCCATACTTTCACCTGTATCAATTATAATTACTAGCACTCTCCCAGTTCTCGCCTCGAATTCTTTTATGATAGGTTTGCCTAACCTTGCAGTCGCTTTCCAGTCAATGAACCTCAAGTCATCCCCAGGCTGGAACTCCCTACTTGAGTAATAATCTGTACTTAAACCCTTCGATTTCAATGTGTAAGGCCCAATCCAAAAGTAACGTTTTTCTCTTTCTCCAACAAATACTTTTTTCAATTCAGAAACCCTTGGAAGCACAGTCACAAAACTAAAATTCTTTATTTCCCTCGAAAATCTAAAAAAACCAAGTTTATCTTGGAAAGAGAAATAAATAGGACCTATAGTGAATGTCCCCTCCCTTCTCCCTTTCAAAACATATTCAGCCTTCACTTCACCTAAATCATTAGTTTCAACCTTAACTGGCAGTTTACCTTCCACAAGTGTTAAGGAATCACTTGGGAATTCATCGTTCAAAAAAAACTTTTTTAATAATTTATTTTTGCAATTAGACACTTCCAGTTTTACTGTCAGGAAGCCCCCCTCCACAATAAATCTCTCACTTAAAACCCTTTCAACTTTAATATTGCTTGAAAACATTATTTGTTCCAAAGAGAAAAGTAAGGAGAGAAAAGAAATAAAGAGAGGAACCGTAGACACAAGTATTAATAGAGGAAGCTGAAAAACAGCACCTAAAACCATTAATGAGAAACTGCCTACGTAAACAGAAATTACCCTTTTAGTGAACAAGTTAAGGCACCTCAACTTCCCTTAAAACAGAGGAAATGATACTTTCAACAGTTACCCCTTCAAGTTCAGCTTCTGGTTTAAGCATGATCCTATGTCTCAAAACAGGATTTGCAAGATACTTTACGTCGTCAGGTACCACGTAACTTCTACCGTTAAGCAGAGCTCTGCATTTACTCCCTTTAACAAAGGAAATAGATGCTCTTGGACTTGGGCCGAGAAGCACTAATTCATGCCTCCTTGTTTCATGCACAATATCACTTATGTAATTAATCACTTTGTCATCAACAAAAATGTTTTCTTTCACCGTGTCCTGAAGAATTTTTAGAATTCTAGGTGACCCGATTGAATACATGTTTTTTATTGCTTCAAATCCCTTACCCTTCATTATATCTCTCTCCTCTTTTTTAGAGGGGTAATTAACTTTTATTTTAAACATAAACCTATCTATTTGGGCTTCAGGTAAATTATAAACGCCTTCCATTTCTAACGGGTTCTGAGTTGCAACCACAAAGAAAGGGTTTGGGAGAGGGAAAGTTTTTCCTTCAACAGTCACTTGTTTCTCTTGCATGGCTTCAAGTAAGGCGGATTGAGTGTTGTGAGTCAAGACGCCTCCATTCCATCCACAAACATAGCTTTCAGCACCATCCTCCATTGATAAATCAAAAAGCGCTTTCAGCTTCCCTTCCCCCTTAACTTTAATTTTCTCGACATGCACTAGGTTTAAAGGGTGATTTTTGCTTTTTAAGGGCTGCATTACTGCTGAAACAATGTCTCCAACCCTTAAAGAGAATGCTTCTTTCCATTTAAACCTTCCCAGTTCATAAACGTGAAAAAAGTGACGAGGTGAACATTTAACCACTTGACCTGCACTCAGTTCAACTTCATAAACAGGTTTAAGGGTTAACTGCCTATAAAGATACTTAATTTTCCTTTTCACAACAAAGCCTCTTTGGTTAAGGGAATAGCTTTTAAGGTTTCTGCACACTTTAACAAACTCTCCAGCCCCTACTCTTTTTTCAGTTGCTTTACAATTTTCATAAATTTTCCTTATTTCAACCTGCCCAGTGGATAAGTGTATAGGTGTTTCACCATCTAAACATTTAGGTGGGGCTCTGTTTATTTCATCCGCCAATATTATGTTAGAAAAAATAGGTCCCTGCATGAATTTGAATTCACCTTCCTTACTTGAATAAATAAATGACCCTATTATGTCTGAAGGAAGCATGTCGCTTGTGAACTGAATCCTTTTGAAGCTACAGCCTAAAACTTTACTGAACCCTCTAGCTATAAGTGTTTTACCTAGACCAGGAACTCCTTCCAGTAATATGTGCCCCTCAGCTAAAATAGCTATCAATATTTTTTCAAGAAGCTCCCTCTTACCTACAACAACTTTTTTAAGTTCAAACAAAATTTCCTCTTTCAATTTCGGCGCTAAATCAAAAACAAATTTTTCTTTGGTTTTGTAATCTGCCATTTTTAAGCCCCTATCTTTTCTAAAACCTCCATTAAACTGTCACACATATTTATGAAATCTTTAAAGCCCACAACCTTCTTACTCCCCTTCTTAACCATTAAACATGACTCTAACAGTTTTTTTAATTCCTCACTTTTAACGCTTGGATACTTTTCCACAATCTCTTCATAAATTAATTTAGGAACAGAAATTTTTGGGTTAACTCCTACCCTTTCAAGAAACCACTCAAAAAAGGATGTTAAATACTTGTTGTAATCATTTTCAGAAGATTTAAATTCCGAAACTAATTCAGAACCCTTCCCTTCTCCACCTCCTCCTTTCACGCTTAAAAAGTTTAGTGGAGATTTTGAAAGATGGGAACCTACTGATTTAACAGTTAAGAGAATAAGAAATGAAAAAAAAACAATTGAAAAAAGAAATGAAACTGAAAACCTGAAAATTAAAGGTTGTTGCGACCATTCAATCAGAAAAGTTAGGAAATAAATTGAAAGAGGCTTAAACAACCAAACCTTGGATTCACAAACGTAAACAGTTACTTCCTTTTCAGGAGCTAAGTAGTTTAACATGTAATTAGCTGCTGCTAAGTTACTTCCTTTAAATAACATATCGTTAATGAAAATATCGGGGTCGCTTACAATCACTGCTTTCCCTTCACCGTAAGACGTAAAAACTACTACTGGAAAGGGACCCCGGGGTTCATCTTCATCTCTTTCTAGGTTATAGTTTACATCAAGCCAACTTGACCCTGAACTCTCAGCTTGAATTGACAAATTAACTTTTAACCACGTCCCATTTAACTTCACATAATATTTCCCGTTTTTAAGTTTGCCTTCAAAAACAAGTGCACTTGGGTGATTCAAAACCAAAGTGAAAACCTTTTTAAACCCTTTTTTAACTGTTAGGTTCACCAATGGAAAAACAGGTTGTTTAGAGTAAAGAGAAGGTTCAAGAAGTAAATTTCTCCTAAACTCAACCCCAAAAACCCTTGAAAGGGAGTTCCCTTCCCTGAAATCATCAGCTAAAAGTAAACCGCCTCCATTATAAACAAATTCTTGAACAGCATCAACTTCCAAGTCACTTAATTTTTCAGCTGGACTTAAAAAAATTAATAATTTACCGTGTGGATTCGTTAAGTTAAGGGTTAAGGGAGAGTAGATAGTTTCTAACCTCCACCCCTTACCTTTAATGAATTCAGCAAAATCTGAACAACCGTCCCATTTCTTATTGAAAACTGAAAAAGCTGGTAAAGGATTGTAAAATAACAGGACTAGGAAAGAGAAAAAAAGGAGATAGAGTGCAGTATAAGAAAAAAGTTTGTTCAAATCCTTAACACCTTATCCTAAACTTTTAAATTCCATTCCCTTTTCATTCCCCCTTCCCAACTTGTTTATGAAAAAGTCAATAATCAATGAAAAAACAAATATTGTTTTTAGATATTCAGCTGAAGTGATTTCTTCCCTTCCATACTTCGCCTTCTCTACAACTCTTGTGAAAAACTGAATATCGCTTTCATTCTTTTTATACTTATTAAAAACTTTTAGGAAAAATTCCCTAACTGTTTCTCCACGCTTCTTTTCCACCCCGTTTAATTTTGAAGCCATTTCAACTAAAAGGTCTCCAAGGAAGAGAACTCCTTCCCTGAAATTACTTGAATCATAAAAAGCAGCTACTCTTTCGACAATTTTCTCAAGGTCACTAATCAGTTTATCTTCCTCTTTTTCTTTACTTTCCACAGCTCCACCAACATTAAGTTTTTCTTCCTCTTCTTCCCTTTTTCTGCGTAAAGAGAAAGACACAGCTAAAACTGCAATTAAAACAGCTGAAAATGGAAATACTAAGAAGTATATGTTTCCTGCCAAACTTTGAATACTTGAAGTAAACCTTGTTTTGTTTTGAAATACGCTTGCGTTTACGCTAACATTAAATTTGTTAAATTTAATTTTTTCAGGATTAGTTTTGTTCAGAGACGCATTCTCATTACCAACTAATCTGTTCTCTTTCTCAGCTGACAAGTTAACAGCTGACAAGTTAACATTTGAAGCTGTTTTGTTACTAATCACAGATTTCCAACTTTTCTTTATTTGTTTTTTATGTACTACTTTAATTTTGTTCAGGGGTAAAACATCAATTGTTTCCAATTTAGATGGTGAAGGATCGACTGGGCACCAACCGACTCCTGGGAAGAAAACCTCTGCCCAACAATACTCATCGCCACTATGAACCCAGTATCCGTTGCCTGAAATATTAACCGGTTTAAAGCCAACAACCAGCCTGGCAGGTATGCCTATTTCCCTTGAAAGAAGCGTAAAAACTGTTGAGAAAAGAAAACTGTCACCTTTACCTTTCTTGAAGAAAAGAGAAATTGCTTCGTAAGTGGAAACGTTCCCAAAATCCACTTCAGAAACATACTTAAAACCTTTAAGGAAATCAATTAAAACCTTAACCTGTCCAGCCATGGTTAAGCTGCTGTTTTTAACTTTCTCAGCCGCCTCAACTAATTCAGGAGGTAACTTTGAAGGAAGAGAAGTAAACCTAGATTTCACTTCACTAGGTACATCTGAAACATCAGCTAAGGAAATTTTTGAGAGGTTATAGATTCTTTCTTGATAAGAAATGTTATAGAGGAGGTAAGTTCCTGAAACATTTCCAGAAACCAAGACAGAACCAGTGTCTGTTAAGTAACTTTTCACTTCCACATTTGACACAGTTAACCCTTTAACCGTTTCAATCATTGAAGGAACAGGAAGGATTCCTACGTACTTCCGTAAGCTTCCTTTATTAATTATAACTGTGAAAGAAGTAAGACTTGAAACATTAACCTTGAGAGGGTATTCTTTACATTTATAACTGAACTGAGCCCATCCTTTACCGTCGAAAAAATCAAAAGAATCAACACGCCAAAGAACTTCTTTACTTAGGCCTGAAACATAAAACAGAGGCAAATTAGGTTTTATTTTCGATAAAGGGGTAAGTGGAAAGTAACCCCATTTAAAAGATAAGTTCCCAGTCACCCAAGAGATTAAAAGTTCTTTACCCGGTGGAAGAGAAATTGCAGGGGCTAATTCATAATTTATGTGTTGAGGAGGCTGACCATAAGCAACTGACCATGTAGGGAAGACAAAAAAAAGCATTAAAACTAAAATAAATTTTTTATCCATTTAATTCTCACCTTAAGAATCTGTAAACAGTTTCCACATATTCACCCTCAGGTGAAACAATCGTTGACTCTATAAACACAGAGTCACCTGTTGATTCACAAAGTACACAAGCAACTAAACTACAGAATGGACACCCTATTTGTTCACATAAACCAGGATATTTTCCTTTAATGCTTCTGCAAAGTTTTCCTGTAAGTAAACCTGTAAACCTGACTTTCACCCTATCCTCTTCAAAAACATAATCCAGAGTTTTCAAAACTTCAAGTTTATTTAAGCCTTCTGAAACCTTATTAATGGCTTCATGAACCTCTAACTTTTTAAATTTTACATTCAAAAACTTTTCAATTAATTTTTCCAGGGTATAACCAGGAGGATCTAAAACAAACCCGCTTGGTGCATAAATTCTCAAACTCCTCTTATCAATGACGCCTTCTAGAGGGACATAGGTTTCTGCTTCACTTAAAGGAACAAAAACTTTTATTAAGGACTCAGACCCTTTAAGAGAAAGATAAACCCCTCTTCCCTTGCATCCTTCAACCAAAAAAAGTGTTCGGTAATAATTAAAGGAGTTTTCAATGAAGGGGTGAAGCAAATCTGCTTTAATGAAACCTCGGTAGCCAATGAGGTAAACAATTGCTCCGTAAAAAATGCATCCCGCACCTATTAACCCTAAAATTAAAGATTCATATCGAAAAGAAAAAAACAGAAAAATGAAACCAAGAGAGAAGAGGATTAAGACAGGTAACCGGGAAATTTTCCTCACATACAAAACATTCTCCATCTTCAACTCCTCTTCTCAACCAAAAACTTTGAGGAAACCATAAAGAAGAAGCAAAGCAGTCGAAATTAAACCAAGATAAATAGATAAAGATTCAAGAACCTTTCTTTTAACATGTGCCCCAGTTAGATCAGAGATAAGCTCAGAAATTATTAAGATAAAGATAGTTGAAACCGAAAACCAAAGCGTAAAATTACCCAGAACAGAAAACAAAGGAAACATGAGCCACCCTCAACAAAACTTAAACACTTAAGAAGTTGAAATTGGAAAGAGGCAGTATTTAAAATTTATTTAAAATCTAAAGGAACTTATATATTTTTTAAAAACTTACATTAGATTTTGAAAGAAGGGGGCTTAACAATGGAGCAAGAACAGGAAATAAATAAGTTAGTAATAGAGACAGTGAAAAAATTAAACAGTGAAAAAGGAAAAGTGAAAGTAAGCGATGTAGCAGTTTATTTAGAGGACAAGTACGGTTTAGAAAAAACCGAAATAGTTAACAGAATAATAAAAATGGAGAAAAGCGGCGTCATTAAACTTTCCGATTTACCCATAAACTTGGAGAAATACCCTACAGAAATAACTCAATTGAACAATAAAGTAAAAAAGTTAATTCAAATTATAAAACAAAAAAGAAAAATAACTGAAACTTAAAATACTTAAACCAGCTGTTTTATTTCATAAAACCAATTTCCCCCTGTTTCTTAAGTTCATTAAGAACCAATAAATAACTGTTTAATGTACCTAACGAAACAGTAAGAGAAAGGACTGCACCTTCAATCCATGGAGTAATTGAAAAAGTTAAAGCATGTGAAAAAACAAGTAAGTTTCGGAAAAAGAAAAAAGTTATGAATGTCCCAAGTAAACACCCTCCAAATCCACTTAGAAGAGAAACAATAACCAGTTCAGACAAGAGCTTCTTTAAAACATATTTTTTTGACGCCCCAAGAGCCCTTAAAACATGTATTGTTTGTACAATGTTTTTTATAAGGGAAGACGAAGCCTGATTAACTGTTAACATTGAAAAAAGGAAAGTTAAAGAAGCCAAAAGCCAAAGAAAAGCATCCGTAAATCCGATTTTCTCTTCAAGAAACCCTTTAATATCCCCACTTTTAAGAGTCACGGAAGAAACTTGCCACTTAACCCCTCGAAAAACAGAACTGTATGCTTTAATCTCTTCTGGTTTCCCTGCACTAGGTTCTATCCTCTTCTTTGGAGGTTTACCTGTTAAATTAGAAGGCAAAATAAACGTTAACTCTTCATTCCTTGACACATTAAACTTGAAAGGTTCAGTTGTGGTTCTATTATGTAAAACAACATATAAAGAGTAAGTTCCAATAGGTAGCTTAAAAGAAGTTTTTCCTTCTGCACCTGTCACTTTTTTGGAGTAGAAATTACCTAGAGGATCAAATATTAAAACAGTAGCACCTTGAACAAGTGAAGAATTGTTTTTCATTCTTAAAGAAACTTTAACACTATAGGTTTCAGTAACTTCCCGAAGAAGAAACTCCTTATTAATAACCTTTTCTTCAATCTTAACCCTTAACAAAGAAACAAAACCGTAATTAGTGCCTCTAAGCCACTGCCCAATGTTTAAAGGAACCAATATTTCGTCCTTGAAGGGAGAACGTGAACTAAAAAATCCTTTAATTTTCAACTCAACAAATTTATCATTTAAACCACTAAACACAAGCAGTTCCTCCCCGGTTCTAACCCTTAATCTTTCAGCTAAATCTAAGCCTAAAACAGCTGAAAAAACATCACTTTGGTTTAGTTTAACTCCCTTAACTGTAACTACTCTGTAGAAAATTTTAGGGTTTACACCTCTAACTATTACAGGTTCCCCTTTCACGTAACAAAGAGCAACTGCTTCAGGGCTTACTTCCTTAACTCCCTTAACCATTTTTAAGACATGTGTAAAATAAAGTGGGATAAGGCTTGTGGCAGAGGATACAGCCCCTTTTTCACGGAGAACAAAAACACCTCTTTCTTCCTGATTAGATATGTCAAAGGAGTAAACATTATTGAAAAGAGTAACTGTGATTAAAAAGAAGGAAGAAGCTAACGAAAGAGTTAGGATGTAGATGAAACATTCTTTAAAGGTTAAAATTTTCATTTTCAAAATCTCCCGGGTATATTGGCAACCTCTTTAATTTTCACTTTCAAAGTTTTATAAGTTGAAAACAAAGAAGCTGCAGAAGATATTAAGAGAACCGCAATCAAAGACTGAAAAACTTGCCAAGGTTCAATAAAAGGGTTAACCTGCATACCTTTCATGAAATAAATGATTCTTGAAACTACCTGAGCACCAACTAAACCAATGGATAAACCTAACATGTAACCTGTAACTGAAACAATTAAAACTTTGTAGAATAGTGTTTTAATAACTTCTCTCCTCTTCATGCCAAGAACCTTGAAAACTGAAACATCTCTTTCGGTTTCAGCCACTATATTAGATGAAACAGCATAAATTGATATTGAAACCATTAAGTAAACAATGTAAATCCAAATTGTTACAACTTCCTCAAATTGTTTAAGAAGCAAAGAAGTAACTAAATTCGTTTTACGTATAGGTTGCGCTTTTAAGCAAGGATTCCTTCCCTCAATTTCCTTAACAGTTTCTTTTTCAAACCTTGCGTTAGAAAGAGAAACCTCGAAAAAAGAAACTTTTTCCTTAAGGTTAGGTTTCAAAAACCACAATGTTTTTAGAGGAAGAATTATTTCCCAGTCACAAGGGCCATTAGTGTAAATAATGCCTGCAACAGTTAAGTTAACTACTTCATTGTTTAAAAGGAAGCTAAGGTTTTCACCTACTACAACCCCTACTTCTTCACTAAGCAAAGACCCTACGTTACATTTTAATCCATCCTCCACAAGCACCCCCTTAACTTTTATAGGTTTAAAACTAGCAAAAACATAAGGATCAACACCTTCAACCCTGACTTCCCTCACTCCATTTCTAAATTTAACCTTCAGGTTCGTAAGTAGTACAGGTAAAACAAACCTTACTTTCGTAACATGTAAATCTTTAACAGCCGAGTAATTAATTAAGCCACTAAATAACTCGTTAACCCCTCTTTTAGTTACTAAAAGTTCTGGAGTTAAACTGTATGGCTGAAGCATTTCCTGAACTTGTTCCCTGTACCCGTTAAAAGAGGAAACAGTGGAGAAAATTAAAGCCACTAATGCAGCGACAGTTAAAATTTCAGCAAATGTTTTTCTAGAGTAAAGAACCCCTTTTAAAGCTAGCAGCAACATACAGAAAACCAGCAGTGTAAAAAAATAAACTAAAAATTCATTAAACAGCAAAAATATAAATTTTATGCGGAGAACATAGTTCCCTACGCAGCATATGTACCACCTCTATACTTTAAATATTTAAAGTATTGATTTCCACCACTTACAATTACCAACTGAACCAGTGCGCTAAAAAACTTATGAACCAACGGACAGAGGTGGAAAAGAAAATGAAAAATTGTGAATCCAGTAACTCTAGAACTTGCCCTGTGGAACTTGTTAATGTATGGAAAAGTTATGACGGAACATATTTTGTCCTCAAGGGAGTGAATCTAAAAATTAAGGAAGGAGATTTTATCTCGGTAAAAGGTAAATCAGGAATCGGTAAAACAACTCTCCTTAAACTAATAGGATTAATTGACACCCCCACAAAGGGAAAAGTTTTATTCTATGGAAGAAACGTTACAGTGTTAAAAGACGAAGAGTTGTCAGAGTTTAGACTGAAAAAGATAGGTTTCGTTTTTCAATTCTTCAACTTAATCCCTTCACTAAGTGTCCTAGAAAACATAGAGTTACCCATGGCAATTGCTGGGTTAAAAAAAAGTGAAAGAAGGAAGAAGGCTTTCACTCTCCTAAAGAAATTTAAACTTGAAAAACTTGCTTACAGAATGCCTGATGAAATAAGTGGGGGAGAAAAGCAAAGAATAGCTATTATAAGGGCTTTAGTTAATGAACCTCGTGTAATAGTGGCTGATGAACCAACAGCAAACCTTGACGAAGAAAATACATTTAAAGTACTTACCCTACTTAAAAAAATAAATGCAGAGAGAAGGGTGACAATAATTTTAGCTACAACAAGTTTCCAAGAAGAAATTCCTTCAAATAGAAACTACACACTTAAAAACGGGAAATTGGTTGAAATTTAACTTTATAGCAGTTGAGTTTCAGAAATGAGAAAAACTGAAATATTTTGTCTGTTAATTTTATTCATTTCTGCAGCTTCTTTGAGAATGTATCCCTATATTTTAAGATTCACCCCCTACATGACAGATTCATGGCCCATAATCCATTTAGCAGAAGAAATATCCAAGAATACGCCAACTCCTTTTAAAGGAGGCGATTTGTTTGGTGAATACAATATTTACTGGCCAATGGTGGCAGTGTTAATCGTTGAAACAGCTCATTTAACAAATTTAAAAATAATTGAAACAGCACCCCTTATTATTCCTTTAACAGCAGCCCTTTCAATATTCATTTTTTATCTTTTAACTTTAAAATTAACTGGAAAAAAAGAAATAGCTTTTGCTTCAACCATGCTTTTCGCAGCTTGCGGCTTCCATTCAATACTTACAGCTGGGGCTAAAAAGGAAACACTCGCAAATCCGCTTTACTTCACAATACTCTACCTTTACATTTTTTCAAAAGGTAAAAAGAAAGCCTTCCTATACCTGCTTTGCTTCACAACACTGGTTGCTACCCATCACTTAACCACACTTGTAACAGTTGTGATTCTGTTAAACATAGCCCTTGCCTCAACAATTTCCTCAATAAAGAAAAGCAGAGAAATAAATAAAGAAAAATTATTTTTAATAATTGCTTCCTTATTTATAACACTTACCTACTACCTGTTTTATGCTTATAAAGGGTTTAAATATGTTTTTGGTTTCACGGACTTTATTTCAATTTTCAGCTTTCAAGCAATAACATGGATCCCTGTTCTCCGCACGATTTTAACCCCAGATAAAATGGGAAACAAAAAAAGTTTAACTCCCTTCATTGTAGCAACTGCCGCTATTTTCCTTCTTACACTTATATCATTTAAACCATTAATACCAGGTGCACCTGTCATCCCTTTAAAAAACCAAGTAACAATTATACCTTATGAATTGGTTGCCTTAATAGCTGCATACGGATATGTTTATTTGAAGGAAGACAATGCAAAGGAGAAAGTTACAGTTTGCCTTGTGTGGTTTACATCAATTCTTGGATTGGAAGGCTACGCCTTTTTTAGCAGCCAGTATGGTTTAGTAGTTGCATATAGACTGTTAAATTTCCTGTATCCGCCACTAGCCGTTTTTGCAGGTGCAGGGGTTGCAGCCTTCCTTAAAAAGAAAAAACCCCTTCAAATGTTCCTTTACTTTGTCCTCCTCATAGCTTTATCTACAGGTACAGCTTATCAATCGTACACAGTTGTAGTTGAAAAGAATAATTACTTCGGTGGCCAGGGAGTGTACACTCAACAAGACCTGAAACTTATTCAATGGATTAAGAAGCAAGATGTTGGGAAGAGAGGAATAGCTTCAGATCAAAAAATAAACTATCTTTTAATGTATATTGGAAGGAAGGCAGATGTACTTGACGGTTTCCTTTACTTAAAAGAAGTAAAGAAACAACTTAAAAACTCTTTCTTAATTACATATAAAGATATGGAGGAAAGAGGCTACTACCTAACTTATTACGGTTTAAAACTCCCAAAAGGGTACATTAAAAAACTAAACAAAAAAGGAGAAATGAACATTATATACGTAAATAACCAAGACAAAATGTACATGAAATTAAAATAAAAAATTACTTGCCTAAGAAATAATTGAAAAATTTTGTTCCTTATAACCAAATAAATTATTTCCATTCCTTACTGTGTCATGTTCAAGTGCAGGAGGAAAAGTGAAATTATAAAGGTAGAGAAATTAAAATGTCAGATAGAAAAAAAATTAATAAACATAAATTCGTAATTAAAACCTTAATTGCAACTTTAACTTTAACAATTTGTTTCTTTACATTTATTCAGCCTCTTCAGAACAGAAGGATTCCAAATATAGAGATAAAAGTAGAAACAGGAAACGTTAAAGTAGAGGTACCTATAGGTGCAATAACGGAAGAAATAGTAGGACCCTTCATAACACCTGTAACCTTAATTTTAACCCTTTTTATAACTATTAAAACTGTTGATTTAGCCGATAAATTAATGAAAGGTTTTTTTGGAGAAGATAAGGAAAAATAAGTTAAGCCTACCATATTTTGTTAAAAAAACTCTTCTAATCACAGATTCATTTTCTTCTATTTAAGAAACAAATAAAACTAACTTTGATGAATAACTTAATTGAAAGGAGATGCCTCCTTGTTTACAGTGCCACCTAAAGTAACTGTAAGGAAATTAGGTAATACATTCACATTTGGTTGAAAACCTTTTTTGGGAATAAAAAGGATCCACAGGGGAAGTTTTTAGTGGATACAGACCAAAAAGAAACCAGAAATGCACTTTACTCTGAAAAGGAAGATTTTTAGGAGAAACATAAATTAAGGAATTCACCGAACAGTCAAAGGTAAGGAACACCTGAAAAACAGGGTTGATCTTGAATTGAGAAGGAAAGTTTTAGGCGTGAAGAACAAGTATTTTAACAAAATGCAACCTCCTTCAATTTATAAATTATGTTAACGGCCTCATGCTTTTCAAGCCAAGCTTCTTCTACAGGTTCTTTTAGGTGTGTTCTGCAAGTTCTACTCCCCTGTTACGTTTAACCATAACTGAAGCCATCTTCCATTATACTTGAACCCCTTAATTTCTTCATTGTAAACCCACATTTCAAAAATAAGTCTAGCATCTCTGACTTTTCGGTTTACAAGTATGTTAATAGGTAAAGTTAAGTTTTGGTTATGGGCAAGCACTGCTTCAAAAACATCAATCACTTCAGCGTTAGCGCTTACGTTTTCATTTATAACCGTTGATTTATTCCCTAGTTTCACATACACCCGATAATACATTATTTTTCCTTCATGGTTCCCAATGTAAAGGTAAAGCTTTAAGGGTTCATTTACATGAACAATCTTAGGATAATCCCCTATTTTCTTTTTGGGACCAAGTACACCAAGTTCAGAAAAAGGCTCAACTACCCTTTTAGAAAATAAAAATTGAGAAAAAGCAAAAACACCTGCAACCACAATTATTGCTAGAACTACAGCGGAAACTTCTTCATCAATCATTTATTAAACCCTTTTTCAATTTCTTCTAATTTTCCATTTCCTTCTAGATTTAAGCCAGAGACTCCAAAAAAACTTAGGCCCGTAAAAGTAAAATATGAAACCTATAAATAATAAAAGAGCCAAACTTGAAAAAGTAGTTATTAAGTACATTTTTCTTTCACGCTGGCCCTTTTCAATGATTTCTGGAATAGATAACTCAACCTCTTTTATTAATGAATCAGCTTCCCCTAGAAGTTTAGATTTTTCAGATTCATTTCTTGTTTTTTCAGCTTTATCAATAAGTTGAAGAGCTTCATTAAGTTTTGAAGCTGCTGCAGTTACATTTCCACCTTCCTTTTCAGCCTTCACCAACAAAACATAAACATTTTTAATTTTACTTCTTAAATCAGGTTGCCCATTACATAAACTCACAGATAAAAACAGAAACATGAAAAACAAAACAAAACCAAAGTGAACCCTCATAATCACTCCTCCCCTAAAAAAGCAACTTTAGAAACTTCTCCTCCCATTTATAAATCTGTTTATGTAGGAAACTAAAACTTTTCTTTGCAACCTATAAAAAGCTTAATTAACAAATTAATAAACCTTATACCTGCAAAAAGTTTTTCAAGTTTGTTAACATCTTTTTTTCGGAAGCTCCAGGCAAAGGTTTTTGTTTTTACTTTACAAAGCTGTTTTTGAACGAAAGAAGGTTATATATGTAAACGTGTTGGTAGGGGTTAATGAAGCTACTTAAGATATTTCCTCTAAGGTTTTCCCCTTTGTTTCTATTCCAAGTGTAGCTGTGTCAAGTGCCCCAATGAGGAAAACAGCTGCTGTCACTATGAGGGCTGTGTAGAGACCGTAGCTGTCAAGTATGAAACCCACTATTGCGGGACCAATTATGCCTGCTAACCTGCCGAATCCTGAAGCTGCACCGTAACCTGTTCCTCTGATCCTTGTTGGGTAGATTTCAGCTGTGTAGGTCATAACTACCCCCCATGCTCCTAGGCAGAAGAAACTGATTGCCGAGATCCAAGTTACAACTTCGAAACTTACTTTAGAATATGCGAAACCTATTGTTGAAACAGCTGTTAAAACAAGGAAAAAAGTTAAAACAGGTTTCCTCCCTATTTTATCTATAAGCCAAGCTGAAAGGAAGTAACCTGGTATTTGGGCGAATGAAGTTATTAATGCATACAGCATTGCAGTTGGTACAGGGTATCCCATTTTAGCCATGAATTTTATGAGCCAGAGGAAAAGGGAGTAGTAGCCGTAAACCATACAGAACCAAAGTATCCAGGAGAAAACAGTTCTTTTTCTGTAGTTTTGGGACCAAAGCTCCCAGACAGGGACCTTAAATGCTTCCTTTCCCTCCTCTAATTCTCCTTTTAGGGTTTCAGGTAAGCTATAACCTGTTTTCCTCCCTATTTCCCTAAGGGTTTCATGAGCTTCAACAAATCTTTTCCTTTCTTCAAGGAACCTTACAGATTCCGGGAGATAAACCTGTAAAATCACCAGCGTTAAAATTGGCAATGCCCCACTTATGAAGTAGCACCTCCAACCTAGCCTTGGAATTATTAGGTAACCAAGTAAAGCGGCCATTATCCATCCATAGGCCCAGAAACTGTCAAGTAGTACCAGGAACCTCCCCCTGTATTTTGCAGGTATAAACTCTGAAAGGTAAATGAAGCATAGGGGAATAGTTCCCCCGATGCCTATACCAGTTATAACTCTAAAAATCAACATTGAAACCCAGTCCCATGAAAAAGCAGATAAACCAGTGAACAAAGTGTAAATAGTGACAGTTAACTGCAAAGCCTTTTTCCTTCCTAGAACATCTGAAAGGAAACCCCAGCTTGCTGCCCCGATAAACATTCCTATAAAGGTTGAACCAGCTATAAATCCAGTTAAACCTTCAGACAAGTTAAAAACTTTGCTGATGTAAGGCAGGGCAAGAGATATAAACAACAAATCCATAGCGACGAAGAGGTAAGGGATACCAACTATGAAAAGTAGAAAGTAATGAAATTTCGAAAGAGGCATTTTCTCCAAGTGTGCAGCCAGCATAAAGGCAACCTCAACAAACCATTGTAACTACCTGAAAATTCTAGAATTCCTTATTTTAAACTTTTTTAAAACAAAACCTGGAAAATGTAAAGTAACTTTTGTTTAATTGCTTTTACTAATACTTCCCGGGTTATTATATTCAGAGAAGACCTTATGCAGTTTACCTATGTTTATCTTTTATTACCTGTTCCTTTAACAAGGACTGAAGTTTATTTGGTTTGGCCGTGTATCTGCGGCTCAAATTTATGCGGTCAGTTAAGCCTTGACAGCATAACTGAGCTTGATGAACTCCAAGGCTTACATAGACCTACCGAAACCTATGTAAGCTGAACCCTTCGGTCCTCATTCTATATTTTTTCAGTTGATCCATTCAACGGCTTCTCAGAGCCTATGTTATGCCTTGTATAAGTAGTTGCTGCCTTTTCCAACAAGTCTATTACCTTAGATCATTTATAGTGGCACTGAAACCAATGCTTCTTTAAGAGGCATCATTTCTTTGCTTTGATTAATTTTGTTTTTTGAGGAAAAACATTGGTTTTAATTCCCCATTTGAGTTGTGAATAAAAGATCTTAATAACATTTTTTATTTGTTGGTTCATTTAGTTTTCCCCTTTGTGGTGAGGGTGATTGATTGGAGTGGTTCTTTGCGGTGGATATGCTAGAAGGCTTTGGCCTTTAACGCTTGAGAGGTCTAAGCCTTTGCTTCCGATTGGTGATAAATGTATACTTGACCTTGTCCTTGAAAAGCTGTTTTCAATTGGGGAATTAAATGAAATTGTTATTTCAACCAATAAGAGGTTTAAAAGTGACTACGCTGAATATGTTTCCTTTCTAGGTAGAGGAGATGTCAGTTTATTTGTGGAGGAAACAATGAGTGAAGAGGAGAAATTGGGGGCTGTAGCTGGACTTGACTATTTAATAAGAGAGAAAGGGTTTAAAGATGACTTGTTAGTGGTTGCAGGGGACAATGTTTTCTCCTTTAACCTAAGGGAACTTATATCTCTCTTCAATGAGAAAGGTGGAACCGTGGTTGCACTATACAACGTTAAAGACTTGAAGCTTGCAGAGAAATATGGAGTAGCTGAACTTAACCAAAACAAAAAACTGGTTTCCCTAGTTGAAAAACCACGTAACCCATTAACAACAACGATTTCAACCGGTTGCTACATTTTTCCAAGGGATAAACTTTCATTAATCCATGAATACCTGGACATTGGTGGTAAAAGGGATGCTCCAGGTTACCTCTTAGAATGGCTGCACCAGAAAACCGATGTTTATGGGTATATTTATGAGGGGTACTGGTTTGACATTGGTGATTTTTCATCTTACCTTGAAGCAAACAGGTTTGTCACTAGTCATAGAACCATTGTCTCCGATGAGTCGAAGGTGGAGGTAGGGTCTAAACTGTTTCCACCAGTTGTTTTAAGGGGACCTGTTTCAATTTCAAATAGTAAAGTTGGACCAAATGTCTTATTAGTTGGAGAAGTGGAGGTTAAGGGTTCAACCCTCAACAACACAATAGCTTTCGGGGGAACTGAAATTGTTGATTCAAAAATTAGGAACTGTGTAATCGACGAAGGTTGTATTGTTAAATCAGTTAAACTTGAAAAAGTGGTTCTGGGTAAATACTCAAAGGTGAATACAGGGTTCCTATGAAAAATTTCACCGGGTTTCCAAGTTTATCTGTTTACATTGAACTATGTGAATATAGAGGATATATAATTAAAAAGTGTTTTGTTTAGAGTGTTACAAGGTGTTACATTTTTTCAGAGGTGTTTAAAAGGTTGAAGTTTCTGTTACAACCTTTTGAAAATATTTGTTCTGAAAAAGTTTTAGATGAACTGAGGAAATCCTTTAAGAAGGGCTTTTACGTGAAGGTACCTATCAAGGTAAAGTTAACCTGTGGAAAGTTGGCTGGGAGAATGGAAAGATCCCTAAGATTATTATCGGACATGGAAGTACTCTTCAAAGACAAAGAAGCATTTAAATCCATTAATGGAAATAGAATTGTCTACGAGGTTTACAGAGGAACTGTTAATGGGTTAGGTGCCGGTTTAACAGTTATTTACCCGGGGAAAGTTGGAGAAGAGTTTCACATGACAAAGGGACATGTACATGTTGAGAAAAGCCACTCTGAGATTTACCTTGG
>JAOZFT010000019.1 GCA_027492035.1 Thermoproteota archaeon
TTGAAAAGGTGGAGACTAAATTATTCAGTGATGATGACAGGTATGATAAACCCTGACGAAACAATTGGTCCTGTAGGTGGAATACCTGAAAAAATGGAGGCTGCAGCTCAAAGAGGAGTTAAACTCTTTCTTATACCTTTGGGTCAAAGGTATTTCACTGAACAAATGGCTAGTAAAGAAAAGATAGGTCCTTTTGTAATCAGGAAAACTAAACCAGTAACTATTGACCTGTATAAGCGTGGTGAAAAATTAGGGCTTAAGGTAAAAGAGATAGGGGATATAAGGGAAGCCCTGTACTACTTCACAAACTACTATGTTTCAATGGGAAATTACTCCAAGCCGCCAAAACCAAGTTTAAAAATATCTAACGCCTTTAAGAAATTATTCGATGAAATAAACGTAACTGCTGTTTCAGAACTTAAAAAAGCTGAAAATTTACTTAATGAACTCAGCTCAATCCAAAAAAACCAAATCAAAAAATTCATGGATAAAGCGGAGAAACTTTTTAATGAAGCTGTTGAGTCAGCATCTAAAGGAAAATATTATTCAGCAGCTAGTTTTCTTTTTCAGTCTCTTTACACAGCTCAGGGAGTTGAGTACCTGTGCAGAA
The DNA here is from genome assembly GCA_027492035.1 of Thermoproteota archaeon. GTDB lineage: Archaea > Korarchaeota > JAOZGF01 > JAOZGF01 > JAOZFZ01 > JAOZFT01. Next base: position 611 of record JAOZFT010000019.1, read on the forward strand.
CAGCTGAAGGTGAATCAATGGATTCAATAGTTGAAGAAGTTAAGGATGAAATACACAGGGCAGAGGTAGAGGTTAACTCCACAACAGTGAAAAACTTAAATGAGTTTGAGTTGATGATTGCTTCCCAGTGGAGGCTGGAAGATGCTAAAAACGCTTTAAATGACGCTGCTAATTTGTATGCTGGAGGGAACAACTTTAACTCTATTTTAGAGTTAGCTTACGCTAAAAGAAGAGCTGAAACAGCTTTACAATGGATAAAATTAACTAAGTTCTTCAATGAAAGTAAGGAAGTGAATTGGTTGAAGGCTGAATCAATACTAAATAACTACCTGTATGAAGCTGAAACCATTTTGTCATACGCTCAAACATTGTTCAGTGAAATAGGGTACATGCCCAATGAATTAAAGGAAGCAAACAATTACTTAGATGAAGCTGAAAACGAATACAATAAAGGGAATATTGTGCTTGCTTTCGGGGAGTCTCTTTACGCCTTACTTTACTCAAGCATAACGTTGAGTTTAATGTCCACAAGTAAAACATCCCTTGAATACCAGGTTCAATATGCAAGAAATAAGACAATCAACTCCCTTTGGAAATCTAAAAATGGAGGGGTGGAATCTATTCTAAGTTATGCATATTTCGAATTTGCTGAATCCTCTAAAGACGAAATAGGTAAACTTTTCCATTACAAATTGTCTTCAGCTTACTCAACAGCTTTAAGATCGATTTCAGGCGTTAAAGAATCACCTGCGGCACCTAAACCGCCGAAGCCTGCCTCAACACCTTCACCTACAGGAAAACCTCAGGTGGAAACTAAACCCATGGAAACATTGGTCTTGATACTTGCTTTTTCGGCAGGTCTAGTGCTAGGAACGATATTGACTTTAGTGTTTAAAAAAAGGAAAGAGAAATATTTGCAACCAATCCAAACTGAAACAAACTTTTCCTTTAAAGAGTGAAATAGAGAAGTTGGTGATGGCAATGGAGTTCAGACAGAAATTTTCAATGGCTAAAGAAAAGAAAGTTCTCGACTTAATTGCTCAACATGCATCACTTTGTTTAAAGACTTCTCAAAAATTACAAGTTGCCGTCGAAAATAAGATAAATAAGAAAGATGCAAATATTTCAGAATTAATAAGTGAAATAACCAAGTTTGAAAAAGAAGCAGATGAAGCCAGAACTAAAGTAATTGAGGAAATTGTTAAAGGAACTCTTCCACCCTTGAACAGAGAAGATTTCATTCGTTTAGCTGAGACAATGGACAGGATAGCTGACTGGTCTAAAAGCGCAGCTAGGGTTTTGCAATTGCTTGAAATAAATAAACTTCCACAGAAATACTTTAAAATATGTTTAGATATGGTTGACGAAGCCAAAAGCAGTGCTGAATCAGTGAAAAGGATAGTTGAGGCCATGAAGGACGACTTTGTATTAACTATGCAATTGGCGAAATTGATTAAAAGCAAAGAAGAAATGATGGATGAACTTTTCCTGCAAGGATTAGCTGCTCTCCGTGAAACACACATAGGGGCAAGTTTCCTGGATTTACACCTAGCAATCAAGTTTTTGGAGGGATTAGAAAACTTAGAGGATAAATGCGACGAAACAGCAGACATAGTTAAAATGATCATTGTTAGATCCCTCCGTTAACAACTTCTCCCCCTGAAAGGCTGTTTCATATGATAGATTCACACTGCCATTTAGAACAGAAAGAGTACAGTGGAGTAAGGGAAAAAATCGTTTTTAAAGCTAAGAAGGAGGGGCTGAAATCAATAATAACTTGTTGCGCCCACCCTAAAGACTTAAACCTAACCCTGAAACTGACTGAAAAACATAAATTTTTTGTATTTGCCACAGCGAGCATCCACCCTGAATTCATCAAAGACTTTTCAGAAGAAGATGTCCAAACATATTTTAACTCCTTAATTAAAAACAAGAAATCCTTGGTTGGCGTAGGTGAAACAGGGCTTGATTACTGGTGGATAAAAGAAACTAAATGGAGAAAGAAACAAAAGAAACTTTTCATTAAACATTTAAAACTCGCTGAAAAACTAAATAAACCCGTTGTGATTCATTCAAGGGAAGCTTCAGAAGAAACAATTCAAACCTTAGAAACTTTCAATGTGAAAAAGGTTCACTGGCACATGTTCAGCGCTTACAATTTGCTGAAAAAAGTTGTAGGAAATGGCTGGTACATTTCTGTCAACACCATAATTTACAAAAGCAAAAAACATGTAGAAATAGTCAAGGAAGCACCTTTAGAAAAAATAATGCTGGAAACAGATTCACCTTGGTTATCCCTTGAAAAAGGGAAAATCAACGACTCCACATCAATTAAACTTGTTGCAGAAAAAATTGCTCAAGTGAAGAATGTAGATTTTGAGGAAGTATGGCATACCTGTGGAAGAAACACTGCTAAGTTTTATTCCCTACCTATACACCTTTAACAAGTTACCTTTCAGAAAAGAATTTTCAACTTTTAACCTTCACCTAATACTTCTTCATTTGTGTTCTTCTTCTACAACTAAATTACCTACATTTAGGTAAGTTACTACCTTTTTGCACATGTTTATATTAAATTCCAGATTTATCGGTAGCTTAATTTTTCTTTCTTTGGGCTTAATCAATAAGCCTCTAAGAGACTTAGCCTCAGCTATTACCTCCCCTCCCTGCAACGCAAAGAATCTCTCCTCCCTTTAACCGCACTTAAATATTTTCCTTTTCTAATTTTAAGGATTAAGGGAGAAACGTAACAATGTTAAGGAGGATTAGCTATATTCTATTTCTCTAGTGGCGCACCTTATTCCTCCTCCCCCTGCCTCTAATTGGGGAATAGGGATTTTTATTAAGTCCAGCCCCCATTTCTTCTCTAAGTATTGATTAACTTCTTTGTTGTAGGGGTCAACCATTAATTTTCCGCTGCCTAAGTTTAAAGCATTCACCATAGTTATTTTGCTTTTCTTTTCAGCCAAAGGCTCATCCAAAACAAGGTTAAGTTCTTTAATTATTTCACCGAAAGATTTAACTTGGAAAGCTTCTTTCTCTTCCTCGTATTCAAGGACTGAGTAAAAACCTACTCTTCCAGGATCTATGAGGGCAAGATTTACACCGTTTACAAACCCTACATAATGCATTGCAACATCTAAATGAACTGTTCCCTTACTTTTCCAATCTTTTATGTAACCTGAAAGAGGAACTGCATAGAAGGGTGTCTCTTTCGGCAGCAGGGATGAAATCAACTTAATTGCACTTACATTACTTCCCCTCACTCCTAAACCTGTAAAAACAGCTTTTTTACCTTCTCCATCAACCACTATAAAATTTCCCCCTTCAAGTTTAGCTTTAACAAGGAAATTTCCTTTTAAACTCCACCTAGGCCTGGTTACAGGTAAAAACTTTTCCTCTTTCCGCGCCAAAATCCAGTATATTTCATTAAGTACATATTCTTCCCCTTGACGAATGCTTAAAGCCATGTTGCAAATTATTGGTTTGTCAAAAATGAAAACACTTTGGTCTCTAGAGTACCCTATTTTCGGCAAATTTTTAGGCATGTTTAAAGGTATTAAAGAGAATTTTTTGCCTGTTTTTTCCAGAAATACTTCCTTTTCTTCGTTATCTACAGCGTAAACAGGTGTAACTTTTTCGTTTACAAGGCTTTCACCTATCTTTATTAATTCATCCATCCATTTCTCTGCATCAGGTGCTTTTTCACCATTTACTGTGTAACGGCTCCAAACATACTTTACCCAATTGCCTTCAACAACCCCCAATTGTTTCTTTGATGGAATTATCATCAAAACTTTCTTCTTCTTGTCAGATTCCATCCTCAAGACCTGTCTCTTACTAAAGAATTTCCTTTTTTCCCTGCTTAATTTTTCAACCCATTTACAAAATTCCTCATAATGTTGAGTGAAATCCATCCTTAATTTGTTTAGTTCAGTAAATGGAAGAAGGGAAACTATTTCATCAACGGAAAGGAATGCTTCAACCGCATGTTTTGAAGAAACAGCTTCACAAATATCTTTTACAGCTATTACCTCCTCTTTTGGTTGAGGTGGCAGAGTTAATCCTCCAGAAAAGAGGTTACTTTCGTAATCAATAGTTTTTGTTCTTGGATTTAAAACAAATTTAAAAACTTCTTGAACATTTTTTTGATCTAACATGTTCAATGTATCTTCCCAATCAAGAGAGGACCACAACGAAAACACCTCACTAAATAAATGAAGAAAAGAATCATGGAAAGTATATTCATCCCTCTTAAATCCCCCTTAAAAACCCTTTTAAAAGTTTTATCCATGAAGAAACAATTACATGTCAACTCAACTTTTAGAAAGATTTAGGAAACCATTTAGAAAAACTTTAGAAAACAATTGTAAAATGGAAGGATTCAAATTTTTAAAGGAAAAGGAAAACAAGTGAAGACTCTCTTTGTTACTAACCTGCATTACAGCAATATAAAAAGGGTTAAGTAGAAAAACCCTTTAAGCAGGGTGGAAAAGGTGTTAAAGAAATCTTTCAAGAAAAAAATTATTTTTGTTAATTTTGTTTAGTACTTCCACTGCAAAACCTTTAACAACCTACGTATTTATTTATCATAAAGAGCGAATAAACCTAAACATTTGTTTCCAATTTTACTCAGATCCATCTCACCCTTCACGGATAAAGTTTTCCTAAAAAGGAGGTTTAAATGAAAATTTCTTTTGAGGAATATGTTGATTTAGCTGATTTTGTAATTGACTACTCTTCAAAACTTGACATTGATTACTGCGAAGCCAGGGTTCAGTTAACACGTCATAGGAACTATATCTTGAAAAATGGGAGAGTTGAAACAGTAGGATATTATACAGGAATAGGAGTTGGCAGCAGAGTCAAAATCGAAGACACAACTGGTTTCTTTTCAGTTAACAAACCTGATAAGGAATTGTTGAAGAATAGGCTAGAAGAAGCTGTAAAAATAGTTAATAAATTGAAGAATAAAGCAGAGAAAAACCCTTTCTCTGAAGAAGAGCCAAGAAAATGTAAATATTTAGTTAAACCGAAAAAACCTGTAGAGAATGTTTCTATTGAAGAGAAAGTAGAGCTGCTTCGGAGCATAGATAAAGCTACTCAAAACACTGAAGCTAGGATTCCAAACAGAATAATTCAACTGTTTGAGGATACCCAGAGAAAATACTACGTGAACAGTGAAGGAAGTGAAATAGAATCCCTTATTCCGAGAATTTATATCGAACTATACTTGACCGGTATATGGGAAGGAAGAGTTAAACAAATAAGTTACTCTAAAGGTGAATCACGAGGCTGGGAAGCAATAAAAGATTGGGAACCCGTTAAAGAAGCTGAAGACAGAAGCAAAACACTTGACAAAATCTTAAAAGAAGCTGCTCCTCCACCTAAAAACACAAAAGTAGACATGGTTATAGACGGCTATGTTACAGGCTTAATTGTACACGAATCCTCAGGTCATCCTTACGAGGCAGATAGAATAATGGGTAGAGAGGCTGCTCAAGCTGGGGAGTCGTTCATTACAAAAAAAATGCTTGGGAAAAGAATTGGAAGCGAAATAGTAACTGTAGTAGATGACCCGACACTGAAAAACAGTTATGGCTACTATTTATATGATGATGAAGGGGTAAAGGCAAGAAGAAGATATTTAATGAAAAACGGATTAATCAATGAATTTTTACATAACAGAGAAACAGCTACCAAAATGGGGGTTAAAAGTAACGGGGCAGCAAGGGCTGAAAATTATAACAGGGAACCTCTTGTAAGAATGGCTAACACTTTCATGCTTCCAGGAGACAGGGAAATAGAGGAACTTATAGAAGAAATAAAGTTTGGAATTTACATGAAAAGATACCTTGAATGGAACATTGACGATAAAAGATTTAACATGAGATTTGTCGGGTCAGAAGCTTACTTAATAAGGAAAGGCGAAATTGAAGGATTAATTGATAGGCCTGTGCTTGAAATCACAACGCCCGGATTTTACGGAAGCATTGACGCTTTAGGTAAAAAACTAATTTTTGAAGCTGGACTGTGTGGGAAAGGAGACCCTGGACAAGGCGTTCCTGTCTGGTTTGGTGGACCAGCAGTTAGAATAAGAGACATAAAACTAGGATGAAGCTTAAAATCCGGGAAAATCCTATATCTTAGTTTAAAACGTTGATTCAATAAACCACTTCAAATTTTTTACTCCCCTCCATTCAAAATCCAAATCTCCTTTTTCACCTTGTCTGCAACTTCATTCGTCTCATGATCCTTGAATTTAGGGTTTATTTCTAGGTATATCTTATCCTTTTTTATATTAACTCTGTTAACGATTTCGTGTTTCCAGTATTCCTCGTGCGGGATATAAGGAAGTATCCTGTAATCTTGGGAGGCAATCTGTCGCTAGAGCAATCAAGTGCATCTGCAAGTCTGGGCAAAGCAGATAGCAGTTTTGTGCAAACTATCTCATCTATAATTCTCTACTCCTCAGGGACTTTATTTATATCAACCTTACTGCTGTGAGCGTAGCATAGCCATGAAATAATTGCTGCCTCTTCTTCATTGCTCAATCCAATTTCCCTCCAATGCTTCTCGATATATCCAGCGCTTTACTTGTGATGTTTTTCTCTTATACTATCGCAAACTTCATGGTCCTTGATGTTCTCTCCCTTCCAGAACCTTTTAAAAAATGACCGCAAAAAATTTTTAAACTTTATAAGAGACCATTAACAATATTCTTCTGAAGTGCAAAGTACCTTGTCTCTCTAACTCTACGTTCCATGATTACTTATCTCCTCAATCTTTTCTTAAGGCTTTCTAGGGCTTTTCTAATGTTAAAAAGTTTGTTTTAAAATAATTCCTTATAGTTCAAGATATTTACTCCGTATTTTTCCTTGATGATTTCTCTGTTATCTAATATGATGGAGTCTTCAGTGATTAAATTCTCCTCTAATGTAACAGCTGTTGCTACAATGATGCAGTCGATGTAATCCTCAATTAACTCTTTTAATTCATATGAAATTTTAATTAAATCTGATTTGTAGAAGGGGATTACTCTAAAAGTTGTAAGTATAGCTTCTATGGCTTCTGTTACATGTTTAGCCGGAACTGCAAGTTTCAAGGCTTTTGCTTGAAGTTCAAAAATTGAAATAGAACTTATAGTTATATCTTCTAAACCTAATTTAATTTTTCCATCAGCTATACCCTTTAATAGATCTGTATCTACTTGGATCCTAGCCAGTGGTAAAATATAGGTGGTGTCTATGATCAACTCTCAGCCCTTTTAGATAGTATTCTACGAAACTTCTCGAAATCTTTCGCAGTTGTTTCTGCAATTTTCTCTGAGTAAATTAGTTGAAGTATCTTCTTCTTGCCACTAAAAGATTCTCTCAATAGTTCATTTAAGACTTTGGATAAAGCCTTTGTAGATCCGTATCTCTTTAAACTCTCCTTCACTAATTTTTCATAGATATCTTCTTCAAGTATCACAGTTGTACGTTTATGCATACAAGCACCTATACATATCCATGTTTAGAAGTTATTTAAAACCCTTAGTTTAAATAAAACAACTTATCCTCTCAAGAAGAAATTAAACCTAATAGTAAGCGAGTTAGAAAAAGGAATCGAGAAGTTTAAAAAAGGACTAGTGCTTAAGATCATAAAGGAACTCGCTAAAGATTATGAGGATGAAATACCTATAACTCTAGTAATCGACAGATGTAAAGGGGCTGGAGTTGAAGAATCTGAAAAGATACTGAGGGAAATACATTTAACTATAGTTTACACTTTCCCGACAATTATAGCTAAAACTTGGCCTGAAGGTATAATATAATTAGTGATAGCTTTGAGTCGGAAAAAGGGAGTAGCTTTTATCAGAGGGATTAACTTCTACAGGCATAGGAGGATAACCAAGGAGAAGATTCTTGAGTTATGTAAAAGAGTAGAAGATGAAAACCTGAGCATATTAAAAGTTGTTAAGACTGATAACATAGTTTTCGAGAAGAGGAATATACATTATGCAACTGTAAGCTCAAGGATTGAAAAGGTTTTATCAGAATACTTTAAGGAAAAAGTTTACGTGACTTCTAGAAGCATAAAAACGATCAAGCTGTTGGTAATGGCTTAGCTGCACCACCTATTTACTCCCCCCCCAAAAAGCTTAGCTATCTCTAAAACTGTCTCTATAACTCTCTTTTAAAATTCTAAACCATTCAGGCATCCTATCCAAAACTTCCTCATCTACATCCTCAACCGAAATCCTCAGCAGCCCCTATCGTCGCATTCAAAGGATATGAAGATTTAGTTACTGAGGAGATGAAGAATAGGGTTATTGTTGAAAGGTTTAGCAATCCCTTTTCCGGTTCTGCCACTGATTATTAAGCGATGGTTTACCTGCATACGGCGAGCCTAGCAGCTCCGTTCTCAGGAGATTGGTTTAACATCTATGCATCTCTTCTTCAAGCATCATCCTGCGGAAGCTGAAAGTATAGGAGTTTTATAGGGAGGAATTAACAGAGCTGGAGAATAGGAGGCTAGAGGATTTGAAGAAATGGATATATAAGCAGCAAATGACCAAAAGGAAGTAACTCATTTAAATTTACAGCTTCTGCTTTCAAATTGAAGAATAAGTGAAGTGTTGCCTTTTCGCCTCGGCTGAGCCTTCTCTTCCCCCATCAACTTAAAAGGCTTACGTGAGATGGTCTAATTTCTTTACCATGTCGAGGTTGAAGCCTCTATTTTTTCTCAGCTCCTTTTCTTGAAGGGAAACGTTTCTGAGAATTTACTGGTTTAATTTATAGAATAGTTTAAGCATTTCTTTTAATTCTTCCTCTTTCACCACTTGTCCTTTAGAGGCTCCCTTGGTTAAAGGCTGTTTCAGAAACTTTTCAGGTAACCAGTCGTCTTTTCTTGAATAACCCATTTTGTGGTTGAGACTCCTGATCATTTTGTTTATTTCCGCCCCCTTTCTTCTTAAAGTTGAAATATCTGTTTTTAAACCGGTAACTGTTTCGTAAAGTTCAACCAGTTCATTCCAAAGAATAGGCCCTATAACAGGTAGGGCTATAAATTTACAAAGCACCATTGAGTCGATGACAGCGTAGAAATCCTCTTGTTCTTTAACCATTTCAGGTTTTCCTTTAATGGAGAATCTGTCTATCTTTTCTTTGCTAAACGCATGTTCACCTACTAAG
>JAOZFT010000031.1 GCA_027492035.1 Thermoproteota archaeon
TAGAGTATTTAACAAGTAAAGTAAAGGAAGTTGTTTTGGTTCGCGGAAACCACGACAACTTCATCAAAGGATTCATTAAATCATTCGGAATAGAATTCCTTGAACAATTCGAAACAGAAGACATCCTCTTCGTTCATGGACATAAAAAAATAAAGAAAATAGAGGGGAGAGTAGTTATAGGGCATGAGCATCCCTCAATAAGGTTCAGAGATGAAGTTGGAGGAACCGTTTCATTTCCATGCTTCTTAAAAGGAAGAATTGGAGATGGTGAATTACTTGTGCTTCCGGCGTTCTCGCCATTATCTACAGGATCGGATGTATTATCTATCGAAAAAGAAAAGTTTTTATGTCCCATATTGAGAGAAAAGGGGGTAGATGATTTTCAAGTGTACGTAGCAACAGAAAACATAATTTTAAACTTTAAATCGGTAAGGAAACTGAAAGAAGTACTCCAAACACAAGTTAAGCAAAGTTTTTGAAGCATTTTTGGCTTGCAAAAACATGTTCATGAAATCTCTAAAATAGGCTTCAGCCATTCCTTCTACGTTCATATTCCTATATCTCCCAAAACTTTAAAATCAAGTTGCTAATAAGATTGACGTTTAATTTTAAACAAGCCGTAGAATTCTGTTTAAAAGGATCCTTACTTTCGATTCATTACTTTGCTTTTAAATTTCCCAATAAAAAAGGGGGATTATTCTAACATGTAAATACTGAAAACTTCTAAATAAGCCATTTCTTCATTAACCTTCCCCGCAAACCTTACAGCGCCTTTGCCTACTCTCACCAAGTTAATAATGAAATCAGTGTCAAATAGATACATCTTTACCACTATAAGAAACTCATCAACTTCTCTTTCCTTTCCACATCTAATTTTTTGTCGAGAGCAATGAAGCATGTAGATCTGCGAGGTAAGTTAAAGTGTAAATCTAAACCTACATAATAGGATAAATATAACATTTAAAGTTTTCGACTATTCTAAACCCTGAATCCGCAGCATTTCTCAAGTTTAAACTTGTTACATGGAATTTCCTCCCTCAACAAATCATAGTGAGTAAGAGGCATCTCGTTCATAAAGTATTTCCTTAACCAAGTAACAAGTAAGGGAAACCTAAAAGCACTCCCTTCTAGGGGTCCGAGGAGAGGTGAACCTAGAAAATGACCTGGAAGAAGAGTATTCATGGCAGTCTTATTTGTAGCTTCGGTGGTTGTGCTTGGAATAAAATTACTGAATTCTACGCCAGTCCAGATATTCATAGAAGGTCAAAATACAGCAATTAGCCAGATTCCAGGATTTTTTACATTTACGGATGTAATTATTCTTGTTATGGCATCAATCACTCTTGCTGTTAGCGGAATGTATTTGCTATTTTTTGATTCAGTTGAGAAACCTGCTGGTGAATTAGTGCTGGAAGAAAGAAAAAAGAGATGGGAGCAAATAGCAAAAACTCTGAAAGATGATCAGGCAAAAATATACAAAGCAATAATTGATTCAGATGGGATTATTGAACAAAGCGAACTTCCAGAAAAGACAGGAATTTCAAAATCAAGTGTTAGTAGGGCTTTGGATTTGTTGGAAAGTAGAGGTTTAGTTGAGAAAAGAAGGAGAGGAATGGGAAATATTGTTTTGTTGAAGTAAAAAGGCGGGCACTTCTCATTATATTTCTTTTTTAGCGAGGGGCAAATTGAATACAACTCCAATTTCTCGCATTGTTTTCGGGAAACTGTGCAGTTAGGTACAGCAAACAAAGTATTTAAATCTCTCTCTTTTCCATACTAACAGGCGCTGGTGGTACAAGTAATGTCATGAAGTTAGCTATATCTAAAAACTGCTTGCGAAGTTTTAGGTGTATGAAATGAACAAAGAGTCTAAGACAATAAAAGAGAAAAGCTTAAACAAGTCGGCAGCAACGAAACTTCATTTATTCTTTAGGACATTATCCAGTTAAAGGAATTGCTTTGTTAAGAACCCATAGTAACTTTTCGTTATGAGGATTCAAAAAGGTTTTTCTATTCTTTTACCCTGAAAGCCTATAGAATAATTTTTCAAAGTTTTAGGGTGGAAAATAGACCTTTAACAATATTCTTTAACAAAAAGACTGCTTACCCTTTTCTCCTTCCCACTCACACTGCCTTCCTTATGTTGTGCGCAAAACTTTTTTACAAATAAGGTGGCAATAGTATACATAGCACTATAAATGGGCACTTAAACTGGTTTTTAGATGGTTTTTGTTTCAGTTATGGTTTTAAAAGTAATTTTAAGTGTAGAAAAATCTTGGATTAATCTAAATGAACATTCCTGAAATAATTAATATTATTGAGAACACAAAAATCAGTGGGGCTACAAGTTTTGTTAATGCAACTGTGCTGTTTACTAAGGAAAGGAATTCGTTTGTTTTACCTGTACCTAAAACCAAAATGTTTCTTATTTTCCGCATGGAGCAGGAGAAGGTGCAGGGTTCTAAGTTGTTTTCAGCCTCCTTTAACA
>JAOZFT010000034.1 GCA_027492035.1 Thermoproteota archaeon
GGGGACAATGTAAACACTGTCCCTTTCACAGCTCAAAAACTTTCCAACCTCCTTTTCCAAAACAACTCTGTCATGAAAGTTAAGGTCACCTATAAAACCACTGTACCGAATCCTTTTCAACCCATACTCAAAAAGAAGCTTACTCAACTTAGACCTCTTACGGTTATCAGAAATATCATAAATCACAAGAGTTTGCATGAATAATAAGAGGGACGCCAATAAAAATTTAACTTCCAACCACCAACACTACACAGACCCGCAAAGAACACATCAACAAGGAAAACAATGCGAACCCCTTTAAAAAACAACAATCCAGAAAAAACAAAACATCAAACATACACTTAAAACAAGGAGTCTCGAAGAAAGAGAATTGAAAGAAAGAGTTTAGTAGGGTTCATTTATCCAGATTATTTTCCTACCGGAGAAGTAAAGAGCCTTTAAATTATAGTTTACAGCTTGTCTTAGCAGGGCTATTGTCAAAGGCTTGGTTCCACCAGTTAAATCTACAAGTATCTCATGGTTAAAGATGTTTTCCTCCACTGCCCTCCCAGTTATCTCGATCAATTTGTCAAGGTTCTCCCTTAAAACCTCCTTGTAGGGTTGAACAATGAAGTTAACTCCAACTTCACCGTAAACTTTAAAAAATTTCTCTCTCACCTCAGGACTTGTAACATATAACACCTTGTCTGGTTTATATCCATGAACCTCTAAGGCATCCCTCAAATCTTTGTAAAGAGTTACTTCCTCGCCTAAACCTCCAATAAGTAAGAGAGGCATCTTTATGTCAAGTACATGTCTAACAATGCTTAAAAGACCTGGTTTCACCCTGTAAACTCCTCTCTCAATTTTCTCAATCACTCCCTCACGGATCAAAAACCTTACATGGTAATCCACACGCCTCGAAACCTTAACCCTTCCAATTATCTCTGAAAACTCAGCTTTCTCCCTTCCACATAGAAAACTAAGTATAACTTTCCTAGCCCTGCTTTTAACCAATTCCTTGATCCTTAAAGCTGCTGTACTCAAATCAAACACTTCCACATCTAAAATTTTAGGAGGTTAAAGAGACAGTAAAAACATATGTTTTAAATTTAAATTCCTCCGGTAAGGTTTCATCCTTCAGTCAAGTTTCACAGCTTTAAAGAGATTCCTCCCTCAAAAATAAGTAACACTAAACTTCAAATTAAAGTTTAAGGGGTAATTTATTTATAGTTAAGGCTCCTTAATAAACAGAGAGAATAACCCTGGGAATAACTTCTCACAGTCTAGGGAAACATCACCTCAAAAAAAGGTTTAATGAGTAGTTGAAGAAGAGAGGAATCGGTTTGTCCATTATTCAAAGTTTAAAGTTTAATGTTTTCTGCTTGGAGGAAGGTGAAATCTCCTTTCCCGGACACGTCATTCAAAGCATATTCTTCAATCTATTAAGAAAGGGAGACCCTGGGTTAGCCACTTATATCCATGACCTAAAAGCTATGAAGGGATACTCAGTTACACCTCTTCTCTACACAGATTCAAACAAGAAACTTAAACTTGCATGGAAAATCAGAAAGAAGCTAGAATACTTCTTTAAAATCTCCATTTACGGTAAACCCCTGTCAAACGCGGCTCTCACAATTTTAAAAGGGTTAGAAACAAGTTTCAACATTTACAACGCAAACTTCACCCTTGAATCAGTTGAGGTATCAGTTAAAACCTATGAAGGAATCCAGCGGCAAAGCACACCGATAAATTCATTTTCCATTATGTTTATCTCTCCTACATGCTTCAAAAACTTTGAAACAAACCTTGTAAGTTTATTTCCAACACCCTTCAGAGTCTTAGACAGCGCCTTAAGAGTTTGGAACAACTTCGCCCCCGAAAAACACAGATTCAAATGGGTTATAGAGGGAAAGGAAACAGCTTCCCCATACAGGGAATGGATAAAAACATGTGTCTCAGAGAAGAAATTCAAGGTTAAAAGTGTAAAACCAATCGAACCCTACAAACTACCAGGTTTCACAGGGCAAACAACCTATATAATCAAAAAACAGAGAGGGATAGATGAAGAGGAACATGAAGAATACTGCAAAATAACAGATACACTTCTAAAATTCGCTGAAACAGTTAATGTAGGCTCCCAAAGAACAACTGGAATGGGGGTAATAGAGGTTAAAACCAATACAAAACCCCAAGAACCCAATCAATAACCACTAAACCCACGCAGATACAAAACCTAACAAACAACCTATACCGCTTAAAAACCTTTAATCTCTTTTCACAGCCACTTTAAATATATGTTCCTTTAACTCCAATTCTCAAAAGCCTCTCCTAAACCATACCCACCTTTACCATAAGGGAGACTTAAGGGTGTAGCAGAGGCCATGAGAAAACATAAAGAGTTAAATATAAGGTATTTACTCTATTCCTTAATGGTGTATAGGAGTATGAATGAAAGGATAAAAACAAGCATTATAATCAACAAGAAACTATGGGATAGGTTTAGACATAAAATAAGTGTTGAAAAGAATTTAAAGAGCCTTAGCAAATCAGTTGAGGAGGCATTAGAGGAAGAGCTTAACGAGTTAATCATAGCTGAGGCCCTAGAAAAAATGATTTCAGCGAAGCCCACTACACTTGAAACAGTACCAGTTAAACTTAAAGTGAAGGGTAAAGCTGAAGAAGTAGTACGTGAGTTGAGGGGGTCCAGAACTTGACTGTTTATCTTGATACAAGTGCCATAGTTAAGAGATACATCCTTGAACCTGGAAGCAAAGTTGTGAAGAAAGTTTATGTCAATGCACTTAACGGAGAAACAACTTTATCATTCTCTGCATGGAACATCGGTGAGGTTTTCGGGGTATTAGACAAATATCTTAGTAGAGGATGGCTAGATAAAAGGGGTTACGAAGTAGCATTAGTTTCATTTGTAAAGGAGACTATTAGGTTAATAAAGCTTAGATTAACTAAGATAATCCCGGTAAGAACAAGTCTGCTCGCAGAAACATGGAACCTGATAAATAAATATCATATATATGAAGCTGACGCCATACAAATTACATCTGCAAAACATGCAGATTCAGAACAATTCCTTTCAGGAGACAAAAAACTTGTAGAAATATCTAAGGCAGAGGGCCTCAACGCTCTTTATTTAAAGTGAGTTTAAATCCAACTAAAAGAAAACCTTTCTCTCCGAGGGAAAGAAGAGACAGAAAAAGAGAATAAAGCCATCTACTTTTCAAAAGCAACCATGAGACAAACATGTCGCGGAAGCAGAGAAAGCAATTGCTGACAGTTTACATCTACCGAAACAGTACCCTATTCAAGAAACATTTCTTACTTTAACCCACTTAAAACATGACCTAGAGAAAATCTTAAGTTATACGCTAAAGATGAAATCAGATGCCTTACTAAAGAGACCATGTCTATTAGAGTTAAAGGGTATAGACATTTCTAGTGCGTCAAAAAGATTTAACGAAGAACATTATAAAATTAAATTTATTTCCCTTTCAAAAGGAGTTAAAATCAGGAAATAGAGACTGACGATCAACGAGTTGTTAGAATAACCCTGCAATGTCGATCCATCATTCAATTTGCCCTTTTCTTACACCATAAGTTTTATCATAAAATAAATATATAGAGGAAAACCTTCCATTAATACTCTAATCATCCAAATGGGGATAAGACAAATCCAGGTGACACCTAACCAAAGTAGGGGGGTTTCTAATTTGAACCACTCAACCCATGAATTAGGAACCGTAACTGTGAATGACATAGTTCAACACTTTTACTGCCCCAGGAAAGTTTACTTCCTTAAAACAATGCAGACCCCCTTCAAACCAAGGAAAAAGATGGTTTTCGGATTAGAAACCCAAGAAAAGGAAAAGAAAAGGGTTAAGGAAAGAATAGATGTATACGGATTCGAAAAAAGAGAAGTTAAAGCTATGCACTTAAACGTTGAAGCATACTGTGAAGAAATAGGGTTGAAGGGGGAAAATAGATGTACTCCTGAAACTTAAAAGCGGAGAACACATCCCAGTGGAAATAAAATACACAGAGAAACCAATTGTCCAAAGACCCTACAAAAAACAAGTTATAGCTTATGCAACCCTAACAGATTGCAAATACAAAACAACCACTGAAAAAGCAATAATCTACTTCTCAAAACAGAAAATATCCAGGAAAATAAATGTTTCAAGGGAAGACAAAGAAACACTTAAAAGAGATATAAAGAAAATAAGGGAAATGCTTACAAATGAAAAACCACCAAGGAAAACATCAAAGGAGAAATGCAAATACTGCGAAGTCGAAAAATACTGTGTATAAATAACCTACATATAAAAATGAAACCCGGATAAATTAAAAACAACAAACCCCTCCCCCTTAACCGTCACTACTCCATGTGCTAAATAAACCATCCCCTTTTGCAGTTAAACTTTGAAATCTCTTATTTATCAAGGAACAGTTTTATTGTCAGATCCCTTTATAACCCGTAACGCTTTCTCAAATCAAGCTTTACAGCTCTTTATCCTTCCTTAAACCTCCATAATTTCCCCTAAATTTAGGCTAAGACCATTAAACTGAATATTTAAAGGACTAACATTCATCCATTTAAATTTAAACCGTTAAACTATTCCAGGAACCCTGGAAACATGTTTCTCTTCTACCTCCTGCACAATACTATAAAGACAAGTTTAAAGATGCAGCAACAGCCCCAAGGAAAAAAGTGAAAAGTTAAATAAGATATAAGTTTTACTCTATTCCTTAACGGTGTAAAAGACTAGGGCTTTTATGCTTCACACCTCCCCTCTAAACCCAACTGGACTTCAGATACACTTGAAACGTTAAGTGAAATTAGGGTTTGTTGAGGATAACGATGTCAAAAGGGAAAATAGTTAGTATAGCACTCTTCTATCTGCTTGCCTACCTAATTGCTTACATTGTAAACCCCCTTCTGTTTCCACATTTGGAAATGCCACACCCCTTTCCCAGCCTCCTATTGACTCATACACTTACACTGGTTGAAATACTTTTAATCGCCTATTTGGTTTTAAAGTTAAACAACGAAAACTGCACCCTCTCAACCTTCGGGATTAGAAAAGATAACTTAGGTAATAGTTTCTTGTGGGCAGCAGCTTTCTCAACACCTATCCCGCTGCTTTGGCTTATCGGCACAAAAATTGTAGGTTTTGAAACCATTTTAATCGCTGCCAAACCCTCATGGGCTAATCCACCAATTTCGCTACAAGTTTTGATGTCTGCTATACTTTTATGGATTCTGGCAGGCATTGTAGCGTTCATGTTCTGGGAAGCCTTCCCATATGAACTCATGAAGGATTTCCCCCAGAAGCTTGCAACACCCTTAATAGCAGTTTTATGGACAGGTCTATACAACACCCCCTTGTTGACAGGGAAAATTGACCCATTTGATGCCATATTCTTCGGATTTCTTTTTACATTGACTTATCATAAAGCAAGAAATAGCATGGGAATATTGATGGCGTACCTTCTAAACGAGAATCCTCTATGGTGGGTAACAGCAGCAGTATTTGGATCAAATATTAAAATGGCATTCACAGTTTTCCTCATCTTTAGGATGTTAATATGCTCCATATCAACATTTTGGGTGATTAAAACGAAAAATTCTAAGTAGAGAAAGAAATAACACCATCACTCCACCCGACTCTACGGTGCTTTGCAACCCTGTAAAAAACCCTGTAAAAAACCTTTGCATAATTTCTAGGTTTATGGTTACCAAGGTTGTCAAAAAAAGTAACTTTCACCTTTCAGATATTTCTTCTACTAAATTAATCGCATCCAAGATGTGATTAGGAATATCATATCGCCTTTCTTCATCCGAATACTACCCTAAACTCTTTCTCAATTATTTCTATCAAATATGAAGTGATGGATGCCTTTGTAAGTAAATCTATCCACTAATTTATCTATTATTTCATACATTTTCATTATATCTTGGAGTGGGGTTCAGAATTCCTGGCAACAGATTGGGGATATGTGAAGTTTACGGAGCGTAAACGGAGCAAATTTGGGCTAGCAAAGCGGGGGCCACATATCTATATGTTGTTCGAGTGCTATAACACCGTAGCGAAGTGGAGAGTTGCAGGTGACAGGCGAAGTTTCACGGATCTTCGGTTCATCAACTTTTCTCTTGTGAGAATGACCTAAATATTCTTGTAAATTTTCTAAGTTTATTTTTGAAATCTGCAGGAGAATGGTAGTTCTGCTCTCTCCAACCACTATGGTTTATGTCATTCCTGTAATCTATAATTTCATGCCACAAATTTAGAATTCGAGCAGGTATTTTTTCATATCTATTATTCAACATTACTTCTGCAATCTCTCTATAATCTGTGTCTTCTCCCTTTCTCGGTTTTTTCAGTCTATTACTTCCAATAATATTTACTATCACATAATTAACAATAGTTTCCCTTAAAATCGTAAATCCTTGCTGAATTAAATCATTTTCTATACACCAAGAAGCAACTTCTAGTCCACAAGTTACATTGTTATCGATTTGCATATTGCTAAATCTCCCTTTTATTTTCCTAAATAATGGTTTAAATTGCCTCAATTTTTCCAGTTCTTTCTCTGCTTCTAACAATGAATCTAAAATCTTTTTAATGTTGGATTTAAAATCAGGAGCACGACATGTTGAAACGTTCTGTGAAAAAGCTTTCAGGGAACTAATAAGCTTTCGAAGCCCTCCTCCAACCTCACCCCTAGTTTCTGCAAGTAAAGGTTTCAATTCCTCTATTCCAAGCTCACTTATCATTTCTGCATTTCCAGTTTTTAAGAATCTTTCAACAGCTACTGTCCAGTCGAATAAGCTTGCAAACGGTGTGAGATTGAATACAGGTATTACTCTTTCTTTTAAAGGCATTCTTTTAACTTTATTTGGGGAACCTAAAGCCTCCATTGCACCATAAACAATTTGGTTTATCTTCACATTTTTTAAGAATTTGACATAATTTAAAGCTACAAGTGTCAACATTGGGAGAGAACGAAAACTATGAGTGATATCAAAAATTAAGACATCCTTTTCACCGATATTATCATTTATTTTTTCAAATATCTCCCACAATTCCTCTTCATTTCTTCCTTCTGGTATTTCAACTTCTTTTAAAGTAATGTTCAATTTCAGTCTTTCTTTAGCCCCTTCCAATCGTTCTTTTAACCCCTTTTCAAAGTTTGCACCCTCACATTCATTTTTACCTAGCCAATTCCTTCTTTTAGATTCTTTAGTCAGAAAAATAACTATCTGGTCGCCATCTTTCCACTCTTTACAGAAAAATTCAAGTAAGGCTTCTTGGATAAACTGACATGGTTTCTGAGACTTTTCATTATTGTAGATATAATAAGCCTCGATGTATCTCGTGGGACCTATAAAGCTCAATAATTTATAGCTCATCGATCTTCACCTTTATAATCTCCCCTACTTCCAAGCTTTGTCCATGCGATTCTACCACTATAGCACCACTAACTCTTGGATCATAGGTTGCTATAAATTTTGTGGGATGGTAATAATGGCAAAGATAACAGTAAAGCCATATAGGACCACGACCACTCAGTATTATTCCTTTTGTTCCATCAACCTTTGGTGGTTTTAGTTTTTGCAAAATTTCTGGTGATATACTACTTTCTAATTCAAAATGAACCACTGTAAACTCTTCTCTCTCTATCACTTTGAATCTCATTTCAATCTCCTCCAACAGAAATTTTCAATTGTTTCCATCTTATCCTCACAATACTTTAACAACACTTTGCCATTACCCTTTTCGATTTCCACTACATTTCTTTCAAAAGCTGAATAAGTCAAGAAATCTCTTGCATTAGGTTCTCCTATCTCTTTTCCCAATACATCATTGTATATTTACCAGTTTCTGATATCTTTTCCTTCTACATCTTTCTCTAAGTATAAACATCAGTGCTAATTCTCATTTTAAGTCTTTCATCAAATATGAATAAATTATCTCTCAAATTCTTAATTTCGTCGAGAGTTACCTCTGATTTCACAAAGAAATGAGTTTTTGATTCTTTAACAATATTGAAATTATATAGGTGAATATATGCTTTCAACTCTTTTCTAAATTTTACCTTTTTTCACAACTTTTAACTACCTTGATTTTTTACCTAATATATTTCTCATACAAATTTAAGACTTCAGAAATTATTTTCTCCAGCTTTTCTGGATAGAACCTAAAAAGAGCAATAGGCAACCCATTATATAATGCTCCAATAAAGGGTTGAAAGTTCTTTGTTATCTATTTCCCTGACACTTTTCAGCTTGTGTTCGAAAAGTTCTCTTCTTCCTTTATCGCCCAAGTTTTATAGGTTCCAGTGGTCTTTCTTGAATAATCTTTCGAGTAGAAGGAGTGAGATTGGGCAGAGTGTCTTCAACAATGCTAATAAAAAATTTTTCTACAACCCTTGACCAAGAACCCGCCTTATCAGTGCTTTAAATTGTACTTTCTTAAAAATAGAAAGCATTTCCACTATTTCTTTAATAAGCTATGTAGTTAAGCCGATGCTTTACTAAAGAGACTAGGTTATCCGTTAGAATTGAAGGATATGGATATCTCTACTTGCATTAAAAAAGATTTAACGAAGAACGTTAGAAAATAATCCATTTTCCCCTTCAAAAGGATTTTAAAAACAGGAAATAGAGACTACCGGTCAACGAGGTACTAGAATAATGCTGAGTAAGAAGCCAAGAATATGGAGTTAATAAAAGTCGTCGGTTTCGGTGTTTTGGTAACAGAAAAGGATTATCTTAACATGTCCTCAAGATGCTCGCTTAAATTTTTAACATTACATATTAAATCTCTTCTAGCTGCCTCCTTACATGTTACTAAAATACCACCTATACCTAATTCAGGAACTTTTTCAAGGTCTTTCTTTAGAGAATCGAGTTTTTTATTAAATCTTTTTGCGTCCTTCTCTTCAGCTGTTATTTTACACTCCAGCAAAATCAATTTGCGTTGTGGTTTTACAACTAGTGATAAAACATCATATTCTTCCCCTTTGATCATAGTGTTGTGGGAAATGAAGTAATCTACACCTCTTTCAGAAAAGATTTTCCTCAGCAATAAATAAACATAAATCTCAAATAAAGTGCCTATGTTATTTTCCTTAGTGTATTCCTTATCTATGAGAAACACCTTTTTCATTTCCTTTATATCCCTTTGAGGATGGTTACTTAAGTTTTCTTCTATGATCCTCCGTGATATACGATGATATTTTACCTTTCCGAAATATGAAAAGCCACACTTATCTAGATCCTTTTCTCTTTCGCTAAATAACACGGTTAAATCACGGGCAGCTTTTCCGAAACTTTTAATTTTTAATGGCTGAAAATCTTTATCATTCCGTTTTAAAGACTCTTCATTCCCAATATCCATTTTTGTCAACTTCGAAAACAAAACAGACCCAATAGACGTTTCCATTAGCTTTTCTAGTAAATTCAATACTTTACTTTTCTTCAATAAATATTGAAATATAGAATATCTCTCAGGGAATAAAAACCCTTTCTCAGAGTCTTCATAGAAGTGAGGATGCACGAATGAAATGAGTGAGATTGAAGAAGTATAATCACAAAGCTCAATTAGTGCACTGTAAATATCACTATTGTTAGAAAAAAGAGGTCTGTCTCTATCTAAGAAAGCAGTTATGAAAAAAGATAAATATGGAATACATAATAAGTTCTTTAAGTAGCTAGACATGCTGTATCCATCAAGCTTTAAAATTTCTATGTCTTTCCCTGACACAGTAATTTTAATGGTAGAAGGTATTTTCAACTGGGTTTTTGGAATCGAAGAAGTAATCACATAACGAAGAGCCTCTGATGCATAACTTAAGATGGAATCCTCAAGAGCCTCTATGCCATCTGTTAAAAAAGACATTTCCTCGGAGATTGATTGTTCAATATACCCTTCTAATAATTTCTCTGAGAAGGAATCACCGAGTTTCAGTTCGTTATCTTTTAATGATCTCACAATGTTTTTAAGCAGCTTTATAATAATTTCGGCCTCACTTTGAGATATGTAAAGCAATTTAGAAGGCCTCTACTTCATTTTTTCTATGTAACTTCGTACATCCAAAGTATCATAATGGCCTTCTTTAAGTAGTAAAGCATATATGTTTTCTTTTACAGCGGCATCGCTCTCTGGATCAGGATTAAGCTTTAAAATTAATGCTCTCGAATTTTCCTCATCTAATGTCAGTAATCCGAAGCCTTTGCTTTTAAGCCCCCCGACATATAAACCATTCGTTAAGATGTATTCTAACACCTTTGCAAACAATCTTGCTTCGCTTGAGCCATTATCTAAGTTGTCAATCACCACTCTGGTTTCAAAGTATAAACCTTCCTGTGGAGGAATCATTTCAGCTGAAAACAATCTTTCCCCTTCAACAACACCTATTTTCCTTGACATAGAAGTTGATGTATAAGTTGTTACTTTTGGCTTCACTATCGGTATTAAATCATAGAACAAAAGCTTGCCAGCTAACTTCCTCGATCCGAAAAGTAGACAAATTGGACAATTCATTGAAAAATAAATCTCCATTTTATCGCTTTCGCTTAGCTCATTCAGTTGATCTTCGGCGTAAAGTTTGCTAGCTAACTCAGAGGCAGCACTTAAGTATTTCTCATCTATTTTTGACGGCAAATGTTCATCTTTCCTGTGAAATCTGACTACTTCATCTACTTCGCTGCTTTTAAATTGCATGGATTTAGCTAAATAGGTTGCCAGCGACCTTAAAGCCCCTTTAAATGAGTTAGAGGGTATTATTGGAACTAAATCATCTCCAACTCGAAGCCTTACAATTTGTTTAAGCGCCCCTTCCTGTCCATTCCCTACGTGAAGGGGGGTTTCAGGTTTTAGGAATAACTTAAAGATTGCTCTACTCACCAATTTTTCAAGGTGATTGACCTTACTGAACAAAGGGAAACACCTCTAAAATGTTTAAGCCTACGTTTGAGAAGGAACCGAAACCCAACAGTTCCCTTTCAGCAATTTTCGTCGGGTTTAAGTCATTTTCTGTTTTGAAGAAATATAATGAACCTATTTCAGCTGCTTCAATAGATACTTTCGGCAGATTTGACAGTAAACTAAACCCTGAAACTCTCGTCGTTTCTGTTAACACGTAATTTAGGTCCTTATATATAAGTAAAGGTTCAGCTTTTATTCCCATTCTACCAAGATCTATGGTTGGGGTTGAAGTTAATTTCTCATTTAAAAAACTTAAGGAGAAAACCGGAGAAATCGCAATCAAAATAATTTTTCCATCAAAAAGTTCAAGGGTCTTTTTAATCCTATCGCTTTCTCTCTTTATGTAGCCTTTTTTTTCGCTGATCTTCACCTCTACATGGCCATATCCTCTTGAAATCGCTCCTCCGATGAACAGATCAATTATTTCCTCATCTAAAAATCCAAGTTCTTCCATTCGATTTGAAAGATCTATTATTAACCCCTTAAATATTGACCCTGGAGATACCGCCACGTATCCATAAAGCATTTTGATCTCAGCTCCCTTCACTACTCTGTTGATACCTATGGCCTCTGTTTTAGAGTAAGTTGTTTCATGTTTAATGTAACTATTTCCCTCCATAAACACAAGTGCCCCTCCGATACTTTTCGTGGAGAAGATATGTTTCCCTTTTCGGCATATATATGGAGGGTTATAGGTTTCAAAGTTGAATGAAGCTATCCTTTTAGGCTCCTCAAAACTCTTAGGTACAAATATCTCCCCGCAAACTTTGCATTCATACATAAAGGGATGGGCTGGCTTTGCGGTTTCGTCGTTCACTACTGGATATGCTGGGTGGAAAAATAGTTTTGGATCCTTAAGTTCCCTTTTCACCAAGTCTTTTTTCCCTTCCCTCCAAGGTTTAGCTAGAAATGCTCCTCTAAGGGTTAAACCAGGGATTTCCTGTCTACTATGCACTAGGAGGTTCCCGGTTTTAGGGCCCGAGTGAACTAAAGGTGTCTTAACTTCAATCATGGTTTCATATATCTTCAAGGCTTAGCTCCTCCCATATCGCCTTTACGAGAGGGTCTCTTAAAACTTCCCTTGGAACCTTACTCTTCTCTTTCACAATTTTAACCCCTACAGCTCCATTTCTACCAATCCTTTCGTAATTTAACTCTGCAATTGAAGCCATTAATGCTCTGAACTCCTCAATATTCAAATTAAAACCCTTTAAATCTACATAAAACCTCTTTTTAATTGATAGGTACTCAGCGGTGAAAAGCCCCATCTCTTCGGCTATTTTAGTAGCATCATCTATTTTAACATGGGTAAGCGTATTTGTTTCTTCATCTAACAATGCTGAGCCAACAAAAATTTTACTTTCAGGTCCATGAGGCTTCCCGAAGAGATTTGTAACAATATCTAACTTACTGCCTATTTTATTGGGGTAAACAGTTTCTGTTACCCTTCTGTAACCCAATAAATTAGAAATCCTTATTAAACTAGTTCTAAGAACCCCTTTAATAGTAGACCCTGGAACAAGAAGCTTAGATCCCCCTTTTCCTCTCACCCTTAAGAAGGGGGCGTCAGATTTTATTTTAACAGATAAACCACCAGCCCCGACTATAAATTTTTTCTTAGTTTCTAATCTTAACCTAAGTTCTACATTAAAGTTCACTATCGCCCACCTTCAAGAACCTCAATCAATTGATAAAGGTCATATAAGTTGAAACGTGGTTTATCAGATGGTATATAAAGTTCATCTAGTATTTCCTTAATTTCCCTTGCATCAACCTCTGTTCTTGACTCTCTGAGAGCGAAAATAACTCTGATTTTTAAATCCGAGTCCCCTAATATATTCACTTGAAGCACTTTATTTAACAGGTTACGTAGTTTCCTTAATTTATTTAGCGAATTAGTTGAAATAACCCAAGAAGCAAACTCTTCCATTGATAAGTTTCCAAGGGACAAACCATTTGAGTAAATTGTCCTGATTAACCTTAGAATAGACCTTGGGTCTTTAGTATTTGAAATCGTGTAGGGAAATTTCTCCTGGGAACTGATGCCCTCCTTTGAAAGTTGTTCGAGAACTGATCTAAGCGCTTCCCTTGTCATTGTTCCACCGTCAGCCGAGAGGAAAGATAAGCAACCTCTAAATTTACTACTGGGTTTCTCCAATGCAACGCTGTGATTTTCCCTGTAGTCCAGTGATCGAGCCCCCTTCTTAGCTGTTCTAAGTAGGTAATCAGCTGATTCATAGAGTTGAATTATTGGATGCTTAGGCTTAGCTACTGCGATTCCAAAGGAAAGAGTGGCTTTACATCCCATATGAAGATAAAATTCGTTTGCTAGGTGTAATGCAAAAGGGATAGCTAATGGTGAGGGCATCATTACTGCTCCATCGTCTCCTCCAAGGTACATTAAACCCAAGGATAATCTGCAGAAATCATCTTCATTTTTACCTTTTATCATCTCTAGGAAATCTATGAAGGCCTGTTTCACTCCGTAATCAATACGAACACTTCTCTCAAAAGCATCTGTTATGGATATGCTTGAAGCCATTATTTCACTCATCAGGTTACCATCAAACTTAATGAGTGCTAGGCTTCTATACTTTCCTACTTTACCATTGCACAGTTCATCTAATGGATGACCTGCAATGTACTCCAAAATATGATCTCTAAGCTTTTCCCATTCAACCTTGATTATACTCTTCAGCTTTTTAGTCGTTACTCTAGCTTTAAAGTGAATGCCGTCACCAACTTCCAGCTTCCTCTTACAAGTCGTGCAGATGTATTTTTCTCTCCTATAGTCCACAGCATATTTTTGTTCACATAGTAAGCATAATTGAAAAATATTTGGGCTTACATCTCCAAGGAGACTTGTAAGTTTCTCTTTTAATATAGATTCATCGATTTCCCTGCTAATTAACGAAAAATCTCTATACAAAGGGGAGAAACCAGTAGTGATGGATATGTTAAAGCATCTTTGGAAATGCTCTTTTAACCTTTGTATTTCTGAAACTTTGTTTGAAGGCATTATTAGTGTTAAGTTACCTCCTCCAAAATATAAAATTGTTTCTGCAGGTAATGTAAATTGATTCATCAAGTATAAGGGTATTGCCACATAACCTATGAAGTCAATTATTCTACTAGCTCCATTCATCGCCCTTATGTCATTACTTTTAATATATGCTTGAATCTTCCTCAAATCTAACCTTACAACTGAAATTTCATCCGTTATCAATGCTTTCCTTTTTTTCTCTTCATTTACAGAAATAAGTGACTCTTTAATCACAGGGTTCTCAGGGGAAATCTTTGATGCGTTCATACAGAAATTCAAGGTTAATTTCTTTATTAATTCATCACCTACAAATTTCTCCCAGAATTTCCAGCTTGTGAAGGCTTTATAGAGTTTCTCATCCTCTCTAACCATTGTTTCCCCGCAAAACTCATTTACACGGTTCAACAATTCATTTTTAAGGCTTTCATCTAGAAGTTTAGGGAGCAACCATATAACTCTGTCAATACCGCTTGCAAGTCGATCTGATTTTTCAAGTATATTACGGAAATATGTTAATTCTGATATTTCTTTTTCTTCGATGATGGATGAAGATTTATTAATGATCTCCTCTGCTTCGCTTCCGGATTCCACATATTTCTTAAACAATTCATGTACTTTTCTAGCTGATATTGATTTGTGTCTACGCCAGTCTAGGAATTTACCTAGGTCATGAAAGATCGACGTCACTCTAACGATGGCTAAATTGTATGTATCCTCGCAACCGTATTCCCCAATATATAGACTAGAAGCCATCGCTGAAGTTGTAAGCATGTGAATTAAAAGTGAAGATGTGTTGGAGGCAGGTCTAGTATCAGCAGGAAAGCTTAAAATCCTTAAAATCAGGGAATGACGAGGCTGAAACAACTTTTCATCCGAAATCATAATTCTATTTAAGATGTCCTTGTATCGTATAAGTGACTCCCAAGAATAATAAGGCATGTCTTCCCTTCTCAGCTTTCCTTTGTATTTAAAGTAAAAATACAGCGCGTCCATGGGAGAAAGAATGATATCAGGCAGTGGATCCAAATAGAGTTGAGATTTAAGGTAAAGGATAAATGAATCTAAAAAATTATTAACGTCCAGCGAGGTCTTCAGTTTTTTCCCTCCGTTATCTGTGTAGTTCCTAACAACTTCCTCTATTAGTTCACAGAAAGCATTAAGCAGCGATTTTCCATCATCAGAGGATAATTCCTCTATGTAAACCGGGTTATTATTCTTCCCTCTCTTAGGAATAATGTATCCCCTTACGATATTCATATTCTTTCCATCAACTCCTTAAATTTAACTCTTCTTTCACTCAGCTCGACATGAGTGAAATATTCAGAGAATCTTTGGGCTGTTTCCGAGCTAATCTCGTTAAAAAGATAATTTCCGTTGATTTTTAGCCATTCAAATCCCTTTAATAAGCCTTTAATCAACGTAAACGCAAACCCTAAAACCCCGAGGTCATTGACCCTACCTATCTCCGCTTTGGCAATTCTCCACGTTGTCAAGTCATTGGATACTATCAGGATTAATCCCGGTTTCAACTGAGTTAATTTCTCTTTTAACTCCTGAACAGTTAACTTGTTCATATTTCAACAATCCCCTTTTCAAAATCTATATGTTCACCATACTTACTTTTCATTAATATCCCCTTGACTTTTTCAATAAGCTCGGCAGTACCCCTCATCTCTTTCATCTCACCGTTCTCAAAGCTATATCCTTTGAAGTTTTTTAAGGTAAATTTCAGCAATCCAAACATGTACTTTTTTCTAAAACGTCTCGTTGTCACTTTAGGATTATAGACATATTTAAAGGAGCCGATTAGTATGGGGCTCCCCGAGTAAAGTTCAAATCCAAGAAAGAGAATAGATAAATCCAGTAAACTCATGTTCAAACAATTAACGGATAATTTAAATTTGGATCCAGGCTTAACAGCTTCTATACCCTCTAACTCTATTAATTTCTCGGTGTTACCTGAAACCATGTAGGCGTCTGAAAAATAAACCCTAGACGCTAAGTTTGGGGAGCCGAATAAATCGCAAACTATACAAACATTTGGGGATCTGCAAACACCACTTCTCATATATCTAGTTTCCTCTCCCCAGAACTTCAAGTGATTTACTGCCCTTGCTTTGTCGAAAAACAAGGATTCAACTGAGTAACAAGAGTAAGAATATAGTTTTCCACTTATTTCAAATGGTTTAAATTTATACTCAACCCTAGATCTAACGGCTCCTTTAATAGAAGACCCAGGTATGAAATATTTGCCTTTTCTAGAAGGAAAAGACTTGGAAGGAGCTATCTTTTTCACTAGGAATTCCTTTCCAAGCCTTTTAAGTTCATCAATATTTAAATGTTCTTTTCTTTTAAGGATCCTAGATTTATATGCCTTTATCCTTGATAAAAGCTTATGCGGCTCCTTTAATTCTTCTGGGACAGCTCCACTGAAAAGGTAACTGTTTGAGGGAGTGTAAGCTTCAAAGTTTAATATGACATTGAAGTGATCGGGTAAGACATGATCTCTACCTGTATATTTATCCTTTTTAACCTCTACTCTTAACTCTTTTGACATAGTCCCACCATGCTCTTTTACACTCGTTTAGAAAAGCAGATGGATCCTTAGCATTTACCTTTATTTCTTCGTCGTCTTCGTCCAGTCCTGGAAGAGAACTAAGCTCCCTTAAATCCTTCCTATCTCCATCAGTGAAGACATATCCACTTAAGGAAGCAGCATCAACCTTAACTCTTCCGAAACCCCTTGATTTAAAGCCTCCAATCTTTAAAAAACCGCTGTTGATTTGATCAAGAATAACGGAGAACAGCCCCATCCCATAGTTAGGTATATTTCTGAACTCTACAAAACCGTTAAATACACTTCCAGGCGTGACGAATTCAACTGTGTACAGGGCCCCTCGTCTAACCGTGCCACTTCTCCTGTTAATGGCAATACCTGTTTTGACTCCTCTCTCAGGCAATGTTTCCCATGGGGGATATGCATCCCCGAAAAATATATGGCTTGCATAACTGGAGGAACCATACATTTTACATATTAAACAGTATTTTTTGAGATGTTCAACGAGCTCGTCAAGTTCATTACTTCTCATTAACATTTGCAATTTATTGTTATTGTCATTTTTCTCCCTACAGCCTTCACCCGCCATGCAAATGCCTTTGATACCTGAAGACCTGGCAATGAACTCTGAAGAAGATCTAAAAACACCTTTAAGGCTGCTTCCAGGTATAAACGGAACTTCAGCTTCATTTATTTTAATGGTTAAAACTTGTAGATCTATAGGAGAAGTGGGCTTCTTAGCTTTGCCAGCTCCTATCCTCAAAGGTGATAATGCCTTAAATCTAAGGTTTATCTTCAGATCTCTATAAACTACATGATGTACAAACCAGCTCAATGTTTTTCCTCCTCCAAGATTTTCCTATAATCTGTTGTTGCATCGCTTACAGTCATTGTAGCTCCATCTAAACACCTAACCTTTCTGATGTACATTTTTATCTGCCCTAATCCAACGCTACGCCTTGAACCAATGAATAACTCTCCTTCAACCAGCTTTTTCATGAGGTAATTGAAAAGATTAGTCCTTTTATCTCCTCTGTTTAAAATATCAATGTTTATCACTCTCAATTTCCATTGAAACAAGGCATGAGGGGTTACATACTCGATGTCAAAAAGTCTCCCGGCATGCTGACCCCCGGTTATCCTATTGATAGAAACGGCATTTCTAATCTCAGTGTGATAAACTTTAGGATAAGCGTCAAAAATATACACATGAGAAGCTATAGTGGGTCCGCCGAAAACTTGACAGACAAGGCAGGGTACATAATTCTCTCCAAGTTTCTCTTTCCTTTTTAATTCCCCTTCTTTAGGGTTTAATATATTGCAAACATAGCTTTGATCTTCTCCATAAACTGTTCTTACATATCTCTCAGCTTCAGACCTTAAAATGCCTTTTAAAGTGCTCCCAGGTATATATGGCTTTCCTTCTAATCTGATAATGGGATTATCTATAGCCCCTACTACAGATTTACCTGAACCAATTGATAAAGGTGTTAAATTTTCAAGGTCAGCTTCTAAGATGTACTCAATTAATAATTTATCGAAGTCTCCATACAACACTTAAAATCACCTAGAAACAACTACTTGAATAAGTTCCTCAAAGCTATTTACTCTACCCCTTACATTGCTTTCATATATCCACTTCATTAAAACAAGGTATTTCTGAGTCGCGCTCCTAAGCTTCTCATGGTTGTCTCTAAATTTCTTGAAAATTTCATTGAGATGGGAGATAAAAATACTACCTATGTGCCTTGGGATTTCATTTCTACCCATCTGCCGAAGAACATAGGTTATTAAAAGCAGAATAGCGTCTAAAGGATCCGCTTCACCTTGGAAAAGGGAAAGCATATTTGAAATAGTTGATTTATCCACCCGGCCTGAAGCAAGAGTACCTGCTTTCGAAGCAAAATTATAGACCTCTCTCTCCATAAATTCCCCGAAGCTGTTGTTATCTGTCAAAATAGATTCACCTCTCCACCTCCTATATAGTAATGACGTTTAATATTCACATAATACTTGCTTAGTTCAACATTCTCTAATCAAATATTAACGTGAGGTATATGTGTTAAGGGATTTATGAAGATATTTAAGTTTTTTTAAAAGATGTAATACAAGGTTATGTTTTAAAATTCATATGAACGCTGTTACTCTTTTTTTGGGGGATAAATGATATTTATTTAAACAGAAAAATTCACTAATCTCATAGTTTTAAACTTTATTTAGAAGAGGCTAAAGTAAGTTTTTATTCGAAACTTACGATGTAGGCGGCCTCTTTTCGAAAATGCTGGTTTATATTGTAAAAAGAAGGTGCTACAGGTTGTGGTTCGATTTTGTTAGTAGAACCAAAAATGTTTCAGTTGGGACCACCAAGGTGTCTCCCTTGAACTCTATGTCCTCTTTGCTTAGCACAATGTATTTTTTGATTTGAGGAATTTTTAGGATATCTCTACTTTTAACTCTGCCTTTATATTTTGTTTCAATCCCTAAGAAAGATTTGTCCACCTTCATTATGTTATCTATTTCCCTATTACTTGTATTATAGTAAAACCATAGAAATGTAGGTGTTTCTCTCATGACAGGTGTTTCTTGAGTTAAAACTAGGTGGGAGTTAACTATTCCTTCCACTATTTTGCTTAATGATTCTTCATCTTCAAGTGTTTCAGTTATTACTTCGTTTATATCTATGCCTGTTAAAAAACTTTTAAGTGCATGGAAGATAAAGGGGTCTTGGAAATAAATCTTCTTTCCCCCCTTAAACTTTGGTTTTTGCTTGTTAAAGTCGAATGCATGGAGGATCGTTAAGATGAACGAATCTTTTAATAGCTCTAAGTAATCAATTGTCGTTGCATGGGATATCTCTATGTCCCTTGCAAGTTTTGAAAAAGTATATCTGGTCCCGTACTTCTCTATGATTTCCCTTAACATCTGTCTTGCAAATGCTTCCTGTCTCCCCTGCTTAACTATGTCTCCTAGGACATTCCTAACGAACATTTCAGCCAAGGTAAAGTCAACTAATTCTTTTTCCCCAGCAAATTTTTTCCTTAAATGATTATTGATGATCCCGGGAAAACCACCAGTTACTAAGTAAATTCTGAAAAGATACTCTAATTCTTTTTTGAAGGGGATTACTGTGTTAATCACCTTAAGTATTTCATTTAGATTCCATTTTAGGTTTATACTAACCTTTTCAAGGTTAAATTTTAGGTGTCCTAAAGCGTTGTAGAATTCCTTTGTTTTAACATGATTTCTCATGTAATCCACGGTTTGAAGTACAAATTCCCTGAAGCTTAAAGGTTTTAAGTAATATTCATTGCCCTCTAAACCCCTACCTGGTAAAAGCTCTCCTTTTCTGCGAAGAGCAGCTCCACTTGAACCAGTTGCAACAATAACAGCCCTTTTTGTAACCCCTGAATCCCACAGATACTTTAGTTCAAGGTTCCAATCCTTTATAGAGGTTAACTCATCCAGTAAAATGTAAAGGCTTTCAGCTTCCCTGTTTATATCCATGAAATAGTTGATGGCGCTCCTCATCTCCTTCCTAGAAGTAAAGAAATCTAATGAAAGGTAAAGGATCAGCTTTGAGTCAAATCCATTACCTACTAACTTCTCGACCCATTTCTTTAAGTAAGTTGTCTTACCAGTTTGCCTACATCCCCTTATTACATATATGTTCTCCTTACTTGTTTCAAAACCCCTTCTTTCAAAGTAAATTAATTCCTTTTTTACCTTGGATAAATGTCTATCGTAACCGGTGAAACTTTTACCGTGTTTCCACCAAGGGTTTTGCTTTATAATCTCACCTATCTTCATAATTTTTAGTAAATCTATTATCTAAATATATAAAAATTTCGATATTTAATTAACCAAAATACAGAGGGTTTTTCAATAGTGCTAAGGAACCACTTCACCTAATAGAACACATTTGGCTTTATGTCTCGCACCTAAACTCAGAACGTTGTTTTGAGAAGTTGATAAGTAAAGGATTAAGGAGTTGTTGAGCAGCAAACAAGAATCTCCAGCTTCATCCGTGAAGAGCGCCAAATATCCTTTATATTTTCTTTAATATCTGTAAATTGAGAATTTGAGGTGAGTTTTAATTGTCTAAATATTCTGTGGCGAAATTCTGTTAAAGTGTTTGTTGATGGAAGGTGGAATATGTTTTTTGGGTTCCAAGGGATCAGTAGAGCTCCTCCCTCGACGCTGTTTACTGTTTGGGTTTGGGACTTAAATTCGTGACGACTAGGCATGAGGAGATGCTAAAAACACCCTTAAATCTATTCTTGGAGAGGTTAAAAGGGTTACACCTAGAAAGGAGATAGACTTA
>JAOZFT010000035.1 GCA_027492035.1 Thermoproteota archaeon
GCATCAGCCTCTTCCAACCCCCCACCCTCTTTCCCTTTTTCAAGAAAAGGAAAAAGGGCAAATATACATAATGTAAATTAAACTATTTAAAAATTTTCCTTTTCAAGTTGAAAAAAATATTTAAAACTTCTCCTTAAAATTTAATATTTTTAATTAATATCTTTTTTATTAAAAAAAAGAAAAAAATAAGCGGTAAAAATAAATTTTTTTCACCAAAGAAAATTACAAAAAATTGAAGATTTTCTGTTTTAAAAGTTATTGTCTACACAGGGTTAATGCATTGCAGAGTCTGAATTCCAGTTTACCTTTTCCTTACTTAATAATTACCAGGTCAAAGATCATTTTTCGTTGCAACCCTAACAAATTTTTCATGCGCCTAAAAATTACAGGTTAAACACGGAAGATTACGTTTTCTTTTGAAAAAAGCTTAATTACAGCTGAAAGCATTAATAAGAGATAAATAATGTTTAGAAAGAGTGTGATTAAAGCCCTTTCTAAATTTAAAGATTTAAACACGATGTTTCGGATCACTGTAAGTGGTCCAAGAAACGGGAGATAAATTAAGTATTTAAGAGTAGCTGGTGGAAGATACATAAAAACCAGTAAAA
Source organism: Thermoproteota archaeon (assembly GCA_027492035.1). GTDB lineage: Archaea > Korarchaeota > JAOZGF01 > JAOZGF01 > JAOZFZ01 > JAOZFT01. Next base: position 609 of record JAOZFT010000035.1, read on the forward strand.
TCATAACTATCGCCATGGTTACGTATCCTGTATACTGCTGAGCTTCTTTAAAGCTTTTAGAGAACACGCCTGTCAACATGAGCAAGGCATTCCCAATCATTCCCGTTAAAACTGCTGAAAAAACAATTAAAGAAATGTCTGTTACGGTTAAATTGAACTCCACAGCTTTAGAAACTCCCCCTATCCCTGTCAAATTTGTCATGAAGAAAATAAATCCAGCTGCTAAGCCTATTATTTGGAAAACTATGCTTAAGAAAGATAAAATTGAGACACTCACATATTTCCCAATCACTATCTGAGCCCTAGTGACAGGCATTGTTAAGAAAGTTTCCAAAGTTCTCCTTTCTTTTTCGCCTGCAGTGGTATCTACTGCATAATGGCTTCCTGCAATAACGGAAAATAAACCTATGAAATAGGGAATCAAAAACCCTATGAAACTGATTCCAGTAGGTACTGTTTTAACCGTAACCCTTACAACCCTCATAGGTTTAATTATCTGCTCAGTTAAGTTTAATTTCTGTAGTCTTTCCTTTACGATTTTCTCAGAAACAGATGAAAAGAAACCGTTAATGATTTCAACTCCCATTTCTGACCTCATATTGGAGGAATCGAAGAAAACCAGTAACTTAGCTGTCCCTCCTGAATCTAAAACTTTCGAGAAATTATTAGGTATTACTAAAACTAAGTCATACATGTTTTTGACAATTAATTCAGTTAAGTTTTCATTTCCAGTGAGTGTTGAAAGCTTAACAACCCCTATTCCACCCAACTCATCAACAAGTTTCTTCGCTTTAGTGTCTTGAACCAAAACTGCTACATGAGGTGGGTTACTTTTCGGTGACATGAAAAATATAGGTAAACCAAGTGATAAGGGCATTATGATGAAAGGAAGTAGTACAGCCGTAAAAATTGTTCTTTTATCCCTGAAGGCATCAAGTAACTCTTTCCAAACTATAACCAAAATTTTTGTTTGAGGTAGGTTTAAACCTATCTTTTCAGTAAGAGAAGTTTCCAAAGTTTGTTTCCTCTTTAACAAGTTTCACAAATACCTCTTCAAAATCTTTTTGTTTAGTTACTTTTTCAATTTCTTCTTTTTTACCCTCAATCAATATTTTACCTTTATGGATTATTGCAACATATTTACAGATTTTCTCCACTTCCCACATGTTGTGAGTTGAAATAACCACTGTTTTTCCCTGTGAAGCATTCTTAACTATTATATCCCTTATTTCTCTTGCACTCATTACATCTAAGCCAGAGGTGGGTTCATCTAAAAAAAGAATCTCGGGGTCGTGAAGTAAGGCCCTCATTAAAGCAACCTTTTGTTTCATACCCTTAGAAAACTTCCCAACCTTCATGTTCCTCTGTTCACGTAACCCCATGACTTCCAACAATTCATTAATTCTTTCCTTTAATTTTTCACTAGATAAATTATAGAGTTTACCTTGGAAAATTAATGTTTCTACGGGTGTTAATCTATCATACACTCCCACATCTTCAGGTAAAACTCCAATTATTTTCCTAACCTTTAAGTCATCCCTTACTACATCGTAACCTCCAACTTCAGCTGTTCCAACAGTGGGTTTTAACACCGTAGATAGCATCCTTAAAGTGGTTGTTTTTCCTGCCCCATTAGGGCCTAAAAAGCCAAAAATTGTGCCTTTCTTAACTTTAAAATAAATATGATCCACTGCTACTAACCCATTAAACACTTTTGTTAATCCTTTTACCGCAATTGCTGTCCCCAATTGTTTTCCACCTTCAAAAACAAAGGTTTACATTTTTTTTTAAACTGTTTCCCCTCTTAACATTTACTTTTCCGTACTATTACCTCTTTATTTAACTTTTTAGCGAATCTTAAAGAAATTATTTAAAAAACCCTTTTTCTTTTTTAAATCATTGAAATTCCTATCTTCAATTTTAAAGGGGAAGTTAAGTAAGGGAAAAGGGGAAAGATTAAATTTTGAAGTTTCTCTGTTGCAAGTTTAAAAGAAGTTTGTTTCTAAGCCTTATAAAGGTTATTTTGAAGTAACAAATGATTCTCTTGAACGGGGAGGATAGTGGTCAGGTTTAGTTTTCTCTTGAGAATTTTTTTTCATGAAGGTAAACTTTTTTTTCGGCAGAGTAAATACGGGAAGAAGGGGGTTTTTGCTTCTTTATTCTTTGTTAACTTTGTTTCAGGTTCTCTTCTTTTCTTAACAAGTTTAAACATTGTGTACGCCTTGAATAAACTTTTCGTTCCAGAAGATGTGGTTTACAATGTTGTTTTGCTTTTCCTTAATTCTTTGTTTGTTTATTCCATTATTTTCGGAACTCTTGAATCAATAGCTCTTTTCTCTAGAGAATCTGACCAAAATTTCCTTACTTCTCTCCCTGTTTCAACCAGGGAAATAGTTTGGGGTAAAACTTTCTGGATTTTTATTTCCTTGCTTTTCTACGTAATTTTTCCCTTTTTCTCCCTTTTCTATCCCTTAAGGACCCTTTTTTCAAGTCAACAATTGATTTTAATTTTCTCACTTAGCTTATTCTTAATTTTCATAGGTTCTTCTCTCTCAGTGCTTATCTGTTTCGCTTTGTTCACTCTTTCTTCCCCTTCCTCATTAAAAAGTAAATTTTCAATTATTGTGGGAGTTTTTCTTATTCTCAGCTTATTACTGTTCAACACTTACTTCGTGGCTTTTCCTGCTAATCCTCAAAGTTTTTACAAATTACTTCTTTTTAAATCTGAGAATCCGTTGTGGTATTTCTCACCGGCTTCCTGGAGTTTTTATTTAATTAAAGGTACAGTTGCCAATCCTTTATTGAAGCCTTTTTCCATCACATTCCTCTCTTTAACTTCATTTATGCTGTTTCTCTTCCTCAACAAATACTCAAATGCCTGGTTCGTCAGCCTCGGAAATAAATTTTCTGCTCCCCCTCACTCTACTCTCCAAAAAAGAAAGTACTTTAATGGTTACAATATAACTTATACTTTACTAAGCCGTTTAATTGGTGAAAAAATTTATTATGTGTTTTTGAATGAAACTCGTTTAACTTTTAGGGAAAACTTTCGTTTATTAAATATGGTTATTTTTGTTTTACTGCTTGTTCCTGTTCTTGCTCCCTTATATAAGGGTTCCTTTCTTCTTAAAGGAAAATTTTTTCCCCTCTTCCATTTATTAATCAACATCATACCCATTTATGTGGCTGTTTTCTGTTCCCAATCCATAGGATGGGAAGGAAAAAGTTTTATGTTAATTAAAAAATCACCCATAAAAAATTGGGAACTATTTCTAGGTAAATTTCTTTTCTATTTATGTTCAGACTCTGCTTTAATCCTTATTTTTTCTTTTCTAATAATCCTTCAATTCCCTTTCAACTTATTTGAAAAACTAACTCTTATATTTTCACCTTTAATTGCTTCAGTAGGTGTTTTACTTTTCTCTATGTGGGTTGGTGTCACGTTTCCAAATTTTGAAGGTGAAGTTACTGGTTTACTGGGTTCAAGAAAAGAAGGAGTAAATCTTTTAGGGTCGTTAACACTTTCAACGAGTATTGTTCTCTTTTTCTTCGGGCCAGTTCTTTTCTTAACCCTAGCCTCAATAAATAATTATATTCCACTGTTCTATTTTTCCATGCCTAGCCTTTTAACAATTTTTATGGGGCTGCTGACCTTGAGAATGTCCCTGCAAAAGATTGAAATATTAGAAGTTTAACCTTTAAAATGAAAGGTTAAGAAGCTTCTTTATAAAGGGAAAATTCGGACTGATGTGCGGAAATGTATGGAATGCTTCTTGAGAAAAGAAAAATGATTGAGGAGGAGTTGAAAGACTTCTTCCTAGCTAGTGAAGAAAGAGAAACATTTCTCAATTACTTCCTCCACTTTTTCGTAAAGCCGAGGATGAGAAATATTAAGGACTTGAAAATTGAAAGGAATAACGAAGAGGTTTTGGTTGGTTTAAAATATTTATTAATTAATGTAGCTACTGAAATTGAAATAAATATGCAGTTTTCTATCACTAACAAATTTAGGTACCGAGTAAGCGGCATAGCTCCTTCTCGTTACTTCGAAAAGCTTAAGAGAGAATTATATGCGCTAATTTACAACTATAGATTCACTAGAGGTAAACGTTCTCTTTATCTTAGCTTGTTTGAAGGAAGCAAATCATCTCCTGAAACATCTAAACCCCCAGGGAGCTACGGGATGTATTCAAAAAATTTAGTTGGAATCTACATGACCATTTTTGGTTTATTCTTTTTCCTTTTCTATTTGTTAGGGTTTTATGCATTAGTCGCTCTTCTACTTATTCAGTTCTTTCTCTTCTACTCCTCTGACAAATCTTTGTTCAACTTGAGCACGTGGAAGGTCACGCAAGAAAATAAACGTCTATGGATTCTAAAAATAGCTGTTCCAATGGAAAAATTCAGGGATTTCTACCAACAAAACTTTCCCAAACTTAAAACTTTGAAAGAAGAAATCATCAACCGAGTATACACCCCAAAGGGGGAAATTTCAAAAGAAGATGTTTCAGAAATAATTAAAGAAAAAGAAATAAACTTATATGGTGGAGAAGTAGAAGTAAAACCTATAAATATCTTAGATGTTGTGAAGGGGGTTTCCTCTAAACTAAAAGTTAAAACTCCAAAAATAGGGTTAATCAACACTCCATTACCTAACGCAGCTGCTACAGGTCCTTCTCAGCACAAATCAACTATTGTCATAACCACAGGTTTACTATCCTTTTCAGATGAAGAAGAACTAGAAAATATAGTCGCCCATGAACTAGGCCACATAAAAAACAAAGACCCCCTCTCCCTACTTCTTTTAAGCCTATTTGTTGAGTCGCTTAGACTAATTGTTTTCTTCACTTATTTCTCGATCATAGCCTTCATGTATTTCTTTTTAGGAGTAACTCTTGTTTACTTTTTCGCTAAAATCTTTGAAATAAGAGCAGATTTAGAGGCGATAAAACATCTGAAACAACCGAAAACATTCGCAAATATTTTAAGAAAAATAATGTTCAGAACAGGTTTCCCTTACAGAAAATCCTTCTTAGCATGGTTTAATTGGGATCCTCACCCTCCAATCTACTTCAGAATAAAAATGATGGAAGAATTCGCTCGAAAAAAGGAAATAGAGGAAAAAAATTCAACAATTCAAGCCTTTAAAGAACTGTTTAAGGGTTTCTTTGCGGATTTATTTGACAAAACGTTCTAGAAAAACAAACAACAAGTTTAAATACACCTCTAATATGTTTTTCCTCTCCTAAATTTGTTCATGAAAAACTAAAAAGGAATTTTTTTAAAACAATGTCTTTGAGAGGAAATTTTTCTGATTTTTCACAAGTTTCCAGAGGTGCAGAGATTGTAAGTTAGGAGGTAAGAACAATTGGAAAAGGAAAAAGTTGCAGGTGTAATCTCAATTATTTTCTCTCCCCCAGTAATTGGCTTATTTATAACCCTAATTTTAACATTTAAGCCCCCTTATGGGCAACAAGTAAATCCTTTCTTAGCCTTTCTTTTCGGTTTATGTTTCATTGTCATCTTACCAATTCTTCCTGTCATCTATGCTTCAAAAAAAGGGAAAGTTGAGCTGGATGTTCCAAACAAAGAGAAAAGAGGGAAGTTCCTTTTAATTTCCATAATTACTTACTTTACAGGTTTCCTTTTAGCTAACTTGCTGAACATGAAAGGATTCTCCCTAATGGTTTTCTCCTACTTCTTAGTTACTTTTTTTGTTTTGTTCTTTAATTACTTCATAAAAATTAGTATCCATACAACTGGTGTTGCAGGACCTGCTACAGCTTTAGTTTTTTTCTATGGTTTAGAGGTTTACCCATTCTGGTTTATTCTTTTACCTGTTTTTTGGGCTAGGCTGGTTCTGAAAAAACATGATCTGTTTCAATTATTGCTTGGGGTAGTTACAGGTGTATCAGTTACCTTTTTAGCTTTCCACATTGTAGTTTTTCTAAAACCTTTCTTGAAATAAGTTGATTAGGCTTCCTCTCTTGTCTCTAATTCTCCTTTTTTAAAAATAAATTGAAAAAGTTAATGTGAATCAATTATCAAAGAACTCTCCCTTATTTTCTTCAGTATCTCTTTCTCTACTTTTCTAAGTGAGTCTTCGGGGTTCCTGTAATCCCATTCCAGGTAGATGGTTTCCATTCTCTTCTGCAGTTCTTCAATAAATATACCTTTCCCCTTAACCTCTACATATCCCCCGTTCTTGCTTCTATTGGTTTTGTTCACCCCACAACTGGGGGAGCCTGCTATACCGATGATCCCGAAAACCATTATCCCTGCATCTATTAATTTTTGGTGATGTTTCTTAACTTCTTCCGCTAGTTTAGCACATAAACTTCTTAAACCCCTTTTTTCATATTCATCTTTTGACATAGGGTTTCTTTTCAAACCTAAAAGTTCAAACTCGGGGCATGGAAGTACTTCTATTCCCAAATTGTATTTTTTAGCTAAATCAACAAGTTCTGGCACAAATGAAGAATATTTATATTTAACAAGCCAAGGAACAATGGTGTTCTGATTCATTAAACAATGTGCAAGAAACAAAACCTTAAAACTCCTGTTATCTACCATTCACTTTTCACCAAAGCACCTGTTTTCTTTTCAAAAGGTTTCTTTTCAAAACCATTTTCTTAGTTTAAAGAAGCAATCGTTTAAATATTTTATTTTCTTCTTTTCCTTTTTGTTAGAAATCCTTTTTGCCGAATAAATTTCTCAAGGGATGAAGGTGGTTCCTTGTACCATTACAGTCTCCCTCTTTTAAGAAAGGTTTGTGACAGAATCCTAACTCAAAACCTAAACTTAGGTGAAGGGTCTGAACTTTTCATACTTCTTTCATTTACTGCAGAAGATGAAAAAGTAGCTTTAGAAACGTTTTTAATCTATGAAATAATGACTGAGGAAGCAAAGAAATTAGGTATAGATGTTTCCTTGATGTTTTTTCCTTCGAGGCAAAGCAGTAGTTTTTCACCTGAAAGTTTCAATATTTTGAGGGGTTTTTGGGCATTGAAACAAGGAGTTAATGAATTCATGAAAGAGAAATTCTCTTCAGTAATAGATTTTCTTAAACATTACGGCTTACCTGATGTCATCTATATTGTAAAAGACAATAAAAGTTTGGGGAGGGATAAATACGGGCTTCATCATGGTTATTCTGTTATGGAAGGGCGGGAGAAAATTAGGGACGGTTTAAGCTTAATTTTAAGCTCTAAAGTTAATGTTGCATTCAGCTCCCCCTTACCTATAAACGTTTTCATTAAATCAAATACTGTAGACTTAGCGAAGCTTGTTGAGTACAATGAATCAGTTTATAACAAATTAATTAACTGTGAAAAGATGGGTATTGAATCGTCTCCGTTAGTAATGGAAGGTAAAGGCGTTTTTACAAGCTTAACTGCAGAGGTAGAGGGAAAAAACATATTTACTGATAATGGATATTTTACAGAAGAGAACAGGAGAATAAATATTCCTCCAGGTGAAGTTTTTTTTACCCCAACTAACCTAAACGGCACCTTAATTGTTGATGGCTTAATTGAGATCAGTAAGTACTTCTTCCTTGAACATCCCCTGTTACTAAAAATTTCTGAAAGGGAATTGGTTGTCGATGACATGAAAGGGAAAGGAGAAATTTTTGAGAATTTCAAAAAATATTTGTCTGAAATCGAGGAAAAACTTGAAAAATTTAGACTAAGGGTTCCTGGGCCTCAATTTAGAACGCTTCGCTCCAACTTGTTTAAATTTGGAGAAGTAGGTGTAGGAACTAATCCTTCAGCTTTAATAGGTGCTTGGCCTGTACAAATAGAAAAAAGGCTAGGCACCTTACACTTTGGTTTAGGATCAGGTTGGACAGAAGAAACAAGGACTATTCACCGTAAAAAGATGGTGATAGGTGTTAAGTCCAAATTAACTGTTTTCACAGAAAAGAACAGTAAAAAGGAGTTTATCCTTAGAGGAGGCAAATTCCTTAATTAACCTTAACTTGGTCGATGAAAAAGCCTAAGTCTAGGTTTGTTCCTCTTCTGGGATAGGTAACCTGAAGTCTTCTTTCAAAATACTTAACACCACACTTGTTGTTGTTTCTGAAGCTAAACCTAGATTCAATATCTTATTTATAAAATTGTTTAATCCCTCCCTTCCCTTAAACCTCCCTATTAACACTAAATCATAAACTCCAGTTATTGAGTAAGCTTGCATTATTTCTTTAAACTTAAGGTATTCCTCCTTTAAATCTTCGGGAGGTTTTGGGGTTTTAACCATTATGACAGCTGTGAAATCCATACCTAGCATTTTAGGATTGATTACCGGTATAAAATCAGTGATCACTCCATTTTCAACCATTTTCTTTATTCTGTTATGTACTGTACCTACAGATACTCCCACTTCTTTAGCTATTTCTCTGTAACTTATTCTTGTGTCCTTTTGAAGAATTTTTAAAATCGATAAATCTATTTCATCAACCATTTCCTAAACCGCTTCTTTCTTTTTTCCTTCTTTTAAAGGAGAAATGTATCTTTACTATTTTTAAAGATTTATTTTTAAATGTTTATTTTTGTTTATATTTCTCTCTATTTTTCTTTATAAATTTTATCCTAAAACCTTCCTTAAGTAACGTGAATTAAGTGTTTAACAATCAGATCCCCCAACTTCGTCCTTTAGGCTTTTAGGGAGTCTAACTCCTGTCTGCCCTTGGTAAAATCCTTTGTACGGTTTATCTACAAAATTTAAACATTTAATAAAAAGCACATGGAGAAACCTTATTCCCCTATACAGCCTTATTGAGTGAGGTTTAGCCCAGAAAGTTTCGATTGTTAATTCTCCTTCGAAGCCTGCATCTATGTAGGTGACAGGGGAAACGAAACCTAGCCTTGCAAAGGTGGATCTTAATCCGCAAATTGCCACAGTATCCATGGGCATCTTCAAATATTCCTCTGTATGGAGAAGAATAGAAGTGAACTTAGGTATTTCTATTCCCTCCCTAGTTATTTCTTTTATTTCAAAAAAGTCTTCAGGCCTATTTTCAGCTAAATCTAAAACTCCATTCTTTTTAGGAAAGCCTATTTCTTTACCTATGTGAAGATCGACACCATTTTGCTGTATTGTATCTTCTTTTAAAGGTTTTATAATTAATCTACCTGCGGAAATGTAGGCCTTTAAATCAAAATCACTGAAAGACATTCCCTTATGTCCCTTCTCTCTAAAAAAGAGGGAAAGAAGTTAGATTTTTTGCATTATTTCTTGGTTTACAAGTCTCATGGAATTCTTTACTTTTGGCCCTACGGGGCTTCCTACAACTAATTGATCAACCCCTATCTCTATGATTTCACGTACCTTTTTTAAACAATCAGTAGGTGTGCCTGTGATCGAGAAAGCTTCAATCATTTCCGGTGTTACACTTTTGAATGCATCCAAAATCTTTCCCTTCATTATTTTATTCTTTATATCTTCAGCTTTATCCAAAGGTATCTCATGTTTTTCTAACACTAGCGGCGGTGAACCTGCTACTATAAAGGAAACCACTTCAGCTGCTTTTTCAGCTGCCTTTTCATAGTCTTCATCAATGCTGAAAGATGTGTAAACCACTACCTTAGCCTTCCCTTCCTCTCTTTCCTTTTCCCCTTCTCTGATCTTTTCAACAGCTTCCTTTATGTCCAAGGGGTTTGATGCATTGATTAAGACTCCATCCCCTAATTTGCCAGCTAGTTTCAACATTTTAGGCCCTTGAGCACCTATATAAATCGGGATGCTCCCTTTAACCTTGTAATTTAACCTTGCACCCTTCACTTTAAATATTTCACCATCGTAATTAACTGTTTCACCTTGTAAAAGTTTTCTCATGATTTCCACTGCTTCTCTTATTGTTGTTAAGGGTTTATGGAACTTTATTCCTAAAGTTGACAGGGTTGCTTTATCACCAGCGCCTATGCCTAAGAAAACTCTTCCATTTGTTACTTCATTGAGGGTGGCTATTGCTGAAGCAGTCCATAAGGGGTGAATAACGTAGGGATTAGTTACTCCCACTCCCAATTTTATTTTTTGTGTTTTGTAACCCATAGAAGCTAATGTTACATAGACGTTTCTGTTGTTGTAATGATCTGTAACCCAAACGTTTTCGAAATCAAGTTTTTCAGCTTCTACAACTGAGTTGACAAGTTTCTCTATTTTTTTAAAAGGTACAAATTCAATGCCGAAGGACACCATTTTTTATCAACTCTTTATAAAAGGATCTCCCTTTTCTTTAGGGAGGAGAAAAGTAAAAGTGTTTATTTCCTTAGTTCTTTAAAAATGTTTATTTCCTCTTTCCCTGAAACAAAATTTACTTCTTCCCTCTTTAATGTTTCTTAACTTTTAAAAACTCTAATAGTATTTTTTAGCTATTCTCCATATTTTATCGTTCAAATAATGGAGATTTTTTACAGCTTTTCCTTTCTTCATTTCCTTTAATTCAACTGAAGAAACTAAGGCTTGGCCTATAGCGATCTCTATTCCCCCCTTTTCAGCTACAACTTCCACAATTTCGTCAATTTGAAACTCATCGCTTGAAGTTATTCCAGGGGCCATAACGTCTGCCCCTTTCAATATATGAAGTATAGCTCCTTTATCAACTAAAACTTTAGGCAGCTCAATTTCGAAGTTTCTTAGGGTGTAAAGGTGAGGGAAGAAAATGTTTTCTTTTTTAACGAAAAGCAGATCTTCAACTTTATATATCCTAATTTCCCCTTCCTGTAAAACCTCTACTTGAGATTTCCTTTTAATTTTATCTCTTAAACCGAATTTTTTGGTGAGAAACTCATTTATTTTCTTGGCTTCACTTGACCTTAGAAAGAAACGCTTCAATCTAGGTTTCCCTCTTTGTTAAATCTAGGTATAGTTCCGGCCGTCTATCTTTTAACAAATCATTCATTTCAGTGATTTTCTTGTTTCTAGCTTCTTCAACATTTATATCTACTGTTCTAACTTCTTCTCTTTCTTGACTGGCTCTAACCAAAACTTTCATTCTTGGAGAGGTTACTTGACTCATGCCTGTGAACTTGAAATCAAAAATGCCTCTTTTTTCTCTCCCCACTCTATTAGAAGTTATTATAAAAACCTTGTTTTCTATTGCTCTTGTTAACATTGCTTTTTGAGCATAGGGTAAAACTAAGTTTGCCGGGTGGCAAATTATTTCAGCACCTTTTAAAGCTAAAGAGCGTGAAGCCTCGGGAAAAATCCAGTCGAAACAAATAATTACTCCCACTTTCACCTTTAAATTTTTCAAATGGAAGATTTGGAAGCCTGTGTCACCTGGTTCAAACCATTTCTTTTCGTAATAAAAGAGGTGACTTTTCCTGTATTTACCAATATACCCTTCAGGCCCTGTGACAACAGCTGAATTAAAAATTTTCCCTTCTTCCCTTTCAATCAACCCTGCAACAATGTACATACCTTTTTCAATTGAGTAATCAATTAATTCCTTCGTTGTTTTCCCATGTGGAATTTCTTCGGCTAATTTTAAAGCTTCCTCTTTTGATGTTAAAGTGTAACCCGTGTTGAAAAGTTCAGGTAGAACCAGTAAACCAGCATCTACATTTCTCATTAACTTTAGTGCTTCTTTTACGTTTCTTTCTTTATCACCAAATTTTATATTTAATTGAACAAAACCCACCTTCAAATGTGCAACCTCCCTTTTTAAGTTAAGTCATCTATTGTATTTCCTTAACTTTACCTCAGGAACCCTAATCATTTAAAAATTTATTAAGATTATTAGTTATAGCGTAATATAACATGCAGGGAAAAGGAACGGGTTCATAACTTTCGTGGGGTTAAATTGAGAAACTAAACATACTTATCCTTCCTCTACAAAAAGTTTTTGTTTATTAGGAAATCGGGGTCTTTTCGATGAATTTTTTTAGAAAAGTTTTATGGATCTTTGTTCACCCATTTAAAGCATTATGTGAAATCAATGACTCTGAAGAAGTCTCTTTTAAAGGTCCACTTACCCTCCTTTTCATTTTAGCTCTTCTTTCAAGCATAAACACTTATCTGATTTTCAACAAAATTTCGGTGTCATTAAGTGCAGAAATTAGTCCTTTCTTAACTCTGGGAGGAATTTTTGGATCAATTGGAAGTTTCATTTCGGTCTTTGTTGCATGGATTATATACTCCGCTTTTTTCCACGTTTTAGCATTACTTTTTAGGGGTGAAGGTAACTTCAAAAAACTTCTAGAAATGTTTGGCTGGAGTTACACACCTAAAATTATTTCAAGTGTTGTCAGCTTAGTAATTACCCTTTTCTTCTTTCCTGCACTGCCTGAAATAAAAAGCTTTGTTGAAATCCCAAAAGTTTTTGAGGCAATGAGTAAAGCAAGTTGTTTTACATTTACAAGGGTCCTTGACAGATTAACTCTATTTTGGGTTCTTTTCCTTTTCGGAATAGCTCTCTGGAAAAATCATAAACTAAGAAAAATAGAAGTCCTTGTAATTATTTTGCTTCCAACTCTTCTCTACTTTGCTTTAACTTACTTTTTCTTCCCTTCGATCTTTAGTTCGTTCCAAACTTTTCCACGGTAACATTCTCTGGAAAGGGATAAATTAAAATATATCTAGTTATAACTAGATATATCGCACCTGCAGAGGTCAAAAACATGGATGCTGTAACTCTTAAAGACGTAGTTAAAATTTATAAAATGGGTAAAGTGGAGGTTCCCGCGTTAAAAGGAGTCAGCTTCTCTGTTGAAAAGGGGGAAATGGTAAGTATAATCGGGCCTTCAGGTTCAGGAAAGTCAACCTTGCTTTACATGATGGGTACACTTGACAAACCAACTAAAGGGGAGGTCTACATCGATGAAGTAGAAGTTTCAAAACTTAAAGGAAATGAGTTGGCTGAGTTGAGAGCCAAAAAAATAGGGTTTGTTTTTCAATTCTTCAATTTAATACCTAGAATGAACGCTTTAAAAAACATAGCTCTGCCTATGACCTTCCTAGGCATTTCTAAAAAGGAAAGGGAGGAAAGAGCATTGGAACTGCTTGAAATGGTTGGTTTAAAAGATAGATGGAACCATAGACCTTCAGAATTAAGCGGCGGGGAGCAACAAAGAGTAGCTATTGCAAGGGCTTTAGCGAATAACCCTTCTATAATTTTAGCTGATGAACCCACAGGAAATCTTGATACAAAAACAGGTAAAGAAATAATTGAGCTACTTGTTGCTTTAAACAAAGAAAAAAATCAAACCATTGTGATAGTTACACATGAACCCGGTATAGCTGAGAAATGCAGAAGAATTATTCATTTAAAGGATGGCTTAATCCAAAAAGATGAGGTGAAACCAAGTTGAGGAAGAAAGTTTTTTTTACAGTTTTAACGGTTCAAATCCTGCTTGCTTTATTGTTCAATTCTAGTTTAACATTTTCTGAAACAACTTATTTGGAAGTTGACGAAGCTTACTGGGGAAGCGGAAATTACATGTACCCTGTTTCACCTGGAGACAGAAATGTCGATTTAATAATAAGAGTGAAAAACGTTTACGAGAGTAACTTAAACTCTATAGAGGCAACTCTGCATGTAAAGCCACCTTTCACTTTGAAAAACGGACAAACAAACACTGTAACCAAGGATTACATCAGTTTCCTACAACCAGGTGAAGAGAAAACTTTAAGGTACACTTTAAACATAAATCCTCAAGCAGGGAGAGGATACTACAACCTGCTGTTAAGTTTTAGTCTTGAATATGAATCAACTGTTTCAGGTGAAACCTTTCATTTTAAAGCGTCACAGAACGTCGAAGTGGAAGTTCCTGTATTAGGTAAACCAAATCTCAAAGTAACTCTTCAACCTGAGAAAATTGTTTCTGGGGAAATCAACCAAATGTTTTTAATGGTTTCTAATACAGGTGACAGTGTAATAAGTAACCTGTACGTGACAGCTGATGTAAGTCAAGTTTTTAAGACGCTATATACAGTCCACACCGACATTTCAAGAAATTACTACAGTAGGTTAAACCCGGGTGAAAGCTGCTCAATACCTTTCACACTTGCAGCTAAGGAATCTGACACTGAAGACATAGGTGTCTTAAATGTGCTCTTAAGTTATATTGATCAATACGGTGTGAACAGAACAAAAAGTGTTGATTTAGGTTTCTTGGTAGAGGCTGCAAAGAAACACAAACCACTAATTGTTGCCGAGACATTTACGAAACAAGAAATTGAAATTTACCCAGGTGAATCTTTCAATGTAAATTTCATCCTTAAAAATGAAGGAGAAAAAGATGCTAAAAACGTTTTCGTCCAACTTTCGACGAAAGACATGGAAGTAACTGGATTGAACTCTCAATTTTTTAAAGAATTAAAAACTAACAGCCAGGTTCCAGTCCAATTTACAATCTCTACAGGCGGCAACATAAAACCGGGAATTTACAAGGAAGAATTAAATCTAAATTATGAAGATGAAGATGGAAACAAGTATGAAGAAACTTTTTCTTTCGGTTTAAGAATCAAAAGCCTAATAAATGTTAGGTTAATAAACACTAAATACCCTGTATCCGTTTTTCCTGGTGAAACAATTAAGTTTGAAACTGAAGTTTTAGCCACAGGTACAAGTAATGCCCAATTTTTAGAAATCGAAGTTAAAAAGGGAGGCCTATTTATTAAGGACACTTCATTTTATGTGGGAAGAGTGGATCTGGACAGCCCATTGCCTGTTGAAATCGAATTCACGCTAAAAAACTCGTTGAAACCGGGAAACTACAGTTTCCAAGTTAAACTAATTTACTTTGACGACTTCAATATGCAGCACGTAAAAACATTAAACTTCCCATTAACCATTCAGCAACCAATTGTTTCAGAAACCCCTAAACCTACACATGAAACAAATCTTACGTTACTTGACCAAATAATTCTTTTCTTTGAAAAACTGGTGGGGATAAAGCCTTGAAAAAAGGGTGAGTTAATGGATTTAATTGAAGCTTTCAGAATGGGTCTTGAAAGTATCAAACAACGGAAACTAAGATCCTTCCTTACAACTTTAGGGATAGTGATAGGTATAATAGCCATAGTGGCTTTACTCTCCATTGGTGAAGGTTTCAAAGTCACGGTGAACAATGCATTTCAGTCAGTTGGAGTGAATGTTTTAACAGTAATCCCTTTCTCCTCGGAGAAAGAGGGAGGAATGTTCCCTACACGCTTCAAAGCAACCAACATAAAATTTACCTTGGATGACGTAAACAAAGTAAAAAAAGTAAAGGATGTTTCCTTAGCTGTCCCTGTTATAATGAATGCTGTAACTTTAGAGAAATCTGGTGAGGAAGTTTCAGCCACGGCTGTAGGTGTCGATATTCCTGAACTATTCAAAATGTATCCCGGACTAAAACTTGAAAAAGGGTCTATCCAAGCAAGCAAATCAGGCATGGCGTTGACACTTGGTCATTACATAGCTTACTCAGGGGAAGAAGAGTTTGTAAGAGTTGGGGAGAAAATAAAATTAAGATTTGTAGCTTTAGATAGAAACATGTACGATTACAGCTTCAGGGTTACAAGCGTGCTGAACAAGTCAGGGTTCAGTTCACTTATTGGTTCCTTCGACGAAAACATTTTCCTGCCGTTCACCACAGCCCAGAAAATTTTCAGGTCACATAGGAACATTTCAGCAATCCTTGTTTACGTAGAAGACACTAACAAAGTTGATTCGGTAGCTTCTCAAATAGAAGAAATGTATAACCACGATGTAACTGCTTTCTCCTTCAAAACAATACTTGACGTTGTTTCGACAATGCTTAACACTTTAGAACTGGTTTTAGGCAGCATTGCTGCTATATCTTTATTCGTGGCAGGAATAGGTATAATGAATACAATGCTGATCGCTGTGATGGAAAGAACCAGAGAGATAGGTGTTATGAAGGCTATTGGAGCGAAAGATAGAGATATTTTAGTAATCTTCCTTTCAGAGGCTTTACTAATAGGTTTAATAGGTGGAATAACTGGTTCAGTTCTAGGCGTATTTGCGGCTGAAGTGCTAGGGAAACTAGGCTTTGGTGGATTAGTTAGATCTATGAGAGGAGGTGCTCCTGCAGCTATTGAACCTGTTTTTTCGCCAATCCTTCTGAGTTTCGGTGTATTTTTTGCGGCTGTGGTTTCAGTGATTTTTGCTCTTTACCCTGCCTATAAAGCATCTAGGTTGCAACCTGTAGAGGCTTTAAGGTATGAGTAACCCTTGCTTCAATTATCAATTATACTGGCTCACTCCAGCTTTTCACTTTCTTTAAGAACCTGCCTCTTTCTACAAGCGCCCATAAAGCTTTTGCAGCTCTTTCAGGTGTAGGGTAGTTCGGGATTTTGTTTTCCTCCAACAAAGGAAGGGCGTCTTTAACTAATTTGCCAGACATGAAACATGTCACTAAGGGTTTATCAATTCCTTTACAGACTTTAATTATTTTCTTTGCTACTTCAACAGAGTTAAGAAAGTATGTTGGAACACAAATAACTAACCCTGCATTGTAGTAATCCTCTGAAAACAATGCTTCCAAAGTTTTTGCGTATGTTTCCGGATCTCCACTCGCCGTTAAATCAACAGGGTTTCCTTTGCTGCAGTGTTCAGGGAGGAAACTTAGCTTATCCATTATCCTTGGTGGAGGCTCAGGGAGATTTAAACCCAGTTCTGTTAACTTGTCGGTGGCTATCACAGCTGGGCCACCTGAATTCGTCAAAATAACTATTTTATCTCCTTCGGAGCATCTATAAATGGAGAGAACCCTGGAAAAATCAAATAAATCGTAAAGGTCACGTGCTAAAATTACGCCTGACTGTTTAAAGGCTACTAAATAAATTTTTTCCTTACCTGCTAATGAACCTGTATGTGAATGAACAGCTTCAGCTCCCTTCTCGGTTAACCCTCCCTTAAAACCCACTATTGGCTTCTTTAAAGAAACCTTTCTGGCTGTTTCAATGAATTTTCTTCCATTCTTTACTCCTTCTACGTAGAGAATTATTACTTTCGTGTATGGATCCTCCCTTAAATACTCCAAAACATCAGTCTCCGTTACATCCACTGCATTTCCGTAGCTTACAAACTTGTTTATGCCTAAACCTTCACTTTCAGCCCAGGCAAGCATAGCTCCGCCTAAAGCGCCACTCTGAGTTACAAAACTAATATCTCCTTTTCCTACCCTTAACTCCATTGTAGGGTAGAAATTTTTTTCTGTGTTAATCAAACCAGCACAATTTGGACCTATAACTCTCACATTTGCTTCCTTTATTTCCTTTTTAAGTTCCTTTTCCAGCCTAAAATTTCCCACTTCGCTGAAACCAGCAGATATGATTATAATTGCCTTCACTCCTTTTTCGCTGCATTTTTTCACTAGCCCAGGCACCGTAGGAGCAGGTGTTATAATCACAGCTAAGTCTACTTCCTTGTTTATTTCATTTAAGCTTTTGTAACATTTTAAGCCGAGAATTTCTTCAGCCTTCGGGTTTACGGGATAAATTTCACCTTTAAACCCTCCCTCAACAATGTTTTTAAGAATTTCAAACCCTATCTTCCCCCTTTTTGAAGAAGCCCCTATAACTGCTACAGAATCAGGTTCAAAAAACTTTGAGAAAGCTTCTTTGTCTAAAACCATTTCTTCCTCAACTCTTCCATGCCTCCAAAATTTTGTTTTTTAAGAAAAGAACGTTTGGAAAGGAGAGAAGTAAACTTCTCTTCCTTTTTTTCCTTCATTGGGAGTAATACTTGATAAAGTAATTGTTTCTCTTCTCTTTCTCAATTGTTGTTTCAGGCCCATGGCCAGGATAAACTTTTAAGTTCTCATTCAAGGATAAGATTTTCTTAACAGATTTTGCAAGATCCTTCAGTGAACCTCCTGGGAAGTCCCATCTCCCAACTGAACCCAGAAACAGGGTGTCACCTGTAAAAATTTTTTTAGCGTCGTAAAAACAGACACTACCTGGAGAGTGGCCTGGCGAATGCATAATTTTCAGCTTCACCTGCCCAAACCTCAAAATCTGTCCATCAATTAAATAATCATCTGGAGATGGAGGCAGACTAATACTTATTCCCCATTTCTTTGCTGAAGAAGCAGCCCTCTTTAAAATTCCCTCATCCAGTTTATGGATAAGGAAGTCGGCAGAGTACTCCCTCTTTACTTCTCCCACTGCACCTATGTGGTCAAAGTGGCAGTGGGTTGCCAAAATGTACTTAATTTGGAAATCCCCCCTTTCCAATTCTTTCTTGATTAAGGGGTAGTCTCCGCCAGGATCTATAATCACTGTTTCTTTTGTTTTGTCACAAGATAATATGTAACAGTTTGCAGCTAAGGCTCCAACCTCTATTTTTTTCAGCATTTGCCTCCCTCATTTAAGAAAAAGATTTATCTTTAAGTTTTTGATGTTTCGGGGTAATCTAAAAAATTTTTGGAGAAGGGGAGGTAAGTTTTCTCTTTTATCTAGGTTACAGTTATCTCTTTCGTTTCTTCATCAAGTAAATGTTCTCTATAGTATAGTGAGAAATGTAAATTCCATCTACCTTTCATTCTGGGGAACACAGGAAACTTTACTATTCTTTCTTCTCCAGGTTTTAAGTAAATTATTTGTGTTTGTTCAGGAGTTAATTCTTTACTTCCTTGAAGAAGTACTGTAAAGTCGCCGTCGATCTCTCCTATGTTTTTAACAGTTGCTGAAATAACAATCCTTACAGTTTGTTTAATAGTGGATGGGGTATTGAGTTTTTCAATTTCTCCCTTAACTTGTTTAAGAACGTAAGGGTATTCCCCGAACCTAGGTAGCTTCGCTTTAATGATGTAAGTGTCAGGGGCTTGAATGGAGTTGGAATTCTCCCATAAAAGGAAACCTTGTGAAATAGTTGTTTTAGGCTTACTTGCTTCTTTAGGAATAACTGAGTAACCTAGAATTTCTGTTTCACCAGACCATGTGATGTTTACTAAATCTATCCATGAAGCAGGGTTTTGTTTAGTGTAGAAATCATCTATATATATTTCAAAGGTTTTGTTGCTGATTTCTTTAACGTTAGGCGACTCTGTAAAAATTACAGCTATTCTTGTAACCCATGCCCCTTTATACTCATCAAAAACTCCATCAGAATTTTTGTCATAAAACGTCTCAAGTGAATCATCTGCATGGAAGGGTTCAAGTAAAACATAGTTTACGTTTTCTTTGGGGTTTACTGAAAAGAGTAGACACGACTCCTTTATTAAATCCCTATCTATTTCTCCTATCTCTCGAACTAAACTTTTTTGAACAGGCCATAGATCTCCACCATCCAAAGTTATTGGGTGCTGCCTCATTTCAATTACAGCAACTCCATCATCTTTAAGAGTAATGAGGACATTAAGTAATATAGCCCAGTTCTCAGGCACTCCTGTAGGATGTGTGGGACTAGGTGGAATTGTAGTAGGTGAAGGCGTTATGGTGGAAGGTGTTGTAGGTGAAGCTGTGGCGGGAGAGGGGGGAGTAGGTGAAGAAGTGGGTGTAGGTGGCAAATGAATTTGTTTGTAAAACCAAAGGAATCCCACTACCACTGCAAGTATTATAAGTAATGCACTTATTTCTTTTTTCATTTCTTTAATACCTCCAATTTGAACTTGACTCCTTCTACTTCACAAACAGTTGCTTGAGCAACTGCACCAACTCCTACAGGTCTAAGCTTCTTTCCTTCTATACCGAAAATTATGTGGTTGTTTTGGTAGTTTCCTATTCTAGGTGTAGGTGCATAAACTAATAATTCAATGTCGAACCATCCTGTAGGATGAAGATATATTTGAGGCCAGGCGTGGCCAGTCCAGTTTTCATTGCTTGTAGAATTTTCGTAATAGGAAATAATGGGGTTTCCTATGTAAACTAAGCCTTGAACTGTTCTGGCAGGTATGCTTTGTATTCTGCATAAAGTTATAATTACGTCCGCGAATTCGTCACAAACTCCGTATACAATTAACCCTCTATCAGTTTTTTTAATAGCTCTCCCAGCTCCTAACCTGTTGCTTGCGGTGATACTATTTAATTCATAGTCCCCATGTTCATGAACCCACCAGGCTATGCTCTCTAAAATTTTGTAAGGATTATCTTTACCTCTTCCTAAATCTGAAGAAATCTGCCTCAATGTTTCGTTATGAATAGGCCAGAATTGGGTTTCTTGAAGATATTTCCTAGCTATCGCTAACGGTGCATAGGCAGCATCCTCAACTGGAAAATTCATTTTGTAGCTTGAAACCTTTACCCTATATCTTGCTTCTATACTGACCCTTTGTTTAGGTTCTATATTCTTCAAATTTACTACGGCATAAACATTACTATCTACGTCAGTAACTATACGTGTAGGTCTAGGGTTCATTGAAACAAAGTAGGACTTTTGGTAAAAGGAGTAGTTTAGTGGTAGATTAATGTATATGAAATCGTTTTCAACGGTTTCGTTTCCAGCGTTATAAACAGTATACGTTGCATCTATATTATACTCTACAGTCTCTCCTTCGCTGAAATAGCTCGTAACTCCTTCTAAGTCTACTTTTTCTTGAAAAGAAGAAAAAATAGAGTATGAAGAAATTAAGAGCAACAAAATAATTGGAAGAAGTAGCAACTTTTTCCCTAAAAATTTTCTCTTCAAAACGTTCCACACCTTTACCTTTAGTTTCCATCATTTTTCTACAAAAAACTTTTACAAAAATAATCCTTTGAAAAATAAATGTTTAAAGCTTCTCCCTTTAAAAAAATTAATAAGTATCATTCTTCACTTATTCTTTTGGTGGAAATTCTTTAGGAACTTTTTTCAAGAAGAGTTTAGGAGGTTGCCGTATTTTTCAGCTTTTTAAGTTTTTGAGTATTTGTTGTATTCACAGTTACTCTAGGACTGTTAAAACCTTTATTTTGTAGGTTCACTTTTATCTTTCAAAAAAAGTTCTTTTAAATAATTAGTGAGTGGTGTAATGTTGGAAATAAGGGTTGGATGTTGCGGTTTTTGTTTGCCTCAAGAGAAGTTTTTCCGTAAATTTAAACTTGTTGAGGTGCAGAAAACTTTTTATAAACCTCCTAAGGAGGAAACTGCTAAGAAATGGAGAAATTTGGCTCCTGACAGTTTTGAGTTCACTCTTAAAGCTTGGCAGCTGATAACTCACCCAAGTAGCAGCCCAACTTGGAGAAAAGCTAAACTAAAAATTCCTGTTGAGGAAGAAAAATTTTATGGCCTCTTCAAACCAACTGTTCAAGTGTTTAATGCATGGAAGAAAACCTTAGCTATAGCTAAAATTTTGAAAACTAAAGTAGTAGTTTTTCAAACACCCCCAAGTTTCACTCCTTCAGAGGAAAACATAAAAAATTTAGATGATTTCTTTAAAAAAATAGATAGGAACGGGTTGATTTTAGGTTTTGAGCCTCGAGGAAAATGGGTTAAAGAACCTGACTTAATAAGGGAAGTTTGTTCAAGAAATAAATTACTTCATGTAACTGACTTGTTTTTCTCAATGCCCGTAACTAAGGCAGATACTGTCTATACAAGGCTTCACGGTTTAGGGAAAAGGAAATATTATTATGACTACACTACTGCAGACTTGAAAAAACTTCTAGAAATAATAGAGAGCATTGAAGCAAAGAGGTTCTATATTCTGTTTAATAATGTTCAAATGTGTAGTTCAGCTAAAAAGTTCTTGGATCTATTGTTTAAACAATAACCCTAAATTCTTCTCTCAAAATCTTTCCCTTCAATTTCCTTTAAGATTAAAGAGAAAGATTAGATGCTGAATTCTTAATGTAAAGAAGTAGGATTTTATTTATCTACCTCTTCACACTATTTACCCTTTTTCAAAAAGGTTTTATTTTGCAAAAACTAGGTTTATAACATCTAAAATATTTGACACTTCCACTACTTCTATGTTGTAGCCTTTTTCTTTTAGGTAGTCTTGTAAATTAACAGTTACTACTTTGTACTTGATAATTTTTAACCCAGGAATTATTTCTGTTTCATGAGGGACAAGTTTACGTATTTTTCCTTGGCCTTCAGGTACAAGGAACAATTTTCCTCCTCTCTCAGCTGCAGCTACAGCTTTTTCAGTTACTCCACCAACTTGACCAATTGAGCCGTCTTTTTCAATTGTACCTGTGCAAAAAACATCTTTTCTCATCTCTTTATTTTCAACTGTTGCAATTATTGCTGCTGTTAAAATTGCTCCTGCACTTGGCCCATCTACAACCTCTATTTTTTCATTTGAAGAAATAGAAACCACTATGTCTATGTTACTGAATTTCCTACCTGTCACTTTCTCAGCTACTTCTTTTGCTGCTTCTAAACTGTTTTGTAAGTCTATGCCAACCTTTGGCTGAATATTAGTTAGAATTCTTCCTTCGCCATTTATGATTTCGATTTCAGCTTGCAACACATGCCCCACGTATTTATACTCGAAAAAACCTGCAGGCTCCATTGAAACAGCTACAAGGTTTACTGTTTTAGAGCCTAAAACATTTCCGTGAGTTGAAACATTTACTGTGTTATATTTCTTTCTGTAATACTCCAAAGATTTCTTTGTCAACTGTAAAGTTTCATTAAGTACCTCAACTTGCTTTTTTAATAAGTTATTTTCCTTTGACAACCTGTTTAATTCATTTTTCAATGTTTCAATCTGAATTTCTGAAGCAGGATTTGCTTGAGTTGATTTGTAAAGTTCTACAGAAAGGAAAATGTTAAGTATCAAACTTAGTGTAAGTATTAAATAAGCAACTTTTTTCAATGAGATCCCCCTGTTAAATTAAAAAATTAAGAAGAACCTTTTTAAGATTTAATATCTAAACTGCGCCATTGAAACATGAAGGGAAGTTTTTCAAATATTTAATTCAAGCACTTCTTCAATTTTTTCTTTCCTGAAAACCAGCATTTTTGGTTTGCATTCAGGGTAAAACCTACAGGAGAAAATACTTACTAACTTCCCGTCAAAAAAATATTTTATGCAGGGTGGGAAGTATTCATGGGCCCTAATTAAAAAGCTTAACTTATTTTTTTCCATGAATCTTTTAAACGTTTCACGGCCAAAATACATTATTCCAGGCCCTCTTATGCTTGGTGAAAATGTTCCAACGTATTCTTTAGGGTCGTTCCATAAAATCTGAAGGGCTTTCTTGTTGGAAGGCATTAAATCTCCTTTACTGAACGAGTTTATTTCTTCTACTTCTTTCAGGTTTTCAGGGATCCCTCCATGTAAACCTAAAACTTTATCATTTAAAAGAACAACGTATGGCATAAATGAAAATGTTTCATTGTACTCCTTGTAAGTTTCAGCGTCGTATTGCCTCAAGATTTCCTTAAAGAACCCGTAATATTTGTTTGCTAAGGGACTTTCATGGTTTCCTCTCAAAAGAATTATTTTTTTGGGAGCTAAAATTTTGGCAGCTAACAATAAATTAATGTTTTCTATTTGTTCAGGTCCTCTATCTACATAGTCTCCCAGAAAAACAATTTTTCCTTTGTCAGTTGCAAAAATTTTCTTCAAAGCCCATTTCGAAGTTTGGAAGTCCCCATGAGTGTCTCCTATGAAGAAAGTTTTTTCTGATTTAATTTCGAGGAGCTGTTTCTCGTGTTGAAAGATTTTTTTAGAGAGCTTTAATAGCTCCAACAAGTCCTTTCTCTTCAGAAATTCACCCTTCCATGCTTTAATGAACATTTCTTTGTTAATTACTACATTTCCAGTTTCTGCAACATTTTTCTCCCAAATTTCTTCTGCTTCCTTACTCATTTCTCAAACTTCTCCTCACAAAACCTGTACAACCGCAAGAACTTAACTTTTCTGCCTAAATTATTATTCAAATAAGGAAGAACTATTTCCCCAGAGGTAGTTAAAGTACTGTTTGGCTATTGTAGTTAAACCTATATGTTTAGACCAAACTGCCAAGTATCCCTCTTTTCCTTTTCTTCCAAGTAAGAGGATAACTTCTTTATTGTCTGAAATTAAGCCTCCACCGAAAATGACTTCGACGTATTTTGTTTCAATAGTTTTTAATTGGTTTGTTACTTCCTTTATGTTCTTTTTTATCGTCATTAGTTTCACTTTAACCTTATTTTTTTCTGAGGTTTTTAATGCTTCAATTATTGGTTCAACCATTTCTTTGGTGGAGTAAGGCAGGGCTAAAAGTATTTCTTCCTTTGAGTTTAGAATTATTTCTTGAGTTTTAGCCAATATGTTATGTTTCCCTCTCAATATCCATATTTCAGGTTTCTCCTTTGATTCAACCCTTTGAAAAATCGGTTGCAGCTCTTTAACCACAATTTCTCCTGCTTCTCTAAGTTCATCTTTCACTTTAAGCAATTGTACCCTTGCAGCTTCAGATGGAGGTTTTGGGAAGTAATTTGAAGGCCGTGATTCGTCACAATTAACCCAGCCCTTTTTTTCCAGTCTACCTAACACTTCATAAACTTTAGAGTATGGAATACCTGCTTTTTCACTTATTTCTTTAGCTGTTAAAGGTCTATTTTTAAGCAATGAAACATAGGCCTTCTGTTCATAACTTGTTAATCCAAGCTTTGAAAGAGCCCATTCTAATCCTTTGTTCCTCTTCATTATTTTCCACCTTTTTCACCTTATTTTTTGTTTGGAAATTTTTTTATATAAATGAATTCCTTTGTTACCACTTTAAGGGGGAAATAAATGAAACTTGAAGAAGAATTAATTAAACCCGGCGACCAATTCATCAAAAAAACAGTGAGCCTCTGCCCAGTTTGTTCAGCCAGAATAGAAGCAGTTATCTTCCACAGAGACAACAAAGTTTACATGAGGAAGAAATGCCCTGAACATGGTGTTTTCGAAGAAATCTACTGGGCTGACTACAAACTATGGAAGGAGTACTTAAAATACGATTATGTCGGAGACGGGTTAAGTAACCCCCGCACTAAAACAATTAAGGGATGCCCCTTTGACTGCGGCATATGTCCTGAACATAAGTCCCACACCGTACTTGGAATAATAGACATAACTAATAGATGTAACATGAAATGCCCTATATGCTTCGCAAATGCAGCTAGGGCTGGTTACGTTTATGAACCTAGCCTGGAAGAAATAGAAGAAATGATTAAGAACCTAAGAAAGAACTCTCCTGTCTCAACAACTGCTTTACAACTTAGCGGAGGAGAACCTACGGTTAGGGATGACTTGCCAGAAATAATCAGGACAGCTAAAAAACACGGGCTCAGTCACGTGGAAGTAAACACTAACGGTATAAGATTTGCTAAAGACATTGCTTTCTACCATGAATGTTTCAAAGCAGGAATGTCAACTGTTTATTTACAGTTTGATTCCTTGAAACCTGAAGTCTATGAAAAACTTCGAGGTTTTAACGTTCTTCCCTACAAACTAAAACTTTTAGAAAACGCTAGGAAAATAAAGCATGGAAGCATTGTTTTAGTTGTAACCTTAGCTAAGGGAGTTAATGACGAAGAAATTGGAGAAATTATTCGTTTCGCTGCTGAAAACAAAGATGTTATAAGGGCAATTAATGTCCAGCCTATTTCTTTTTCAGGGGCTGCTAAAAAAGAAGAAATGAAGAAAATGAGGATCACTATACCTGAATTTCTTAAATTAGTTGAGAAGGAGACAAATGGCAAAATAAAGGTTTCAGATTTCCGAGCTATACCTTGGACTTTACCCGTGTCTAAATCGGTGGGGGCTTTAAAAAACAGGAAATATCCTGAATTCACAAACCATCCTCACTGTGGTGCAGCCACCTTCATAGTTGTTGAAGACAATGGCGAAATAAATCCCATCACAAAGTATGTGGACGTAGATAAATTCTACGATATACTTTGGGACGTTTATAACTTGGCAATCGAGGGTAAGAAATTTAAGGCCAAGCTCAATATGTTAAAAATTGTAAAGACGGTTAAGGGAGGGCTGTTCCGCAGATTCCTATTGGATATATTGACATCAGGAACCTATGAGGCGTTGGCTAAACTAATGAATAAATTGATCATGATCGGTTGCATGCATTTTATGGATGCTTGGAACTTCGATTTAGAAAGGGTGCAACGCTGCACAATACATTATGCTACTGTAGATGGGAGAATAATTCCCTTCTGTACAATGAATACTTTACATCGTGAACCTTACGAAAAAATGTACAGTGTGAAACCTGAAATCTGGCTGGAAAGAAACAGGGAAAAGGAATTAACTCCTTCCATTACCTAACTTAATTTCCTTTCTTTTTTCTTGTTTCAAGAAATAGGTTCCATGAAATTTGTTCATTGAGAAACAATTTTTGCAACTTCAATCTTCAATCCTTCAATAAAATTTTTAAAGGAGGAAAACAACTTGCTCAATAATGACTTAACACTTTGAAAAACAGTTTTTACAGGTTCCTCCACTGCTGAAAAGAAAAAAATTAAGAAAACCAGAAAAACGAAGAGAGTTAAGAGCATTTTCTCCATACTTCTAGAAAACAATTCCCTTTCCTTTAAAAGTTTTACTTCAAAAAAATCCTTTGAAGTAAAAATTAAGGGTTCTTTATTTCCTTTACAACAACAAAAACACTGTCTTCACCTTGTTTTGAGGAAAGGATTCAGGAAATGATTACTCTAAATTGCCGTTGCAAGGAAATAGCTGACCCAGCTAAATGTGTGAAATGCATCATCCAAGAATTTCTTTTGCACCCCAACAAGTTTAATTCGTCACAGATATTGTTAAAAGGTGAAAATTTTGCCTTTACAGTAAACATAAGCTACTTAACTGATTTCTTAAATAAAACAAGTAAAGAAATACTTAAAATAAAGGGGAAAGACAGAGAATTAGTTAAACCTATTTATGAACTAATTAAGGGAAATCCTTTAAAAGGGGTTCAGGCGCTTCAATACTTTTCAAAAAGGTACAAAATCTACAAAAAACTACTTAAGAAAGCAAAAAAAACAATTCTCTACAAGAAATTCTTTAAAAAATATGAAGAGAAGGGAGTAATCATTTATGAAGAAGTGCTCCAAAGAAGAATTCTGGAAAGAAACAATGAACCTCAACCTTTAACCAAACCAAACGGTTTAAATTTTCTTGAAACAAGGAAGAAAGGGCCATACATCTACAATTTTTACCTCACTGAAAACCAAGGAATTCACTTGCAGATAAAAAAGTTAACTGAAGTTTTGGGTTTAGACAAAGAGAAAATAAATAAGGTGAAAGAAGAACTAGAAAACTGTGAATTAGATTATTTAAACATGGATTTCAACCAAGTAATCGAGGCAAGAAAAGACCTCGCTAAGTCGCTTCTGCGTTTCTATTTCCCCCTTTTAAAAGAAGAGGAATTGGAAAATCTTTCGCTTGAATTAGCTGTTTCAAACACTAAAGTTGAAGAAATCTTCCCGCTTATCTTGAAAGGGAATGGAATAACCGAAATCTACGGTGTAAAAGGAAGAAACCTTTACATTGACCACGTAGACTTTGGAAGATGTCAACTTAATACACTCTTGACTCAAGAATTAATAAATAAAATAGAGACTCTTATTCTGACTGAAAACTACAGCTTAATCAGTTTTAGACATCCAAGCATAAAAACAGACATTGAAAGCAAGTATTACCACTCTAGAATAAGCTATGATATCCCTCCCCTATCCAATTATGCACTAGACATAAGAAATTTGCATCTACAAGATTTAACAATTCCGAAACTTATAAATTTGGAAATGCTCACCTTGGAAGCAGCTGTTTTTCTTGTTTGGCTTGTTTGGAGCGGAACCTCAATTTTGATCACTGGACCGACAGGAGCTGGTAAAACAACACTAGCTAACTCATTGCTCCCTTTTCTGGGTTTCAAAAAAAGAT
The DNA here is from genome assembly GCA_027492035.1 of Thermoproteota archaeon. Classification (GTDB taxonomy): domain Archaea; phylum Korarchaeota; class JAOZGF01; order JAOZGF01; family JAOZFZ01; genus JAOZFT01. Next base: position 28,358 of record JAOZFT010000035.1, read on the forward strand.
TGATTTCTATTGAGGACTTAAGAGAAATAATGGATTTGAGCAGATTCGGTGTCTTACATACCGCCTACGAAATCCCTCCTTTTGAAACTTTAAATGAAAAAGACAAATCTAAAGTTCTAGAAATATATAAAACCTTGTGGAGAAACCCTGATGTGGTTTACATAGGTGAGATACGTAGACCTGAAGAAATGGAAGCATTCCTTTTAAGTTTAGATAGCGGGATTCAAACCATAGCAACTGTCCATTCATCAAATTTGGAGGAATTGGAGAGAAAAGTTAAGAGATGGGGGTATTATTTAACATTCCCTGAAAGCATAGTCGTGCTTTCTAAATTGAAAAGTGGGCACAAGGTACTTAGAAGAGTTTCTTCGATATACCACCCCACACAAGAAAAAATTCTCTGTAGTTTCAGGTGGGATAACAAACTACTGCAAACAGTTAAAACAGAAGTAAACCTCTACGAAACAGCACCTTTGAAAAAAGTCAGGAAAAAAAGCTATTTATCAATTTTTGCCTTTAAAAAGGCGTTAACAACTATAAGGAACTCTTTAATGGAGATGTCCCAGAAAAACCCAACTCCTGAAGAAATTTTAGTGAAAGTTAATGAGTGGGAGGGAAGAGTTTTTGAAAGGAGTTCAGTTTATGCTAAGTAACTTGGCGAAAATAAGTTTTAAAGCATTAGGAAGTAAAGTGAAGCCTCCCCCTAAGTTGAAATACGTGCTTAAAAAAAGAAACTCTAAATTATCCCCTCTACAATTAACCTCCCTAATTCTATTTATTAATCTACTGCTTTCTTTTTTCTTAATTATTTCTGTGGTTCTCTTTTTTCAAGATTTATTTTTAGCCTCAATTATTCCCCTTATAACTTATCTAAACTATAAAGTATTATATCCCAGTATGGTAAATTTTTACTTTAACGAATTAATTGCTGAATATGAGTCAGGTTCTCCAGAATTTCTCGAGTTTTTTTCGGCTGGAATAACTAGTACCGGGAACTTACCCTACAGCATCAAAAAAGTTGCTGGAGCAAATATTAAAAAATATAGCTCTGACATGAAAAAAATCTATAAAAGAATTAAATTGTATGGAAATCTTCCTAAAGAGGAGTTGCTAAAGTATATTGAAAATGAACCGTTACCTGTAAAAGAAGAAATAAAAAGTCTTATCTCATGTTTAGATGAAGAAGATTTTGAAAATTCATTAAAAACAGCTGTTTCAAGTGCGAGAAATAAGATAAGACAGAAATACATATTACACAGTAAAAACTTAGCTTTCAAAATCAATTTTTTCACCACCCTAAATTTCATTTTAGCTATTTCCCTCCTCCTTATGTTTTCACTCTACAACTTTCCACCTGAAACTTTGTTGTTAACTGCTTTAGTTTGGCTTTTCTTTTCATTTAAGGTTTTGGGTGTGAAAAACTTTGAAGAATCCTAATTTTTTAACTGTGAAACTTAAGAAGTTGTGGAGAGAAAAAGAAACAGATATAGAAAAAGAGAAAGAACTTATCTACTTCCTTAAAAACATTGGCTTGAAATTTCAACAAAAGAAAAGTTTGGAAACAGCTTTAATTGAAGCTTTAAAAGAAAACAAAGCTATTAAAGTGAATGGAAAAACACTTCAAGCTTTAATTACTGGTAAAAGCACTGTTAAAGAGATTTTGAATATTTTAAAAGAAAAATTCAAAAGCTACAGAATATTTACGCAGCTCTTAGGTTTAATTGAGCTTCATAGACTGGACACTGAATACATTGGTAAAAGACTAGTTTTCACTTGCGAACAAATAATTCCCTTCCTAGACCTTAAGAAGGAAAGAGAAGAAATATTCACCAGTAAAAGGTTACAGTTCCGTTTCCTAAACGGAATTTACTCTTTTACATTGGGTGGGTTAACTACCCTCTACACAGCCTTCACTTTACTTCCAAATGGGGCTGTTTCCTTTTTCGAAAAACAAATCAACAAAAAATTGTTAGTAATCGAAATAACTATTTTACTTATTATTCAGTCGGTTCTCGGTTCAAAAATAGTTAAAGATAACTTAGCTTTCATTCCTCTTTATGTCTTAATCTTCCTTCTCTCCCTAAAATACTTTTGGTTGCTGTTTATCTGAAAAAGGAGGTAAGTAAATTGGAGGAGACAATAAGCACTTCTTTAATTTTAGCTTTGAGTTTTACACTTTTCCTAGTTACGCTTTCATTCTTCTCTGAATTTTCGGTTCAGTCAAGGAAGAAATCACTGCAAAATCTTCTAGAAAGAATGGCTACCGATTTTGATGGAGTGATTTATTCAGTGGTAGGTGGAGGTGCTGAGTATCAAACGTTCTACTTGCCAAAAAACTTGGAAATTCATTCGCTTACAAGTAAAGGTTCCTCAACCTTAATTTACTGCGTAAATGACGTTTACGTTGAAAGAGTTTACCCCTTCACTGTTTCAGGGTTTATTCACATAAATGAGTCAAACTACTACTTTATCCGCTTCAGAAGCAACTCTTCAGCTGTCACTATAGAGTTGGTGAATTGAAAATGTTTAGAAATGTGCTTTCAATAAATTTTTATTATCTATTGGGGTTAATGCTTATCTTTTTCAGTTTAATATTCTCAATCAACCTTTACTTATGGTCTAAAAAATGTGCAGCTGAGTTTCTTGTAAGTGACTTAGCTGAAGTAGTTAAGTATTCCACAAAACCCCAATATAGAGAAGTTTCAATAATTTACAAAACCCCTAATCTTCCCTTCAACTACACCTTAATAATTTGTAATGGCACAATATATGTCAAATCAAATTTTCTTTTCGATCTTAAAAGTTCACCCTCATTCCTCAGGCCTGGTTACATTCAGAAAAGTTCAAACGCGAAAGTTAGAAGAGTTTTATTTCTACATAAAGGCTCCATTTTACTAATTAAGGGGGGATGGATAGATAAAGGAGGAACACAGTTAACAGCTCTAAAAGGAAGGTGATTTTCCAATGATTGAAGGGATAGAGCTAAGTTTAACATTCACTGTATTCTTAATGCTTCTTCTCTTACTTCTTTCATTAACATTTCAAATGGAAGTTGTTGATGTGAAGATTGTGGAAAAAGTCAACTTTACGAACACTTCTAAAAATTTAACTCAGCCTATACCTGTCATTGAAAACCATAAATGTTTTTTCAAAGCTTGGAGGAGAATTAAATGAGAAACCTCTTCCTTTGGGACATAATAGCTATGGTTCTAATTACCTCTTTCTTTCTTTCCAACCACTACTTCTCACCAAAAACCGCTTCATCAAAGAAGATACTTTCCTTCACTGAAGGCTCTTTCAAGGAAATGAAGAGGGTCTATTTCTCAGGTGAAGTCCTAAGAATCCTTTGGGGGAACGTAACCATGGAAGACCTAGACAAAACATTCTGTCAAAATTCCATAAACAGCTGCCGTTGGATTGTTCAGCTTAAAGGTGGAAAAGGTTTTAGAATTGAAAAAGGGCCTGTTCTAAATTTTTACTCTTCCTCAATCGAGAAAATAAACTTGTACAATGAATCTCTTCTTTTAATCGTAGAAAAAGGGGTTGGAAAACCTTGAAAGGGATACCCTTAATTTTCACTCTTTGTTTATTGATTATTGGAACAACTTTAACTTTTAAAATAGTTCACCCTGACAGAACAGAGTACTTGAAAAGTTTGAAAAGCATGGAGAGAACAGCTTACGAAAGAGACATAATGTTGGCCCGTGTAACCCTGAAACTAAGGGGGCTTCTTGACAAAAAAATTTGGGAAACATCTAAAACTAAATCAAATCCTTACACGAGCTTAACATTAAAAAATTCTGAAATAACGAAAATAACTCAGGAAGAAACAGATAAAGCTAAGGAGAAGGGGTTTCAGTTAAAACTTGCACTGAAGGTTTATCTTAAAGAACTGAAAAATTACTGCCCTGTTGATATAGAATTTAATAGAGTGATCTTAAGCGCCACAACAGGTGAGAAGGAAGAAGATAAAGGAGCTGTACAAACAATCATACACACAAATTATTTATTGACTGATTCCTTGGGTAACACCTTTATAAAGGAGAAGAGGGAAATTGACATAGTTCACCCCGTAAGAATTTACCTACTTTACAAAGTCAGCGAAGCACTTGAAAAAATAAATTTCACCCAACACCTCAATAAATCCTTCTTCATAAACAAAAACGGAACACTTACGCCGAAAGAAACAATTGTTGCAAATTTGGAAAAACAAATGGACGAAGAAATTTCCAATTGCCTCTTCAAACTGCTCGGCTACAGGGAACTAGACGTCATTAAGTCTCAACTTAAACTAGAAATAAAAGTAAACAAGGAAGTTATAGTTGAAGTAAAGCCTCAGCCAAGTAACCAATCAAAAAAATTATTTTCTATAACCCTTTACTTGGAAGGTTACGTTAAAGATGTAAAAACTGACTCCCTAATTTATATCAGAAACCGCCTGGAAAAAGTCAAATACAGGTTTGAAAACCTAGAAAAGGTTTCATTTATTTTATAAAAGAGAAAAATTACTTATTTTTTGTCAGAAACACGTCTTAAACTTTCTTTTAATAATTAAAATTTATTAAATTACCTTTTACTAAACTCTCCCCCCTCCCCCCTTTTTCTTGACTTATGAAACTAAAAAAGTAGAAGCAAAGCTTTTTTCCGCAACCAACTCTACTTTACTTTAATTGATGGTAAGAGGGGACTAGAATTGTTAAGAAGGCCTCAAAAAATAATTCTTTTCTTGCTTGTACTTCTCCTTTCGTTCACCTCTTTTACGTTGTTAACAGCTTCCAAAACTGAACGATTTAAGACTCATGAATCTGTCGGCGGCCTTTCGTGGAGCGGTAGAACAGTTTACGCCTACTGCAGAACTGGACCCCATAAAATAACCTTTTCACAACCTGTTTCAAAAAACACAGCGTATTCCAAGGCTTGCAGTTACTGCACAGGAACATTAACAGTGAACATCCACGGCCAAAACTGTTGGTGGGACAATCAACAAAACAAGTATGTTTGTTCAGGAGCTTCCTGTGGAGAAGGAAGCGCACCTTTAAAACCTGCAACTGTACAGTACAGCTTCAACAATGAAGGTAAAGTTACAGAGGTAACTTTCTACTGTTTAGCAAACCTATACGTTACCGCAAGCAGTCATTGCTGCGGAAGCTTAACAGCAACGGCAACTTCACCATGTGGACACATGCAAAAAACAACATACATAAGCTGTCCAAAACCACCAAGCAGCGGCTCAAGTAACTCAGGCAGTTCAGGAAACTCTGCATCCAGTAACAATAATGAAGGCAGTTCAGGTAACTCAGGCAGTTCAGAAAATACTGGTTCCAGCAACCAAGGATCCAATGGGCAAGGTACTGCCTCAGGAAATTCCTCCATCAATTCAGGCAGTAGTTCAAGGTCCAAATCTTCACCTCACGCCTCTCTTGAAATTTCCAGCATTCCTCCTCTGAATTTAAGAGTTGGTGAAACTTTAAATTTTGAAGTTAAGGTTTCAAATACAGGAAATGACTACGCGACAAGTATTAGAGTTGTCTCTGAAGTTAATGGCGGTTTCAAACCTTCACATATGGAGAAAAAAATAAATTTGTTAGCTCCTAAGCAAATTAAATTGCTTAAGTTTTCCACACTAGCCATTAAAAATGGAACCTACCGGTTTAAAATTATAGCTACTGCAAACAATGGTTTAAGTGCATGGACAGGTTTTACCGTGATTGTTGAAGGTGAAGAAACCAATTTAAGCCGTGAAAGAAATCAGTTAAATCCCTCCAATGAAAACTGCTGCCAAGAAACAGTTAACTTCCTTTTACCTGAAATTAAGGCTTGGTTAAGTAAGTCAATAGTTAAACCTAAAGAATTAATTTATTGTTTCGCTGAAGTTAAGCCTGGAAGCTATCCAATAAGAAAGGTTACTTTTAACGATAAACAAATGACTGCTTTGCCAAGCAACTTATGGAGAACCTTTATTTACGCCCCAGATAAACCTGGAATCTACAACTACTTAATTGAAGCATTCGACTCTAAAAACAATAAAGTAACAGCTGAAGTAGTTTTGAAAGTTACAGAAATAAAATCAAAAAAATTAACTAATACCTCTAATGTTGCATCTAGAGGTAATGAAACTTACCTAAAAATAAAGGTAAGTATCCAAGAGATAAAAGTTTTTCAACCAATTTTAACAAATTCCACATCTCGCTATGAAAAAAATTTAAACAGTGGAATGAAGCCTGAAGATGGTGTTGTTAACAGCTTTATTTACTTTCTACCCTTAGTGGTTGTTCCACTTCTGCTTATAATTCTTGCAAACAGAGAAAAAGCTGAGAAACACACTAAAATTAAACCAGCGTTCATAAGGGAATATTTAACGATAGAAAAAAAGAAATCTAAAATAAAGAAAGCGTTTTAACAAACTTACTACTTCCATTTTTAAAAAAGGGTGCATGGGAATGATGAGTATAGGATTCGCTAATTTCCGTGGAGGAGTGGGTAAAACAACAATCGCTTTCTCTACAATTCTTTCAATGGCTCAGCTAAAACCAGCTGAGAAGGAGAAAAAATACATTTTTGTTGAAGCTGATTTCGGAAGCAACGCTGCAACACGGATATGGGACCCAAATTTTGAAATGGAAAAATTCCGGACGTTAAGCGATTACTTAAAAGGTAAGTGTGAAGTTGACGAAATAGCCTATGTAAGTGATAGATACCCTATTTACAGAGAAATAGCCTTCATACCTTCAGGCAAACTAAATATTGAAGAAACAAGTTCAATCAAAGAAACAAATAACCTCTTAAACAAGATGAGAGAATTAAAAGAGTTTCTTGCCTCCAGAGCTGAAAAAGTAGTAATTGACTACCCTGGCGGGGGAGGTTTAAACCATTTAGAGAACTACTTCCTTTTGTTCACTGTCACAGATGAAATAGTGCCTGTGATTCAACCTGATCCCCCAAGTATAGAAGCAGCAGATAAACTCATAAATTTCGCCCTCCTCAGCGGAGTTAAATACAGAATGGTTGTTGTTAACAAATACAGTAAAAAATTTAAGAAATTACTTAAAGTATCTGAAGAAAAACTGGCTGTAAATGGGCAAGAAATCAAAATATTTACGGTAAACAAAGATGAGCAGGTGCCGCTTCATTGGAGTAAATTAAAACCAGTAGTTGTTAAGAAAAACCGCGTCAGAAAAGACATTGAAAAAATAGCGGCCTTTCTTCTAGATTTAGAAAATGGAACTGAAACAAAAAGCCAAGAGCAAACTGTTGAGTCTTCCCTTAAGCTAAAAACTAACAAGTTGAAAAAGATTTTTTATATCCTGAAAAACAAAGCAATTTTCTTAGGTAGGGAAAAAAGAAGTAAAGAAGAAATTTTCAAGGAATTAGAGGCTTGGCTTGAAGAAAACGAAACTGCATGAAAAATACTTTGTTTTCACAAAAGGCTAAAGGCTTGAGGTAGAAATGAATAAAACATTTATTTTTTTTCAGCCTTTAGCCTTCTTCGTGGGTGTTGCGGCGAATTTATTTATTGAAAACATATCTTTTAACCACTTCTATTTCTACCTCACAGGAACAGGGGCAGTTACATCGTTACTACTTTCCTCTTTCTTAAACGCATCCCTTTTCCTTTTACTAGGGTACTTAAACCTGGCTGCACCCACCACATTTACTGTGTTCATTAATGGGCTTTACTTCGGGGAAACCCTAAGAAAAATAGGCAACCCTACCTTACTTTTAGTTTTCATCCCTACAAAGGAGTTAGTTAAGGAGGTAATCCCTGGTTTAACTGCTTTCCTAAATGTTTTTGCAGGGCTTCAAATTTTTAAACTGGGAAGCGAAATAAGAAAAAGAAATTCCTCTTTGGCCTTAAACACTGTAAAATTTTCAGTTCTACAATTTATTTCCTTAATTCCATTCATTACCCTAAGTTTTTTAGAAAATAATGGCATTCCAGCCTTTGAATGGGTTTTTGAATTAAAAACCAGCATCTCCAACCCATACTTCACCCTCCTTTTCTTTCTTTCAGGTTTCGAGTTCCTATTAAAACGATTGATTAACTGGAGGACAAGGAAGTTTCAAGTTTATGTAGGGGAGAGTGTGAAGGATATAAAAACAGTAAAGGATAGAGAAAAAGAAGCTGTAAAAGAAATACTTTTCCTTCTAGAGGAAGAAAAAAATTAAACAGTCTCTTTAATTAACTTTTCACCTTTCCTGTCGTAAACATGGACGTCTTCAACTGAAAGAAAGGGGTAAGTTAAGATGACTATGACAAAGCCGTATGCATTGTTTAAATCAGCCACTGAGGGGTTAGGGTTGCCTGAAGGATGGGAATGTACAGAACCAATAATTGACGCATCCATTGGGATAAGGTAAGGGTTAAAACCTGCTGAAGCAAAACCTTGAAAAAACATGGGAGGAACAACGAATTCGTTCACAAAAATTTCTTTCTTCTTAACTTTACCCCTAAGTAAAAGAATCATCTCTTTTGGGAAAGATTTCCTTGCAGCTTCTAAAAGCTCTTTCAACAACTTCTTATCAAATAATACCTTTTTCACGGCTACCTACCCTTCTCTCTTAATCTTACAACGAAAAAAGAGAGTTTAAGGGAATTGAAGGAGAAATAAAGAAAAAAACCTTTAAAAACAATACAGAATGATGAAAAATAAAAAGAACCAATTTTAAAAAGGTAAAGAAATGAACCCCTACAATTTAACTTTAACACAAATCCTTTTAACCTTAACAGGCTTATTTATAGGTTTAACTTCCTGGTGGAGCCTAACCAAAAAATATAAAGAAACCTGGATTACACCACGCTACCACCTCCTCTCCCCCTTAATAATTGCCATCTCCTTTCCCTCAATAATCCTTTCAGGTTCCCAACGCAGCATATTAGGTACGTACATCTTCTACTCTCTAATGTTAATAACTCCATTCGTTGACAAAATAATTACGAAAAGAAACTGGAAAGAGTACGGGTTCAAAAAAGACAGCCTCCCTTCAGACCTCTTGTTAGGCCTGGGGTTCGGATTAGCGGGGTTAGTAGGTGCTCTATTTAAAGAACCCTCCTGGACAATAACAAAGGAATTTATCCTTTACAACATGTTCTTCTTTATTCCAGCTGAAGAAATATACTTCAGAGGATTTATTCAACCAGTCACCCAATCTAAACTCAATAAAAACTTGTCAAACCTAATCCAAGCAACACTTTTCTCTTTAGCATTCTATGCCTGGGGCTACAACTTGAAAAAAACATTCTTGGTTTTTGCGGCAGGGGTAATTGAAGGTGAAATATATAACAAAACACACTCCGTTTTCTGCACCTATGTTACACAAACAGCAGGTGATATTTTGCCCTCCGTAATAATTTATAACATCTTGAAAGTAAACCTTTAACCACTCCCTCTCTTAAAAACTAGAAATTAAAATAAAAACTAAAGAGATTTACACCGAGTTCTCTCTTATTCGAAAATTGTTCTTCAAATAAACAAAAGTTAAAAAAATAAATTTTAAACCAAAATATAAGAACCCTTTTAAAGGAGGTTTCTATGAAAGAAGTAATTGAAGCCCTAGAGAAAATAGGTATTCCAGGCAAGGACTTATATGAACTCCCAACATCCAAAAAAAAATTTCCAGATGGTTGCAACTGGAGAATTGAAATCTCAGGTGTTGAAAGGCCATCAGTGCTAGAAACAGTTGTTAAAGAAGCAGAGGAAAGAAACATCCCAGTTCATAGGTTGATAAGTACCGTAATGGGTTCAACCCTACTTTCCAAGGAAGAACTTAAAAAATTTGCGGAAAAAGCTGCTGAAGCAGAGGTTGAAGTCATATTGACACCTGGTCCAAGAACTTCTTGGGATATTGGGAGACAATTAGTCACCCCTGAAGGCGCATACTCCGGTTTAAGATACCGGGGATCTGATCAATTAACCTACGTGGTAGCTGACATAAAAAGGGGTATAGAGATAGGCTTCAGAGGATTCCTCATAGTGGATGAAGGCTTACTCTGGGTTGTTAATGAACTTAGAAAAACCGGGGAAATACCGAAAGACACAAAGTTTAAAGTTTCAATTTATGCTGGTCATGCTAATCCTGCAGGTGCTAAAGTACTCGAAAAACTTGGTGCAGACACATTTAACCCGGTGGGAGACCTAACATTACCAATGATTGCCGCTATAAGAAAAGCAGTAGACATACCCTTAGATCTACACGTTTACCTTTTTGACTCCTTCGGCGGATTCAACAGATTCTATGAATGCCCAGAATTCGCAAGAATAGCATCTCCATGCTACTTTAAAATAGAGCCAGGAAGCTCAGTTACAAACCTCTACAAACCATGGACAGACCCAAAACTTCTAAACTTTCTTGCAAAAGAAAAAGTGAAATACGCAGAAATAATTAAGGAATTAGTAGAGACACATTACCCAGAAGCTAAACTTTCTAAGCAAGGGGCGAAAGATCTAGCTATACCACAACCATAACCCCTCCCTATTTTTCTTTTAAAAAAGGAAACTTTGGCGGTAAAAAGTGGCGAAAACAAAATACACTCTTCAAGACATACTTTTTCCAAAAACAGTTGCGGTAATAGGTGCTTCAAGAAACCTTTCAAAAGCAGGCACAATTATTCTAAAAAACCTTTTGAATCACGGTTTTAAAGGTAAAATCTACCCTGTTAATCCTAAAGCAGAAGAAATACTTGGGTTAAAAACTTACAAAGAAATCGGGGAGATACCCGAAAAAGTTGATGTGGCAGTTGTGGCTGTTAAAGCTGAAAAAGTGCCCAAAATAATGGAGGAATGTGTCAAAAAAGGTGTTAAGGGCACAGTAATAATTTCTTCAGGTTTCGCTGAAGAAGGAAGAAAAGATTTAGAAGAAGAAATACTGAAGATAGCTAAAAGGAAAGGGTTAAGGATAATAGGGCCCAACACAACAGGGGTCTATAACACAGAAAATAACTTCATAACCTCTTTTGTACAGTTAATCAAGTCTGGAAAAGGAGACATAGCGTTCATTGCTCAAACAGGTCTGTTCCTAGGTTTTCAACTGGAACACTTATTAACCCATGAAAAACTAAAACTAAGCAAAGTAATTGGTTTAGGAAATAAATGCGACATAGATGATGCTGAAGCCTTAAATTACTTAAGAAAAGATAAACAAACAAAGGTTGTGGCAATTTACTTAGAAGGATTAAAAGACGGCAGAAAATTTCTTGAAGAAGCAAAAAAAACCTCAGCTTCAAAACCAATCATAATACTTAAATCAGGAATTACTCCAGAAGGTTCAAAAGTAGCTCTTTCACATACAGGGTCACTTACAGGTAAAAAGGAAGTATTTAATGCTGCTTGCAAACAAGCTGGTTTAATTCAAGTAAAAACATTCACAGAAATGACAACTTTATTGAAATCCTTTTCAAAACTTCCGCTTCCGAAAGGAAACAAACTTGCGGTCATGAGTGTAACAGGTGCGGGGTGTGTGTTAGCCGCAGATTATGTCTCCTCAACAAACCTAAAAATAACTCCTCTATCCAAAAAAACAGTTACTCACCTACAATCCAAATCACCTAATTGGCACAAAGTAAAAAATCCTGTTGACATGTGGCCGATCCTGGAAAAAATAGGCATAGAAGAGGGATACAAGGAAATTCTATACTCTCTCTACAGAGATAAAAAAGTAGATAACATACTCATCGTCTTTGGGGACATGAAAAAACTAGAAGCCTCAATAAGTAATGTTAAGCCCCCATGGAAAAACAAACCAAAGAAACCTATAGTGGCTACATTAACAGGTTACAGAAGCAAAGTCGAAAGAACTAAAGAAGAACTTGAGAAACAAGGGATACCGGTTTACCATGACATAAGGGACTCTGTTTTCGCCCTCTCCAAACTTTATCAATACAAGAAATATAAAGAAAAAAATAAAGAATCAGCAAAGAGGGAAAAGTAAAATTCGCATCTCTAACGAATTATAATTTTTCCCAAAGAAATCACTTTATTTTTAGTAAAAAATACCTATTTAAACATTACAGTCATAATACATAAATAAATTTATAAATGCGAAAAGTATTTTATTTCTTAAATTTCCCCAGTTTTCAACTGTTCAATTCCTGGAAAGGGAAGGATCTCTAATGGTTGCCCACTACGGTGTTCAGCAAGTAAAAAATAGAAATAAATCATTGGAGAAAGAGTTTATAAGCATGATCATAAAGAAAGGAATAAGTAAGTTAGAGGAAGAATATCCACTACCTCGCCACACGGAGAAAAATGCTTTCATATTAACTGACTCATCCGGTAAAATATTGGCTGCAAACGAAAACATTGAAAAAATTCTGAAATACAATGAAACTGAATTGTTAGGAAGAAGTTTCCTCTCCCTTTTCACTCCACAAATTCAAGGGCATTTATTAGCTGTTTTTAACTCCTTATCAGCTATATCAACAAAAACAGGTAGAGAATTTTCAGTACTTCTTTCTTCTTTCGAATTAATGGATAAAAATGGTTCAAAGATCCCAATTAAAACATATCTTGCTCAGCTAAATCTTAACAACAAGAAATATTTTCTTTTCCTTTTTAAAAAGGATTCAAAAAAACAAGAAAAAATTGAAAAAACAAAGAAAATCACGGAAAGAATAAGTAGCTATGCATATAACATACTTGACTTCTTCCCAGAAGCCACAATACTCTTTGATGCAGAAGGGAAAATAATCTACTGTAACAATGCAGCTAAAGAAATTTTGGGGTACGAAAAAAATGAATTGATAGGTAAGAAAATAACTTCACTTTTCTCAAAAAAATACCGAAAATGGTTTGAAGAAAAACATCTCCCCTTTCTTAGAAGCCTGAAATTTTTTAAACCTCATTATCATTTAGAAAAGGAGGTTGTTACAAAAGATGGAGAAACTATCAAAATGGAAACACGGGTTTCAATTCCCAAACACACAGACAAAAAAGACTTTTTAGGCATCGTCACACTTAAACCCATTTTCTCAATTAAGACGGGCAAAATTCTTTTGCCAAGTGGAAAAGAATTGAAGGAAACATCAGAAGCATTCAAAGAACTGCTGTTGACAAGCTTGGATCATGCAAACTACGGCCTAATAATTTTAAACCCTAAAATGAAAATTGTTTGGGTAAACAAATGGATTGAAAGATTTTATGGTTTGAAAAAGGAAGAAACGATAGGGAGAGGCAAAAAAGAAATCATTAAAGAGAAAATTAAATGGTTTTTTGAAAACCCAGACGAATTTGAACGTAGAATACTGGAAACCTACGAAAAAAACCTTTACTTAAGCAAAGCAATATTCCATGTTTTACCTGGGGAGAAAAGGATGGATAAGTACGTAGAATACTCTAGCTATCCAATAACTGCAGGAGATTTCCAAGGTGGAAGAATAGAAATTTACTATGATGTAACAGAAAGAGTGGAAAAGGAGAGGGAACTTGAGCAACTTAAAGAATTTAATGAGAGAATAGTTGAGAGTTTGAATGAAGGGTTATTGTTGGAAAATGAGAAGGGGAAAATAATTTTTGTTAACTCAAAACTCTGTGAAATGCTTGGGTACAATGAGAAAGAATTAATAAATCATCACTGGTCAAAAATAGTCCCTGAAAAATACTTGAAAATTGTCCAGGAGGAAACTGATAAGAGGCCCTATGGCGTGGCTAGCACATATGAAACTTTCCTCTTAACTAAGGAAGGAAAAGAAATCCCGGTAATTGTTTCAGCCACTCCTTTATTTGAAAATGGAGTATATAAAGGCGTGATATCTTCACTTATAGAAATAAAGGAGAGGAAAGAACTGGAGGAGAAGTTAAGGAAAAGTTATGAGGAATTGTCCAGCTTTGCTCACCATGTTTCCCATGAATTGAAAGAACCCTTAAGGAGCATGACTCTTTTTTCAATCTGTTTAAAGGAAAAACTTGAAAAAATAGACGTGGATCAAGTTTTGCGCAAAGAAATGGATGACTACCTTTCAAGGGTAATTAAAGCTGGTAAAAGATTAAATGCAATGGTTAATGAGACCCTGAAACTAGCTTCTGTAGAAGCTGAAACTGAACCTCCTGAACCAATTGACTTAAATGAATTATTAAATGATGTTCTTTTCGACCTTGAAGCGTTAATAAGGGAAAAAAATGCTAAAATAGTTGTGGAAAAACCATTACCTAAAATAATGGGTAGGAAAACACAAATATGTGAAGTTTTCCAAAACCTGGTCAGCAACGCTTTAAAATTCAATGATAAACCAAACCCCAGAGTTGAAATAGGTTATAGAAAAGAAAACATGCACAGCGTGTTCTATGTAAAAGATAATGGGATAGGAATGAAGGAAGAGGACATAACCAAAATATTCATTCCTTTTCTAAGGTTAAAAAATAGTAGAGAGTATCCGGGGACAGGTCTTGGTTTATCTGTAGTTAAGAAAATAATTGAGAGGCATAACGGTAAAATATGGGTTGAAAGCCAACCCGGGAAGGGAAGCACGTTCTTTTTTACACTTCCATCCGCCCTACTCAAAAAGTCCTCGTCCCCCGCCTCTCCGCTCGGGGGGGGGGGTGGTTCTACGCAAGATAAAAAAAAGTAACATTTAAAACTACAACACACCTTTACCCTAAAAGCCCACAAAGAAGTATGTTAACAACTTTTTAAAAATGCAGTTAAGGTTTTAGAGGCAAAAAGATGTTTTATTTTCTTTCTTTCAGCTTGTCCTCCAGAATAGCCAATTTATTGATTTCTTGGTTCATTTTAGCAATCGCTGTCTGGTTAAGTCAAAAACTTGTATTAATTAAAGAAAAAGAAAAGGGGTTTTTATCCTGCCTATTTTTATCTCTTGCAGGGAATCTAGTAGGTTCTGTGTTGATTTGGATTCATCCATTGGGAACAGTATTGGTTGCTTTTATCTGGGTTTTACTTATAAAAGTTTGGTTTGAAACTGGATGGCTTCAAGCAATAGTTATAGCTGCTGTAGCTTGGGTAGTGGAAATAGTGATAAGCCGCCTAAAGATTCATTTTTAAATCATTCTTTCAATGTTAAACTCTGCAAGTTTAATGAGTTTCTCTTTAGCTTGGCAATTCGTAAACGTGTTCAATGAATTCAAAGCCTTTCTTGTGTACTCCAAAGTTTTTTCTGAAGCCCTCTTCAAAGCTTCCTCTAAACTAAGCCCCTTTCTTTTGAGCAGTAAAGGGTAGGAGGGTCTACCTAAAACCAAATCCCTCAATGAGTCCTTTCCTGTCTGAAGAGAATTGTTTGAAAAATCTAGAATGTCATCCTTTATTTGGAAAGCTACTCCTAAATTTAGACCGTAACTTCTTAAAGCCTGAAGTTCCTTTTGGCTACCTCCACCTAGAATTCCTCCTGAAACAGCTGAGGCTTTAAAAAGTTCAGCTGTTTTTTTAAAAGCTACTCTCAAGTAATCTTCTTCATTGAAACCGTTTCCCACTGTAGAAATAGAATCCAAATATTCACCTTCACACAATATCTTCGTGGCATGGCTTAATATAGCAAACACCTTTCTCATTTTCTTCAAGTCAGGGATGTTAAGGATTGATCTCACCACCTCTGAAAGCACAAAGTCAGCAAGCAAAATAGCTGTAGTTAACCCATACCTTTTGTGAAAAGCAATTTTTCCTCTTCTGAAAGCAGCCATATCTATTATGTCATCGTGTATCAAGGAAGATGCATGAATCAATTCCACAGCCAAAGCAGCAGGTAAAGCTGATTTAGCCTCTCCACCAACTATCTCAGCTGAAGCCAGCGCAATCGACGGCCGCATCCTTTTCCCAGTGGACAAAAAGAAATCCTTAAAAAGGGAACCTAAGGCATGTTTAGACCAACTGCGTACCTTTTCTTCTGCATACCTTTGAAACATTTTAATTTCTTCAGAAAAGATTTCTTGCAGCATCATTTGTTAGCATCTTCCTTTTCATTTCTTCCTAACTTTAACATACTTTAAAATACTTCTTTAAAGAGAAATCTATCATAGAGATTCCTTCAAGAAACCAACTTTTTAAATTTTTACTTTCTTAAAAACAAAAGGTTTTGTGTAGAGTTAAATTCCATATTTTTATGGAAAAGGAAAGAGTAGTAACGTTTCTAAAATGAAAATTTGAAGACTCGTTAACAGTTAATTGTGTTTCTGATCAAGGGACTACTCCCTTTTAAAAGAGAACAATTGATCACTTAAAATTTAAAGAAAGATTCTGAAAAAGAAAAATATTCCCTTGTTTAATAAATTGCTCTCCTAAATTTAGTCGATAACTTTATTTAATGAAAAAATCATAATGTAATTTATAACATAAAAAATTTCCCTTAAAAACAAAATTTAGTGGTTGAATTGGTTCAAAAATTAATTCAAAACACGGAGTTAAAAAAACTGGCTTTTTTCTTGAAAGCTTTAGGGAACCCCACTAGACTAAAAATTCTTTTTCTAGTAGCTAACTCTGAAAAGCCTTTACATATTAAAGCGGTTGTTAAGAAGTTGGGAATGGACTACGCAGCGACCTATAGACACATTAAAATGCTTGAAAAGGCACAAATAATAAAAATATTTGAAGTTGGAAGGTCTCGGGTTCTGGCTGTAAATAAATCAAGAGAAATATTCCAAGTCTTAGATTACGTTAAAAAATGTGTATCTTAACATTATTTACTTTTCCTTGGGTAACATGAATTCACTCTTCTAAATCACTTTATTAACTTCAACATAGAACTAGAAGGTTTCTTCTTGGGAACAAGGGTCCCTTAACATTCAGTTGCTACTCTTAAACCGCACCTATTGTTTCTGTGTTTTTCAACGGAATTATGACTTTTATTTTAAATTTTTCATGCGTAAAATTTAAATAATATATGCCTTTGTGAATAATTATTTTGCCATAAATTGTAAATTGGGGTTTGATAATGGCTAGGAACAGTAAAGAATTAAAAGGCTCTGAAGTGAAAAAGTTGACTTTAATTTCTGTGTTAGCTGCCCTTTCGGTTGTTTTGAAATTTTCCCCCTTAAAAATCCCGTTTCCTTTGCTTCCATATATAAAATTCGACTTAATTGAGCTTCCGCTGCTATTTGCTTTCTTTGTTTTAGGTTTACGTCTAAGCTTAGTCGGAGGAGTTGTCATGGGCTTCTCAATAGCTGTTTTCAATCCTGGAAGTGCTTTCATGAAATTCTTAGCTTTTACTTCTACAATGCTTCCGCTCACCTTTTTCTGGAGAAACAATAAATGGTTAAGAAATAAATACCTTGGTTATCTCTCCTCTGTCCTTTCTAGAGTAGCAATTATGGCAGTAGCAAATCTTTTAATAACCCCCCTTATCCATAATATACCTGTAGAATTTGTCCTAAAAATATTGCCTTTTATTTGCTTGTTTAATTTAGTAGCTGCAAGTTACAATGTTTTAGGTGGATACTGGATTTACTTAGCTGTGGAAAAACGCATAGGCCGAATTTCTTTCTGAATGAAAATCCTCATGTAACCAGCTTCCTGAACTATTAAGTTAATTTTTCTATTTGTTTAAGAACTTCTATAAATTTATCTATTTCATCTTTCGTGTTGTAAAGGTAAAAACTTGCTCTCGTAGATCCTGAAACAGCCTTTACTTCCTTTAATTCATGCAGAGGCTGTGCGCAATGGAAGCCGCTTCTAACAGCTATTCCCTGTTCATCAAGTAATAAAGCTGTTTCGTGAGGGCTTAAACCTTCAATATTAAACGATATTATCCCCCCTCTCTCTTCAACGTTTCTGGGTCCATAAATTACTGTTTTTTCAAGTTCCTCCTCCATCCTTTCCAAGGCATAGGAAGTAAGTTCCTTTTCATGTTTCCTTACATTATCCATTCCTATCTTTTCAAGGTAATCTATTGCTGCACTTAACCCTACCCCTCCTGCAATGTTAGGGGTTCCTGCCTCGAATTTCCAAGGCAATTCGTTCCAGTTTATTTTGAACTCTTCTTTTTCGTAATGGACAGAACTTATCATATCTCCCCCTCCTAGGAATGGATTCATTTCATCTAAAACATCCCTCCTTCCGTAAAGCACTCCTATACCAGTCGGTCCAAGCATTTTATGTCCACTGAATACCAAAAAGTCACAATTCATGTCTTTAACATTTATTTCCATATGAGGAACTGACTGGGCGGCATCAATTAAGGCTAAGGCTCCATGTTCATGAGCTATTTCACAAATTTCCTTTACATCATTTATTGTACCTAAAAAATTTGAAACATGAGTTACTGCAACAATTCTTGTCCTATTATTTATTTTTTGTTCAAGTTCATCCTTTTTAAGTTTCCCTTCACTTGTTACCCCCACTACCTTCACTTTTAGCTTCCTTATTTTTGAAATAAGGTACCAAGGCACAATGTTGCTATGGTGCTCCATAACAGTAGTAATTATCTCATCTCCCTCTTTTAGTTTCCATAAACCAAGGGAATAAGCTACTAAATTTATTGCTTCCGTGGTATTCCTTACAAAAATTATTTCTCTCCACTTATCAGCCTTTATGAACTTAGCTACTTTTATATGGGCTTCTTCATAAAGTTCAGAAGCTTCTTGGCTCAACAAATGGACTCCTCGGTGGATATTAGCATTTTTTTCCCTGTAAAAGTTATTTATTGCTTCAATTACTTGTTTAGGCTTTTGTGAAGTTGCTGTGTTGTCAAAATAAATCAAAGGTTTACCTTGAATTTTCCTTTTCAAAATAGGGAAGTCCTCCCTTATTTTCTCAACGTTGCACCCCATAAACTGCCTCTCCTTTCAAACTTTTTGGAAAAGATTAAAGAAAGCAGTCAGCCATTGCTTTGCAAGAAACGTAAGGCATTTCCTTATCAATTCCTTCAAGGCATGACTGGACAGAAAAAGCCGCTAGTGCTCCATCACCTACAGCTGATGATATTTGACCAGCTGAAGCTGATCTACAATCACCAGCAGCGAAAATACCAGGTTCTGAAGTCCTCAAATACTTATCAGTCAAAATAAACCCCTTTTCATCCTTCTTTACATCTATAAAACCTGTGTTAGGTACTCTCCCAATATAAATGAACAAGGCATCAACTCCAATTATTTTTTCAACATTGTTTTTTAAATTTTTAACCACTATCCCCCTAACTTCTCCATTTCCAATTATTTCCTTTACTGCTGTGTTCCAAATGAATTGTATCTTTTTATTTTGTAAAGCTTTTTCGCGCAAAACTTTCTGGGCTTTAAGTTCGTTTCTTCTGTGGATCAGCAAAACCTTCTTAGCTATTTTAGTTAGGAACAATGCTTCAGTGACAGCTGCATCACCGCCACCCACTACTGCAACTTCTTTATTCTTGAAGAAGGGTCCATCACAAGTTGCACAGTAAGAAACTCCCCTACCTAAAAATTCCTTTTCTCCCTTAACTCCAAGTTTTTTCGGCTCTGAACCAGAAGCAACAATTACTGTTAACCCCTTTACTTCACCCATGTTTGTTTCAATCACTTTTTCATTTCGTTGAGTAAGTTTCACTTTCGTGACTTCAGCTGTAACTATTTTTAACCCAAGCTTTTTCGCTTGAACTTCCATTTTTTTAGCTAATTCAGGTCCTGAAATAGATAAATACCCGGGATAATTCTCTATTTTTTCAGTTAAATTCATTTGTCCACCCAAGACAGGTGACCTATCAACTAGAACTGCATCAAAACCAGCTCTGCATAAATATATTCCAGCAGTTAACCCTGCAGGTCCTCCACCAATAATAACTGCGTCATGTAAAAACATATTATCACCCCTTCCAAGTTAAAAAGAGTGAAAATGTAGTTTTGCTAATTTTTAATTATTCCTCCCTGAAACTAAAAACTTGTTTTCTGGGCAGGTTTCTTTATAAAAGTGTTTAATTCCTTCTTAAGGTTGGAATTTTCTCTCTGTTTAAGTAGTTGTAATCTCTTGGCTCAAAATAAACTTTTATTTTTCCTTTTAGCCAGTCTCTGATCACTATTTTTGCCACTTCGCCAAGTTTTACTTCTCCCCTTCCTGAAACTAACCCTCTTATTTTCCCAATCCCTTTCAGTATTTTTAAAGGTTCTTTCTCCTTTACTCCATACACCTCCTCGAACACCTTGCCTTTTTTCTTCATCAATTTTTTAATTAATTCAATAGCTGAAACAACGGGGTCAGTTATTTTTTCAGGTTCTATGCATCCTTTAAACACAGCTTCAACTTCATTTTTCTCCCTATAAACTCCTGGTGTATCTAGAACCTTTAGCCAAGTAGAGGCTTTGATCAATGTGGATTTTTTTGTGAAACCAGGTTTAGGGGAGGTGCCAACTGAATGCTTCCCTTTTAAAATATTTATTATTGCTGATTTGCCTGTGTTGGGGTAACCTACAACTGCTGCTTTAACTGGTTTATTGCTGATTTTCTCTTTAGCTACTTTTTTAATTATGAACCATAGCTTCTTTGTTCCAAGTCTTTCTCTTGCACTGATGTAAACAGTTAGAAACTCTTTAGAAAAAACTCTTCTCCATTGTTCCAAAACGCTCCTTGGAACCAAATCCGATTTATTTATCACTATGACTATATTTTTACCTGATTTTAGAGCATATTTTTCGATTTCTTTGTTCCTTGTTCCTTCAGGGTTCCTTGCATCCACTACCTCCAAAACCAAGTCAGCTTCAGAAATAAGTTTCTTAACCTGTACCCATTTCCTTCTCTCAAAAAACAAGGGAATTAACACCTTCTAAAATTGAACTTGCTGGGAAAGGAATATATTTAAAAATTTTCCCGGTTTTTTATAGAATCTAGAAAATGTAACCTAAAAATTTCTCCCTTTTCCCGGAAATAACTCGGGGAAAATTGGTAGTTTTTGGTAGGTGAGTGGGTTAGGAATGAAATGTCCTAATTGCGGTTTTGAAAACGCTGATAGCGCTAAGTTCTGTGGAAAATGTGGGTACCCTTTAACAAGTGGAGGAAAAGAACCTCCTACTCCTGAAACATCTGTTGTCTCAGCACCTACTTCTGCTTCACAGCCTCCCACTCTAACCCTTCCACAGACACAGCCTCAACTATCTACCTCTACGGCTCAAGCTATTCCTTCCTCATCTACGCATTTCGGTTTCAAAACATGCCCTAACTGTGGCTATATACTTCCACCGGAAGCTTTTTATTGTAGCGTATGTGGGACAGCACTCGAAAAAACCACTGAAAAAGTTGAAGAAGGAAAGGTTATTCCTGCCGGTGTGGAAAAATCAACTCTTTCGGATGAAGTTGGTAAACTGATTACTGAAAGAGAGAAGCTCATTGAGAAAAGGAAGAAATTAAGGGAACTTTTTGAAAAGAAAGAGGTTGATGAAGAACTTTATCTTAAACTCGACTCAGAATACTCTCAAAAACTAAACTCAGTTGTAAGTGAGCTGGACAGTAAAAAAGTTGCTGTGGACGTTAGGTTGGAGGAAGTGGAAAACATAATCCTTCAAAAGAAAAAAGAGATAGAAGAATTAAGGGTACGGATGAAACTTGGTGAAGTGCCTCAAGATGAATTCCTTAAAAAGAAAGAAGAAACTGAGAAATTGCTTAACACTTTAGAAAAGGAAAAATCAGTCCTTGAAAAATCAAGGGAAATAATAAAAATAAGTTAAAAAATTAAAAATTTTTAATCGAAGAAAAGAATAGGAAGGGGTAATTGTGTGTCCCTCTTTATTTTTAAAAAAGTCGAGGAAGGTTTTAGAGGTTTGAAATGAAATGAGTGAAAATAGGCCTTTAGGAGTAACAATATTGGCTATATTGATGGCTATAGGTGGAATACTTGGCATAATAGGAGCTATCCAAATCCTAACTAATCCCTGGATAAGAATTGCTGCTGCACTAAGGGCAGTAAATATTGGGTTAATTTACTTTTCCCTTCTACTTTCTATAGTTGCTTTACCTATAGCTTACGGCTTCTGGACAGGCTTAACTTGGTCATGGTATGCAGGTTTAGCTGTGAGTGGTTTATCAGCAATTACAAACCTCCTACAATTACCAGGTGGTATACTTGGGTTAATAATTGATGCAGTAGTAATTTACTATTTGCTTCAACCAAATGTTAAAGAATGGTTTAAGGTTATGGGTGGCCCTACGCTCCCGGAAATAAGTTTACAAGCTAAACCTTCAACTTCAGAACCGTCCTCAACCCCCCCTCCTGGAATGAAGTTCTGCGTAACTTGTAGAAGAGCTATCCCATCCTCTAACGTGTACTGCCCATATTGTGGAGCCAAGCAACCTTAAATGAGAGGTGTTCAGCAAATGTCCCAGGTAAGTTTTCCCGTTGTGACAAAAAACATCAATTATATGCTTATGAGGCTTGAGAAAAATTTAAGGTCTATGCCAGGCCTCCAAGTTATTAGGCAAGGAAACAGTGCGGTAGAGGTAACTGCAAGCGCACTGGGTGGCTTGCTTAAATCAAAAGCAACAGTCACGCTGAACTTATCAGGAAACTACTATTTTGTTTCGATAACCAGTACTCCCTCTCCCTTGGGGGGTAATGAAGCCTTAAACTATGCAAATGTAGCTGTTCAAAGAGCATTTTCAACTAAGCAATGCAACAACTGCAAAAAATTCATTTTCTTAGACGATAAATACTGCATGTTCTGCGGCCAAAAATAACCCTTTTCTTTTCTCCCTTTCTTTAGAAAGGTTTTAAATTTTGAGGTGGGTTACCCACTTTATTTCTCTAAGATATTCTTTCGGTGCTTTAGTAGGTGAGTTAGTTAATAAATCTATTCCATCTTTGTTTTTTGGGAAAGCAATAACCTCTCTTATACTGTTTAAACCTAGTAACACAGAAACCAACCTTTCTAAGCCTAAAGCTATTCCTCCATGTGGAGGAGCTCCGTATCTGAAAGATTCTAAGAGAAAGCCGTATCTTTCCATGTACTCATCCCTTTTTAAGCCGAGTAACTTAAATATTTTCTCTTGAATCTCTGCTTTATTGTTTCTTATGCTTCCTCCCCCAACCTCCCACCCATTCAAAACTAGGTCGTAAGCATCAGCTTCAACCTTTAAAGGGTTCTCTTCAAGTAATGCTTCCTCCCCCCTCTTCGGCGCCGTGAAAGGATGATGTGTTGGTTTAAGTTTTCCATCCTCTTGGCTCAATTCGAAAAGAGGGGGATTTATAATCCAGACAAACCTGTATTTTTCTTCATCCAACAAATCTAGGCTGTAGGCTATCACTCTCCTGGCTTCATTTAATGCTTTCAAAACGTTCTCTCTCTCCCCAAGTGCAAGGATGGATGTTGAATTTTCCATTTCTTTCCTTGGCGAACTGTCATTTTTACTTGTTCCAATAAATTCTTTTCTTTTCTCCCCTTCCTTGAATAAGTAAAGGTTTACTCTGTTTCTTTCAGCTATTTCCTTCAGTTTTTGATTCATTTTTCCAGTTTCTCTGTTTAATAATTCGTTAATTGTTTCTTTTTCTAGAACAATTTTTCCTCCTTCAACTGGTTCTTTAAATCTAACTATCTCTAGCCCTTTTATTCTCAAATCAGGCTTGTCTGTTCCATACTTGTTTACTGATAAACTGTAACGTATTTTCTTGAAAGGTGTTTCAATTTTTACTTGCAAAGTTTCTTCAACCAATTGTTTCATCATCTCTTCCACTATTTCCATTAAATCCTGTGCTTCAATGAATGACATTTCTATGTCTAACTGTGTAAACTCGGGTTGCCTATCAGCTCTTAAATCTTCATCTCTGAAACATCTTGCAAATTGGTAGTATCTGTCGAATCCTGAAACCATCAAGAGCTGCTTATACAGTTGAGGACTTTGCGCTAAAGCATAAAATTTTTTTGGGTGAAGTCTACTTGGTACAAGGAAGTCTCTGCTCCCCTCCGGTGTTGATTTAGCTAGGTAGGGGGTTTCAACTTCTACAAAACCTTTTAAATCAAGATATTTCCTTAAAACCTTAACCACTTCGTTTTTAAACAAAATATTTCTTTGCATGAAAGGGGTTCTTAGGTCTAAGTACCTGTACCTAAGCCTTGTTTCTTCATGTGGATAAACCTCCTTTTTGAAACTCACGGGGAGTTTTTCAGCTTTGTTTAGAATTTTTAGTTCCAATATTTCTACTTCCACTTCACCTGTTTTCATTTCGGGATTTATTTGTGTTTCAGGTCTTTCTTTAACTTTCCCCTTTAATTGAATAACTGTTTCCTGAGTTATGTTCTTTAATTCTTTAAAGAAAGGATTCTTGTGATTCATCACTGCTTGGACAATCCCTGCTCTATCTCTTAAATTAATAAAAGCTAACTTGCCATGAACCCTTACACTGTCAACCCAGCCGCAAAGAACCACTTCTTTTCCAACTTCTTCCCTACTTAAATCTCCACACATGTGAGTGCGGTAACTTGTTCGGTAAACATGCTTTATTTCTACTTCAGGTTTCATTTCTCTAAATCCCTTCTCTCTTACTTTTCAGTTCTTTTTTGATCTCTATTGTTTCTTCTCTTCCGGGTCCCACAGAAATTATTTTTATTGGTAGATTCACTCTTCTCTCTATTTCCTCGACATAGTTTTTAGCCTCTTGAGGCAAGGCATCGTAGCCCTTTTTAGCTATTTCTCTCCATTCCTCCCTACCTAAATCACTCCACCCCTCTAACTCAACATATTTTGGTTTACACTTTTCTACCAGTTCAGTTGAAACAGGGAAGTTTTTAAGCTTTTTTCCGTTTAAATTATATGCCACACAAATTTTTAAGGGAGTTATGCCGCTTAAAACATCAAGCTTGGTTAAAGCTAACTCAGTTAATCCATTTACTCTTTTGGCATAGTTTAGGATCAAAATATCAAGCCATCCACATCTTCTGGGTCTGCCTGTGGTTGTCCCATACTCCCCTCCTTTCTCCCTTATCAAATCCCCTGTTTCCTCCTTGAGTTCAGTTGGGAAAGGACCCCTCCCCACCCTCGTCGTGTAAGCCTTAGCTACACCTATAATCCTTTTTATTTTGTTGGGGCCAACCCCTGCTCCTGTACATGCTCCACCTGCTACTGCATTTGAAGAAGTAACATAAGGATATGTTCCGTGGTCAACGTCAAGTAAAGTCCCTTGTGCGCCTTCAAACAAAACCTTCTTACCTTGATCAAGTGCTTCGTTAATGATTAAGGAGTCATCTCCAACATACTTCTTCAATTTTTCACCATAATTAGTATATTCATTTAAGATTACGTTTTTGTATTTCTCTATTTCGTTTTTGTCCTTTATTGCTCCATACTCTATTAACCATTTCTTTTTAGCTTCCAGAACCTTAGAAATTTTTTCCTTGAATTTATTACTGACCAAATCCTCGATTCTAATGGCTTCAACTCTTTTCATTTTGTCTGAGTAAGTTGGCCCTATCCCCTTCCCTGTGGTGCCGATTTTTTCTTCCCCCTTCCTTTTTTCACTTGCTCTGTCAAAAACAGGGTGGTAAGGGAGTGTTACATGGGCTCTTAAACTCACTACTAAATCAGGTTCTATTCCCCTCCTCTCTAAAAACCTTATTTCCTCAATTAATTCCTGCGGGTTTATAACCATTCCTCCACTGCAAACAACTTTTTTACCTCTAACAGCGCCTGAGGGAATTAAGTGAAACTTAAAAACTTTGTTTTCAACTTTTACAGTGTGTCCAGCATTGCTTCCCCCGTTATATCTCACAACCATGTCAACTTTTTCAGCTAAAAAATCAACAATCTTCCCTTTACCTTCATCTCCGAACTGTGCACCTACTACCACTATTCCAGGCAAAGAATCACCCCATGAAAAAGAAGACTGCTAAATTTTTTAAATATCCCCTTCACACTTTCTACTTTTTAAAAAAGGAACAATAATTTTAAAAATAAAGAAAGCGCTCAATCAAATGAAATTTTTCCAAGGAAAGGGAAGATAATGTCGGAACAACTTTTACAAATTGAAAATATTTTGAAGAAACTCACTTCAGCAGGAACAAAAATAACAAGTTCTTTACTGGTTACTTCAGAAGGGCTACCTATGGCTGGAGCCATCCCTGGAGAATATGAACAGGAATCTTTAGGGGCTATGGCGGCATTAATGCTTTCCATGAGTGATGAAGTAGCAGAGGAGCTGCTTAAAAGCAAAAGCGAACTAAGTATTGTTATGAATAATAAAGGATATGTAGTTTCTTCCAGGATAAATGATGACTTATCCTTGTTAGTGACAGCTAAACCTGAAGCTAAGTTAGGTTTACTAATTTACTTTCTTAAAAAAGCATCTAAAGAAATAAAGGAAGCACTTGAAACAAAATCTTTAACTCTAACTTAAAAGGGTTTTTGAGAGTTTAAGGATCTCTAGGAAAAAGTGGACTGTATAGCTAGTAGGACAGATGCTAGAAAGGCTTCAATGGTTCCCTTCGCCTGAGTAGCAACTGTTTCATAAACTAAATAATTTTCTAAACGAAGATTCTTTATTAGAAAATCTGATGGGTAAATATTCCATAAATCCCTTTTGTTTAACTGAACTACAACCGGTATTTTTTTGTTCAGTTTTTCACCGAAAAACCTTTTTAATTCCTCTAAACTTCTTTTGTTTTCAATAAATTTTTCTCTTTGGCTGTCAATCACAAAAACAATTGTATCTGCCCCCTTCACAACAGGTGCTCTTAAAGGAGCGTAGAAATCCTGTCCAGTAGCTGCCCAACCATGAACTCCTAAATTGAAATCTCCTAACCAAGTCAAGTCCAATTGTATGCCAAATTTTTCAAGTACAGAACTAAGAATTTCTCTATTTAATGAAAAGAACTGGTAATCATAATACAGTGTCCTGCCTCCAGAAGTAGATATACTTATTGTTTTCGTAGATGTACAGTTCCGGTTTATAGTTTGTAAGTACCTTTTCACTGCATATAAACTGGTTGTTTTCCCTGATTCTCCACACCCGTAATAAACTAGTTTTAAATGGATTTCATGCTTCTTTACGTCTATTTGAACCAAGTGTTCCACCGAGATGTTTAAGAGCTGACTGTAGATCCTTTCCAATCCCGAATTTTTCCTTTAAAAGCATCTCGGTCTCTTCGATTTTTTCTCTTCTTTCAATAAGTAACTTTCTAATTTGAGGCAAGCTGTTTTTAACAGTTAACCTTAATAAACCCAAATTAACTTTAGGTAGGGTCTTTATGACTAAAAGGGAGCTTTCCTCTACATCATAAATAAAAATCTTGGATGTTTCAGTTTCAGCAAGTATCTGTTCAGGATCAGGTTCATTCATTATTTCATGTTGAGCTATGTGAGCACCGAAAATACCTGCACATGCAGATGAGAAATTAGCTAAAAAATCTTCTCCTAAATTAAAAGGAGTTATAGCAGGCAGAACACCATCTTTCCTAATAATTACAGCGAAAACAATGCCTGGAATATCATTTAACTTACTTAGCAGCGCCTTTAACTTGTTTTCATTTTCAATTAATTCTCTACCAAACTCCAAGAAGGAAACACCTCACACCCATATTCCCTAAAAACTTTTCAGAAAACTTCAACATTAAATTTATTGATTTTTAACCAAACAGTTTTCAAGCATTACTTTTGTTTCTTCTATTATATAAATTTTAAGGTTTCAATTCCGAAAATTTCAATTCAAAAATTGGCAAACCTGTTTTTTCTATAACTTTTCTTGTTTCCACTGTCTTCTTTTTTCTTTTTTAATGTGAAAAACTAGAAAATAAGTAAAGAATTCTTCTTTCTCCAGAATCTATGGTTATCTTCCCTGAAAAACATATTTTTAGGGGTAAAGGTGGAAAAGGAAATAAAAAAGGCTTTAACTCTTTTCTTCCAATGGAAAAGTTTGAAAGAGTAATCATTTAAAAGAGGAATGTTTAAATATTTTTTAAACAAAGATTCTATTACCTTTCACATTCTTACTTCACCTTTTTTTAACGTTTTCCTTCCTTATTTGGGGACGGTGAAAGCACGTGGATAGAAAAGTGAATTTGCAAATAAAATTGTCGAGTCCTTTCTTTTATGTAGGAAAAAACTTAAAAGGAGAGGTAGAAGTTGAATGTGTTGGGGATATAGAGTTTGAGGAAATCAGATTAGAGTTTGAAGGCACCGAAAAAATCAATTTTCCATGTAGAGACTCTAATGTCTGTCCCTCCCCCACTATCTTTTTGGCTTCCCAAATTTTTGAAACAAAGAGAAGAATAAAGGAGGGTAATAGAATAGTTTGTCCCTCCCAGATCAAAATACCTTTTGAACTTTTTATCCCCCCCTGGACTCCTCCAACTTATAGAGGAAAATACGTCCAAACAAATTATGTTTTGAGGGTTAAACTGATGAGGGAAGGGGTAACCTTATTTTCTAAAGAATTACCCATTAAAATTTTCCTTGCTCCCCCTGCAATAAGGTAATAAAGGGTTTAAAAATTAAAAATAAAACTAAGTGGAGTCCGAAAACATATTCCCTATTATTAACTTTTTTAAGAGAGGCCTAAAAAATTGCAAGAAATGAAAGGCAAAGTTTGTTTAGTTCCTTTTGTGTCACCTTTCCATAAGAAGGAAGCCTACATCGGAAAACTAAATTTTTTCAAAAAATTTCCTTGGCTGAGCTTCTACAGTCCAGTGTCAGGGGAAGATGAAGTCCTGGACGTTATTGAATGGGTTGAACAGTTTAAACTAGCCTTACTTTACCCCTTGACAGGCGGAACTTCTCAGTTGTTGGTGTCAACAATTATTTCCACTTCTACACCGACTGTGTTGTTAACGGATGGAAGAAACAACTCCTTGCCTTCAGCGTTAACTTGTAAAAGGAAAATTGGCAAATTTAATGGAAATACCCTGATCAAGTTAATTTTCTTGGACGAAAAAAGTCTCTTCTCATTTGAAGAAACAGTTTCAGAAATTCTAAAAGTGGCTGAAGCCTTCCAAGAATTTATAGGCATGAAAATACATTTCTTGGGTTATTTAAGCAACAAAAAGAAGTCATTCTATGACCCCTACACATTAAAAGAAAAATTCAACATCAACATTATACAAGAAAACATGGATTTTAAGAAGTACTTAAGAATTAAACTTGAACCTCAATGGCTAGAAACCTTCAAAGGCTACGAAATAATTGAGCCTTCTCAACAAGAGCTAGAGAAGGCATTTAAATTTTACCTTCTACTAAAAAAATTCCTTGAAGGAAAGGAAGCAGAAGTTTTGACGCTTGACTGTTTCCAATTAATAAACCAGGTAGGGTTTCCTCCATGCTTTGCAGCGGCAAAACTGCTTGAAAAAGGAGTGATTTTTGGTTGCGAAGCCGACTTGGCCTCAACAGTCACTATGTTTATCTTAAAAAAACTAACAGGTTCCCAGCCTTTCATAATGAACCTATCAGCAATTTATCCAGAAAAAAATGAAGTGCTCCTTTCCCACTGCACAGCCCCCTTGAACTTAAGTGCCGGAAAGAAAAAATTACGCTCCCATTTCGAGTCAGGGTTAGGTGTCTCTGTTGAACTCACCTTTAAAAAAGGGCCTGTAACTCTTGTTCAATTTATTAACCCCGACTACGAAAAAATGTATATTGCAGAAGGAGAAATTGTGGATGGAAATCCTAAAATTGAAAGCAATTGTAGAAGCCAAATAAAAGTGAAACCGAAATTTTCAGTTAAAAAGTTCTTGGAAGAAAATTTTGGAAATCATTTCACAGTTGTTTACGGTAAACACTCTGAAAAAATAAACAATTTCTGCAAACTAGCTGGTATTGCAACAAAAATTTACAATTGAAAACTGAGGAAATACTAAAATTTCTTTTTAAGGGTAAGGATCAATTCGTTAATTAATTCATCCACATTATTTAGTAACTCTTTTATTTCTTGTTTTTCAGCCTTTTCTATGTGTATTCCGGCTATAACCACAGTTTTAACACCCACCTTACCAGTAATTTCCTTAGCTGCCTTACTTGCCACCTTTCCCTCTTTATGTCTATGTGAAACCAGGGTTTTCACTGAAACACTTTCTCCCTCTTTTTCAGCTAAAGATACAGCACCGACATGAGGTTTCTCTCCACCACCAATCAAAACAACCAAGTCATTCCCTAAAGTTAAAAGTTTCAGAAAAACATGAAGCCTACCTTCCCCAGCTTCAAAGCTAAACCCTTCCATTTCATTTCCTCTACTTCAAAGGACTTAACGTGTTCAATGAAATTGTACCATTATTCAAAAAAATAGATTTAAAGATTCCATTATAAAGTTGAAGTAGTAAAACTTCTCTCCCTAAATTAAGAAGAGGTGCCTAATTTGAACATCGTCCATAACTTGTTTAATAAAAGAAAAATACTTTATTTAACAATTTTTGCAGTCTCTGTAATAGTTACAGGGTTCCTATTTTCATTTTTCCTGTCCCCTATACAAAAAAGCTTTTACCCTAACCGAGAAAAACTTCCTTTAAAGGCTCCTCTTCCGTTACCAACACCTGCACCTACAATAAACAGAGAGGAAGGTGTACTTCCACACCAAACCTTTCAAAGTGAAACTTCACTCCTGGAAACAACTAACCGATTAATGATTTACACTGCAACTGTGTCTTTAAAGGTAAAAAACGTAACAACAGCCATAAACAAAATAACTTCGTTAACAGAGGAATTCGGTGGGTTTATTCAAGAAATAAACATTTACGGGACAGAAAGAAAAGAGGGATATATAACAGTGAGAATTCCTCAAACAAACTTCCAAGAATTCCTTAAAAAAATTGCTTCAATTGGAAAACTAGAAAACAAAAAAGTTGAAGGGCAAGATGTAACTGAGAAATTCATTGATTTACAAGCCAGGTTAAACAACAGTAAAAAAGAGGAGCAAAGGCTTCTACAAATACTTGAAAAAGCAGAAACAGTAGATGAAATCCTTAAAGTTGAAAAAGAAATAAAAACAGTAAGAACGGAAATAGACACCTTGACAGGGCAAATAAAATTCCTACAAAGAAGAATAACTTACTCAACAATAAAAATATCACTTGAAGAACCAGCTCCTCAACCGCCCTGGCTTCAACTCCCAGAAACAGATTGGAGTTACCCTCTAGAATTGGGGTTAACTATACTTTTAGATTTAATTCAAGCAATCATTACTTTAACCATAGCCCTCAGCCCAATAGCTATCCCAGGTTTCCTAATATATAAACTTTACAGGAGAAAGAAGAAATCTTGAAACCTTTTTTCTTAATTCCGCACTAAAATAAACTTTTTTTAAATGAATCAAGTTCAAAACTTCTTTTTTTATACTAATTCCCTTTTAAAAATATTTAAAATTTTTAGAAAGAAAAAGAATGAAAATAAATATTATAAGCATTAATTAAAAATGTTTAAACTAGATTTCCTCCTCTTCTAAAGAACTTAAATAATCCTTAATTGCTCTAAAATAAATCTCAGCAACCTTAAATATGGATTTAATATTAACCCATTCATTTTTACTGTGAGCTCCCTCTCCATCAGGCCCAAAACCACATATACACGGTACACCGTGAGTTATAAACATCCATCCGTCATTCCAAGGTCCACACCCCTCAACTTTAGGTTTAAACCCTAAAACATCAAAAAAAACTTTAACTAAAACATTAACAATTTCTTCATCCGGAGAAATTTCAACTGGAGGTACGTAAAGCAAATCCTCTAAAACATAATCAACACCCAAACCCTCCAACCTACTCCTAATTAAGTTTTTCACTTGCTCTTTATTATTGCTAGGAAGTAATCTAACATCTCCATAAGCTACACATTCATCAGGGACCATGTTAACACCTTTACCGCCTTCAATCAACGTTGGAAAAGTAAAAACAGGTTTCCTACCTGGAAAAGTTTTACTTGGAACAAAAGGAACCTCCAAACCTTTCAAAGCATTAATTACTTTAAACATATCTAAAACAGCGTTTCTTCCTCTCCACCTCCTCTCCCACTCCAGTAAACCGGTGTGAACAGCTTCACCGAAAACTTTAATCCTAAACCTGTAACCTCCACGATGGCCAATGGTCACCCTTTCACAACCAGGTTCCCCAATAATTGCAGCGTCTCCCTTTAAACCATGTTTTAAAAGAAAAAGGGTTCCGTAACTGGAACAAGCACAAGGTTCCTCGTCAACAACAAAAGTTAAAATTAACTTGCCCTGTAAGTCGTCTTCAAAATTAAGCAGCCTCTTAGTTACGTAAACAAAAATCCCTAAAGAAGCCTTCATATCCAAAGAACCTAAACCATACAATTTACCATTCTTCACTTCACCAGAAAAAGGGTTAAAGCTGTAGCCTGCAGCCGGTGGAACAGTGTCCATGTGACCATTTAAGACCAAAGTTTTACCTTTACCAAACTTAACTTCAGCTACAACGTTGGGTCTGAAAAGGGAAACTCCTTTAAACACAGGGGATAAACCAAATTTCTCCAATTCATCAAAAACAGCTCTAGCAACATTTAACTCAACAGGTTCATCAGCTAAACTTCCACCAGGCTTAAAAAAATTAACACTTTTAATCCTAACAATTTTCCGAATAAACTTCAACATTTCAAAATTTAACTGCTGCAATGGCTCCAAAAAACAACTCCCCCAAGATTCCTTTAAACAAAATTTCTTTAAAAAAATAAAAAGCTAAGAAGTTTTATTAAGTTTATTAAAAACGTTAATTTTAAATAAAAGCATAAACATTTCCAGCATCGAATCCCTTCCATCAATAAATATTTATTTAAACAGTGAAAAGGTGAAGTAAAACTTGAAACACGCATTAAGGAAGAGAGTAAACCCTAGAAAGAAGTCTTCCCTAATATTCACCTTAATACTTATAACAACCCTCCTTTTAATTGCTCAAATACCTTACCAAACTGCAGCAGTAAAAATTAACAAGAAAAACTCTGAAATAGCCTCCGTAACTTTAGAACCAGTAAAGGATAACTATCTCACTGACCACTACCCAACTAGTTCATTCGGAGGATTGACCTTTCTAGTAATTGGAGCGTATGTTCCGGCAGGAACCACTTACCGGTACCGACCCATTTTGCAATTCGATCTTAGCAGCATCCCTTCAGGTTCCACAATAACAAGTGCAAAGTTAAGGTTAACAAAATGTTGCGCGACAGGGGGGCCAGGTGGTAACTTTTATGTCTATGTTTATAGGTTAACAACTAACTGGGATGAAACTCACTCTTCTTGGAATTATAAAGAAACCGGGGTCTTGTGGGCGCATCCTGGAGGAGATTATTCAGGGTACTATGGTTCTTTTTATGTCACATCTGGTGTTGCTTACGGAACCCATTTTGAAGTTGACGTAACAAATCTGGTTAAGAAATGGGTGGATGGCACTTACCCAAACTACGGGATATTGCTTAGATCATCTGTTGAGAGCAGTGCTACTACGAACTGGATTAAATTTGCTTCAAAAGAATATAGTGATTCAGACTGGAGGCCTAAACTAATTATTGAGTATACTCCCCCAGTTACTCCCACTATCACTTTAACACCTACTCCTGTTTCTAGAAGTGTTGAGCAGGGAAGTTCAACTAGTTACTTAGTTTCTGTTACAGCTACCGCTGTTTCCGGTGATATTGGTTTAACTGTTTCTGGTCTGCCTTCCGGTGCAACCTACAGTTTCACCAGCAACAACCAACCTGCCCCTTACACTTCAACTTTAACAATTTCAACCAGCGGCACAACACCAACTGGAACCTACACTTTAACCATTACCGGCGCCGGTGGAGGTGTAACAGGTACTGCTCATGTTACTTTAGAAGTTACTGCCCCAGCTGTTACACCTGACTTTTCTATCGATGTTTCCCCGAATTCTCAAACAGTTTCTCCTGGCAACAGTGTCGATTACAGTGTTTCTGTTAATCCTTCACCGATTTTTTCAAACCCTGTTTCTTTAACTGTTTCTGGTCTGCCTTCCGGTGCAACCTACAGTTTCACCAGCAACAACCAAGTTCCAGGTTTCACTTCAACTCTGAGCATTTCCACTTCAAGCTCTACTCCAACTGGAACCTACACTTTAACCGTTACAGGTTCAAGTGGGAGCTTAACTCACAGTGAAACAGTAACTTTGGTTGTTAGTCCTGCTGCTGATTTCTCAATAAGTGTCACTCCACCTAACTTAGCTGTTAAGGCTGGTGAAAGAGCTAACTTTGCAGTTACAATAACCCATATAGGAGGGTTTAGTTCCTCTACCCAAATTTTAATTTCTGTTGAAGGGTTACCCTCAGATGCTTCCCCCTCCTTGTCTTCATTCACAACTACAAGTACAGGGAGACATGGGTATTTACGTATAGCTACAGGCTCAACTACTGGCACATTTCCTTTGACGATTATAGCCACTGGAGGAGGAAAAACTCACACTGCAGCTGTGACTTTAACCATTACTCCAGGAGGTGCTACCCCCACAGCTTCACCTACTGCTTCCCCTTCGGCTCCACCCACAGCTTCACCTACTCCTTCCCCTTCACCTACTCCTTCCCCTGGAGCCTTTGATTTCACTTTAACTCTTTCTCCTTCAAGCAGTGAAATTTTCCAAGGTGAAGTTGCTACGTTTGTTGTTCAAGCTAGTCTTGTTTCAGGCACTGCTCAACCTTTAACATTAACTGTTTCTGGTCTGCCAAGCGATGCTACTTACACATTTAACCCACCTACTGTAACTCCTACAGGTACTTCAACCTTAACTGTTACGGCTGGTTCATCAACTGGTTCATTCACCTTCGTCATTACTGCCAGTGGTGGGGGCTTAACTAAAACAGTGACTGGTTCCTTAAAAATTTCAACTAAGAAATGCATAATTGCTACTGCTACATATGGTTCTGAGCTTTCAAGTGAAGTAATGTTCCTAAGAAAATTCAGAAACAATTTAATACTGAAAACTTACAGTGGTAAACAGTTCTATAAAGTTTTTGATGCATTCTATTACTCTTTCAGTCCCCAGGTTGCTCAATTTATTTTGGAACATCCACAAATTAAACCTTTAATGAAAGCTCTACTTTACCCGTTAATGGCTTCTCTGCATGTTTCTGCTTTAACTCAGCCCTTGTTCAGTTTAAACCCTGAACTTGGAACAATTACTGCCGGTTTAATTGCTAGTGCTTTAATAGGATTGCTTTACTTAACACCTTTACTTATAGCTTTAAGTTTCATAGTTAGAGGGTGGAATTGGAAAACTAGAAAATTAGTTCTTGTTTTCGCAACTGCTTCCTTAACTTCCTTTGTTACACTGGTCAGTGGAACAATTCTCTCTATAGATTACTTAACAATGCTTTCCTCTGCAGTGTTTGTAGTTTCTACAATGTTACTTACTCCGTCAACTTTTCTTATTGGTTTACTTAAAAATAAATAATAAAGTAAGGAACCTTTAATTCACCTTTTTTTTCTTTTTTAATTCTTTTCTGAATATTAGTTGCCTATTGTTACTGTTTCATGGA
Organism: Thermoproteota archaeon; assembly: GCA_027492035.1. Classification (GTDB taxonomy): domain Archaea; phylum Korarchaeota; class JAOZGF01; order JAOZGF01; family JAOZFZ01; genus JAOZFT01. The sequence continues at coordinate 63,650 of JAOZFT010000035.1, forward strand.
TGTGCTCCATTATATCTCTAACTTGAACTCTTACTTTCCATTCTATCTGGTTTAATTGTTTCTGAAGTGTTTCTTCACAGGTTGGGCAAGCTGAAACAATTACTTCAGGTTTAGTTGAAAGAAGGTCTTTAAGTCTTTTTTTTGCTATTTCCTCAGCTATTTTGGGATTTGAAAACCTAAGTAAGCCTCCACTTCCGCAACAAAATGTTTCCTTGCCTTTATGTGGAGGACTCAATATTTTCACTCCTGTTTTTCTTAAAAGAAACCTAGGTTCATTTACTATGTTTAGCTGTCTAGCTAGTATGCAAGGGTCATGATAAACTACCCTTTCTTTCTCCCTGTACTTTCCAATTTTAATTTTTCCTTTATTTACTAGTTCGATTAAGAAGGAAGTTATGTGTTTAATTCTCTTTTTTATTTTTAAACCGTATTTGGGATATATTTCTTTGAACGTGTAAGTACAGCTTGGACATAAAGTAATTATTTCCTTAACTTCTAAATTGTTTATTTCTTCAGCATTCACTTTCCCTATCTCTATAAACTCTTTTTTGAACCCTGCTTGAAGTAAAGGTAAACCGCAACATTTCTCATGGACAGGTGAAGTCATGAACCCTGTTTTTGTTTTTCTTAAAAAATTGATTACAGCTTCCACTGTCTTGCCTCTAAATCTTGAGGCTGAACAACCTATATAGAGAAGTACTTCAGGTTTTCCTTCTTTCTCGCCTGCATACTTTTCAGAGTACTCCATTCCGAAAAGGTTCATTTTTTCCGTTATTTCTTTTACTTGTTTCAAATAGAAGGGCACTAAATTATTTTCTCCAAGTTCCTCCTTTATTTTTCTCAACTCTTCCCCCAAAGAAATGTTTAACGGACAAATTATTTGACAGGCTGAACATTCAGTGCAAAGGTAGAAAAGATTAACTGAGTTTGTGACGTCCAAAATCTTCTTTTTAAGATATAAGTAAGCTACTCTAGCTTTTCCTGAAGGTGAAACTGTTTCTGTGTTTTTTGCAAGAAAAACTGGGCAATTTGCTCCGCAAATGTTTGGACAGACTGAACAAATTAAAATGTTTCTGTATTTTCCTCTCCACATATTAATAATCCTTCTTTCAAATGTTTTCCAAAAATTTAGATGAGTTTACCTGGATTCATTATTTCTGAGGAATCGAAAACTTCCTTTATTTTCTTTAGTAACCTATATGTTGATTCACCTATTTCTTCTTTTAACCACTTCTTTCTAAGTAGCCCTATTCCATGGTGGTGACTTATTGTTCCACCTGACTCTAAACATGCTTTCATGGCTTTGCTCCAGAAGTTAAAGTAGAAATCTTCAAGTTTAACGTCTTCCGGAGGTATCCCCCCTATTGTAAAGTAAAGACATGCTCCGTTAAGGTAGAAATGAGAAGCATGAGCTGAAGATAATAGTACCCCCTCTATGGAAGATATTTCTTTTTTCATTTTTCTATAAAGAGTAGGTATTTTGCTCCAAGTTGCAGCTACTTCAACTGTGTCAAAAACAACTTTCATTGGTAAATATTGGGAAATATCTGTTATGACATCGAATCTTTCATTCAGCCATTTTTTCACGGGTTCTTCGCCGCAATTTTTAGCTCCTTCATTTTTGCAGATTCTTTCGATTGCTTTCTTCTCCTGTCCAGTTATTTCCTTCATTCCCTCAACAATGAAAATACCTAACGACTCCCTATCCTCAGTAAAATCTTGAAATTTCAGCTCTGTCTCGTCTTCATCATATAAACGTATAACTGCAGGGTAAATCCCCTTTCTTAAAATCTTTCTTGCCGCTTCCAAACTTTCGGTGAAGCTTTTAAATTTAAAGGATAAAAGCTTTTTTTCCTCTGGTAAAGGCCAAATTTTAAGTGTTGCTTTAGTTATTACTCCTATTGTTCCTTCAGAGCCTAGAAATAATTTTTCAATTTCTGGGCCTGTGGAGGAAGCTGGTTTAATTTTGGAATTAATTATTTCGCCATTAGGTAAAACTGCTTCTAAACCTAAAACTAAATTTTCTATTTTCCCATATTTTGTTGAAAACTGTCCTGCAGCTTTAGTAGCTATCCATCCGCCTAATGTAGAAGCTGGGAGAGATTGAGGAATATGCCTGGAAGTGTATCCTCTAGAATTAAGTTTCTCTTCCAGTATTTTTCCGTTTATTCCAGCTTCAGCAGTGACTGTTAAGTCTAAATCATTTATTTCAATTATTTTGTTCATTTTTTTTAAATCTATAACTATTCCCCCTTTTAAAGGAACTACTCCCCCTGTAACGCTTGTTCCTCCTCCATAGGGGATCACAGGCACTTTTTCTTCCTTTGCTAACTTAAGGATTTCTGAAACTTGCTCAGTGTTAATGGGCCATGTGACGAAGTTAGGAAGTGAAGGCAAGTACCCCTTAAGAAACCATTGAAGAGAAATTGGCCAATAACCTCTTGAGTAAGAAATAAGGTCTATTTCTTTTTCAGAGAAGTTTTTTTCATCTAATATCTTAACAAGTTTTTTCTTGATTCTCCTCTTCTTTTCTTCTGGAAACTTGATTTTACCTGTGTAAATTTCCTTGTAGTTATTCATTTTTGCTTAACCATTCCCTAGATCTTTCAACTGCCCTTTTCCAGTTTAAGTAAAGTGTTTCTATTTTTTTCTCTTCAATTCCTGGTTTAAACACCTTATCAACTTCTCTTCTTTCCGTTATTTCTTTAAGAGAATTGTAGATACCTGCTCCTAAACAGGCAAGATAAGCTGCACCCAAACTTGTAGCTTCCGAAACTTTAGTTCTCTCAACTTCCAAGTTTAAACAATCAGCCATAAATTGGGCAACAAAATTATTCTTGGAAACTCCCCCGTCCAGCCTTAACTTTTCAATTTTAAGTTTTAAATCCTTTTCCATAACTTCCACGATATCCTTTACTCTGTAAACTATTGACTCCAGAACAGCTCTAACTATATTTTCTCTGCTTATTTCTCTAGTTAAACCTATCAGTAACCCGCGTGCGTAAGAATCCCAGTAAGGGGAAGATAAACCTGTGAAAGCAGGTACAAAATAAACTCCTTTGTTGCTTCCAGCTTTAAAAGCCAGTTTTTCTGATTCATCAACTTCCTTAATGATTTTCAAGTTATCTTTTAACCAAAGAACAGCTTCACCTGCCACATATGAGTAACCTTCAACCATAAAAAATGTTTTGCCGTTTATTTTCCAAGCCACTAAAGGAACTAGGCCGTGGCCGGGGATTTTAAACTTTCTTCCTATGTTGACATCTACAAACCCTCCTGAGCCTAAAGTGCATTTTGTGTCTCCCTTACTGAAACATGCTTCACCGAAAAGGGCTGATTGCTGATCCCCTGTAGCAGAAATTATCTCTAAAGGTTCTCCAAAAAATGATTTATCTACGTAGCCAAATCCTCCATTGGTTTCCCTTATTTCAGGAAGTATTTCTGAAGGAATTCCAAACATTTCAAGTAAATCTTCCCACCAAGTAAGTTCAAAATAATCAAACATTCCTGTAGAGCTTGCGTTTGAAAAATCTGTAGCGTGAATTTTCCCTTTAGTTAATCTCCAAATAATGTATGTGTCTATTGTGCCGAAAATTATTTTTCCATTTTTGATTTTCTCTCTTATATCATTAACGTTTTCAATTAACCACTTAATGTACATTGAGGAAAGGGAAGGGTTAAATATTCTCTGAAGCTCTTCAGGCATTTCTTCACCGTATTCCCTCTTCATTTCAGCACTTAACTGAGAAGTTCTTGTATCCATCCAAGTTAAAGCGTTATATACAGGTAATCCCTTATCCTTATCCCAAAGTATCGTAGTTAATCTCTGGTTAGTAACAGCTAAACCTTTAACTTCACTTACTTCAACTTTGCTCTTAACCAAAACCTTCTTTAAAACTTTTAAACTTTTTTTAAAAATTGTTTCAGGGTCTTGTTCGACCCAGCCGGGTTTAGGGTGTTTCAAAGGAAGTTTCTCAGAAACTGAAGCTAGAAAACCTTTCTCTTCATCGTAAACGAATGCCTTTACGTTTCTTGTCCCTTCATCTAAAATTAAAATATATTTTTCCAATTTATTTTCCTCAAACCCTTTTAACTCTCCGTGAAGCTACAACTTTAACATTTTCAACTAAAAAATCCTTAATTATTACTTGTCCAGTTTTTACAGGTGCTTCAACTTCTACGTAAGCCAGCTTTTTCATTGCTTCCATCAAAACTTTTCTAGGCAGAGGTTTACTTGTTTTTATAGGTAAAAACTTTATTTCTCCATTCTTTACAGGTACAGTAGTAGTTAATATCCTAACAGGATTCAAAGCTTCTGTTTTTGCAAACTTTAAGCCTTTCTCACATTTATTACCTTTAACTGACACTTCCCCCTTTTCAACTGTGATAACTACTTCACAGCCTACAGGACAAACTATACAAATGATTTTTTTCTTCAACTTTTCCTCACTAATTTAAAAGTTATTTTCTCACCTTTTATTTTTAGCAATTCCTCCCTTTTCAAATTTACTTTAACCATTTCATTTGGTTTAATTTTTTGGAAGTATTTTCTCCAATTTATTTCTTTAATTGAAAGAAAAACTTTTTCTTCAGGTTTCTTCACTCTTAAATAAAACGAAACGTCCTTTAAGCAAGTCACTCTTTGAGGAACAACAAATTTTATTTTTTTGTTAAAAGAAACCTTTCTTTCTTCTGCTTTTTTCATTCCTTTTTTTAAGTAAAAATTCACTCCCTCAGCTGCGGTTTCAGCGTTTTCTACAACATAATCAACTAAATCAAATATTACTAAACTGTTTCCGCAAGAGAACAGAAAGGGAGCTGTTGTTTGGAAGTAGTCATTAACTACTGGCCCTAAAGTATTACTGTCCATTTCAATACCTATTTCACTAACTAATTCGTTTTCAGGTACTAATCCAACGGAAAAAATTACTGTGTCACATTTTATTTCTTTCTCGGTTCCTTTTAAAGGATTTAAGTTTTCATCCACTTTAACTATCTTAATTCTTTCCACTCTTTCCCTTCCTCTTATTTCTGTAGCTGCATGGCTTAAATAAAGTGGTATGTTGAAGTCCTGAAGGCATTGAACAATGTTTCTTTGTAACCCTCCAGGGTAAGGCATTATTTCAATCACTCCTTTCACCTTAACTCCTTCCAATGTTAATCTTCTGGCCATAATTAACCCTACATCTCCTGAACCTATAATTACTGCTTCTTTCCCTGGAAGATAGCCTTCAATATTGATAAGTTTCTGAACTAAACCTGCTGTAAAAACTCCTGCTGGTCTGTCACCCGGAATTTTAACATCCCATCTTGTCTTCTCTCTAGCTCCAGTGGCTAAAATTACAGCTTTAGATTTTATTTTCATTACTCCCAATTTCTTGTTTACAGCTATAACTTCTCCTTTTCTACTTATTTTTAGGGCTGTTGTGTCAGTGAATGTTCCTATACCAATTTCTTCAACTTTATCTATAAATCTTTGAATGAATTCAGGCCCTGTTAATTCTTCTTTGAAATATTTTAAACCGAAACCTGGATGTATACATTGAGGAAGTACACCCCCTAAATATTTCTCTCTTTCAATCACCACCTGGTTAGTTAAACCTAGTTTGTAAGCCTTAATTGAAGCAGCTAAACCTGCAGGACCTGAACCTATAACCACTAAATCAACTTTCCTCTCAATCATTCAGGCACCTTTCAAAAGCTCCTTTATTTTATATAGAAGAATCAATGATTTTCCTCCCTTTTTAGTTATTTTCTTAACTGGGATTTTCAGTTCCCTGCTCAGTATCTCCAAAATTTTTGGTGTGCAGAAGCTTCCTTGGCACCTTCCCATCCCTGCCCTTGTTCTAAATTTCACACCGTCCAAAGTTTTTGCTCCTCTTTTAATTGCTTCAACAACTTCAGCTTCAGTTACTTGTTCACATCTGCAAATTATTCTTCCGTAACCAGGGTTTTCCTTTATCATTTTATCTTGTTCTTCAGGAGGGTAATCAGTAAGTTTGTTTATTCTTTTTCTGTAAGGGTTAAAACTTCCCTTCCTTTCAAGTTTTAATCCTTCCTTTCTCAGCAGCTCTGTAACCATTTTAGCTATTGCAGGTGCAGCTGTCAAGCCAGGAGACTGTATACCTGCAACGTTTATGAAACCTTTAACTTTTGTTCTTTCAATTACGAAGTCTCCCTTTTCAGAAGCAGCTCTTACTCCTGCGAAGCAAGTTATTATTTTTAGGGGAAAGTCAGGAAACAAAACATTGTAAGTGTTAATTATCTCCTCTATATCCTTTCTAGACACTGAAGTATCTTCTTTACTTCCTGTTTCCTTTAGATTAGGTCCCCATAAGGGGTTCCCTTCAACTGTTAATAAAGCCCCTCCTCCCTTTGTTCTTGGATCCTGCTTAATTTTAGCTTCTGCAACATAGTGTCTGTAATATCCTCTAAGTTTCTTATCAAAAACAATCATGCACCCTTTCCTAGGAACTATTTTAAAGTTTCTTACACCGGCTGTTTCAGCTACTTCATCTGAATAAAGACCTGCAGCATTAACAACGTAACTTGTTTCAATTACTCCCTTATTTGTTTTTACTCCCTTAACTTCTCCATTCTCAACTAACACCTCCTCAACTTTTGTTCCGAGTAATGTTTTCACTCCGTTCTTTTGTGCATTTTCAATCAAGGCGAAAGTTAATTCATAAGGGGAAATAACTCCACCTGAAGGGAAAAGGAGTGCACACTTAGCTTTATTTGTTAAATTAGGTTCAACTTTCCTTAGCTCCCTTTTATTAAGAAACTTAACCTGTATCCCTCTCCATTTCATCACTAAATAAACCAAGAAAAGAAAAAATGTTTCTTTCCTGTTTAAAGAAACGAAAAGTAAACCACAACGATTAAAAGGAACATCTAGCTCCTCAGTTAACTTGTCCATTAATTTATTACCTTCAACACAAAGTTTTCCCTTCAAAGAATTAAAAGGGGTAACGAAAGGGTGGATAATGCCTGAACAACCCTTACTGGCGCCTTGGCAGAAATCAACTTCTTTTTCAACAACAACTACGTCCACTTTGTATTTAGAAAGCTCCCTAGCTATACTGCACCCTACAACTCCACCTCCAACTATTACAACATCTGTTTTTAAAGAAGGTTTCAAAAAAAATTTAGACAAAAAATCCCCCCTTAAAAAATTTTACGCTAACATTTCTCGCCAAGACCCAGTTTACACAGGTTTTGGTAAGCCTATGTAAACTTTGGTGTGCATCAGCCTCTTCTCCCTCCATTTCATTGGGAGTAAGTCATAGGTTCCGCACCCTTTCATGAAGCCTTTTCAGAGTTCTTATAGATGTGCCTTTCCGTCTTTCCATAAACCTCACCAGTGGTCTCGAAACTAAATGGCAAAAGATGCTTGGACTCTAGGAGCCTACATCCCCTAAAATATATACCTACTACTCTAAATAACTGTCTATCGAGTGTAGCCTACATCTGGAGGTGCTTAACCACCTATCCCTTTTCGAAGCTTCATTAACATGTATCTACACACATATTTTTTAATGTAAGGTTAAATTATTTCTAAAAAGGTTTTACATGGCTTATTTTCCTCAATAAGGATTTTAGAAGAGATTTTCAGTTCCTTTTCTCTGTCTCAGATTGCTTTTAATATTAAAATAGTTTTTTATAACGTTTTTACTATGTTCTAAAACTCCTAATTTATGTTTTACAGTCCTTATACGTAAATGCTTATGCGATTTCTTTCTTAAATCTAATGCTTTCTGGTTGGTAAAAACCCTGCAGAAGATCTATTTAGTGTCTTTTCACAATTTTTTTGGCTTTCTTAAGAATGAACAAAGTATTTTATGGTTAACAAGCTTTACCCTGGATTCGTAGCTCATGAACTGGGCTATTGCCTTTCAGTTCTGTTTAGCAATGCCCTTATTATGTTTCTTTCCTTTGGTGTACCTTCCTACTTCTCTAAATTCTTAAAACCGTGTCCAATATCAGAAATAATCTAAACATTAACCACATAATTTAATGTAGAAAGTCTCTAACCCTCGCCTCTTTCCCTTCCTACCTGCTTCTGAATAATCTTAATATCTTTCCATCTTTTTACTTACTAAGTATTACATTCGCTTAATAAATATTCGCAGTTTCATCTAATTTGTTTTCTGAACAGGTTAAAAGTAAAAAACCAGGTTAAAAAAGGAATTTATAGAAAAAGAAACGTTGCTGATGCTTTTCTTAAAAAAATTGAAAAATTTCCTGATCTGAAAATGTAAAAAAGCCAATAAAGACAACTCTGTCACTCTTCAGTTAAACAATTTAAAAAGAGAAACCGCAAAGATTTCTTGTTCAGAGGAACTGTTCAGGTAGAAAAGGAGGAATTCCTGGGTAGGAATTAAAAATAGTTTTAGGTTAAAAAAAGAAAAAATTACCTCATGTATGAAGCAATCGTTTTTATCCCATGTTTATTGGCTTCCTTCTCAGCTGAAGGGTGAATAAGAAATCCAAACATGAATTTGTATACTTCTTTACCTTCAAACAGCCTACTTATTTTATTTAACTTCAACAAGAACTCCCTTACATCTCTTCCATAAATCCTAGACTTAATTTCGCCCAATATGTAAATGTTTCTTTGTCTCCTCATCCCCTCACCGTAAAGGTTCACCTCTACAATTTCACCATCCACTTCAAAAAACTTTCTTACGAGACCCTTCACATAAATTTTTTCATGTCTCTCAAGCCAACCTGGAACAACAACTCTTGCAATGTCTTCAAGGCCGAAACCTATAACATCACTCAATCTACCCACACTTAATGATAAATTATTCATTTGAATAGCTAATTTTGCAACAGCTTCTTCTGTTTTCTTTTGTGCTTCTGCTAATTCATTTACTCTTTCAGTTAATTTATCTACTCTTTCAGTTAATTTTGCAACAGCTTCTTCTGTTTTCTTTTGTGCTTCTGCTAATTCATTTACTCTTGTTGCTAGCCTGTCCAGATTTTCTGCGATTTTCGTTACTTCATTTGATAACTTATCAAACTCTTCTCTCCTAACTTTTATATCTTTCACTTCGTCTTTTACTATTTTAACAATCAGGCTGTAAAGCTCAGGTGACAAAGACATGTTCATCAACTGAAACAAGTGCTTCCTATTACTTTAAAGGGTTTTGATCTTCATAAATATTACTTAAAATAATTTGCTATAAAGAAAATTAAATAAAAATAAACTTTTTTAAATATGAACAAAGCAACTAGGTAACTATGTAACCCTTCAGCTGCAACATTTTTCCTTTTTAATTATCTACAACGAAACTAACTCACCTACTTTAAGAAGGATGTATGTAAGAGAAATCTGAATCCCCGGAAGAAACCACTACCCTTTATTAAAGTCAAAACTACGCCCTATTCAGGATATCTACTCACTTTTTCTTCTCCATCTCCTAAAAGCTTTTGTTCAAGACCATAACTTTGCCAATTATGAAACAGTAAAAGGTTTAATTGTTACCTTTTTCTAATCCCTGTATATAATAAGAGGTAATTTTTTCCCTTCACGGGTGTAGCAAGCCACTGAAGAGAAACTATAGGGCGGAATAACTATGATATTTGCTTTTCCGAAAAAGAAAATGTTTAAGTCCTCAATTGTTGGTTTTATTTCTCCATCAGGATGGCTATGGACACAACCTTTGATAGAAGGGTCTATAGGGTTCATATGGAAGAAGATAGAGGAAGTGTTGAATTTGTACCTGATGTTGGGTTCAAAAATAACTTCAGTTATTTCATTCCCTCTAATTCTAAGTTTTCCGATGAACTCTTTAGGGTGCAAGTTTTTTGAAGCGACAAGTATTAATTCCAAAGTTTCTCGTGAAATTCTCAAAATGTATCCCCTGTTTTTCAAGATACTTAATGGCAATTTACCTTTATTAAATTATTTTTTCACGAGTTTAATTACATGTTTCAAGATTTCTTCAGCTATGTTCTTTTCTGTAACTGTTTGAAGTCCTCTCCATGCAGGGATACTGTTTACTTCAATAAAATAATACTTTCCGTCTTCTGACTTCAAAATATCTACTCCAGCATATTCACAACCAAGAAATTGAGTAATTTTCAAACTTTTCTCTTTCAACTCCTTTGCTGGCTTTATTTTTTCAGCAACTGCTCCTTGGCTAATGTTTGTTTTCCATGTTTCACCCTTTCTTTTCATTGCCGAGACGACTTTGTCACCCACGATAAAAACCCTTATGTCCTCCTTGTTGTGGGGAATAAACTCCTGTAAGTAAAAAGTATTTCTTGATAGTTGCAGAAACCTAAAATATCTGTGCGCAACGTCTCTGTTATCTACCCTAAATGTCCCTTTACCTTGAGCCCCAAATAAAGGCTTAACCACTACATCTTCACCCAATTCCTTAAAGGCATCCATTGCCTCCCAAAAATCTTCAGTAACTACTGTTTTAGGTGTAGGTAAACCTAAATCCTCAAATAAATAAGAAGTGTAATATTTATCGCATGTTTTTTCTATGCAGGAGGGTGAATTAATCACTTTCACCCCCAAATCCTCTAATCTATGCAAAACATCCATTCTAAAAATTAAATGCTCTAAAGAAGCTATAGGTGCCTCTCTAACAATTACAGCGTCCATATCTTCCAAAACATTTCCTTCGCTTGCCACCTTGGGTTTCAAACCTATTTTTGCCATAAATTTCTTTATTGAGAAAAGGTAAGGCGTCAAATTGTAGCGATTAAAAACTTCAACAAGTTTCCTTACATGCCACTCTCCAGGTGTAGAAGTCAGAATACCTATTTTCATTTCCGAAATCCTAAGAGTATTTCAAGAATAACTTTTTTCTTTAAAAAGAGCCTTGAAAGTAAATTAAAGAAGGGGGAAGAACCTATAAAATTTTTTCTGTTAAGGGATTTACTAAGTAAGGAGTGTCTACTTCTCAGGTGCTTTAGAGAAAGGAAATTTAATATTAATTAGTTTATATAGCTTCTAAGCCCTTAAAAAGTTGGGAAAGGAGAATAGAGACAGTTATCCTTTATAAATGAATATTTCTCCTTTACCTAACTCTGAAACATCACCATGGTAACGTTCATAAAGGCCTTCAACTTTAACAGGGACTCTAATATTTAGTTTCTCTCTCAACTCCTTGAAATAGTACCTTATAAACAGAGGGGAATATGTGTTGTCGTAAATAAATGTAGGAAGCATTTCCTGTATTTTACCGAAACAAATTATTGTTCCTCTTTTCATCAGCATTCCTGGCCTGTTTCCAATATTCCCTAAACTTATAACTGTGCCTGCTATCATCTGGGCTGCCAGGTTATCTCCTACACTGTCATAAACAATTATTGTTCCTCTTCTCATTTTCCTAGCTAAACTGTTTCCAGCTTTACCTTCAATCACTATTATTCCGCCTCTCATCCCTCTAGGGTTTCCAGGGTAGGCTGAAGCAAACATGTTCCCAACGTTGCCCTTAATCCGTAATATGCCATTCCTAAACTCTGTTGCAGACCAATCTGACACGTTTCCCTCTACAACTATTTCTCCTCCTCTCATCTCATCGGCTAAGTGCATGCCTGCGTTTCCTTTAACCGTAATTTTTCCAGTAGCCATTTGTTTCCCAATATACTTAACCTTGGATAAATCCCCTTTCAAAATTATGTGGGTTTCTGAAACTTCTTCAGATTTTTCACCTTCAACCTTAAAGTAATCCCCTAATTCCTCTTTTCTCTTCCCTCTCCAAACTATTAATTTCTTGATTTCGTCCAGGGTCCTGCCTGCAAAATTTTCAGGTGTAATTGTTTCGGCTTCAATAGGTAGTGCAGGTTCCTTCTTAAGGGTTAAAATTATTTTCTTCATTTCTCACTCCCTCCAAGAATCAAAAACAATCCTTTAATTTTATACTGTACTGTCCCAGTTTCCCTCCGTAATTGGCAGCAGTAATCATTTTCACTCCTTCAACCTGTGTAGCAGCTTCAATTCCAACTTTCATGGCCTCCTTAACAGCTTCGAGCGATAAACCGTCAATAACAATTTCAAATATTGAAGCAACCCCTTCAGGCACTCTTGTTCCTTCCACCATCCCCTTTATTGATGGGCAAAAGGCTGTATTGGTTGAAGCGTGTAAAAACTTATACTTGGAGCCCACTTTGCTTCCGCTTCTGCAAACCCCGCCAGGGAATGGGGTAACTGCATCCTCGACTCCAGCAATTGCTTCAACAGCTTTCTCTGAGGCCTTAAGAGCTGACTCAACCGTTTCACCAAGTATTAAAAAGTTTCCTCCACCAACACTCTTTTTAGCCTTGAATTTTTCTTCTAAGAAGAACTCCCCCTCCATTACAGGGATCCTCCAAAGTCTCCTACCAAAAATTTTCTTACTTATCTGGTAACCATCACCAAAAAACCTTAACTGAGCACCAATTTTAAACTCGGTATCTCCCACACCTAACCAATCATAGGCTGCAGTAGTAGGACACGTTAAAACAGTCTGTCCAATTCTTCTCATCAATTGATCCTTCAACTGTTTCTTGGTGTTTGCAAACACTAAAACACTGACACCAGGCCTTCCGTCAGGTGTTTCACTTGGCGGAACAACTTTTTCGATTGCAACTTCACCTCCGCACATAATTACTGACGTTCCAAAACCACTCATGGACCGTGCTGAATTCATAGCCCATCTCTCGTTTATTGCAGTAATTAATACTTTGCTTCCCCACATTTTAAAGGCTTCAGCAAACGTATCCTTAACCTTTACTCCATTTACTTCAAAAAAAGAGTCTGCAGGCATCGTCACTTCCTCCTCATACCTTTTTTAAAGTCAGGAAACCACCTTGCTTTTATATATATATTTGTGTTTTTGTTTACACATCCCACTTATATTTTTTTCTTTATATTTAGTTCATAACCCGAATGTTTCTAACCCTTACCTTAACTCCCCTTCAAGCATTACCCTCTTTAAAGATAGTCCAATGTTTTCACCGTCTTTTTCCACTTTTTTGGAAGGGTTGCGAGTGGCTTTTTTTAGAGGACACTGTGAAGCATCTACGTGGAAGATTTTAAAAACATGTTCCAGCAGCAACCAAGTATCCACCTGCCACAAAACCGCATTCTTTACAACAACATAAACTTCTGTTCGGTTATTTAGTTTCTAAAAAGAAAAGAAGAAGTTCATTAATTTTCCCAGTATTTTTAAGGCTGTTGTTAACCCTTTCTGTAACTTTGTTTATCCACTAGAGTCTTCACTTTACTTCTATTTTTATTGGTTTGTTGTTTGGTAAATAAGTTAAGGGCACTTCAAAATTACTTAAACTCACTGTGTAGTAGTCCCGAAAAACTTTTTCCAAATCTTCCCTTAACTCTTCATCTTCAGTGTACTGGAAATTTGTCCAATAAGTTTTGCCATAAACTTCTTTAACCACTTCCCCATCCTTTACAACCACTTCTCCATCCTTTATAGTGTAAGCGGCCCTTGAAAAAGCTTTAATGATTTCATTGTAATTACCCCTATCCAGTTTTTCAGGGTTCAAATTGTAAATTGCAACGTCAGCGTCTGCTCCAACCCCTAAGTGGCCTTTCTCACTTAAACCTAGAGCCTTAGCTGTCCCAGCCCTTGTGCAAACAGCAACTTCGAACAGGCTATACTCTCTATCTATACTTGCTAACTGGGTCCTTGAATGCACAACTTTATGCACCTTCTGAATCATCTCTTCTCGGGCTTTCCTGCTCATCAACCAAGCTATAATTAAGGGGTAAAAAGTGAAAGGCCCTCCATTTGGGTGATCGGTTCCAATAAAGACTTTCCATGGTTCTTTAGTTAAAAGCATCAACTCCAGCCCTATAGCCCACTGAATGGTATTTACCGGGTTCTTCTTTTTGAAAATGTAAGGCACTATACCGCCGCTTGTTTCTAGCTCTGTATCTGCACCCGCCCATTTATTCTTTGTTAACAAATATAACCTGTATTGCCATGGTCCGTCGCTTGTTATTGTTGTAGTGTTTGTGAATATAACTTGACCTATGCAAGTTGTAATGTGGCCATGTTTATTTAAGTATTCAGCTATTTCTGCTGCTCCTGAGCTGAAGTTGCCCCAGTTTTCTCCTGCGTAACTGTTGAATTGTGAATGAGCTATATGGAGTACATTCTTTCTTCCCTTTTTAGGTTTTATCCCTTCAACTGCTTTCATTGTTTCCAATGTTACTTCATAGTTTCCTGGTGAACCTAAGTTGTTACAGTGCACATGGTTTGTGTGAGGAAAATTTAGTTCTTCATTCACTTTAGTTAGGTTTGTAACTATATCTCGGGGGGTTATGTCATACCCCTTTACTTTATCATCTAAGTTGTTTACATTCTTACCCCATTTCCATGTCTCTTGTCCCCCAGGGTTTACTACCTTTAATGAGTACCCTTTCACTGTTTTTAAAAGCCAGGCTATGAAATGTTTCAATTTCTCGTATTCTCCTTCCTTTATGTATTTCAGTACAAAGTAGTTGTTTCCTACGCAAACGAATATTCCTTTATCTATCATTGGTGTATCTATTAGTTCCTCGTGTGCATGTTTTGCTTCTAAAGGTGTAACTGCTGGTTCGAAAACTGTCGTATAACCCATGGCTGAGTATCTATATCCTGTAACAAATGTTGACGGTAAAGAGTACCCTACTCCGCTTCTTGTGACGCTTGTTTTAGGTACAGGATCTGTTCTGTGGTCTTCTGGTCTAAACACTCTAGCTGAATTTAGTTTCCCTGCTATATGGCTATGGATATCTACTCCTCCAGGCATCACTGTTTTCCCTTCTGCATTTATTATTTCTGTACTGTTTCCAGTGAATTCTTCAACTATTTTGCCGTTTTCAATGTATATGTCCATTTTTTCTCCGTTGATTTTGTTTATGGGGTCGTAAACATATCCGTTCTTTATTATCATCCTACTTTTCATTTTTCTCTTCTCCTCCCCTTCATCTTAAATTCTTTTCAATATCTTTTCCATTATTTCTTCATCTGGCAGTACTCCTTCTTTCGGCTCTATTAGTTTTTTCAGCCTTATCGGTACCCCATCCATTCTATAAGCTGTTCCTTCTGTTTCTATCCCTGCTAAAGCGCAAGGTATAACTACGTCAGCTGTTAAAGAGGTCATACTTATTTTCGGGTCAACAACTATTGTGGGTATCTGTGTTAAATACTTGGCTGCTGGTGAAGGGAACGTTGCAACAGGATCTGACGCCACTATCAACGCTGCATCTACCTCTCTGTTTACTAGTAAATTTACTGCCGCGTATTCTCCCGGGTTATATCTTGGGTACCCTCTTGTAAAGTCTACGGCGTATGGATACCCTGTTTGCCAAGCTAAAACCATCCCTGCCCCTTTAACATTGAAATGTCCCCTCATAGGTATTACAACAAATCTTGTGTATTTATGTAAGTCTCTTACAAGGTTAAGCGTCGCTATTATGTTATAGTGTTTTCCTCTACTCATTGTTAACCCAAGTCCGAAAAATATTACTCCATACCTACAGTTCTTCATTTTCTCCACAAGTTCCTTTATTTTATTCATTGAGACTCCTGCAACTTCTTCTGCATTTATTTTAGCTCCATTTACCAATGCCCTGATTACTGATAGAAGTTCAAAGTCTTTTCCTGGAGTTATTTTTAGGAACATGTCCGCTAATTTAGTTGTTCTCGTCTCCCTTACATCAACCGCTACAATGTATCTTTCTTTTCTCCCCTTTTCTGTGTACATTCCTTTCGGAAAAACCGAATACCTTACAAAATGGTTTAAGTGAGCTTGTAAGGGGTTGCATCCCCAGAAAATAACTAAGTCTGACCTGTTTTTTATCTCTCCAAGGGTTGCATGGATTTCGCCGGTTTCTTGGAAAGCTACAACTGTAGGGGCATGGCAGACAGTGGCTGTTTGGTCAATTATTCCCCCCGTTTTTTCAGCTATTTCCACGCATTTTCTTTGTGTTTCACAAGTTGTTGAACTTAAACCATAAATTAAGGGTCTGTCAGCATTCCTTAATATTTCAGCAGCTTTCTTTATGCTTTCTTCTAAGCTCACCCTTTCATGTTTCCCGTTAATTTTCATCATTGGGTAAGGTACTCTGTCTCTGTTATAATTTACAAACCTGCTTCTTGAAACTGTACAAGCTTTACTTAACGGCCTTATTTCTCCGTTTTCAACTTCGATTTCCAAGTTGTCGCACAGGCAGCCGCAAAATGAACAAACTACATCTTTAAACACTTGCTTCATTTTCATTAAACACCTTCCTCTTTATTCATAGCCCTCAACTATTTCCTGAATAGTGAGAATTCTTTCACCTGATGCTTTATACACTTTAGCCTTTATTCCTTTAAAGGAAGGCATACTTATTCCTTCCGTATCCACGGGTGAAATTAAACTTGTCCAGGGACCGTAAGGCATGAAGATGATTCCGCGATCTATTTCCCTTGAAGCTTTACATTTCACAGCCACGGAACCGTACTCTGTTTCAACTTTCACAGTGTCTCCTTCCTTTACATTTATCTCACTCATGTCCTGTTGATTCATTTGGACAGTTGACAAGTGTTCAAAGTATTCCTTTGAAGTTTTACCTATCTCTAAGGTTTCTCCTTGTTTATCTGTCCTCCCAGTTATCAAAACAGCTTCTAACTTCTTCATTTGATTCACCATCCAGATCTTAGAGGAAAAAAGGTTTTACAAACCTTCTCCTTAACGCGATTCCATTTTCAGCAGCTTATTCCCTAAACAAACTAAAATTTAAGTTAGATCTACTTTGCATGGGAACTTAAAAGCTTAAAAAATTTTACTTAATTTTCTTAACTCAGTCTTTCTTAATGGAATTTTTCCCAAACTTGTTCTTTGCTGGTATGTACTGGTAGATTAAGGTATTTCACCACAAATTACGTCTTGAAAGGTAATGATTAAAGGAAGCTTATTGATTTCTTTATTGCTTCAGGATTTATTTTTCCTGCCCTGTAAACTTTGCCGTTCGCTTTGTTGAAAACTGTAATGGATGCTGGAGCGAAGAGGCTGACGTCCAGTTTGTAAAAATCGAAACCTGCTGCCTTATATGCTTCATAAAACAGTTTGCCATAGTCCTTTGATGTTGATGAGGGAGCTTTCTCCATTATGTCCCTCAACTTATCTTCATCAGAATAGTTTAGGATGTATTGGGTTTCTCCGCCATAGGAGAGTGAATCATTCCCCCTACTCATTGATTTTGTCGGGTCAGGATGGGTAGGCATTACAGGAGCTGAACCTGTCCCATGTAAAACAGTTAAGGGGTCTAAACCCAAGAAATCAAGCCTGTAAAGGCCCGTTTCAACTATTCTCCCAGCTATCTGGGTTAAACCTGTTATACTTTTGTTTGAAACAAGCACAAAATAAATGTTTTCGGGTTTAACATCACATTTCTCCTTAATAAGTTCAACAACTTGTTCATCAGGTTTCTTCTCAGTTTCAAGTACAAGTATTGCCACATCTGCTTCATCTTGATAGCCCAGTTTCTTAAAAAGCTTTTTCGGTTTCAAGGAAAGAGCTCGGGCAGGACCGGATCCTACGGCTGAAAAATTCTCTGTTTTAATGTTCCAGCCTGCAAGTTGGGAGGCAAGTAAAGCAATTGCTGGGTAATCAGTTAAAACATGAACAGTTGGAAGAGTTAATCCTCCGAAGTTTTTCTCGAAAAGTGAAGCCTTCCCAAGTCCACCTAAACATATTTCAGTCACTTTCAACCCTGTTAAATAACCCCCTTTTGCTTCAACACCGGCATCAATAATTGTTGCTCCACTTCCAAGTTTCTCAACATACACATTAAAAAGGGAAGGGTTGTTAAGTATTTCTCTAACTATTTTAAGAGCTTCTTGGTTAACACTCACTTTCTCCATCCTTTTCACCTTTAGAGCCAAGGAAAAGAGAAAAGGTTTTTTTAGGTTTTTTCAGCCCTAGGCTTCTCAATTAATTTCCTTTTCATCAAAATTGTTCCGTCATCATAATGGGGTCTTCTCTGTACACTATCACCATACTTCTCTATCTCCCTTGCTTCATCAGCTAACTTCCCAGCAAACCTCATCAATTCATGAGCTGCTGAAACAATTAAAGTATACTTTTTCCAATCCTTTTCAATAAAGCACCCCTTAACAGTTAAGTCAGCAACTTTTTCAGCCATAATGTAGGCTGCGTAAGCCTTTGATTCGGCATAGGGATTTATGAAACCTGCCTTCTTCAATGCTTTGTTAACCCTAACCTTTATTTTTGGCGGCTCAGGTTTCTTCCCTTGCTTAACTTCATCAATCATTCTATCTATTTCCTCATAGATTAAGTTAAGAACTCCTGTAATAGCTAAAACCTTGATTAAGTCGGTGTTGTAAAGACTCATTTCCACAGGGTCTAGAAACTCCCTCCTAGCCCCTATCATCGAATCAGCTGAAACAAAAACATACCCTGCACCCATATCCTCGAATTCCTCAATAGCTTTCTCAGCTGGTTTATCAGAAACAACAACTACAGGAATCCCTGAATCAATAAGTTTCTTAACAGCCCCTTTAGGCCCTTTTAAAGCTGCGTTAGGTGAGGTTAGTATACAGAAGTCAGGTTTAGCTTCAATCATTAGAGGAACGTTTGCATCCACCCAATCCTTGGTGATTTTCGAACCTGTACCTATAGTCACTGTCTGAATATCTTGCCTTTCAGCCCGTTCGTCAAGTAAAAACTCAATCAAAGCTGCTGAACCCAAACTGCCCAGTTTCATAAAACCGACTTTAACCATTTCAAAACACCTATTGTTTGAGGGGGAAGAATTGAAAATAAAAATCCTTTCCCTTTTTAAATTTTTTATTTGTTCAATTAAGAATGAAAGAAAAAAAGTCATTCCGTTGGTAAATTTAAAAGGGAAAGCCTTTTCTACAAAAGAAAAGGCTTCATTGTCCTTCAATGTCATTTAAGAAATGAAAATGGTAAAAATATTGAAAGGAAGCTGGCGAAACAGTGACCTTTTACTTTAATTAAAAAAGTGCAATTAATATGCAGCAATATTAAAATATTTTTACATAATCTTTGCTAACGGTTTTAAACATGTTTTTGCTTCTTTTGTTTTTTAGACTGTAGCGGCTTCTTTCAATTTTTGCGAAGCAAAGTTTTCTCAGCTTGTTTAAGTGCTAAAAATGGAGGAAGGGTGAGTTTGGGATTTTCCCTTTATTTTGTGGGTTTTGTAAAATGTAGATTTTTTGCATAAATGATTGGGGTTAAAATTGGGGTTTGCATCTCCATCCACCAATGTAATGTTTGTTCTCTATCTTTTGTTAATCCTTCAATGTTCTCCATGAGATTTATCATGTTTTCACTTAACCTTAACCCCTTTACTGCATGTTTTATTTCTCCTTTCTCGACGTAATAAACTCCGTCTCTTGGGATGCTTGAGAAATCTCCTTGAGCATAGTTTTGGAAGCGTGTGTAGGTTGTATTTTTAATTATTAAACCTCTCTTTATTTCTTCTATTAATTCGTTGTATTCCCTCTTTCCTGGTTCAATGACTAGGTTCCAGCTTCTTGGAATTATCCAACCTGCATTTGCAGTTGATTCAGTGTTGAATTTTTTCGCTGTGATTCTGTTATGTAGGAAAGTGTTCAGTTTACCTTCTTTAATGATAGTGGTTTTTCTTGTTGGGTAGCCTTCGTAGTCAAATTTTATCGAGTTTAACCCTCCAGGCAGATTCCCTATGTCATGAATTGTAAGTTTTTTCGATGCTACCTTCTTCCCTATTTTGTTTGCGAAAAAGGAGTATCCCGCATCTACATAAAACGCTGATGAAGCCAAAGTTAAGTAATCAAGAAGTGTTCCTACTGCCGCTCTTCCCAGCACCGTATCATATTTTCCTTCCTTCAAAGTTTTAGAGTTTAAACTTAACACTGCATCCCTCCCTGCTTCTGAACCGGCTTTTTCAGGCTTGAAATCGTTTAAGTTTGTTGCGCATGTGTTTCCATGGCCTGCAGCATCTTTGTTAGCTAAAGCCCTCAAATCCAAAATTATTGCTGTAGATTTATATTCTGCTTCAACTTCGCTTGTAGTGGCTAAGTAAATGTTCCTTGCTTCTATTTTTAAAGTTCCTGCTGTTCTTTCTGCGCCTTCATTTAAAGATGCATTTATTGCCTTTTCAACAATGTCTCCTGCTTCACTGGCCAAATTAGCTATTTTACTGTCGTAGCAATTCCTAACTTGTTTGTAACTTGAAGGAGGAGGCAGTTTAACATATTTTTCAACAGGATCTATAAGTTTCATCATTTTCAATGAATCTTCCAATGTTCTCTCGATATTTCCTTTAGAAAATTCGCTGACCGCACAAATTACTTGTTTCTTTTCTTTAACTATTAAAACAGAGGCTTCTAAAGAATCCCATGTTTTAGAAATAGTTATTTTATTGTTTGCAAACCTTACTTGTCTACTTAAACTGGAGTTAATAACTACTGCCACTTCTTCAACTCCCAACTTTAAGGCTTCCTTAATTATTTGTTCACAAATAGAAGCGTTGTCCAAACTTAAGGGTTTTTTCTTCATAATCTTCCACTTACCAACAAAAAAAAACAAGAAATGTGGATTAACTTAAGAATTTAAAATTTTTTTACCTATAAAAACACTTGACTCAAGCCAAAAACATTAGATATTTCCTAGATCAATTGAGGTTTTTCTGGTCAAGTTTTTAAATTGTTTAAGTTGCCCCTAAGAGAGAAAGGAGTTCTTTATTTTCAACGTAAACATATTTCAGTGTTGTCATTTCGAGAGGGAAATATTTTGCACCTGTTATTCCTGACCATTTCACTCCTCCCAGATTCGGAAGCTTAACATCTAAATACATATGGTCTTCACTGTTGATAAGCACTCCCCCAGATTCTATCATTGTAGCGAAAATTTTTTGCACCTCTTCATTTGAAGAAAGAAGCGAGGCTCTTAAACCATATTTTGAACGATTTGCAAGTTCAATTGCTTCCTTTATTTTTCTAGCCTTTTGTACTGTTAGAATCGGGTAAAATGGTTCTGTTTCAGGCTTTGCAAGAATCATTTCTGGTTTGATTTCAGTAATTACTGTAGGCGCCAAGAACATTCCTGCTTCATCTCTCTCTCCTAAGTAATTTATTCTGTACCCTCCTGTAAGGATTTTTGCTCCTTTACCTACTGCATCCCTTATTGCTTTTTCAGCTCTTTGCATTACTGTTGGAGGCAATACAGCTAAATCTGTCTCTGGATTAGAAGGTAAACCTGGCTTATATTTACTTGCTTCCTCAACCAACTTCTCAATAAATTCCTCAGCTATGTATTCATCAAGAATTAATCTTTTTATTGACATGCAAAATTGGCCAGAACCTAAAAATCTGTATTTAGCCACGTACTTGACTGCTTTTTCAATATCTACATCTCTCCAGACAATGCATGGGTCGCTGCCTGCAAGTTCAGGCAGGAACTTCTTACCTCTCTTAACGGTTTCAGCCATAAGTTGTAAACCTATCTGGCTTCTGCCGTAAAAAACTATCCCTCCAACTCTTTCATCCTTTATCAACAAATCAATAATTTTTTGTCCAGGAACAGTTACTACACTGAAAGTTTCCCCCACTCCCCATTCCTCCATCACCTCAGCGAACAATGTTCCTAAATGAATAGTGGAACATGGGTTTTGACTTGGTGGTTTAACTATTGTGGAGTTACCGGAAAGCATTGAGGAAATTGTTGCGAACAAACCTAAACCTATCGCTGCATTGTAAGGGGAGAAAATAGTTAGAACACCGTATGGCTGCCTTAAAAGAAATATCATTCCTTTTCCCGTCTCGGTAGATAACCCTTTCTCCTCGATTAATGAACCAAACCATTCAAGCAAGTTTGTTTCAAAGGATTTCTTTATGGCTGAAAACTCCCAATCGAAAACTTTC
Source organism: Thermoproteota archaeon (assembly GCA_027492035.1). GTDB lineage: Archaea > Korarchaeota > JAOZGF01 > JAOZGF01 > JAOZFZ01 > JAOZFT01. The sequence continues at coordinate 85,540 of JAOZFT010000035.1, forward strand.
AAAGGTTTCCCTTCAGCTATTGAAATTTCTTTAAAGAGGTTCTTATCCTTAATTATCTTCTTACCCACTTCACGCAGCAAATCAATCCTTTCTTGAATAGTTAAACCTTCTGCTGGTTCACCGAATTTTTCAGACCTGTAAAGCTTGTTCTTATGGATATAGGCACTTGATAAGGCTTCGTTTAAATCTTTTAGTGAAGCTAAAGAATATTTCGCGTAAATTGTTTCCTCCAACCTGTTTTCTTCAATTCTTGGTTTACCATGCACCTTCATGTACTTCTTTATGTAAAGTAGGTTTGCGTTACTGTTCCTAATTAACGTAATAAGTTTAGTTGGTACTTTGCTGAGAAAAGTTTTTTTTAGGGCGTAAGCAATCATTAAACCTGGTTCCTTAATGACCTTTTCCAAGTTTAACTGGTAACCGTAAACTCCAGTATCTATGCTTTTCGACCCTACAATCAAAGGGAAATTTTTCATTTTAAGCCCTCTCCACCTCTCATTTTTCGGGCAGCTTCTTCCCTAAGTACTCTACGTAAAATTTTTCCAACCATGTTTTTCTTAAGCTGCTTCCTAAATTCCACTTTCTTCGGTACTTTGAAAGGGGCCAATCTCACTTTGCACCAGTCGATAATATCTTTCTCGGTTGCTTTCGCTCCCTCCTTCAAAACAACATAAGCCTTAATTATTTGGCCTACAGTTTCAGTAGGCACTCCTACTACGCAGGCTTCTTTAACTGAAGGGTGACTATAAATAACGTTTTCGATTTCCTTTGGAAAAACAGAGTATCCCTTATATTTTATCATGTCTTTCTTTCTTTCCATTATATAAAGGAAACCTTCATCATCGAGTTTACCTATGTCTCCTGTTCTTAACCAAATTTTTCCGTTTATCTCAACCAATGCTTCATTGTTTCTTTCAGGGTCGTTCAAGTACCCTTTCATTACTTGCGGCCCGTGTACAAGAATTTCACCTACTTCACCAAGTTCAAGGAACTTGTTTTCTTCAGGATCCGCTATGGCCACAGTGGTTCCAGGTAAAGGAACGCCTGCAGTGCTTGGTTTCCTTAATTCTTTCCAGGGAGGATTAATACATACTGCAGGCCCTGCCTCTGTTAAACCGTAACCTTCAACAATAATTGAACCTGTCATTTCTTCAAATTTTCTTTGTACTTCACTCGGTAAAACATCTGCAGCACAAATGCATACTTTCAACTTCTTTAAGTTGTACTTTTGAACTTTTCCGTAGTTAGCTAATAAATTATAAATGGTGGGTACCCCTGCAAACAAGGCTGCTTTATATTTACTTAATTTTTCTAAAACTTCTTTTGTTTCAAATTTTGGAAGCAGCACTACACTTATTCCACTGTACAAGGCTGTTAACAACTGTATACAGCCAAAACTGTGAAAAATAGGTAAAACCAAGACTGTGGATTCTTTTTTCTCGATTAAAGGCGGTAAAACCCATTTGTTGATCTGGATAACATTGGCTAAGACGTTGTAATGGGTAAGTAAAACCCCTTTAGGCGTACCTGTAGTTCCTCCAGTGAATAAAAGCAGTGCAACATCTTCTTTGGGATTATTTTTTAAAAAAACAGGTGTAGGTTTATTTTTAAGTAATTCATTGAAGAAATAAATGTTCCTTCCATGTTTAACTTTTCTAGTGGGTACTTTCCTAAACAGTTTACCTAGGAAACCTTTAAATGGAGGAAGAAATTCTGTTAGACACGTATATATAACGCTGAGCTTCTGCTCCTTTTCTGAAATCTCTCTTTCCAAATTTTCCACTTTATCTTCGAAAATATCCAGCGAAACCAAAAACTTTGCTTTAGATGCTTTAACTATATATTTAATTTCTCTTACTGTGTAAAGGGGGTTAATGGGTAAAACTGCTCCTCCTGCCTTCAATACCCCAAACAAAGCTATAACAAATTGGGGACAGTTGGGAAGTAAAACGCCTACAACATCCCCTTTTTCCATGCCAAGTTTATCTTTTAAACCTGAAGCAAGCCTCCAAGCTAAGTCCTTTATCTCCAAATAAGAAATTTTCTTTCCAAAGAAATACACTGCAGGGAAATCTTTGTATTTTTCAGCTCCCTCCTCCAAAACGCTAAAAAGCGGTTTGTTTGGTACTTTAACGTCAGGAGTTGCGTTTCCTCCATACTTTGTCAACCAAGGTTTTGATTTAATGTAGTCGGGAACTTTACTCATTTACAACCTCTCCCTTTTTTCTTTTTTGAATTTCTTCTAAATGAAAATTTTACCAAGCAAGCTTTTCATCAAAATATACCTCTGCACTTCATTTGTTCCTTCCCCTATCTCCACTAACTTGGCGTCTCTGTAATATCTCTCTAGGTTGTTCTCTCTGCTGTAGCCGTAACCACCGAAAATTTGGATGGCGTTTCTAGTTATTTCAACAGTTTTCATAGCTGAATAAAGTTTAGCCATTGAAGCAAGTTTCACATATTCAAGGTCTCCTTTATCCTTTAACCAGGCTGCTTTATAAGTTAACAGTCTCATTATTTCGATATCCATAGCCATGTCTGTTAACATCCTTTGGATAGCCTGTCTTTTGATTAATGGTTTACCGAAAGCTACTCTTTGTTTAGCGTACTTTAAAGATTCTTCATAGGCTGCTTGACTTAACCCTATACCAGCGGATGAAGCATAAATTCTGCTTTCGTCCAGTGAAAACATTGCTACACTGAATCCTTCATTTTTCTCCCCTATCAAGTTTTCTTTTGGTACGTGACAGCCTTTAAAAGTCACTTCAGCTGTTCCCGTTCCCCTGAAACCCATAACAGGTACTTTACGTGTTTCAACGTTTTCATCTCTCTCAACGATAAATGCTGAAATGCCCCTATGTTTATCCTCAACCTTACCTGTCCTGGCAAAAACTACAAAGAAATCAGCCACTAAACCAGCTGAAATAAATGTTTTAGTTCCTTCAATGACATATTCATCCCCCTGTTCCACAGCCTTTGTTTGTATTGAACCTGCATCACTTCCACAGCAAGGTTCGGTTAAAGCGAAAGCCCCAATAAATTTACCTTTAGCTATCCCGGTTAAATACTTCTCTTTCTGTTCTTCACTGCCAAATAAGGTTATAGGTAAAGACGTTAATGCTTCTATTCCTGATAACAGTCCCACTGAGCAACTCACTCTAGCCATTTCTTCACCCACGATCACTGTGTCAAGTACGTTGAAACCTAGGCCTCCATATTTTTCAGGAATCCTTACTGCTGGATAACCCATTTTAACAAGTTTTTTATAAATTTCTAACGGGTACTCATCTCTTTCATCTATTTCCCTAGCGTAAGGCTTAATTTCTTCCTCAGCAAACTCTCTAACAGCTTTTCTCAAAACTTTATGTTTAGTTTCAAATTCGAAATTCAATTTAAGCAACCTCAGCCTTGAATAAGTTTTTAAGCAATCAGGAATTTCTATTTTTTAAAAAACTTAATACAATATCCCCCTAAAGAAAAAGGTAAAGGAAAGAGTTTTTTATTCATTTCTTCCTCTATAACTTCATGGAACAGGGGGAGATGAATTAATGAACTTTAGAAAAGTTCTTTCCTTCATTAATCCCTAAAAACCTTTTTCTTCCAGTTTCAATTTTAGGTGGTGTTCTTTTTGGTTGCAGAAACGGCTTGGCGGGAATGGGTAATTACAGAAATTGACTTCACTAAGTTTTCCTGTGAAAAAAAGAAGGTTAGACTTGCAGTTGAGAAACCTTTAACTCTTTACATTAACGGTAAACATTACGCAACCTTTCTAGTTACTCCAAATTTTGTAAAGGAACTGGTAATTGGCCACTTATTCTCTACAGGCGTAATTTCTTCTCTGCAAGACATTTCCTCTTTTCAACAAATTTCTTCAAAAGTAATGGTTGAACTGAAAAGAGGTAACCTGGCTGAAACCAAAAGAATTTACAAGTTGATATCTACTGCTTGTGGCGCAATAGGGAAGGAGTCACTAATAAACGAAATTAAACTCCGTAAAATAAAATGCGAAAACTCTATAACTGTAGGAACAATTGTTGAAGTATACAAAGATGCAAACAAAAGGGCTGAAACACATAAATTAACAGCAGGTACACATATAGCAGGTGCTTACACCCTTCAAGGCAAAAATGTTTTCTTTGTGGAAGACATAGGGAGACATAACGCCATAGATAAATTAATAGGGTTGACCATTACAAGGAAAAGGGAAGAAACTCCAATAATTGTCACTTCAGGCAGACCAACCATAGACCTGGTTTCAAAAATAGTAAGAACTAAAACTCCCTTCTTGATCTCTTTTTCTAGACCAACTCACAGAGCTTCAAAACTGGCTGAAGAAAAAAACTTAACCTTAATCACAATTAAAAAGAAAATTTATTTATTCAGCGGCAAAGAAAGGGTGGAAACAAACTAGAAATCTTTATAAAACCGTCACTTTAATCCATAAACTTTATCCATTATTTATTGGGAAAATTTTGGAGAAAGAGGAGCTGGATCTTTCTAAATCATTTCAAATGTTCCTTTAAAGTTTCTACCCTCTTCTGTTGTTTGAAACAACTTTCTCTCTTAAAAAAGGAAATAATTTTATAAAAAATAAAGGGACATTTCTCTCTTTACTTCCTTTACAAAACAACACTTCTGTAGAGGTGTCTCTTTTTGAAATTTTATAAAAACATGCTTGAACTTGTTGGTAATACTCCTATCATTAAGCTTCAAAAGATAACTAAAAAAGTAGACGCTAATATTTATGTTAAATGTGAATATTTCAACCCTAGTGGAAGCATAAAGGACAGGATAGCACTTAAAATGGTTGAAGAAGCTGAAAAAGAAGGTGAATTGAAAAAGGGAGGCGTAATTGTTGAAGTAACAAGCGGAAACACAGGGCCAGCACTGGCTTTTGTAGGGGCCGTTAAAGGATATAAAGTCCATATTTTCATCCCTTCACAATGGACAGGAACCTACAACCCGGAAGACAGAGTAAAAACGATGAAAATATATGGTGCAAAAGTAACCCCTTTCCTAACTGAAAAATATGAAGAAATCTTCCAAGGCTTATCTGAAAACGAAGCAGCAGCAGCAACAATAGCTGTAGGATTGAAGGAATGCTATGAATTCGAAAAAAGAAATAATTTGGTGTGGTGGCCGAATCAACTCTGTAACAGAAACAATGTTTTAGCTCATAAAGAATCAACAGGTAAAGAAATAATTGAACAACTTAACGGAGAAATTGATGCTTGGGTTGCTTCTGTAGGCACAGGCGGAACCTTACTTGGGGTGGCTGAGGCATTAAAGGAAGAAATAGGAAACGTAAAAACAGTGGCTGTTGAACCTGAAGATGCAAGAGTTACAGAATGGGCTGAGAAAAAATTAATGAGTAAATTCATGAAACAACTTAATCTTCCACAAAGGAAATCAATAATGGAAATAGCTTTAGAAAAGGGGGTACCTGACAAGGTAATAAGAGTCAGTCATGAAGAAGCAAGAAAAATGGCTAACAAACTATGTAAAGAAGAAGGATTATTCTGTGGCATATCTTCCGGAGCAAATGTTTATGCAGCCTTGAAAGCAGCTAAGGAAATAGGTGAAGGAGCAAATATTGTAACTGTTCTAGTGGACAGCAGAGACAGGTACTTTCCTGAGTACCCAAACGAACAGTACACCATCTAAAACCTTATCCTTACAAAGTAATGCTCCAGATTTCTTTTCAGCAATTACTTCCTAAAAGAAATAAATCTAACCCTCTCCATTACTGAACTTGAAGGATAGAAGTCAATTCAAGCTACGACTGAAAATCTTTACTATGCGCATTTTTAAAAAATAAAGCTGTCTTTCAGAAACTTAACAGGTTCCCATACTCAATATACTTAATGAATAATTGACAGGTAATAGAGTCTGAAACAAAGAAAAGCAAAATTAAAAAATTTATCCCCCTTAATCTTTACGTAGAAAAAGTGAAAAATTCCTTTCTTTAAAGATTTATTAAAGGTTAAGGAAAAAGGTTGAAAACGGAGAAAGTAGAAATGAGTTTAGACCAAGAAATTATTTCTTCCTTTAAAAAACTTGGTTTAACAGAGTATGAAGCCAAGACTTACTTAACTTTAGTTAAGAAAGCAGAAGCTTCTCCTTTAGAGATAACATTAGCTTCTAAAGTTCCTCAACCTAAAGTTTATACTTCCCTCAACTCTTTAGCAGCAAAAGGGTTAGTTGAAGTGGTTAGTGAGAGACCTAGAAAATGTAAAGCTGTAAACATAAGAGAAGCTGTCAGGAGGCTTTTTGAAAAAAAAATAACTGAACTAGGTGAAAACGCCAAAAAAATAATTGAGAAAACAATTAAGGAGGAGTTAGAGGGAAAAATTCAGCCTCATGAAATATATAACTTAATAGGGGAGGCTGAAACAAAAAAGAAATTGATAGATATGCTATCCCTTGCAGAAAAAGAAGTTTTATTAGCAACTAAAAACTTAGAAATTCTTAGGTTTAAGAAAATAAAGGATGTGCTTTCCAAGTTAGCAATGAAAGGGGTGGAATTTAAGGTTTTGGTTGAGTTCGACTCTTTAGATACAGAAACCCTTCTTTTTCTAAAAAATTTTGGGACAAGAGTGGTTGATGTGTTGGAGGAACAGTCCCTTGTCACAGTTGATGGAAAGATAGCAATTACTACTTCGGTAATCGAAACTGGAATAGGGCCTTCGGTTTGGTTCTCAACCTTTACAACCTGTACTGAATGCGTAAAGGCTTATGTGCAGAAACTCAACTCTGCATGGCTTAAAGGTTCTAAACTTCCTCAAGAAACAAGGAATAAAGGAGTAAAAATAGCAGCTATAGTGCTTGCAGCAGGGAAACCAAGTTCAGAAAACAAAAACGTACTTCTTTATCCTTGGAGGAACAAACCAGTAATTTGTCACGTAATAGAAGCATTAATGTTTTCTGATGTCGACGAAATAGTGGTAGTAACAGGTTATCAATCCAAAAAAATACAGAAGGTAATAAATGAAAGATTTAGCAATGTTTCATTTGTTCATAATAAAAACTACGGTGAAGGGATGCTTTCCTCTTTTAAGAAGGGACTTGAAAAAGTTAAAGAGTCAGATGCTGTTCTTCTAATGCTTGGAGACCAACCCTTCATTGAACCATCAATAATAAACGAAATGATAAAGGAATTTAAACGAAATAAAGAAAAGAAAAAAGTCATAAACCCAGTGTTCAAAGGAAAAAGAGGACATCCTGTGCTTATCTCTTCCCATTTATATAAAGAAATACTGGGCACAAACAATAAGAAAACTGTAAGGGAAGTTTTAAACCAATACAAGGAGTCCACAGTACTAATTGAAGGGAAAGATTGGGTTTTAATGGATGTAAACACAATTAAAGACTTAGAAAAAGCCGAAAAAATAATTTAACCATTAAAAAGCCTTCAATATAAATCCTTCATCGGTGATTTCGCACCTAATTCTTTCCTTGTTTTCCAGATAACTCACCATAGCTTTAACAGGTACTATTGTCAAATAAAACTGTAAAATACTCTTCTTCACCCCGTAACAGTTTAAAAGGTAAACAGTTAAGGAATCAACTCTGTTTACTCCTTTCTTAACTGCTGAAACAATTAATCTCTCCACTTCAAACACTCTAGAAACATTTAATTTAACCAAATTTTCTGCTTCATTTGCTTTAAGGGGGTAGCCGTGACTGGGAACCACGATCTTAACTTTTTCGCCATTTAAATAATCCAAAATCTTTTTTAAACTGTTTAAATATTCTTCAGTGTTACTGTGGAAAGGTACACCATACTTAGAAAGAATGCTTTTTGAAAAGAAAGAGTCAGCAGCTAGAAAAACCTTTTTCGGAGTTAAAATCCCCACCTGGCCCAAAGAATGACCGGGAATAGACACAACTTTCAATTTACTCCCTGAAAAATCCACATCTAATTCCTCAGCTTCATCAAGAAATAATTTGTTAGTAACCAAGGAAGGTTTAGCCAGTAATTCTCTTCCCTTTAACTCAACCAAAGGGTCAGCTAAACCATAAATGGCAAAGGGTTCAAAATATGGGTTCTCAATAAAGCAAGCCTCTTTGGCCTCAGAATAAATTGAAGCATTAAATTTCCCCTGAAGATAACTATTCCCACCGATGTGGTCGCTGTGGTGGTGAGTGTTAAAAATAGAAACTTCAGAAAGGCCTAAATGATTTAGAACCTTAAATATCTTCCGTCCTCTCTCCTTGCCGCTGCCAGTATCTACAATAAGAGCTTTGGTCCCAGTTAAAGGAAAAACAAAGACATTAATAGCTCCTGGAAGCATTAAAACGTCTCTAATTTTTATGTACAAAATAACCCACCATTAAACTTGTGAAAACAATTCTTTTAACACAGGCCAAAAATAAAAATATTTTTTAAAGGAAGTTCTGTAAAAGAGTTATGAATCAGTTTAAAAAGATTTAGAAAGAAAGGAAGGGTAAGGAGGAATCAATGAAGAAAATTTATACCATTGGACACAGTAATAGAAGCCAAGAAGAATTCGTTCTCCTCTTGAAAACGTATAAAATAAAAAAAGTTGTAGATGTTAGAAGATTCCCAACAAGCAAAATTCAGTACTTTAATAAAGAAAATCTGCAAAAAATTCTTAAACGGGAAGGGATAAAGTATACTTACTTAGGTAACCAGCTAGGGGGATATAGGAAAGAAGGGTACAGAGACTACATGGAAACTTCCATGTTCAAGGAAGGACTAAAAAAACTTGAAGAAACAGCTGAGAAAAGTGAAACAGCCATAATGTGCACTGAAAAGCTTCCATGGAAGTGCCACCGAAAACACATAAGCATGATGCTGCAGAAAAAGGGATGGGTAGTAACTCATATTATAGACAGGCAAAAAACATGGACACCTAAAAAGCCTGAAAATAAAAACTTAAATGATGAAACTCTAACAAACTTTCTTTAAACCTCCTGGGCGCCTCTATTTCTCTTCAAGAATATACTTTTCGTTGTTTCGATGTTCTCTCATTATACATTTACCCATTATTACAGTTAGTCCAGCTGAAACTGCCTTTTCAGCTGCTTTATCATCTCTTATTCCAAGCTGCATCCATATAACATAAGGAGTCCCGTATTTCCTCCTCAACTTTATAGCTTGATTCACTATCGACATAACTTCTTCCGATGGCCTAAAAATATTTATAACCTCCAATCTTTTTTTCTTATTTTCTGGTAGGTCCAATATACTTCCATAACATTTCTCGCCTAATACTTCATCAGCAAAAGGATTAATTGGTATTACTTCATATCCCTTTGATTTAAGGTAGGACGCAACTTGGAAACTGTCCTTTTCAGGGTTTCTAGATACACCTACAACTGCTATTGTCCTGTACTTTCTAAGCACATTCAAAATTGTTTCCCTTAAACTCACATTCCTCCCCTACTTAACTATAAAATTTAAGTTATGTATGTGAAAAGGAACACCTGAAAGGAACCCTTTTTAAAATTTCCTTCATGAAGCATCTCCCTAACTTATTTTTACAATGTTTCTTGGACGAACGAGTTCTCTTTCGGCAAAATCTCTTTTTTATAAAGGGTTAAGCAAGAATTGCAGCAGAAGTATAGTTCTCTGTCATCAACAACCAATTTAAGAGGTTCTTCCTTTATTTCCTTCCCGCAATATGTACATGAAACTTTAACTCCGAATCCTGGCCTTAATTTCGGCCCGTAATCCTCTTTAAGTGTTTTAACAACCACAAATGTGTTAACAGTCTCAATTCCTTCTATTTTACTCAATTTATTCCTCAAAAACTCTTGGTAACCGGAGAAACTAGGTGTTGAAACTTTGAGGATTAAATCGAAAGATCCACTAGTCATATATAAACCGGTAACGTCCTCTATTCTGAGAATATCCTTAATAGCTTTGTTCATTAATGACACCTTTGTTTTTAACCCTATAAAGAAAGTTAATCCACCAATAAGTTTTTCAGGGTCTATTTCTACCGTGAAACCTTTAATTACACCGAGAGATCTCAATTTTCTAACCCTATTCTTTACAGTAGGTAAGCTGACACCTGTCTTTTCAGCGATTTTTGAGAAACTCATCCTGGCATCTTTCTGTAAGAGAATCATTATCTCTATATCTAAATTATCAAGTATCAAAACGGCTTCAACTCCTCATGAGGGAAAAGCTGGAAAAGACAAAATAAGTTCCTTATATATCTCTCTTTCGTTATTGAAAAAAAGTTCCCCTTTTTTTTCAAAAAAATAAATTTTTCTACTTCGGAAAATTATATAAAAAAGGTTTTTTTCTCCTTTATTCTTCAGAAACTGAAAAGGAAGATTTTTAATCAGTAAAACACCTGTAGTAACTGGCGTAAAAGTAAACAAGGAATACTTAGAGGTAAAAAGATGACAGAAAATCGTAAGAAAAATTTTGAACTCAAAATATCTGACATGTTTTCTGAAGCTCATGCTTTAGAAATTAAGAATACCTTACTCAGCCTAAATGGGGTTATCGACGCAAAAGTTAGTTTCAAAAATGGGACTGTTAAGGTGAAATATGACCCTACAAAATTAAAAATTGCTGACATAGAAAAAGCAGTAAAAAATGCTGGTTATAAAGTAATCAAAGAAGTTACTTTGAAAATTGGAGGAATGACTTGTGCCAGTTGTGTGAGGACAATTGAGAACTCCCTTAAAAAATTAGATGGCACCTTAAGTGTTAATGTTAACCTTAACGCTGAAGAAGCACATGTTGTTTATAACCCGGAAAAAACCACAGTAAAAAATATGAAGAAAGCTGTTGAGGAGACAGGTTACCACTACCTAGGGGTTAAGGGAGAAATAGAAAATTTAGAGGGAAAAGTAAAGAAAAGAAACTTAAGAGATAAACGCAGCAAATTTCTTGTAGGTTTTGTTGTAGGCATTCCCTTAATGCTTCTCAAATATGTTCCAATTAACACTTCCTCTCTACTATCCTACTCAACATTAGCTGTTTCATTTCCAGCCTTTATTTATATAAGTTACCCCATTTTCGCTGCTGCATATCGTTCCATTAAGAATATGAACCTTAACATGGATGTTATGTACTCCATGGGGATAGGCGTAGCCTTTACCTCCAGTATCTTAAGCACCTTTAACATACTTTCTAAAGAATTTTCATTTTACGATACAGCAATTCTTCTCGCTGCATTCCTTACAGTTGGGCGATATTTGGAAGAAAAGGCAAAGGGGAAAACTTCAGATGCAATAAAGAAACTAATTAATTTGCAGCCACAGAAAGCCATTGTACTACGTAACAGTAACGAAATCGAAATACCTGTAAAAAATGTTCAAATAAACGACATAATTCTAGTGAAACCGGGAGGAAAAATACCTGTAGACGGTGAAGTTATTGAAGGCGAAAGCTATGTAGATGAATCAATGATTACAGGGGAACCTGTCCCTGTTTTGAAAAGGGAAGGGGACGAAGTTATTGGTGGAACCATCAACAAGAACAGCACAATTAAATTTAAAGCGACAAAAGTAGGGAGGGAGACTTTACTCTCACAAATCATAAAACTAGTTGAAGAAGCCCAAAGTTCGAAACCACCTATTCAAAGGATTGCGGATAAAGCAGTAAGGTATTTTATCCCTGTAGTGTTAACAGTTGCAATTTCTTCCTTCATTGGCTGGTACTTAATTTTACATAGCACCTTGCTTTTTGCTTTGACCTGTATGATTTCAATACTTGTAGTGGCATGTCCTTGCGCTCTTGGACTTGCTACACCTACAGCTGTCACTGTAGGTATTGGACGTGGAGCAGAGCTGGGTGTCCTTATTAAACAGGGTGAAGCTCTTGAAAGATGCGAGAAACTGACAACTGTGGTATTTGACAAAACCGGAACCCTCACAAAAGGTAAACCTGAAGTTACAGATTTAGTGAGTGTAGGAATTAATGAAAAGAAACTATTGAAGTTAGTGGCTAGTGTTGAAAAAAGTTCTCAGCACCCGTTAGCTGAAGCTATTGTGAAAAAAGCTCAGGAAGAAGGTTTAAAGCTTGAAGAAAGTGAAAACTTTGACACATTTGAAGGAAAAGGGGTAACAGCAAAAATAAATGGGAAAGAAGTCCTTGTGGGAAGTAAAAAGTTCTTAAAGGAAAGGAATATCCCCTGCCCTGAAGAAATTGAAGAAAAATTGTTTCAACTTGAAAATGAAGGAAAAACAGTGATTTTAGTTTCGTTAAGTGGCAAAATCTGCGGTGCAATAGCTGTTACTGACAGATTAAGAGAAAAAGCCAAGGAGGCAATAAAAGAACTTAAGAAAATGAAACTTGATGTTGTTATGATTACGGGTGACAACGCCAGAACTGCCTACACCATTGCTAAACAAATAGGGATCAAAAAGGTATTAGCAGAGGTCCTGCCGCAAGATAAAGTCAAGGAAATAAAGAAACTTCAAGAAAAAGGGGAAGTAGTGGCTTTTGTAGGTGACGGAATAAATGATGCCCCTGCACTTGCAAGTGCAGATGTAGGTATTGCAATAGGTAGTGGTACAGACGTAGCAATTGAAACAGGTGAAATAATACTTGTAAAGGATAACCTTTTAGATGTTGTTGCAGCGCTGCAGCTAAGTAAGAAAGTAATGTCAAGGATAAAACAAAACCTGTTCTGGGCTTTCGCGTACAACGCTGCCTTGATTCCTATGGCAGCCGGGATACTACATCCCCTCTTAAAAGTTGATTTTAGGCCTGAATTCGCAGGACTTGCAATGGCAATGAGCTCTGTAACAGTTGTAACACTTTCTCTTCTGCTACGGAAATATGTACCACCTATAAAGAAAAATTTTGGAACCGTGAAAAAACATGTGAAGGAGGCGAGAAAAATGGTTGTGGACCCTGTTTGTAAAATGGTTGTAGATGAAGAAACAGCAAGATTTAGAAGTGAATATAGAGGTAAGACGTACTACTTCTGCAGCTTAAGTTGTAAGGAAGCATTTGATGAAAACCCTGAAAAATATGTTGGCAAGGTTCTTTCGCACAAGTGATGTAGAAAAGGAAATTAACAGCAGTAAATAACCTTTAACTCTTAAATTTTTTAGAATCGTTAAAATATTAACCCAGCGACTGGTATCTCTAGCTCCCAGCTTTATACACATTAAATACTTTTTATCTCCTCCTTAAGCATCATCCGTTTCATGTCCACTGAATTAACAAAATGGATGGTTGAAGGTTTAGGGAAAGAATAGATGATTCATTCATAACCTTTTTAGATAATGCAGTAAAGAAACTTAAGTTGTTAAAGACCAGTTAAAACTTGTTAAGGGAAGGAGGTGGAAATTAAATGATGGCTATTCGTGCAGGCTTGGTTATACTGAATTTAATTGTTAAAGGTGTACTTGGAGCAATAATGGTTGTAGCTGCTGTGTTTTTCCTTTGGAAATTGAGTAAACTTGTTGATGCATACACAGCAAAACTTAAAGAGAAACCTTAACAGAATTATTTAACAATCTCAGGGAAAAATTCCTCTAAACTCAGAGAAAAAAGGACCTTTACCACACCTTTTTTCGGAGACTTAAAAAGTCCTTGTTAAAGCAAAGGGTTAACCCCCATGTTTATTTTTCATTTCAGGTTCGACTTTAAAATTCACTTTAAATTCTTTTATGCCATGTTTCTCTAGAAGCCCTCTAAACTCCTCTAAACTTTTGAAAGGTCTCATTTTCATTATTTCAAGTACTATGGTCTTGTTAAAACCTGGTATAAGTTTTAAAACAGACTTATCAGCACTATTTACTTCTATTTCATAAGGTACAGCTTTCACTGACCTATGCCTATGTTTTGAAACAACTACATCCAGAAAAATCCTAAGTTTTAAAGGGATTGGGACCTTAACCAAGAGAGGATACGTTCCAAACTGTCTCGCCCATGTATAATGATCAACAATTTTTTCAGTAAAAACATTTCTAAGCCGAGTTCCCTCCGGTACAACTTTTTTAAGCATAGGAATATCTATTTCAGTCCTGATTCTGCCTCTCCAATACCGAAAAAGTCTCTTATGTCTGTATACATTTTTTAAACCGAATTTCTCCATTCTAGTACCTTTAAAAACCATAACCTGCCTAATATTTATCCTCCTTAAAAGAAGCCCTTCATCAAGTATTCTTTTCAGGTAGGTGTAATTCTCCCTGAAAGTTTTCTTTGTTTCCCCCATAAGGCCATGTAAAATATTTACTCCAGGAAGAAGGGAAGGGAGGCCATTCCACCCCCTCCTTTTCCCAATATTGTTCACCACTTTAATAGCTTCCAAAGCTTCATCAGGAAAAACTTTGAGGTTATTCCTTTTAACCACGTCCTCGTCAAAACTTTCAACACCAAATGCAGCTACATCTCCAGATGTTCCGTACTCCACGATTATTTTCAAAATTTCAATGCTTTCCTTTCTCCAATGCACTATTGTTCCTGGGTTTACGTTATCCATGTGAAGCACTTCAAGTGTAGGTGCTACTTTCTTCACCCCACTATAAAGTTTTTTTATGGCTTCAACGTTGGGTTTGGGAAACTCTTCATCTCCAACTTTGTCAGCTTTATAAGTTAACAAGTCAGCCTGGCATCCTATCCTGAAAAATTTCACTCCACAATTATGCAGTGTCTCAATTTCCTTGATTATACTGTCCAAGCTTCTAAACTGCGGTTTGCCATATAAAGGCGTTGTACAGAAAGAGCATCCTCCAACAACATATCTTGGACATCCTCTATAGGTTTCTATCTCAACCATTATGAAAGGGTAAAGTGGATGTTGCTTGACTATCTGGGCTCCTGCTGCAGGAATTCCCCCAAGATTTTCCCTGTTTATCTTTGCGTTAGAATCTGCGTTTTCTAAGCCTTCCTTCAAAAGTTGAGGAATATATGCTTCAAGATCCCCCTCAACCACTGCATCAAAACTTCCAGCATAATCCTCCACTCTTACCCCAACCTTTCCTCCTTCACTTGCTGTACCGAACTTCACTGCAGGTCCACCTATGACTTTCAAAGGTTTATCTAACAAATTTGCGATGGAAACAAGTTCCTCCAGTGTCGCAGGTGACCCTGCTAAATATTTCCCGGGTACAACAGTCCCCCCAATGAACACAACAAGGTCTGCTTTGGAAGCTAGTTTCAGAAACTTATCCCTCTTTTTCCTAATTTCGTCAATAGTGAAATAAGAAACTTCTCTCTCCCCACAGCTATAAAGAGCTCCTGCAACATATCTGGGATAGGGTGAAATATAAGGCGGAACCCCTAAACATGAGGGTTCATCCACGTATCCATCCAGTATTATGGTTTTCAACTCCAAGTCCTTACTCCAAAGATTTCAGAGAAGCAACTTACTTTTACTCCTAAAGAACTAGACTTTGTTAAAAAATATAATACTTCTACTGTGTAATCAAGGAAAGGAGTGCGCTATCCTCAATCTGTCATGTATTTCTCCATTTCTTTTCCAGGTTTTCAGAAATAAAAAGTTTCACCTTCAATTTTTTGAGGTAAGTAAAAAGGAGTTAACCAGTGACGTCCCTAACTCTTCTCCCTCTTCTTTCGCTAACGCAACGATTTTCATTACAAAGTTTTCTCTTTAATTACCCTAATCTGTTTCACTATACATTTGCATTTTCTTCTTTTTGTTGAGAAAATGTAAGAAAGAAAGTATGTAAATACTGCTATTATTCCTGTTATGGCGCTTGCTGAAACATTTAAATAAATAGAGGCAATTAAACCTGTTAATCCAGAAGTTAAGGCGAAAAGCTCAGCTAAAATTACAGCTTTTTCGAAACTGTGGGAGAACTCATAAGCTGAAGCTGCAGGTGCTACAAGTAAAATAATTGTCAATATTGACCCTACAACTTTCAAAGAAATAACTGTTACAATAGCTACAATCATAGTTAACGTGTAACGTAACAGGTCTGTTCTTAAACCCATAGCTTCGGCTGTTTCTTCATCGAAAACTATGAATTTAAACCCTTTAAAGAGAAGAGTTATTAAGAGAAGCGTAGTAAAGGTTAAAGTCAACAAAATATTTATTTCATCAATTGTTACACTTAAAACATCCCCTATAATGTACTGCCAAGCTGAAACTGAGTAAGTTGAGGTTAAGGAAAGAAATAAAACAGCTAATGCAGTAGATAAACCAAAAACTAAACCAAGCATAACATCCATTCTTCCCTCCTCCTTCTTCCCAATATATGATATCAGGAAAGAGAAAAGTATACTCAAAATAAAAGCTCCTAACAATGGGTTTATCTTTAAAAGTAAAGCTAAAATGGCTCCTGCTAAAGATGAGTGGGCGACAGCTGCTCCCATTGTTGACATTTTCTTCTGAACCACAAAAACCCCAACTGCTGAAGTTGTTAAGCTTGTAAGTAAAGTAGCAATCAAGGCATTAATTAAAAAAGAATAAAGGAAAAAATTAAACGTGCCCATCACCCTTCAACAATTACTTTCTCCTTTTCCAAACGTAAAATTTTCATTTCCCTCATAAATGTTTTAGTTAATGTTTCTTCATTCAGTACCTTCTGAGGAGGACCAGCTGCAACCACTTTCCTGTTTAATAAAATAACTTCGTCTGAAAGTTTAAGAGATGGGTTTAAATTATGAGTCACTATAACTACAGTTACTCCTTCACTAACTAAATTTTTTAGAGCCTGCAGTATTCTTCCCTCAGATGCTATATCCACTCCCGCTAAGGGTTCATCCAGCAAAAGAATTTCAGGTTGAGAAGCTATCGCTCTAGCTATTAAAACTCTTTGCTGCTGCCCACCTGACAAGTGAGAAAATGGTTTATCCCAGAAAT
The DNA here is from genome assembly GCA_027492035.1 of Thermoproteota archaeon. Lineage (GTDB taxonomy): Archaea > Korarchaeota > JAOZGF01 > JAOZGF01 > JAOZFZ01 > JAOZFT01. Next base: position 102,309 of record JAOZFT010000035.1, read on the forward strand.
TATCCATATCAACAAGTTTTAAAGCCTCCCTTGCTTTCTCAACATCCTCCTTAGTAAAGAAGGCTATCGGTTTCTTTTTCGGAAGCCTACCCATTAACACTACATCTTTAACCAGCACCAGCGCTGCAGGATCTATTCTTTCCCTTTGAGGGACGTAACCTATTCTTCTGCGAAGTTTTAAAGCCTTCTTGGAAGGATCCAAACCTAAAACCTCCACTTTGCCAACAAAAGGCTTAATTAAACCCAATAAAACCCTGAGAAGTGTTGTTTTTCCTGCTCCATTAGGGCCTATCACGGAAAGGAACAAAGGCTTCTTAATACTCCATGTAACATCTTCTAACGCTATAAAAGGCCCATATGCCACATAAACGTTTTCAACTTTAACTATGTTCATTTATTCCCTCTCCTTAAAGGAGGAATAGGTTTCCCATGGGGGCAACAAACCGGGTTGCCTAATACGTAATTAATTAACTCCACCACCCTAAAAGAAACATATGAATCAAATTTTTTTGTTTCGCAACACGCTGTGTCAACATCTAACCCCAGTTTTTCCACAAGTAAAGTTTCAATTAATCTATGCCTTCTAATAATCTTTTCTGCTGAAACAACTCCTTTTTTAGTCAATTTAACCCCCTTTCTGCCTAAATACTTAACTAAACCCTTACTTTCAAGTTTTTTCAACATTTCAATTGCTGTGGGAGACTTCACATTAAGCTGTTTAGCTAGTGACGAAAGCGAAACACTACATCTGTTAATTGACGTTTCATATAGTGCCACTAAATAGTCTGCTTCTCTTTCAGTTATTTTTTCAAGTTGAGCAGTATCTACCTCCATCATTTCTTTACTAACTCCTCAGTTTCCGTTTTTCAGTATATTCTCTCCCTCTAAAAGGTTTTAAAAGTGGAAGTAATTATATTAAATATAAATTAGGTATAACCTAAAAATAAAAATTTAATGTTCCCAAAAACAAGAAGAGGTGTTTCCGGTTACATGAACAAGATTTTTCACTTGTTTCTCGCTTTAACTTTCTCTTTCCTTTTCTGCCTAAATTTACCCTTTTCACCAGTTCAGGGAATTAGTCAACATAAACCCTTAATTGTTACAACGATTCCTCCCCTTAAAGCAATAACAAAAGAAATTGTTGATGACCACTTCCAAGTTATAGCTCTTGTTTCCGCAGAAACAGATCCACACCAATACTCGCCAAAACCTTCAGATATTGAAATCGTTAGGAAAGCTGATGTTTTCATAAGTGTGGGTAAAGAGGAGTTTCTGGGTCAACTTCCCAAAGAAGGTAAACCTGGACAAGTTAGGCTTTCCTGGAAAGACTGGATAAAGTCAGGTGTTTACATTAAAAATGAAAACCCTCATTACATATGGCTCTACCCTAAAAACGCTGAAAAAATAGCTGAGAAAATAAAGGATACTTTATCTGAAAAATACCCAAACCTAACAAAAGAGATGGAGATAAATTTTGAGAAGTTTGTCTCTAAACTAAATCAATTAAAGATTCAAATCAAGGAACTGATTGAAAAAGCAAATGTTGGGAAAGAGCAAGTGGTTTTAGCAGCTCCTCATTTCGAGCCGTTAATGGAATTTATGGGAATTAAAGTTTTAGACATTGTTATGAAAGGGGAAGGAAAAACTCCAAGTGTGAATGACATCGCTTCAATAGAGAAGGAAATGCTGAAAAAAAACGTTAAATCAATAATTGCCCTGTACACAATGAAAGAGGGAATTGAAGGAAAAATAAGTCAAAAAATAGCTAAAGATGTAAACGCGACAGTTATTTACCTCTACGGTTTACCCATAAACCAAAATGACAGCTACACAGATTTCATCCTCTATGATGCCTCAATCTTAATAGGGAATCTTCAACAAGGACACTGCGTAAAAACAAGTCAGGGACCACCGGAGTACACCACAACTCTTCTAATTACAATTGTTTTCTTGGTTGTTTCGCTTCTGATTGAAACTTTTGTTCTGTTGAAATTCAGAACCTAAATTACCTACTTCTCCTCATTAAATCTTTCTATACTCCCTTTTTTAGCTAAGTATAAACCATATCTTTAAGAGTATATTTTTTTAAATAAATTAAACGTATGTTTTGGGAAAATAAATCTATCCTAAATAGGTTTCTTCTATTCTTTTGGTGAATTTCCCTTGATAGGGATGATTCTTTGTGGAGGTTTCGGTAAAAGATTCGGTTCAGTCACTAAAGAAACTCCAAAATCATTGTTGGAAATAAAAAAGGGTTACACCATTCTAGATAGGCAAATTTTCGATTTCTCCAGAGCAGATGTAAAAAAGGTTTACCTTTTAACAGGTTATTTAAGCAAGAAAATAGAGAAAAGATATGGAGACGGGTTTTTAGATGTTGAAATAAAATACATAAAAGAGGATGAACCCCTAGGAACTCTTCATGCAATTAATTTAGGAATTAAAAATGTAAAAGAGGATGCAATAATAAGAAATGGAGATGTGATTGCTGATTTTAACCTTAAAAGAATGATTCAGCAGAGCAGAAAATCTAATTTTCCTTTAACAATGTACATAACTAAAATGCCAAGCCCCTACGGCGTAATTGAGCTAGAAGGGGATAGAATTAAGTCTTTCAGGGAAAAACCATTACTTAACTACTACATAAACGCTGGAGTTTACTATGTTAAAAAAGAAGTTTTTCCCTTTTTCAGTAAATATAAGGAAGGAGACGTGGAAAAAACAATTTTTCCTTTATTAGCTGAAGAAGGGAAAATTGGTTTCTATGTAGAAAACAGTGTTTTTTGGAGAAGTATTGACACGTTTAAGGATTTAAACTTTGTAAGGGAAGAGTACAGGAACAGAACAGATAAACCTTGGGGTTACGAGAAATTACTCATTAAAACAGAACATTACTTAATGAAGAAACTCTATATTATGGAAAATTATCAAACTTCTTTCCATTACCACAGGGAAAAGGATGAAGCAATGTTTGTACAGTCAGGAAAAGGCACAGTAGTTTTTGAAAACAAAAAGAAAGAATTTAAAACAGGAGATGTAATAAGAATTAAACCCAACACTCCCCACTCAATCAACGCAAGTGAAAACACGATTATTTTTGAGGTTTCAACTCCACATTTAGGGGACACAGTTAGAATAAAGGATTTTTACACTAGATTAAAACTTTAAAATTACTCAAAAACTCCATATACAATTAAAAAAACTTCCAGACATTTTATGGTTTTAGGAGGGGGTAAACCATTGTGTGAAGACAAAGAACTTGAAATTTTAAAACAGAGAAAACTGCTTGAACTTAAAAGGAAACTAGCTGGAAAAAACAGAGAAACAGAAAAGGGCAAGGCTGACCCTAAAAAAATACTTTATCGTTTCTTAACTCCAAAAGCTGCTGAAGTGCTTGAAGCTGCTGAAAAACAGTACCCTCAAGTAACTCCTCAAATCATTAATGCGCTTGCTGAAGCAGTCCTCACCGGAAGAATCAGAAAAGAAATAACGGGAGGTGAACTCCTCTGGTTCCTCAGGTATATAGGGTTAAATGTCAAAATAGAAACCAAAATAGCTTTCTTAGAAAGGGGGAAATTAAAAACAATAGGTGATAAACTGAAGGAAAAAATGTGAATAAACTCCTTTTTAGAAAGTTTCATTTAATTTTTCTTAAAAAAGTTTCAGCAATAAACTTCGTTCATTTTCCTTTTTCGGTGAAAAACTCTTCACTCTTCTGTTCGAGAAACATTTTCTAAGTTAAGCATTAAAAATTCCAAGGTTTCATCATTTTTTACGTACAGCCTTTATAACTTTAAAAACACTAACTTCGCAGCTTCAATATTATACAAAGACATATTTAAAGAGGAAATAATAAACTAAAAAAAAGTAGTAGAGAATGGAAAAACAATCTTATGCGGGCCTATACAGGCTAAAACTTAACTTTTTGCATTTTAAAAAGCGGAAATATTTTTTAAAGATAATAAGAAGCACTTCGTTTTTAATAAATCAGGAAAGGAGGTGTACGTAATGAAGTACAAAATAATTGGGGATAATTTGCAAGTTGTTATTTTAGAACTGAACCCAGGTGAGAGAGTAGTTGCAGAGGCTGGAGCATTAAATCATATGAGCGGTAACATCAAGCTTGATACAAAAGCTATTGGGGGAATAAAAACAGGTTTAAAAAGACTTTTTGTGCGTGAATCATTTTTTATGACCGTTTTTGAAAGCATAGGAGGAACAGGTTTAGTTTCTTTTTGTGGGAACGTACCGGGAAAAATAATTCCTTTACAGTTAACTCTTGGTAAGGAATTTATTGTTCAGAAAGATGCTTTCCTTGTTTCACAAGATACAGTTAACTTAGACATCACCTTTATTAAGAAGTTAGGAGCTGCCTTTTTCGGCGGCGAAGGACTAATACTGGAGAAATTATCAGGTAACGGATTAGTCTTTCTTCATGCTTGTGGAGACATGGTGGAGTATAACTTGAGGCCTGGAGAAATTTTGAAAGTTGAAACAGGGCACGTTGTAGGTTTTGATTCAACAGTGGATTATGACATTTCAAGAGTTGGAGGGTTGAAGTCTATGCTCTTTGCCGGTGAAGGGTTGTTCTTAACTACTTTAAAAGGGCCTGGAAGAGTTATTTTACAATCTCTCAATGTAGCTGATTTAGCTGCTGCTCTAAAGCCATTTCTTCCACGTGAAACCTCAGGTAAAGGGTTTTCAATAAACATAGGGTGATTTTCCTGGGACTGAAAACTGTAATTTATCTCTTTTTAGCTGCTGCTTTAGCCATTGTTTTCATTACCTTCTTCAGAGAAATAATTCTTTTACTCGGTTTTGGCTTGATCACTTACTTTGCTGCAGTTATTCTAGTAACTATATTCATAGTATTTATTAAATTACTTATACTTCCTTTTTTCATTGCGAGAAAAAAGGACATGAAACCTAAACCTGGACTGTACAGTTTAGACATGGTTAAGGAACCCGGCAGAAAGAAAAAAGAAGAAAAATAAAAAGTTCTTTCTATTCCCTTACCTTTTTCACTTCGGCCACGAATTCCTTAACCCGGTTTAAATCCACTTGATTTTCTGCAACTCCTCCCTTCTTTAAATACGTTCCAACAATAACTCCGTCTATTCCTGCTTTAAAAAAATCTTTAATGTTTTCCTTTGTTGCACCGCTTCCCAATAACAAAGGAGTTTCTCCAGCGTATTTCTTTGCTTCTTTAACCTTTGAAATGTCAGGAGCTTTACCTGTCATTTTTCCAGACACTATTAAAGCATCAGCCAAATAAAACTTGGTCCATTCTATATGCGTAGCTAAATCTATGCCTGGAAACATAACTGCATGTTTTTTTTGGACGTCTGCAAAAATTTTTATGTGTTCCGCCCCTAACTGCTTCCTCACCCTTAAAAGTTCAGCTGCACAGCCATGGTCGAATTCACCAGTATCCCATACTTGAGCCCCTGTTAAAAGACACACCCTTATAAACTGTGCACCTGCCGCTACAGCTATAGCTAAGCAGACTCTTCCTCCATTATGGACGACATTTATTCCAACTGGTACATCAGCGGTTTTGACAATTTCTCTTGCCGCTACAGCTTGTGCAGTCATCTCTTCAGGTGGTACATTTCTTCCAACAAAGTAAGGTAAGTCCCACATGTTCTCCACAATTAATCCATCAACACCTCCCTCTAAAAGGGTTTCAGCATCTTTCAAGGCTGCATCAATTATTTTATCCATGCCATAGAAGTCGTATCCAGGTGAACCAGGTAAAGGTAGAAGATGAACCATGCCTATAACCGGCTTAGGTGTTTTGAAAAGCTCCTCTAAACTTTTCAGTTTCTTCTGGTTTAACTTAACTCTCCATTCTGGAAGAGACATAAGGGAAACACCTCCATATCTCTTCTATCTTCCAAACTACCTTATTATTTAAAACTTCCCTTTCAATCTAGAAAAGGAAAACGAGTTGGCAAAAATGTTTAACCACACCAAAAAATAAATGGAAATCACTCGATGAATATCTATAAATTTTACACGCTGTTTCACTTACTTAGGTAGCAACACTTGTAAAAATTTCCCTTTACAATACCCTCCAGAAATGCAGAGACCTAAAGTATTTCTTCAAAATATCTTTTTATTTAAAACCTTCAAGAAAAGCTTTAACGTTTTTACCTAGTACTGACTTGTTATACCCACCCTCTAAAGCTGCGTACCTCCTCCCTTTACCTTTGCTCTCTGAAAACTCCTTTATTAATTCTCCAATAACTTTATAATCCTCTGTTTTAAGTACGCCTCCCCAGTCCTTCTCATGCCTGTCAAAACCTGCAGAAACAGCTACAATGTCTACTTTCCTCATTTCTTCTAAAAACCTAGTTAACTTCCTTATTGTTTCTTCACGGTCTTTATCAGGGACATGAAAATACTTAACTTCCGGTACTTGCTTAAAAATTGAATCTGTACCGTCTCCAAAATGTAAATCAAAATCTACTATTAAAGCATTTTTTATTTTGTTTTCTTTTCTAAGTTTCTCTATTGAAACTGCTATGTTGTTAAAGAAACAGAAACCCCAATTATAATTGGCACTTGCATGATGGCCAGGAGGCCTCACTAAGGCAAAAACAGTTTCTCCATTTAAAGCCATGGTTGAAGCTTTAACTGTTCCACCTGCAGCTAAAACAGCTACTTCATAAAGTACTTCATCCTTTTTAACTGAAGCTATGAGTTCCTTGGTGTGGACAAATTCAAGAAATTTTTCAGGTAGAGGTTCAGGTTCAACAAATTCAAACTCATCCTTCAAAACATTGTAAATAGACTCCATTCTTCCAGGTTCAGCGGCAGGATCTGAAGCATATACAGTAAAAAATTTCTTGGAAAAAATAATTTTCAATTTATTCATCACCTTTCAATGAATCTTAGCATGTTATCTCCTTGACAGGTTTTTAAAGGCTATCAAGGAACCTGAAACTCTTTTATCTACTTGCTCACTGAAAATTTTAAAATATCTGTCATAGGTTAAACTTTCCATATTAAACTTTTCAAAAACTACTGGGAGGTGTTTTTGTTATGACTGTTATTTCAGGTAGCCAAGCTGAACTCGAAAACATTTTACAAGTTGCTAAAGCAATGTGTGTAGCTGCTAGAACAGCTCCTAAAGCGAAAGGTGTAGACACCGTAATTACAGCCATAGTTTACGGTAATGATTTAACAAAGTTAGCAGACGAAATGGAAAAATACAGTGGAAAATGGAGTTTTTTCTCCAGGGATGCTAAGAATGTACGAAGCTCAGCAGCTGTAGTTCTCATAGGTATTAAATCTAAAGGTCCCTCAGGCTTAGACTGTGGAGGCTGCGGCTGCAGTTCTTGTCAAGAGTTCAGTGACATGGAAAAGAATGAAGGATTAGCTTACACAGGTCCAAACTGTGTGTTTGACTTACTTAATCTCGGAATAGCTATTGGATCCTCCGTTAAAATAGCCAGTGACCACTGTGTAGATAACAGGGTAATGTTCTCTGTAGGTGCGGCTGCGAAAAAGGCAGGTTTAATTGAAGCAGATGTGGTTTTAGGAATTCCCCTGTCAGCCACAGGAAAAAGTATTTACTTCGACAGGGGAAGGGTAACAGCTCCCTCTCTTTAAAAACTCCTTTTTTAAACAGATTTCGATCTCCTTCAGCAAAAGAGGGTGCTACCTTTCAACAGTTTAAAAAATTTAAAGGAAGTAGGAATGACCACCCTTATTCTACTTGCAGGTGGTGAAAGCAAAAGGTTCCATGAACCTAATAAACCTAAAATTGACAAAGCCCTGCTTAAAGTAGGAAATAAAAGGTTTTTAGAGAGAATAATTGAAAATGTAGGCCGGGAAGTTGAAGAGATTATTGTGACGGTTAATACTGAAGAGAGGAAGAGACTATATGAAAAGGTTTTATGGCACTTAAGCAGCAAATTTGAAATCAAAATTTTGAAAGATGCGAAATCTCAAATTAAAGGCCCGTTAAACGGAATAAGGACAGGTCTAGAGTATTCTGAAGGGTCGCTATGTTTAACTCTGCCTGTTGATGTACCCTTTATTAAACCTGAAGTTGTGAGGGAAATCTTAAAGGAAGCTGTTAAATGGGAAACCACAACACTAATTTGGCCAAATGGGGGCATTGAACCCTTAATAGCGACTTATAAAAGGGAATATGCTGTGAAAGCATCTAAAATACTTTTATCTTTCAAAAGGTCAAGACCTGACGACTTAGTAAGGGCTGCGTCTGACACCTTCTTTTTAAACGTAAATGCTTTGAGGAAGTTTGATCCAGAACTAGAAAGTTTCAGAAACATAAATTCACTTAAAGACTTGATTAAGAAGGATGGAAGGAAATGGCAGGAAGGGGAACTAAAGAATTCGGTACTTATAAAAGCTGAAGAAAAAATTTTCCATGGGAGCCACTTGTTTAACAAGGAGGAACTAATTCTTTTAAACAACACTTTCTTCCCAGGTGAGAGAAAAAGAAACTTTTTCTGGGTTGGTTTAATTTCAAACTTTTTTGGTGAAAAAACCAAAAAGAGGGAAGTTGCAGAAGAATTTTTAAAAGAAGCTTATGAAGCATTTACTAAAGAAAGAATGCTCTATATAAATAAAAAAGTGTATTTTCTAGCTTTCCACTCAGGAATTGATGCGTCAAAGTGCTACATGAAAATTTTTCGGGGAGAAAAGAATAAAGAATTAGAGAGGGAAATAAGTTTTTTTGCAAGCAAATTCAAAAACATTTGAGCCTTTTTCTTTACTTTGTCTAAAAAATTAACCTTAAAAACTAAAATTGTTTTTTTCGGTAACTAAAAATTATCCCTCTGAATCCTTTAAAGTTAACTCCTTTATTTTTATTTTCCCCCCTTCCTCGTAGGCAAAAATGGGTTTACCATCTATTTCCGCTGCTTTTTTAACTAAAGAATTAATTTCGTTTCCTGATAAATAATTTCTTTTCTTGCAAGTCACTAACAATTTTTCATTTTTACTTAAAGCGACTAAGTCAGCCACTCCTTTACTGCCTGCACTTCTAACAACGAAATACCCCCTTTTTTCAAGAAAAGATTTAACTCTCCTTTCAAAATCTGCACCCTTCCTTTTAAGGTTCCTCCTACCATTCATTTCTACTCAACATTCTCCCCACAAACTTCATTATTCCTTTTTCTCAATAAAAATTTTTCAACGTCATTCTTTAAAAATTTTAAAACAAAGAAAAAAAATAAGGTAATGATGTAAAGGTTTAACAAATCAAAAATAAGCTTCTTTTCCAAAACCTTATCTAGGGGTAGCAATTCCATGCTAAGGAATTTAATAATTTTTAAGATAGGTGGTTCAGTTATAACCTTTAAAGACAGTTTAAAACCTAAACCAAACCTAAAAAACATTAGATTATTGGCTGAAGAGATTTCCAGAGTTAAGGAAGGTTTAAATCTGGTGCTAGTTCACGGAGCAGGTTCATATGGACACCCAATAGTGCAGAAAACAGGGATACATAAAGGAATAAAGAATAAAGCTCAGCTTCTAGCTTTTGCTGAAACCCAAAAACTGCAGAATGAACTAAACCTTCTAGTGACAAAAAACCTAATAAAAAAGGGGTTGCCTGCCACCCCTTTTCAAGCTAATACTTGTGCAATACTTGAGAAGGGAAGGGTGAAAAGTTTCTTTTTGGAAACAATTAAGGGATTTCTGAAAATGCATTTAATTCCGGTTCTTTACGGTGTACCAGCCTACGATGTCAATCAAGGATGCAGCATTCTCTCTGGTGACCAAATAGTTTCTTTTCTAGCACGAAAACTTGAACCTAAACTCCTTCTTTTCGGTGTAAACGTTGATGGGTTAATTGGAGAAAATTCACAAGTAATAAAGAAGGTAACTGATATTAAGCAAGTAATACATTACATAAGAAAAACCTCCTATCTAGACGTAACTGGTGGAATGGAAGGTAAATTGAAGGAAATTATTGATTTAAAAATAGAAACCAGAATTTTCAATGCAACAATTCCAGGAAACATAGAAAAGGCTTTGAAAGGGGAAGAAATAGGGACAACAATAAATCCATGTTCTACATTAATCAATAGTTGAAAATTTTAACTTTCGGGAATTTATATTAATTGGTTGTATAGTCCATGGAAAAATATAAGAAAGGAAGAAGTGAACAATGAGACTTGGATGAAAGAGTAAAGGAAATATATAAAAAAAGTAAGGAAGTAATATTACATTACAGTACGCTTCTTCGTCCTTATTTGTCAAAGAAGACATGAATAAATCCATGTTGGGGGGACTAAAAAACGTACAGCAACTACTATAAGTTCGGGAAAGATGATGGAGGTTTTAGAAAAAGGTCTAGAAATAGCTCTCAATTTTTTAGGAAAATTACCCTACTTTTGAGGTTTTTCCCATGGATTTTGATGAAGTTTTAAAGTTCTACTCAAACCCTTTGGTTCAAAAAGAAATTGTAGATTACAGTAATAAACGCTGGGTAGCTGTTGAATGCGAACCTAAGGAAGGAAGAAGAATATTTCTAAGGTATTGGGGACGCCAAGGCCCGCCTCTACATATTTCTAAAACTGAAGACTTAACAAGTTTAATTAATAGATTTAAAGGGTTGAGGCCAAGGACATTCTATGCTTCAGTTAATCTCTACTCAAGGCTTAAATCGGTTGAGGACACTGAAAACTTGGACAACATCCTCTATTCTTCCCCCATATGGGACATTGATGGTTCACCTGACTACTACAAAGAAACTTTAGAGATAGCAGAGTTGATTACTAATTTCCTAAAGGAAGAAGGAGTCCATAAATCAGTTTTCCTAAAATGGTCAGGTAGAGGGGTACATGTCCACATCCACGAAAAAGCCTTCTCGAAAGAAACAATTTCTTCGCATAATCCTTTAGATATAGCTTACTCCGTTGTTGAGTACGTTAACAGAGTACTTTATGACGAACTAAAGGAGAAAATAACTAAATTTGAAGCTGAAAACCATCCAATAAATGTTGAAAACAAAATAGATCTAAAAAGGGTTTTTACGTCTCCCCTATCCTTACATCGTGAAGTTGGCTTTTGCTGCGTCTGTTTTAAACCTGAAAAAATTCATAAATTTAAAATTGACTGGGCTAAACCGCAAACTTTCAAGCATGACCAAAACTGGAGAACATACGAGGAAGGAGAAGCTGATGAATTAGCTGTTAAAGCTTTAAAGGAGATAGGGGGCTACAACTGGCCTGGTTCCAAGAGGAAAACCGGATTAACAGCCACTGTTTTCCCTACAAGGAAAAAAACAGAAACTGTTAAAACACATAAACTTGGCAGGTTTCAAGTAATGGCCCTGCTTCAGGCTGCAAGATACTACCTCCTAACTAAAGACTTAGAAAAAGCTAAATCCTTCGGCCTAAACAGGGCAATTTTTTACGCTTGGGCTAAAAGGAAGGGCATTGGTCGTGTCCCTTCAAGGAAAAAGAAAGAAATAGTGGAAAAAGGGGAAGTAACTAAAGAAGTGAGGGAAGGTAAAACCCTTGTCTACCTAGGAAATGAAGGTGCCTTTGTTTCCAAGGAAGGCTGGTTCACCATAGGAAACACGTTACAAACCCCTAATGATTACAGTAGAGAAATAGAACATAAAATAAGTTTAGTTATCCCCTACAGTACAGCTTGGGAAGCAGCTATCAATTATCTTAAAAAATTCCCGAAAGAAGTTTTACTCAGTCAATCAAAATTCTTCAGCAAAGCTTATAAACCAATAAGAGACAGTTTCCTTGAACTAGTTCAAACATCATGAAGTTTAAATCCTTCCAAGTCTTCACTTCTAAAAAACTCTTTCACCCAAACTTTTTATTTTAAACATATAGAGACACTAACTCTTTAAAAAAAGGTAAAAGGTACATCCTGATGAGAAGTAAATCATGTTTGAAAAGCTCCTCCCCTAAAATAAATTAGTGGAGGAACCTGTAGAGGCACTGAAGAAAATTGAAGAGCCAAAAAAAACTTTTAAATCATTTACATTTCTTTAAAATATCACGGAACTACTTAAAAAGATTTGAAGTAAGTCTACTGATCCTAGCGGCTTTAACAGGTATTGGAGGAGGATTTGGAGCAGTTATTTTCCGTTTACTCATTACAGGCTTTACAACCCTTTCATTTCAACATGGCAGTAAAATACTGAACTTTCTAGGAAATTATTACATCATCTTTATTCCTGCAATAGGTGGTATGGTTGTAGGATTCCTTGTAAATCGTTTCGCAAGAGAAACTAAAGGACATGGGGTACCAGAAGTAATGGAATCCATCATGTTGAAAGGTGGAAAAATAAGGCCAAGGGTTGCAATAATAAAGTCCCTTGCCTCCTCTATTTGTATAGGTTCTGGTGGTTCCGTAGGCAGGGAAGGGCCAATTGTACAAATAGGTTCAGCGATAGGTTCAACGCTGGGTCAAATATTTAAGTTAGGTGAGGAGCAAGTGAGGAACCTAGTTGCCTGTGGGGCTGCTGCTGGAATTGCAGCAACTTTTAATGCACCAATTGGGGGTGTGCTTTTCGCCTCAGAGGTAATACTTGGTGAATTTGCTACTACAACCTTTATAACTATCGTGATTTCCTCAGTAAGTGCAACCATTATTTCAAGGATATTTCTAGGAAACAAAGTTTCTTTCCTTATTCCAGCTTATTCTTTTGTAAACCCTATTGAAATACTTTTTTATGTGATATTAGGTGTTTTAGCAGCTTTTATAGGTCTGTTATTCACTAAATTACTATATAAAGTTGAAGATGGTTTTAATTTGTTGAAAATATCGGACTACCTGAAACCAGTCATTGGTGGGTTAACAATCGGTATCATAGGTTTCTTCTTTCCACAAATTTTCGGTGTAGGTTATGAAACAATAGAACTTGCCCTTGCAGAAAAACTTGCTTTAGGCACAGTAATCTCACTCATGTTTCTCAAATTATTAGCTACTTCAATCACTCTTGGATCAGGTGGTTCAGGCGGAATATTTGCACCCTCTTTGGTTATAGGTTCAATGCTTGGCAACTTCTTCGGCACCTTCATCCACTCTGCATTTCCGGAAATAACTGCGTCTCCAGGGGCGTATGCACTGGTTAGTATGGCTGCTCTTTTTTCAGCAGCTGCTCATGCCCCCATAACAGCTATAATAATTCTGTTTGAAATGACAGGGGATTACAAAATTATTTTGCCTTTGATGGCAACCTGTGTAATTGCAACCCTAATAACTAGAAGAATGTCAGAAGGAAACATTTACACTTTGAAACTTATAAGGAGAGGAATCCATATATTAGATGGAATGAGTCTTAAAGTGAGGAAAACTTTAACAGCTTTCAAAATAAAAGATATAATGACAAAAGATGTGGTCTCAGTAACACCCAACTTATCTCTTGAAAGAATTTACAGCTTAATCTTGAAAACCGACCACCATGGTTTCCCAGTTATTGAAAATGGTAAATTAGTTGGCCTAATTACAGTTCATGACCTTGTAAAGGTTCCTAAGGAGAAATGGGGAAAAATGAAAGTAAAGGACGCTATGGTTAAACATGTTGAAACAATCTCAACTGAAAATTCACTTTATGACGCAATACGTTTAACGACGAAGAAAGGGGTTGGTAGATTAATTGTTGTTTCTAAGGATGACCCTAACAAAGTGGTAGGCATAATAACTAAAACAGACTTGGTGAAGGCTTATAATACAGCTCTTCTAGTTACATACTGAAAAAGAATTTTTTACATGAATCTCGTCTGAAATACAACAAACGGTTCCTCCTTTTTTAATTTATTTTCAAAAATAGGTTTGAAATATATAATTTTTTTACATATAAAATTAAAAAAAGAAATTTTCTTAAATATCTTTGGTCCTTCACATGTTTTTTCATAAATTTTTCAAAGGTAGCAAGGAGGAAAAGTGAAGCCTTTCTTCTGACTTTCCTAAAAACTAAGTAAAAAGGGTGTAGCAAAACGTTCATCTATAAAAAAGTGAAGAAGGTTCTCTCAACAAATAAACTTTTGGTTTTAAGTATTTTAACAGGTTTAGTGTCAGGATTGGGGGCACTTCTTTTCTTTTATATGCTTCATTTTTTTTCAAGCTACTTTATAGGTTACCTGGCAGGTTTTAAAGTTCCAAGTCCAGGTGGTGAAACTTCACCCTTTCACATCAATGGTGAAACAACCTATAAACCCTGGCTTCTTGTTATTTTACCAGCAATTGGTGGACTACTTTCTGGGGTAATAGTTTACTCCTTTGCACCTGAAGCTGAGGGACATGGAACCGACGCAGTTATTGAATCCTTCCATAAATTCTCTGGTTACATTAGGAGTAGAGTACCTGTAATTAAATTGATTGCTTCTGCGTTGACTATAGGTACAGGTGGAAGTGCAGGCAGGGAAGGACCTATTGCCCAAATAGGAGCTGGTTTTGCTTCATTTATCTCAAACTTTTTGAAATTAACAGCTAGAGAAAGGGAAATCCTAGTTGTTTGTGGAGCTGCTTCCGGAATAGGTAGTATATTTAGAGCTCCCTTCGGCGGGTCCATTTTCGGCATAGAAGTGCTCTACAAAAGAGACTACGAGGTTGATGCCTTTATCTACTCAGTTATTTCTTGTTTTGCAGGTTATGGCGTGTTTGCTTCGGTTGTAGGTTGGAAACCTATTTTTATAACCCCCTTCTACACTTTCTCACCTAAAGAATTACCTCTTTTCGCTTTGTTGGGGATAATAAGTGGTGTAATAGCAATTATTTATGTCTCAGTTTTTTACGGGCTTAGGGATAAATTCTTTAGAAAAATGAAGATCCCGAATCATTTTAAACCAGCTATAGGTGGTATAATGCTTGGTTTACTCGGGTTCTTCTTCCCTCAAGCAATAGGGACAGGCTATGGATGGATGCAGCTTGCAATTAACGGTGAATTAGGGCTAAGTCTTATGCTAGGGCTTATTTTCGCTAAAATTTTCGCTACTTCCTTCACCATTAGTTCAGGTGGAAGCGGTGGGGTTTACGCTCCTTCTCTTACAATAGGCGCCATGGTTGGTGGCTCTATCGGAATGCTCCTTAAACAGGCATTTCCAGCCATTATAACTAACCCAGGAGTTTTTACATTAATAGGTATGGCTTCATTCTTTTCAGCAGCAGCTAAATGTCCAATTTCACCAATCATTATGGTTTCTGAAATGACTGGAGACTACAATGTTTTAGTTCCAGCTATTTTAGCTTCAACAATCTCTTACTTCTCTTCAGGTGAATACACCATATACGAAAAACAAGTAATTTCCAAGACACACTCCCCTGCCCACACAGACAGGATCATAAGTGAACTTGGGAGAAGAGCATATAAAGTAACTGACAAAATAAAAAAGGCATTGATAGCTTTCAAAGTTAAAGATGTAATGACTAAGAAAGTATTTTCTGTGAACCCTGACTCCACAGTGGAAGAATTATATGACTTAATTTTAAAAACTGATCATCACGGTTTCCCTGTGATTAAAAACAATAAACTTATAGGTTTAGTTACTATTCATGAACTCAGATCATTTCCAAAAGAGAAATGGAAAGAATTGAAAGTGGAAAATGTTATGGTTAAACATGTTAAAACTATTTCGGCTGAAGAACCAATTTACGATGCAATAGTGAAAATGGCAAGGGAAGGGGTTGGTAGATTAATTGTTGTTTCTAAGGATGACCCTAAAAAAGTGGTAGGCATAATAACCAAAACAGATTTAATGAAAGCATACAATACAGCTCTTCTTGTTTCCATTTAAGAAAACAAAAAGGCATTAAATTTATTGTGTTAGTAAAAAAGTTTTACCGTAAATAAAATAGTGAGTCAACCAATGCCTTCTTTTATGTTACAACCCGAGTGGAGAAGGAAGCTGTTTTCCGAATTTAAACCATATGTAACAAGTTCCCTCCGTTGAAACCATGCATGGACCCACTGGGTTCCTTGGTGTGCATTTACGTTTGAAAAGATGGCATTGTGTAGGATAAGCCTTCCCAAGCACCACTTTATCACATATACATCCTTTAGGCATAGAAGTCTTTTTTATTTCTTTTTTGATCGAGTATTTTACCCTCGCATCCCTGTAACTGTACCTCTCCTTAATCTTGAACCCTGAAGAAGGAATTCTTCCTATACCCCTCCATATAGTTTCTGTTACTTCAAAAGCGTTCTTAATTATTTCTTTAGCTTTAATGTTTCCCTCTCTCTCCACACTTCTCTTGTACTCATTTTCAAGTTTAGCTTCTCCTTCACTTACTTGATTAACAATCATAAGAATCGCTAATAAAACATCTACCGGTTCAAAACCGGCAACCACAACAGATACACCGTATTCGCTGACGAAATTCCAAGGTTCAAACCCTATTACAGTTGACACATGGCCTGGAGCTATTATTCCTCTTATTTCAACGTCTCCGCTTTCCAACAAATACTTCATCACCGGGGGAGTTAAACGTAAAGAAGTGAGGATGCTGAAGTTCTCCTCTTTGGCTTTAATTATTTCATATGCAACAGCTGGAGCTGTGGTTTCAAACCCCACAGCAAAGAAGACCACTTCCTTATCTGGGTTTTTCTCAGCTAGTTTCAAAGCGTCGTGTGGACTATAAACTACTTTCACATCAAAACCTTCACTTTTAACTTCCCATAAACTTTTATTTAATGCAGGAACCCTAACCATGTCGCCGAAAGTAGTTAAAATAATGTTTTCGTTTTCGGCTAACTGAATTGCTTCTTCAACATCTTCAATAGCTGCTACGCAAACTGGACACCCTGGACCTGCTACAAGTTCAATGTTTTCAGGCATAAGAGACCTTAAACCAAAATAACTAATCGTGTATTCATGGGTACCGCAGAAATGCATTATTTTTGTTTTTTCAAGGGTTTGAGCTTTAGCAGTGATCATTTTCGCTATCCTTAATGCTAAGGCTCTGTTCCTGTATCCCTGTAAGAAATTGTTCCACAACAAAAACTACCTTCACCCTTCTAATTTTGAAACCTTCAATTAAAGAAAGGGTAATTTTTTCAAAACGTTTACCTTTTTTAAAAGGGGAAAGTTAAATAAACTTCCCTTTAAAATTTTATCTTTGATTTTCTAGGTGCCAAGTATGGATGGAAAAGTTACACTTTCCCATGGAGCAGGTGGCGAATTAACTTTTGAAGTGGTAAAAAGATTTTTCTTGGAAAAGTTCCTCCACCGCTCAGCCATGGATGGTGTAGGTTTAGATGCTCTTGATGATGGTGCCTCAATTAAAACAAAAAATTTAGAAATAGTTTTTTCAATAGATAACTACACTGTCAACCCTATCTTCTTTCCAGGTGGGGACATTGGCAGGTTAGCTGTTTCAGGAACAATAAATGATGTTTCAATGCTGGGAGCTAAACCTGTAGCTATTCTTGATGCGGTAACAGTTGAGGAAGGTTTTTCATTTAATGATTTAGAATTAATTGTTAACTCTATGAAAGAAGCAGCTGAAGAAGTGGATGTAGCAATAGTTTCAGGCGACTTTAAAGTTATGCCTAAAGGCAAACTTGACAAAATAGTTATTGCAGCCTGCGGTGTAGGAGTCACTGAAAAGGGAAAAATTATTCTAGACAGTGGCGCCAAACCAGGTGACAAAGTTTTAGTTACAGGTACAATAGGCGACCACGGAGTGGCTTTAATTTCGAAAAGAGAAGGAATAGAGTTCGAAACTGAAATTATGTCCGATACAGCCCCTATCTGGTGTGTTGTTGAAGCAGCTTTAAAGGTTGGTGGGGTTCATGCTATGAAAGATCCTACAAGAGGGGGATTAGCTGGTGCATTAAACGAAATAGCTGAAAAATCAAAAGTAACTATTTATGTAAATGAAGAAAAAATTCCCTTTAAGGAACCAGTTATAGCTGCTGCTGAAATGTTGGGTTTAAGTCCTTATGAACTCTTAAGTGAAGGAAAGGCTGTAATAGTTGTGGATAGGGAGTTGGCTGAAGAAACTTTAAATGAAATAAAGAAAACAAAGTATGGAAAAGAAGCTGAAATCATCGGTGAAGTAAGAAGGGAAAAACCTGGCTATGTACTCATAAATACATTAGCAGGAGGAACAAGGATACTTGAAAAACCAATAGGAGAACCTATACCTAGGATTTGTTAAGAACTGAAAAAAGTTCCGTGGCCACAAGAAAAATTAATATTCTCCATGTTTAATGGCTAAAAACTTTGTTTTGGCCAGTAAAGCTTGGCCGGTGGAGACTCCTCCATCTCCTAAAGGAAGCTTCTGGTTCAGAAAAATTTCAACTCCCTCCTGCATTAAAACCTCTTTTATCCCTTTTATTATGTAATTGTTAACAGCTGCTCCTCCCGATACAACCACTTTATTAATGTTTCTTTTTAAACATTTAAACGCTACACGTCCAAAAGCTCTACCTACTTCTTTCAAAATACTGTAAGCAAGTGTCGAAACTTCGTAAACATCTAATAACTCAATTACTGATTTAAACATTTCGCTTGTATCTATCACGTATACTCCATCAATTTTCCTTATGGGGATTTTTAAGAGGTTAAGGTCTCTCCCCCCTACTGCTTCTTCCTCAAGTTTAATTGCCGGTTCACCTTCATAATTTCTGTGTAAACATATGTTTAAAAGAGCTGAAAAAGCATCTAATAACCTCCCTGTACTGGACGTCATGATAGAATACTTTCTATGCCTCAAAATTGTTTCAAAAGCTTTTAAACCATGCCTAAACCCTCTTTCCAACCTCCTTTTCAAAATTATTTCCTTTATTTCTTGAGGTTCAAGGAATGTGGACAGTATCCCAACAAGCATTCTTACTGGGTATTTAGTTGCTAAGTCGCCACCCAGCATAGGTTGATACTTCAACTGCCCCCTTCTTCTGTAATTGCTGCAGGAACCAACTAAAACCTCTCCCCCCCAAATCATACCGTCATCTCCATAACCTACCCCGTCCATGGTTACTGCTACAACCTCCTCCAAGGGGTTAATCTTTTGTTCAGCAATAACTGAAGCCATGTGTGCGTGGTGGTGTTGAACCTTTAACAATGGACAACCATATTTTTCAGCCCATTCAAAGGCAAGTCTTGAAGAGAAGTAACTTGGGTGTTTATCACAAACAATGATGCTGTCCCTAACTTTTATGTTATATGTTTTTAAGAGGAAAGTAAGGGCTTCTTCTAAGTAAATAAGGTTGTCGTATTCGTCCATGTCTCCTAAGTACTGGGTTGGAACAATGTGGTTCCTAAAGGCTAAGGCTGCAGTGTTAGATAAATCAGCTCCAAAAGCTATAACTGGTTTCTCAAAAAACAGGTCCACATTTACCCAAGTTGGGGCATAACCCCTACTTCTTCTCAAAAAAACAGGGGAGCCGTCTGTAAACCTAACTACACTATCATCACATCTGTTTATAATCCTTCTATTATGCATTAAAAAATAATCCACGAACCCCTTTAAGTGGTTAAGGGCTTCCTTGTTCGATTTACAGATGGGTTTATTCCTTAAGTTGCCGCTTGTCATGATCAAAAATTTATCTCTTGACTGCTTCAGTAAAAGGTAATGTAGCCCTGTGTAGGGGAGCATGACCCCTAATGTTTTAAGTTGTGGGGCAACATACTTTGAAACAAGTGCATTATCTCTTTTTAAAGCCACTACAATTGGCTTTTCATGGCTTAAAAGCAAATTTTTCTGCTTTTTATTTAGAGATAGAATTTTTTCAGCTGTTTCAAGGTTTAAAGCCATCAAGGCAAAGGGTTTTTGAGGCCTATCCTTCCTTTTCCTGAGTTTCAGAACTACTTCATCCTGAGTTGCTGAAGCCGCTATATGGAACCCCCCTAACCCTTTTACTGCAATTATCTCCCCTTCATCAATCAACTTCGCTGCTTCCCTGATGACATTCATAGACTCTATCCCTTCTCCCTCCCTATTTAAAAGAAAAACAATTGGCCCGCACTGTTTACAACTTATTCCTTGACCATGAAACCTTCTTACATTTTCAGGGTCTCTATACTCTTTTTCACAGTCTTTACATAGAGGAAAATCCCTCATGGTAGTGTTCTCTCTATCATAGGGCGTCCTCTCCATCATTGTAAATCTGGGGCCACACCAAACGCAGGAATTAAAAGGATATAAATACCACCTTGAGTCAGGGTCATCAATTTCTTTTATGCAGTCCTCGCAAATCCCTATATCTGGAGGAACCATGGAGTAAAAAGAAACATCTCTACTGCTTTTCAAAATCACAAAATCTCTATATTGCTTAGGTTCAACCTCTTCAATCTTCACTTCCTCAATTACTGCAACAGACGGCTTCTCTACATCTAACTGCCAAAGAAATTTTCTTAGAGAAAACTTATCCCCTTCAATCCAAACCTCTACTTCAGACCCTCCTGTATTCTTTACATAGCCCCTTAACTTATTCTTGGTAGCGATTCGGTAAATGAAAGGTCTGAAACCAACACCTTGCACAATCCCTGTAATTCTCACCCTGTAAGCTACCAAGCCCTTACTAGGCATTTAAAACCAACTTGTAACACATTCTACCTCTAGATTACCTTTAAAAACTTAGGTAGTTTCTTTCAGTATACTCACCCAAAGTTTCAATGTTTCCTTAGCTTCTTCAATGTCTAGTTTCTGAATAGCAAAACCTACATGAATCAAAACATAATCCCCAACTTTCACGTCATCTAGCATAGAAATAATAGCCTCTCTCCTTACTCCACCAAAATCAACCACCGCCCTTTCTCCCTTAATTTCCAAAACCTTCCCTGGAACCGCTAAACACATCTTTTACGCCTCCTTAACAAACCCAGAGCCATAAATTGGGCCTTAAGTAAATACCTTAAAACAATATTTATAAATCGTTACCACCCCCAAAAAGTTCATAAGGAACCGAAAAATATAAGGTAAACCTAAAGAAAACTTTTTCCAAAGTAAGTAGCTAACTAGTTAATAAAAAATCAACCAGTCAAAAACCTTTTTAAGCAACATGTTTATAAACATAAATCAGCAGCAAATGGGAATCTACCACCAGTTTCTCAGCAGTTACTTTTTTTAGGTGTGGCCTCTTTGCAAAAAAATAAAATATTGAAGGTTGATGAGGGAGAAATACTTGACATTGAAATTGAAGAAGATTTACTGAAAGCTAACAAAGAACTTGCATCTGTTAACAGAAAAACCTTTGACTTAAATAACATTAAATCAGTAAACGTTATGGGGGCAATAGGCTCAGGGAAAACAAGCATCATCCAATGGCTCATAAAAGAACTGAAAAACAAGTATAAAATAGCAGTAATAGCAGGTGACGTAACAACAGGTATAGATGCTGAAAGAATTAAAGAAGCAGGAGCGGAATCTATACAAATCAACACAGGAAGAGGTTGCCACCTAGACGCCTTAATGATTAGGAAAGCAATCAAAAAATTAAACCTCAAAGAAATAAACCTCCTCTTTATAGAAAACGTTGGAAACCTAATCTGCCCCGCCGACTTCCCACTAGGAACCCACCTAAACATGGTGGTTGTAAGCGTCACAGAAGGGCCTTATATGATCATCAAACACCCCTTCATAATCAAGGAAGCCGATATAGTTGTAATAAATAAAATAGACTTAGCTGACCAAATGGAAGTAAATGTGAACAAACTAGTTAAGGATGTGGGAAGAATTAACTCTTCAGCTAAAGTAGTTACAACTTCTGTAAAGGAAGGAATTGGTTTAAATGGTTTAATTGAAGCTTTAAAACTCTAAAAAAGCGATTAAATTGCATGAGTTCTCAATAGCCAATGCAATACTGCAAAAGATTCTAAACGTAGCTGAAAAAAGCGCTGCAGAAGAAATAAAGGAAGCAAACATTTCAATAGGGGAACTAACCTTTCTTAACAAAGAACAGCTAATTTTCGCCTTAAAAGTCCTGTCTAAAGAAACAAAGGCTGAGAAATGTAAATTCAACATATGTGTCATAAAAACAAAAATTAAATGCCTTAACTGCGGCTACAAAGGAAAAGCTGTTTATGAGGGACCCGAATACCACATTCTAAACTTTAAGATACCACTTAACTGCCCAAAATGCAAAAGTAAAAAAATAAAGATAGTGGAAGGGAAAGAAGTACTTCTTAAAAACCTGAAAATAAAAATTAAGATTCCTAAATAATTCTGGGAAGTGTTTTCGCAAAAGGTTTTACTTTCCTATTGTTTCCAACCTAAATAAACTTCCTAATTCTCCTCTTAGAACATAGCGCAGATGTTGAAGCCTCTTTATACACAGTTAAATACAGATGCACTTTAAAGGTTTTATTTTTGAATTTTTTTTAGAAAAAAAGTTTCTAAATGGTAATGAATGAATAATATTCATTTTTTTATTGTAACATTAAACTTAAAAAAGGGAAGTAAGTTTCTTTTAGCTAAAAACAGAAGGAAGTGAAGCTGGGAATGAGCGAAATAAAAATCGAGAAAATTAATGCTATTTGGTTGCAGGGACAGGGGTGTACCGGCTGTACAGTTTCTTTAACTGGTGCTACACATCCAAGTCTACCTGATCTATTGACAGGGTTTCTTCCGCAGGCAGCAGGTGTCGCTTTAGTTTTTCACCCAACCATTATGCTTCCCCATGGTGAAGAAGCCATAAATGTGTTAGAATCCGGATTAAAGGGGAAATTAGACCCTTTCGTCTTAATACTTGAGGGAGCAATACCGAATGAAGAATTAGCTGAGAAAACAGGTGGTTACTGGTGTATGGTGGGAGAAAATGGTGAAGGGAAACCTTTAACTCTCAATTACTGGGTGGACAAACTGTCTGAAAGGGCAGCTGCGGTTGTGGCAGTGGGTACCTGTGCCTGCTATGGAGGAATCCCTCATGGAAAACCTAACCCAACAGGTTCAAAGGGTCTTTTAAGTTACTTAGGCAGAAACTGGCGAAGCAAATTGAACCTTCCAGTGATCTGTATCCCCGGGTGTCCAGCTCAAGGAGAACATGTAGCTGAGGTGTTAGCTCATCTTGTCCTTACAGCTAGAGGATTTCTTCCAATTCCTGAACTTGATGAATTCCACAGGCCCAAATTCATATTTAAGGCAACTGCTCATGAAAACTGTCCTAGGGCTGGGTTCTTTGCTGAAGGAAAGTATTCTGAGGAATTTGGCGAACCTTATTGCATGGGACTACTAGGATGTAAAGGACCCATAGTTCACTGTGACGTGCCTAAGAGAGGTTTCGTTGAAGGTGTGGGTGGATGTACAACTGTGGGATCCATATGTATTGGATGTACTGAGCCTGAATTTCCAGATGAACCATTGTCCCCGTTCTTTAAAAAAGCTCCTCCTGGAGTTTTTGTCTCTGAAACATTTGGAGATATCAAGGGTAAACTTTATGCTTTACTTCACAGATTAAAGTCGAGGAAGATATAAAAGGAGGATATAGAAATGGTTGAGGAAAAAATGAAAAATGAAGTACTTATCGAGCCCCTTACAAGGATAGAGGGACACTTAGCTATACATGCTGTTCCTGATCTAGAAACGAAAAAATACAAAAATGCTCACAGTTACGCGGTAATGTTTAGGGGGTTCGAGATAATTTTGAAGAATAGAGAACCTGCCGACGCTATATGGATAACTCAAAGGATTTGTGGGGTTTGCCCTGTCCCGCACGCTGTAGCATCTGTAGAAACTGTAGATATGACGTACAAAGCCCCCCCAACTCCTTTCAGCATCGCTGTGAGGAACTTTGTCCATTTGTCTGAACAGCTTTATGACTCGCCATTGGGATGCGGAATACTTGAGGGCCCGGATTACTCCGAACCAGTAGTTAAAAGGTTTAATCCTGAATGGTGGAGTTCTGCACAAGAAACAAAAGCTGAACATTCAGATTTACATGGATACTCCACAATTGCAGACATAATGACTGCTCTAACTCCATTATCAGGCTCTTTATGGCTAAAATGTTTACAGATATCAAAACTAGGTAGGAAAATGGCTTCCCTTTTCGGGGCTAAGCATCCTCATGTAGGCACTTTTGTTCCTGGCGGTGTAGGGAAAACTATCACAGCTACAGACCTAGAAATGTTTGCAGGTATGCTTTCCCAACACATAGCCTTTTCTAAAGAATTTGTTCCAGCCTTTGACGACCTACTAAATTTCCTAATAGGTATTGGTTACGAAGAAGCAGGTGCGAGGGCAGCTAACTTAATAAGCTACGGAAGCTATGAAGACCCTCATTCTTACAACGCCAAATATGAAGACATGTCTAAATGGGGAGAAAAGAGGAAAGTGACACCTGGTGTAGTAGTAAACAGAAACTTAATAACTACAGACTTGGTTGAAATAAACGTAGGCATAAGAGAATTCATCACTCATTCTTACTACAATGAATGGGATGGAAGAGAAGTAGAGAGAGATCCCTTAGGCAATGAAATAGCTGCAGAGCATCCTTGGAACAAAGAAACAATACCTAGGCCAGAGCCCTCTAAACAATGGAACGGGAAGTACTCTTGGGGTACAGCCCCCAGGTGGCATGATTGGAAAAAACATATTGATGGAGGAATATATACTTTGGAAGCAGGGCCTATAGCAAGGATGTGGACAACTGCCCAAGCTAGGAAAGTTCCTGAATCTACAGGGAACAGTTTAAAATTTACTCTCCCCAAAGTCACTGTTGTAACTGGTAAAGTTGCTGAAGAAATGACTTTCGAATGGAAAATTCCTGAGAAGGTGAATGCCATAGAAAGAATAAGAGCTAGAGCATATTATCATGCCTACAGTGCATACGTGGCTTACAACATGTTAATTGAAGCTTTGGAAATGGTTAAAAAGGGAGAAATTGAGATGTGGAATAAGTACAGGAGACCAAGGGAAGGAATAGGTGTAGGAATGATAGAAGCCATGAGAGGAGGTGTAGCCCACTGGTGCATAATGAAAAACGGAAGAATTCACAGGTATCAAATCATAACTCCAACAGCTTGGAATGAATCTCCTAGGGGACCAAACAATGAGCCTGGACCTTATGAAGAAGCAATTATAGGTACTCCAATAACAGAAGCTATAAGTTCAAGCCTTAACGGCATAGATGCGGCAAGAGTTGTAAGAAGCTTCGATCCATGTCTAGCCTGCACAGTCCATGTTTACAATGGGAAAAAGAAAACAGTAAATGAAATTTCTCCATACTTCAACCTCTAAAACTCCCTTCTTACTTTTTCCGATATAATCCCTACAACTTTATTAACTGCTTCTCTAACTTTTGAGGAAAGCCCTACCCCAAACGATAAGTCACCAGGTTGGCATCCTATCAAAAAAACTTTTTTAGGAGATTTCTCTAACGCTTTACTAAGCCTTAAAATTTCTTTCGGCCTAAGTTCATGGAAGCTCACAGTGATCATTTCAAAAAGGTCAGACTGACTAGCTTTCTCAGGTTTTACTTCTGAAATAAATATTTCACCTGGGGTTCCACCAAAATCCACAGCGTCAACAATTACTACTTCATCGAAATCCCCTATGTCATACAAAAGATCTAAACTGCTTGTTCCATATTCCCTAATTACTACATGTTTCGGAAACTCAATTTTAGATAATTGGTTCACTACTTCGCATCCGAAACCGTCATCTCTCCTTAGTTTATCTCCTACTCCAGCTATTAATACTCTCTCCATGATTTTTCCTCGCTCCAAATTTCTCTTCAAAATAAGCTTTGAGTATAGAAAAAGGAAAATCAAAGAATTCAAAAACTTTCTTAAAACCTTTTTGTTGGCAAATTTTATGCTTAAAGTTTTTCTGTGCCTTACAATCTTCAACTTGATAAAACCTTTTTTAAAGAGAAACGTAAGAAAAGCCTTGATTCCTATTTAAACTTTTTTCTAAGTAATTCTTTAATCAAAGGTATTTCCTCGATCTCCCTTTTCTTCAGTTGCTGCCAGTAAATTCCCTTAGGTTTCAAATGTTTATTTCTGGTATTAATTATTTTTGAAGGTGTAACTAATATATCCAAAGGAGTGTCGTGAGGCTTCATCGGAACAAAAGGCACTATCTGGATTTCATGTACAGTGGTTGCTACAGGTGTTGACTCTCTAATTGAGCCGTATTCTCTCAATAACCCATATTCTAAATCTGAGTAGCCGTGGCCTTTACCTAACCTGCCTCCACTAAGGTCTACCGCCACACAACCTGTTACCACTAAATCAACTTCAATTGTTGAGGGATGAACAGGTTTACCGTACTTAAAGGCTCCCTTAATAGTTGATGCCTCTTTAAACCTTTTCTTCGGTATTTGGTTTGGATCCAGTAAAAGGAAACCCCTTCTTAACCTAGGAGTAGCCATTACAAGTTTCTTTCTATCTATTAAAACGTTCATCCTCACAGGTTTCTGAGGTGAATCAGGGTTACAAAAAACAGTTTCAGCATCAAGGTATTCCCTTGCTTTCCTCAATTTAAAACTTGCTTCATTACTCCCCTTAAAGTTAGGTATTCTACCTTGGACAGGTTTCGGAAACAAAGCAATGTTTCTTTCCTCCATAATCCTCCAAATTTTTTCTCTTATTTCTTCTTTAGTGAAGCTTCCACCTATTTCTTCTTTGAAATACAAAGGGGAGCACCTGAAAAATTTTCCCTTCAAATTTTTCTGTTTAAAAAGCTTTATTCCATAATATTTCAACATCTAAACTAAATCTATTCCTCCCCAACATTTTTTATCTAATCTTCGATACATCTGTAATTTAATATGTCCTTAATTGCCTTTATCCTTTAAACATTCTCAGAACTTATATTTTAAAACAAAATAAGATGGTTATGATAAAAAACATGTGTCAATAGGCTAAGGTGGTAGCATCACTGTTGTTTCTGTTTTCTTTAGCCCTCGCATCTTCAAATCTTTATACAATTTAACTAGTTTCTCCAGATCCTTAGTTGAGTAAAGTATTTTTCCCTCCTCCAGTGCATCTACTATCAATGGGTTTCCCTTCTTCAACATTTCCAAAGCCTCACATAACCTATATGGATGGGGCTCGATATTTATTGGTACATTACCTATTATCTCCAGTACCTTCTTTATTCTATCCAAGTATTTCTCTTTGAAATCAGATATTATCAATAGGTCGTAGTCGCTCCATGGAATCCAGTCTCCTCTTGCCCTTGAACCAAAAAGTATTACAGCCTTTACACGGAACATCTCAACTAAATATTTTACAACGTTTCTTAGCCAGTCATTTTCATTATTCATAGGACACCTTTCCCCTAACATAATCTATTATCTTCTTCGCTGCTTCTAATGCATTCATAGATGTCTTCTCGTCATAGGCTTGGTGTGGAGTTCCTGAAGGATGAACATTTGGATATCTTGACGGTATATAGTGTCTATCTAGTTCTCTAGCATAACTTAATAACTCCTGATTTACATCTAAGGCTCTTCCCCTAAAATATCTCTCGAACAGTACTCTAACACTGTGACCCCATGGCGCCTCATTGACATGGTATAATAATGCCTTAACAGCCTTCTCAGCTGATTGATGAGCATAGAATGCAGCAGCATTATATCTCTTCTCACGATGAAGAATCATAGCTGTTTCATAATCCCATAAAGCTTCATCCAGCCATCTAATCACTTCATCTCTCAGAGACTACACCTCTAATATATAAATTTTATAAACCATCAACTATGTAGCTTCCCATCTATAAAACTTAGATGAGAGA
Source organism: Thermoproteota archaeon (assembly GCA_027492035.1). Lineage (GTDB taxonomy): Archaea > Korarchaeota > JAOZGF01 > JAOZGF01 > JAOZFZ01 > JAOZFT01. The sequence continues at coordinate 129,939 of JAOZFT010000035.1, forward strand.
TAAAGAAAAACATTTCTGTTAGAATAAATCAGATAAAATGCTTGTTAAGCCTCAGCTAATCTCTAATACTATTTAGTTATCCATTACTGTAATTACTAAACTCTCTATTTCCGGATGTAGAAATTCTAGTTCTTAATAGCTACTGACAGCAGGCAGGCATGCTAGTAATCTAAAAATACCGATGTAATATTATCTATTAGTGCCATCAAGGTTTAAACCCTACCTTTATAAAAGCACTAAAGAAGTATGGAAAGCAGTGCATGGTTGTTGTGGATGTCAATGCGGCTCCTCCCCCTAAGTGCTGAAGGACTTAAAACTGCTGGCAGCGATGTTGAGATACTGCCTGTGGTCGAGAAAATCGGAGTCCAGTAGTACAAAGCCTGAGAACAGATTATTTCAATAATTATACTTTTAATACGCGCTCTTGATTCTATGCTCCCTGGTTCACAATTATGCTATCTAACAAGTTGCTGGAAGCTTTTACTAAATTACTCTCACTCCTTCACAACTTTGTTCCTTATTTTCCCTATTTTCTCAATTTCAATTTCTACTACATCTCCCTCCCTTAAAAATTTAGGTTTAGGTTTAAAAGCGAAACCCACACCTGCAGGTGTCCCTGTAGCAATTACATCCCCTGGTTTAAGCGTCATTCCTTGACTTAATACAGAAATTATTTTCTGAATTTTCAAAGCCATTTTGTTTGTATTAGAATTTTGTCTAACTTCTCCATTCACTTTAGTTATTATTTTTAGGTTGTGCGGGTTCCTTATTTCATCTTTTGTAACAATCCAAGGTCCCATGGGAGAGAAGGTGTCGTAACTTTTTCCCCTAGTCCATTGCCTGTCTTTGAATTGAATATCCCTTGCTGATACATCGTTGCAAATGGTGTAACCGAGTACATGGTTCATTGCTTCACTTTCTTCTATGTACTTACCTTCTAAACCTATCACTACCGCTAATTCTCCTTCATAATCTAATTTTTTAGTTATTTTAGGCCAAATAATTTCATCAAAAGGACCTGTCAATGAAGTTTGTGGTTTAAAAAAGATGACTGGTTCATCTGGAGGAGTTAAACCTTGTTCTTGAGCATGATCCACGTAGTTAAGCCCTAAAAAAATAAGTTTGGGAGGACTTAAAATTGGAGGTAAAATATGGACGTTACTTACTTCTTCTGAAAATTTTAAGCATTCCCTGTAAAGGGATTTGTCTGTGAAAACCTTCTTAAAAGTTTCTAAAAAACCATGTTTCATAACCTCTTCTACTCTGTGGGGCAGTTCCAACCCTGTTACTTCCGAAAGTTTCTGGAATGAAATGAAGTTTTTCCGGTTCAACATTAAACCTGCAAACCTAGAACTATTTTTCTCGTAACTAATAAACTTCAAACTTTTTCCACCATTTTTCACTTTTCCTTTCAAGAAACTGTTTTGTGAAACAGAATAATTTTCTCCCGGAAAATAAAAACCTTTCCTTGAAGAATTAAAGAAATAAAGTGAATCAGTTAAATTTTTTAAAAAGAGGTTATCTTTTTGAAAAGAGGGCCTCTTTAAAAAATCCTACTGGAACAGTTGCGCTGAAACTTTCTTTTTTATGTCAAGAAAGTGTAACCTTACAATGTAAAAAGGGTGGGGGAACGGAAAGGTAAGAAGTGTTTTGCATGTTTAAACTGCATAATTTAACAAGTAAGGAAGTATTCTTTTTCGCAATTGCCTCAACTCTTTTGTTAATTCAAGTAATGTCTCCTGCGTCACCCACCCCAAATGATGAACCTTTCAAATTGACTCTAAGGGTAGAAAACGAAGTAATACCTAGGCCATCCACCCAAAATTTCTTTGTGGTATTAATAAATAATAACGTAAGGAGACATGTTGAATTGTTTGTTTCTTTGGTGAAAAGAGGGGAAGTTCTTGAACAGAAAAGTTACACAGTTTTTTTAGACCCTAAGGAAATAGTTAATTTAACAGATTCTTTAACTTTCAAGCCATCCCTGAAACCTGGGATTTACCTTTTGCTTGTCCAAACTTTTATAGATAATTCTCAAATCAATGTCTCGCAACCAGTATTTGTTTTTCCCTCCCTCAAAGAAATATACGTTCTCTTTCAGAAATATGTTGAAATTAAAACTTTCTCTGAAGAAGCTGAAACACTTTCAAATAAAGGATTAATAAAAACAAATTTCTCGAGGTTAATCAACGAAACCAATTTCTTAATAAATAGTTGCCTTAAACTTCGCCACGAAAAAAAATTTGTTGAAGCCACTAAAGCTTATGAAAAAGCTGAAATTAACATGAATTTGCTTAATAAAGAGAAAATAAAAATGGAAAGAAGCTTATTCATTTATAAACTGCTCAGTTCCATAGAAGACTCCTTAAGTTTCGACGCTAAAATAATTTTTGGCTTTTGGTGGAATTTCATAGTGGGTTCACTGTTTGTTTTCATAATTTTCCTTATTGTTTTCCCGATCTACACTTCAAGCCCTATTTTGTGGATTGAAAACTTTAAAGTTCTCTTTCCACATTCTCCAGCAACTGAAACAGAGAAAACCATATTGTATCTTAAAAACGAGTTAGGTAAAAGGATTGATTTATTATTGTCTCAAGCCTTTGAAACAATAAAAATGGATATTAGAATACTTTTCTTAACAGCTGTAGCAGGTATCATAGCTGCAATAGGTTTATTAACCAATAACGTAGCTGTTCTTATAGGGTCTATGCTTATCTCCCCCATCATGGTTATTGCAGTGGCAGACACTTATGGATGGATCTTGTCAGGTAAAAAAACAGCTAAGGGAATAACTGGGGAATATGTTTTTAGAAAAGGGTTTTCAAATGAACTTAAAGGAGTGTTAGCAGCTGTACTTAGTTCTTACCTAGTAGTTTCTTTCTTGAGTTTCTTTATGTCCATAACTCCTTCTTCTCTGCTTATGTCACGTGCAGCCCCTAATTTCAGCGATTTAGCAATAGCTATAGGTGCAGGCTTTGCAGGGGCAGTAGCACTTGCAGGCCGTAGAAAAGAAATAAGTTTGTTAGTTGGGTCAGCAATAGCTATAGCCTTGATTCCTCCAGCTTCAGCCTTAGGTATAGGGTTAGCGATTCTAAGAGCAGATATTGCGTTTGGTGCTGCTTCTTTGTTAATAGTTAACCTTATCGCCATTAAATTTTCAAGTTACTTAACAGCAGCCATGTATCTTTTATACCCCCTGTTTAAAGAAATATATTTTAAAGTTAGAGATTTCTGGCTTAAGGGTGACACTTATTCCTTAATGAGCTTAATAAAGAACTTGTTCATTTATTGGGCCTGTGTAAGTTTAAGCGTCACTCCACCGTTTGGAAGAGAAGAAATTAAAGGTGCCTATTCATTTTTCAAAAAATTCCAGCCACTAATATGGAAAACTTTCAAAAAATTCGTAACTTTCATAATTACTCCCCTCTTCCTTATTTGGTTTTTCGGTTTAATAGTATCTACCCCAGTGTCTGCAGCACCTTCCCTACTCATCAGTTCCCTTGCAAAATTCCTTTCAAACTTATACTCAACTTTAACGCTTCAAGTTACACAAAATATTTTACTTGAACAAATCCTGAACATACTAAAAACCTTAATTATCTATTTACTTCCCATCTTTCTTGTCTCCATAACCCTCGTTTACTCTCTTCGAATCCTTAAAAATAAAGAATTAAACAAAGGAACACTTCTGAAGTTTTCTGTTTCATCCTTTCTTCTCTGGCTTTTTTCAAGTTACCTCTTCAATTTTCAATTTTTCCCGAAAATTTTAACAATTTACACATTGTTTTTCTTACTAGGATGCTTAATTGTGGTGGAATGGAGAAAACTGAAAAAATACAGGTCCAGAATTATGCTCTACGGTTTCGTAGTTTTCTCCCTCATCTACGTAACTTTCCAAAGTATCCAAGTTTACCAAACAAGTGTGTACGCAGTAAATGTCCCCCATATAAACACTGTTTCGAAGGAAGTAATAGCTGCTTACCTAAACTTACCAACCGAAAACCTGCTTGTCGACTCCTCCTTAAAAAAGGGGATTCTAAAAGTTGAAGCTGAAGTTAGGATGCCTCTTAAAAACATTTCAAAATACCAGTTGAGCAAAACACAAATTGAACAATTAAACGAAATACTCACCTCAATCACGGGTTACCAAACAGAAGTAACCCTCAAATACATAATCTCCACTTAACCTTTCCATCCATTTATTTAAAACTCTTTAATGTACTTTGCGAAGCTGAACCCGAAAGGGAGAACTTCAAATTGAATAAGAGTCGGTGGAAATTCAATTAGTTGAGTCAGATATATTCACCGGGTAACTTGTAAAGTGAAGTTTTCCAAAAGGGAAATTTGTTTTTGTCTGTTAGGCTTATGTTAAAGCTGAAGGGTTCTTGAAGTTAAAGGTATCCCAGGGCTCTAAGTCTCTTCTTTATTTCCTCTTCCTCTTCAGGTGTAAAAACATTTTCTTCTCCCTCTTCCTTAACAACTTCACTCAAAACAAACTCTACAAATTCCTCAACATTCTTGAATTCTCCTTTGCTCTCCTTAACCTTCGCCTCTATTTTTTCATATAAACTCCTTGAAATATTTACAGGAACAGTGTCCTTAGGCATCCAACCACCTCAATTACCAAGCTTCGTTTTGATTTCTTATTAAATCTTTATAATTTTTTTACTTAGAATGTTTTTATCAACTGTGTTCTGTAAGGTGATTTTTTCTTTAAGGCATGGGAAGGAGGGGGTGATAGAAGGCATAGATGGATGTACTATTTAACAGGGATGCCTGGTTGGCTTAGATTCAGATTCTTACCTGGATGGATTGAGAGGTCACCTACAGGTTTACCTCCAACTGCACAGTGGCTTGTTTTAAGTGGTCTAACTTCTATAGTACATGTCTTGTCTAATGCAAACTACACCTTTAACACCGATGGCCCCACCTGTTACACTTGGTCTACCGAGTATGCTAGGGCCGCCAAAGGAGCAGGAAAAATTAATGCTTGAGCAGCAAATGAAGCCTTTAAAGGCTCAGCTGGAAGCCATTAAGAAGAGACTTGAAGAATTAAAGTGAAACAGTTAAGAAGGAAGGGAGGAGATGCCTAAGGAATGGAGGTTTATGTGGATGTGATGGTTTCCAAGGATTTATTGGTCATGGACTGGTTGGTGGTTTTGGAGGTGTAGATTCTTCCCCTGGCTTCCAAGATGGTGGTGGACAGGGATCTATGTACCAGTCACATGGGCACCTTACGATCCAATGACCCTTCGGTTACACATCTCCACCCCCACCCACTAAAACTGAATCAGGGTATCTGAAGGAACAGAAAAGGATACTTGAAGAAGAACTAAAGGAAATAGAGAGGAGGAATTGAGGAAATTAGAGGAATCAAAATGAAGATACTAGTAGCAACCTAGACCAAAAGTGGTTAGGACTGCCAAAGATGATGAAGCTGCATCTATAGAGACCTCCACGATAAAGCATAGGGTGGAAAAAATCTTTTAAATCCATAATGTTCAGAGACTTGTGTATCCTCAACATTGAAGTCGTTGAAAGACAATTTAGGGGGATTAATGAAGAGAAGTAATTACAATTACTAAAACATGTTGTTTAAGCTCCAACACATTTACATTTATATTTGTATAACGTCTTCTATTATTTAGCGCATTTAAAAGTGACATATTATGAGACGAAATTTTTTCGTTGGTAGAAAGAAGAATTGAAACTTCTGGGAAATCTTTGGAAAGAAAAGGATTTTACACTTGTAATTGTTTATGACAAAAGTGGAAATTAACAATGATGTTGAAAGAGATTAAGAAAGCTGTTAGGAAAAGTGGTTTAGAGAGGCATAAAACCATAGATGGGAAATATGGTTGGAAACCTAAATATTCAGGTCGAATAGTAGAGGTTCAGATTTGAAGATAGACCCCTTTGATGAAGCTGTTTACAGAAGAAAATTGGCATTGAATTACTTGAACAGGGCTAATAATGCATTTAAAAACAAAGATTTACCTGGATGCATCTTGTTTTCCCAGTTAACAGTTGAAAACGCAACTAAACTTGCACCTGAATATGGAAGAGCCGCTTATGGAGAACCTGAGAAAAGATTAACACCTGAAGACATACATGTTTTAAAAGATGCTGAGAAAGCCCTTGAAGAAGCTAAAAAATCCATAAGGGTAATGGAAGAGTTCCTAAACCATTGGGAAATAAAATAGGTGACACAAGAATGAATTCTCCTCCGCTCTACCGCGTTGTAATGTGGGTGGATTACGCTTCACTTTTAGCTTGCATCATTTTCCTTCACAACTACCGGTTTGCTATTCCATATGTTTCGCTCTTAGAAAGTTTTGGAGGAATAATTTCTCTTGTAGGCATTATTTTAATAATCTTGGCCCATAATGAACTCCCAAAGGAGCATGGTGAACCGAAAAAGATAACTAAGCTAGCCACGAAGGGTATCTACTCAAAAATTCGACACCCAGTCTATTCTGGGTTCATACTTATTAATTTTGGTCTAAGTTTAATTTTCACAAACTATGTAATGTTTGCTTTGTCAATTCTACTAACCCCACTGTGGTATATTGTTAGCAAGTATGAAGAGAAATTCTTAATGAAAAAATTTGGTAAACAATACATGAACTATGTAAAAAGGGTCAAATGGAGATTTTTTCCAAAAGTATTCTAGCTTTTATTTTCTCTGCTCTTTTTTCCTCTTTACGGAGTCTATGGCTGGTCGAGTGAATTTTTTAAATGTTTTTCATTGATAACTGTGGCATCCCTAGAATGGCATCCCCCTATTAATAGGCCTATTAATAGGAAAAGTAATTAGTAAAATTTTGGAAAGATATTTTAAAACCTTTAAAAACAGAATAGAGAACAGTTAGGTGGATACGATGGAGTTTAATGTCATTATTAAGAGAAGAGAAGGTGATTATTTAATTTCAGAAGGTGCGGAATTGCCAAGTTGTCACGCACAAGCTAAAAATTTAGATGAACCTATGAAAAGGACTAAGGAATCAACAGAATTATATTTAGAATGCGGAAAAGAAATACTGAAAGAAAGGTTTGTAGCGCTACAGAAAAACCACGGTAGAAGAAAGTGTTTAAGCTTCCTTTATTAACAGGGAAAGAACTGGTAAAACCTTAGGAAAAAAAGGTTTTAGAGTTGTTAGACAGAAAGGAAGTCATGTTTTCTTAAAGCATCCCGATGGAAGAACCACTGTAGTGCCAGTTCATGCAGGGGGAGGTAATTGACAGAGGGTTGCTCAATAAAATTATAAAAAAGGGTTTGAAAACTGAGAGAAAAGAGTTTCTAAAATATCCCCTAAAGCAAACTGTTGTGCTTGGATACAGAGAACAAAGTGAAAACCTATTTAGAAGTTAAAACCCTTAACTTCACTCAATTGAAAAAGAGAAAAATATAATGAATAAAAATTTAAAAACTAAACTACTTTCCCCAAAAACTTTAAATAAACCATGAAAAACATCCCTTTTTAAAAAAGTCACAGTCCCTAAAAAAAGGGAAAATTTATTAAAAGTGGTGAAAAGAGGATAAAGACACGATAGGAGGAATAGTTTTCTTAATATTTTTCTTTCTGCTTTCCATCATGACTCTCTCATTTCCATACATTCCACCTGGAAACGATCTGCAAAGAATACTTCACATTCCCTACTCAGCTACTCCTGTATGGGGCTACTCCACCTGGGTTGTGATAAACGCAATCCTAAACGGCCTGGTTTACGGAGTAACCATGTGGATAGTGTTTTCCATAGCCAAATACATATACGAAAAAAGAAAAGAATAAAACCAAATACAAGGGAACAAACACCTGGACAAGAAAGGAGTTTTGTAAAACTCCTTAAAATCCTTCTTTTCAACTCTTATCTCCCCCAACTATTTTACCTCAGAAGGAAACTGGAAACCTAAAAAGTTTGAAGCCATTAAGGAGATTGGAAGAAAGGAAAGAAGAGTAGTTGACGATTTGTTGGCAGAAGTTTTTGAGGGAGATGGTTAATAGAGCCAGGGAAGAGAATGCTGTGATAGTATTGGGTGATTTGAAAAGGTATAAGAAATCAAAACAAGTATGGCATTTAGAGAGTTAAACTAGGGAAACACCTGCTTCAATCTTTCTCTTATCCACCACTATAAGGCCTTAACACTTGCAAGGGCTTTTATCCCCAACTCCTTCGCTAAATCTGGTGGAATCGTAGAGAAGTAAACTCTAGTACAAATGTCTGGAAAGAGGCATATCCGTCGTTTACATAGATGCCAAACAAACTTCCCAGAAATACTCTCTGCGAAACCATCGATAAGAGAAACAGGGAAACTCAATTGCTTTTCCGATGTGTTAGCTGCGGCTGCCAGCATAATGCTGATATTGTTGCCTCTTTGAACCTGTCAAGCTGGCTCACAGGTTCTGGGGAGTGCCAACCCCCTATTGTAGGGATGAATGCTTTGTATGATGATTCACCTACAAGCTCCCGACTTTAGTTATGGAGTAGCTGACTCCTCATCGGAAATATGGGAAACCCTTTTACTCAACCTCTTTAGCTTTCCCCTCCACTTCACTGAGCAAACGCTTTCCCGCCATCACTAAACCCCTCCCTAAAGGCAACTTAATAGCATCCCCCACAACCGACCCAATAAAAACAGGGTTAGGGATTGAATCAGGATTTTTATCTCAGCCTAAGGCTGTCCCCATGTCTTGTTGCCCTGCCTTCATTCAGTAGTCGAGGTGGTACGGAAGTGGGGGTAACCCCACCTATTACAGCTTTCACGAGTCTCAGTAGGAGGAAATATCCTTCCATCAGAACTCCTTTCACCATTAGCCCATGGAAACATTTCCTTTTTCCGTCGAATGCTTCCCTTCCATTGCCTTTACGGTTAAGGGGAATGATGGAAGCATTGGAAGGGAAAAAAACCTTACTTAAGGGGGGGGGGGAGTCTTTAAGATTGGGAAATAATTCATTTGAGAAGGGGTACTGCCTCAAAGGAAGGGAAAATAACAGGTTAACAGGAAAATAAAGGAATTAGAGGGGGAATTGAACAGGTTAAGGTGGAAGAGAAAGAATAGAAAAAGGGTTAGTTAAGAGGATAAGAGGAAAATATTGATTTAACAACAAAACCATACAGGGGAAATCCACGCTAACGCTCAACATAAACAGATGAACTAAACTCTAAAATTTCTTCTATTGGCTTCGGTTCAAATCCACGAAGCTTTGTTCCAGTGAAAATTGCTCACACCACAACAGTTAAGAAAAGTCATTATATAAATCTGAATTCCCCCCTTTTCATATCAAGCAGTACACCTAACTTCTCAAGCGTTGAGATCCCTGCTAATGGTTCATCTTGTCCCGGCAAAATCACGGCTTCAACCTCTTCACTCCTTTCCTCACCCGTCTCTTCGTCCCTAACTTTAATTTTAACAAGGCAAAGCTCCCCTCTTACAGTGCCTCCCCCTCCAACCCTAAGTTTGATTTCCCTCCCAAGCCTTCTGGGGCCTATTTTATCTGCTAACTCTTCAGGGAGTATCGTGTAATCTGAACCTGAGTTTGCAAGCATAATTACTTCTTTAACGCCTTTTATACCTCTCAGCTCAGCTGGAATCAAGACTTCAGGCACATCCTTTCCCTCAACCTTTTCAGCGAGGACTCGCTGAAACAGAAACCCACCCTCTTAACTTTCCTAAAATACCCTATTCTCGGCATAGTCTTCTTCATATTAACCAAACATAACAATAACTAAAGGAATAATTAAATGTAACGGTCAACAAGAGAAACATGTAAATGTAACACCCTCTCAACTACTGATAGCTTCCGTCATCACCCATTCTTTAAATACATTTAACAATGTATTTAATGCCTTCTTCAAACTTATATTCAGGTTTCCAACCTAATTCACGTTTAATCTTAGAAGAGTCTAAACTATACTTTAAACTAACAGATTTACAATTAATGGGCCCTATGCTTTAAGTAACACTCTATAAAATTCTTTAACACGTTTCTCCATGTTCACAAGATACTCAATAAGTGAGAGAGAACACAGTCCACTGAACCTCCACGAAGAGGGGGACGATGAACGTCTTCTACATATTCCTTACACACATACTATAGCCAAGTAGGGATCCTTAGGAATAAGAAGAGAAACAATTACCTATCAAGTTCCCAACTCGATTTAGTAACTTTACCTGGTGAAGCGAGACACAACTAGTTTACCAAGCCTAGGGTTCACTAAAAACCTCACAAAGTTAAGGCTAGTTGCCCTCATTAACGAATCAAAAAACTTGGTGGCTAGCAACTTCGACCAGGTTGGAGGGGAAATTTTACATGAAGCCTCAGTTAAACCCGATTCAATTCTTCAAGATAGCTTAAGTCTTCATTTTCTGCAATCCAACAACTCTCTGCTTTAAAATCTCCCCTTTCTCCTCCTTCGTCAAAGTTTCTAAGTAAAGCTCAATAGCCTCCTTAACGTTACTCATAAACCCCTCTAAATCATCTCCCTAAGTATGACAGCCGGCAGAGCAGGCACGAAAGCTATATAGCCGCCAGTTTTATCCTCAAGGTAAATTTTTAACTTATTATTTCCCCTACACATAACTCACTGTATATTAAGCTTAATAAAGTGTAGAAACTTACCTAAACCACTCCTCCCTACTATATAGATACCCGATCAACATTGGACATTATAGAGAGAAGCACCTCCAAAACATAAGCGATAACACTTTATCTCTACAGGTGGCAATCGTTACAACACAATCATAGCCCTTATCCTCACACTTGTCTAGAATTACGGAGAGAATAGATTCATAGCCTATTTAAGAAACTCTTTACAGGATCATCTGAAGGCGAATCTCCACAATGATCATTTCATGTTTAATTACATAGAATATTTCTGATACACTTGACAGAAGGTCTCGCTGAAGGAGACTTACACCCTGGATGGGTTGGGATTGAGTCTGGTTGATGAAAATGAGGCGAGAAAACCATCCACTATAAAAATAACAAAATATCACGAAAGTAGCGGGGAGTCAGGACAACATTTTCAATTTAAGAGAAGAAACTTCAGCTATATCCTTAAAATCTTTGTCATCGGTTATCAGCTCCTCACCATTATTAATCGCTATAGAAGCTATCAATATATCTGCAAACCCTTTCATCCTACCCTTCAGCATAAGTCTCCTCTGGATATCATAAGCTAAGAAATAATCCTTCACAGTGGGAAATATAACGTCACCTTTAAACCCTGCGTACTCCATTACAGATGGATATTCAATGAGTGTGATAATGGTTATGGATTCCTCTACGGTACCCCTCCTCCTAATTCTACTGATAACTAGGTTTGTATCAAGGATCATCGGCTAAATACCCTCTTACGCCTCGAATCCAGTATCCTTCTCCCCAAACCCTCTGGAACCTCGATATTATATCTAAGCTTCTTAATATCCAACTTCTCCCTTAATTCATCAGCTGAAAACCTATAGGAACCCTTCATCATATACTCCATTAAAGCCTTCTCAATCTCATCACTCAACCGCCTAGTAGAGCCATGAAGACCTACAACAAACTTGATCCACCTGCTCCATAACTCAGTATCTATCACTATAGAGGTCTTCCTCTTCAAAAATGGACACCGTAAAATAGGGTATACAAATAGGCATATAAAGTTAACGGTATATAATCCCTATTAACTAACTTCGTAAAAGAATAATAAAAACAATGCGGGAACTGATATATAAATTCATAAAACCCGAATGGAAATTATGGAGATAATCTCAACCTCACAGAAATAATGTCTATATACCCAGGTAAGAAGAGAACTAACTAAACCACTCTCTATATTTTCCATGTCAACAAATCACAGAAACATTGAAGCCTTGTTTAACAAGCTCACATCAAACAACACGGACTAACTTACCCCTGATACCTCAGGTCCTCGGGATAACAAGTAAGCATGCACACATGGACTTGAAAAAACTTGTAAACATGGGCTACATCACTAAAAGGACGACTTCTAGGGTAGATACACCTATCAAATCACTTACACAGGGGGCTAAGTATCTGGCTAGAAGAGGGATCATAAATTTAACCTATTACCAACCAGAACCATATATGTGAAGGAAAATCCATGCCGCGCCTACTTCCCCCAGAGAAAGAAAGGTTTTTCCGTAAGAGAAACCGATTTACCATTTAAAAACCCTCAAGACAATCATTACGGAGAAATGGAACAGTTTCGCTAAGCCATTGGATTATATGAAGTTAAAGCCACGTACCTTCTCCAAAATATAGATCATAATACGGCGAAATCTCACTTATCATCTTAAAAAAATTAAACCCTGAATACGTCTTTATCGATTTACCTTCACCATTTTCAAGTATCCGTGAACAATCAAACTTCATCTTAGGAAACTTCATAAAGAAAAAGAATTCCTTTAAGGTTTTAAGTATATTGGGCAATGTTGCCTGAGCCAATTTGTCACGTATAATCTTAGACCCTAACAGCCACATCCACTTCGACTTGGCTGGGATAACCGTAAACAACCCCCTTTTCATCGAATACGCCCATCTCTTTATTTCTAATCCCAGTTCCTCTTCAATAACCCTTTTCAACTCCTCTCTGAAGGCTTCTTCGCTCATCAAACCCCATCTTGCCCTCAAAGCGTCAATATGTCTCCTTAATAAGTCAAAACCCCTATATGTATCTCCCCTGAGTTTATTCATCTCCCCTCTAAGACTATTCATATCCTCTCTAAGTTTGATGAGTTGTTATTTCATGTTTATCCAGTCTTTCAAGGATTTCTTTTAAGCCTATGTAACCTGCAACCGTGTATCTAAACTCTTTGTCTTTCTCTAAAAACCTAAGAAATTCTCGTTTAAGACTCAGACCCTCTACACCCATTAACCAAGTAAGAAGTTGTTTTAGAGGAAGCTGTTGCCTTTCCTCATTACTTTTTATTGCTAAGGTAATTTAAAATTGTGTTAAGCCGATCTCCAGCACACCCAGCTCCTTTGCCATTTTCATTGTCTCAGACTTATCGTGAGCCCTCACCAACACACCGTAAGGTGGCACAGCCACCTTCAAGTGTTTTTGAACCAATTTTAGGTGGAAGGAAAACGGAACAACGGCCTTAACTCCTACGGGGATGGCGTAGCCATACCTACCCCTCTATGCAATTCTTATCACGTCGGCGATGAAAGCTGCTGGGTTATCAGTTGGAGACGTATACCTAAACCGTCCCTTGCAATACCTAGAGAAAAACGCAGCAGCGTACTTCTTGTCATTCGCCAGCATACAGTTAAACCCTTCCCGCCCCAAACTGCGGGTTATCGCCAGGCTATTATCTCACTGAAGAGAATGATTAATAAACTTTTCGGAGAGATTTTTTATGGCTTTAAACGTCCTCATAACCGAGGCCTCTTTTAGATCATCATTAGGTTGTTTAAGGAAAGTTGACCGTGCGCCAATACTCAAGTTGTCTCTATCCAGCTTTCCAATACTTCCTTAATCTCTTCTTTATTCATTAGAAGGTTTTTATCACCAGATGAGAACCTTCTAACCTCGGACTGCCTAAAACCTAGTTTCATGAATTTAATATATTCATTGTATTTTGATAATTCATCCTCTTCAGCAAAGATCATGGGGAGGCGTACAAAGAGAATCTCGTTTTCTAACAGTAGCCCGGTCTCATTTTTAGAGATAAGATCCTCATGAAACTTTTCCCCTATTCTCATTCCTATTATTTCATAGTAATCAGGCTGATAACCCATTAATTCTAAGAAAACCTCCGCTAGATCACCTATCCTTACTGATCGCATCTTTAAGATGAATATTTCACCATTTTCAGCATAATATGACGCATTAAATATCAGCCTGATGCTTTCAGGAATGCTCATGAAGAACCTCGTCATCTTCGGATTGGTAACCGTTATCTTTTTTCCCTCTTTTAACTGTCTTTCCCATATCCTAAGCACTGAACCTCTAGATGCAAGAACATTTCCGAACCGTACGACACCTGTTCTCATCATATTATCCCTATTACCTTGGTAATACATAGCGGAGACAAGCCTCTCAGCTAACAGTTTAGTTGCACCCAATACGTTTGTTGGATCTACAGCTTTATCTGTGGATATAAGAATCATTTTCTCTACCCTCCGCTTTAGAGCGCACTCTATGACGTTCTGTGTTCCTATTACGTTTGTCTTTATTGCCTCGAAGGGGTTATACTCACATACCGTAACGTGCTTTAGTGCAGCAGTATGAAATACAACATCCACTCCATCCATTAGTTGAAACAGCTGCTCTTTTTCTCTTATATCTCCGAAAAAAAATCTCATATTAGGGATATTACAATTCCTCATGGCATCGGATAACTCTGTCTCTCTGTTGTCAAGTATCCTTATTTCCTTAGGATTATAGAGCAGTAATTGTTTGGAGAGCTCCGAACCTATGCTACCTAACCCGCCAGTTACTAATATTACTTTATCCTCAAAAAGGTCCCTTACTTGGTTATCTTTCGGCATCTTATCAACCTCGTAGAATCTCCTTTATGGTTCTAACAATATACTCTAACTGATTCTCCTTTAACTGGGGGTATATTGGTAGTGAAACTATTTTTTCGTAAACTCTTTCGGCAATTGGAAAGGCTCCCTTTCTATACCCATATGCCCTTTGATAGTAAGGCATTAGATGCAAGGGAATGAAGTGTACACTTGTGCCGATTCCTCTCTTAGCCATTTCGGATATAAACCCGTCCCGGCTGTAATTGGTCAATCTTATTGGGTATAAGTGATAAGATGATTTTACCTTATCGCTTACATATGGCAGTATTACGTCTAACTTTTCGAGATTATCACTATAATACTCTGCAATTTCTCTTCTTTTTTCATTCATCCAATCTAGTTTTTTTAGCTGCTCAATACCGATTGCAGATATAATATCAGTAGGATTGCATTTATAACCAGCTTCAAGAACCTCATAGTACCATCTGTTCATATCTAAGTATCTTCTCCAAGCATCTCTGCTTATTCCATGCAGTCTAAGTAGCCTTAATCTTTCACTAAGGTGGTCATCATTTAATACTACTGCCCCTCCCTCTCCAGTAGTCATAGGTTTCGTTGGATAGAAACTGAAACATGTTAGATTACCCAAAGATCCGACTTTCTTCCTGTTTTCATACTCACTACCCATTGCATGGGCAGCATCTTCTATTACCGCTAGATTGTACTTCTTTGCAAGGTTAAGGATGCCTCTCATGTTTACTGGTTGACCACCATAATGAACGACTATTACCGCTCTTGTCTTATCTGTAATCTTCTCTTCTATTTTGTTTATATCGATGTTATATGTTAACTCATCAATATCAACAAATACAGGTTTAGCGTTACAGTGAGCTATAACATTGGCTGTCGAAGCAAACGTAAAGGTCGTCGTTATTACCTCATCCCCTGCCTTTATACCAAGAGCCTTTAATGATAGGAACAAAGCTGAAGTGCAAGAGTCTGTAACTATTGCATGTTTACATCCGATATATTTGGCGATCATTTTCTCGAATTCCAGCGTTTTTGGCCCCATTGACAGCCAATTAGACTTTAAAACCCCTACTACGGCCTCTATCTCATCTTGTGTTATATATGGAAGAGCGAATGGAATCTGCATCATACCTGATTCACCTAGTCCCTTTGTCTAGAATCAATGCCCCCTCTAACCCCCTTCTTATATAATCCAGTGCATGGTCTCCCGTGTTAAATAGTAAATCAATAACGGAGAGATACGGGACAAAGTTCCCATATAATTGTTGGTAAACGGGATGTTTATATTCATACCAATAGAGACGGATTTCTGCATCCCTAAACTTAGTAACGTCTATATACGCTTTTGCTGCTGGGCCTGTAATATATTCGTTAGCTCCTAGTTTGTCTAATATGTTTATCAGTCTCTCGGTTTTCCTGCCCTTAACCTTAAGGTCTGAGGATAGGAGAAACTCGGTGTCGTTTAGATGTAATAAATTTGATATTTCTCTTATTATTGTTATGTTTAGATCTACCAGTTTCTCAAATCTGTGATCGTATATGTCTGCCAGAGACCCGCTATACCTACCAAAAAATTTGGCTTTATTATACGCGTGTCTGATAGTTTGCCAGTGTTTCACAGCCCAGTTAACCTTATTATTTATTTTAACTTCGTTTATCTTTTGGCCAAACCTCCTTATCACGGGTACTGATAGCCAAATCCAGCTCTTGTTAGGCATTTTTATTCTATTCCGACGCTGCCATGATCGATGCACAAATTGAACGTCATCGTAGAATACAAAGACGTCGGCCACCTCGATTAAACCGAAATATCCTATCCACGGAAGATATAGAGGCTGCAATATTACTACCCTCATGGTCTCTCTCTCGGCTCCTTATAAATATATAATGTAAACTCCCAGAGCTGGTAATCATGCCTTATTATTATCCACCTGCTTAGATTATTTACAGAAAAGGAAATTATATCCCCGATGGGACAGTAATAGAGAGTGGGGTCTCTCCATTCAACAAACTCTGTCATAAAATTGACTGAAATGCCTTTTTTACATAATTTCCACAATTTTAACAATATAGATTGTAACCATTCCCTGTGAACGACATCATTGGCGTCCAGCTTTATGTAAAAAACACCTGATACAAGTATGTAGTCAAAGAAACCCTTGAAATACTCAAGATCATCTTTTAAGACGTCTATTACCCTAAACGTGCCGTTAGGATGTCTGCTTTTGGCAGCAGCTATCATTTTCTCTGAAATGTCCCACCCGTAGTAAATGCAATTTATACACTTTTCTTTAAGAAAATCAAGCAGTAGGGCATTTCCACACCCAAAATCCAGTATTCTCTTGCAGTTTAGATCATCTATTTCTGTTAATATTTTGAATCTTAACCAAGTCTTCTCTCTTCCTATCCAATGAGCAGCTTCGGGCGAGTTAATATCATGCTTATCCAAGCATGACTCATATTCTTTCTTTATTCTCTCTGTATGGCTTTCTATTTCCATTATTTATCCCTCTCATCTACTCTGTTTCGAGTATCGCGTAGCCAAACCCGGTTTTCCCATAGCTATTTCCATTGTACAACATATACTTTCTTCCTGCATGCTCAAACACAAAGGGGTAGCATATCATCTCTGAGTTCCACCCTGATTCGGAGACATCAATTCCGGCCTCTTCATCCTTCCTCTTCCAGTGAATCCCATCCTCTGACTCAGCATATCCTATCCGATAGGAGGTTATGGCATAGCTATACCACATTTTATATATTCCATCTTCCTTTCTTACGCATGGACGGCCTATACGAGTCTCACCCTTGTACCTGAAGTCTATACATGTTATTCCTTCCCTTCTCCAGTGAATCCCATCCTCTGACTCAGCATATCTGATATTATAGTAATATATGGGCCTTCCATTTTCCACTCTAAAGTCCTTTGCGGAGACATACCACATCCTCCAGACATTTTCCTCCTTTAAGACACAGGCTGCTTGGGTTAGGTATGGATCAAAGTCATTTCTATCCATTATGGGCGCTCTCGAATATCTCTTAAATGTTCTTCCACCATCATAGCTAATCGCTAGTCCAATTGCAGCGTAGTACGGAACGCTAACACCTTGTGCCCATCCTGTGTAGTACATGTAGAGGAGCTCGCCATGCCTCACAATCCAAGGTGCCAGCACGCCGCTATCGTCAAAAAGCCCGGGCCTTCCGACTCTTAGAACAGGCTTTGGAGATAAATAGGTAATCTTAATAGAATCTTGCAGCTTAACCTCAATGTAGCCCTGTTGGGTCTTGTTCTCTTTGTTTCTACCACCAAAATATATTCTGTATCTATCATTACTCAGATATAAGGCAAAGGGAGTTGAGGCATGGGTGATTACCCAGTCATACTGCGCCCTCGGTTCGAATATCAAACCCCTTTTCTTCCACTTCATATAAACACCAAAAGTGAGGCTACTTCTGCGTTATCTACTCTCGTAGCTGTTGACCACCCGAAGCAACTTTGCTGGATGACCTCCATATACTCCTCCCTTCTCCGTATCTTTTATTATTAAAGCATGCGCCCCAATAATGCAATCGTCTGCTATAGTGATTCCATCCCTTATCGTAGCGTTTACGCCAATAAAACAGTATTTCCCCATCTTTACGTGACCAGAGATAACTGCATGAGAGGCTATAAAGCAGTGTTTACCTATCACTGTGTGATGTCCTATGTGATTTCCACTCCACACAATAACATCATCGCCTATTACAACATATGGCTGAATCACGTTTGCTTCAAATATAAAGCAGTTATCGCCGATCTTTACGTTATCCCAGACCATCGCCTTTGAGCACACATAACTTATGAGTCGGTAGCCCTTTCTCTTAGCCTCATTGTACCTGTTTGCCCTCACCCTATTTAATCCACTATAGGCTATTGCAATAAACATCTTGTATTCATCAGGTGGGTAAATGTCTTCTACCCTCTCAAAGGGGACAACAGGTAGGCCTAGCTTTTCCCTTACGTTAATGTATTTCTCATTTACGGTAAAGGCTACGGCCTCATATGGGCTATCCTTCATGAGATAATTATATGCAACCTCACCAAAGCTTCCCGTTCCGAATATAACTACCTTCTCATACTTTCTATTCATCAGCAATCACCTACTTCAGCGCGCTATACCATTATAAATACTTATGTTTTTAGTATTTTATTCATTACTATAAAAGACTATCATAAATTTTTTCAATTTTTTGCATATTTTTCTTTAAATCAAAAAATTTTAAAGCTGCCATCCTAGATTCACGGCTGATCCTCCTCCTTAACCCTTCATCCTTTAAGAGTAAAATTAGTTTCTCGGCTAAATCCCTAGGATCTAATTGCCGGTAGGTTAATCCTCTAAACCAAGTGGCTGTTCTCACATCCAAAACATCACTTATGAGTTGCGGTGTTCCGCAGGCCATAGCCTCCCTTGTCGTTTGTCCTGCCCCGCTTCTTCCACTTGAAGCTATAACGCTCCTTAAGGGGTCAATGTAGTAGTCGCTAATTGTATCTACGTACACATCGACACTAGCAAGATACTTCGGCATTTTGTAGTCTGGAACTCTTCCAACAAATAACACTTTATCCAAAACTTTCAGACTCTGGGCTAGTTCTACCAGTTTTGATTTAAGAGGGCCTCCCCCTAACATGATGAACTTAACATTTCTGACTTCCTTTACTACAAAGGGTATTGCTTTGATGAGGACGTTTACATGATAACTCGGCTTCCATCGTCTGGCGCATAGCACCAGGCACCCGTTGTCCCCTCCTAGTTCTCTGCGAAGATCCTCTGATCTTGCCTTAGGCGAGAAAAAATTGTTATCCACACCCCATAGCTGCATAAATATCTTTTTTGGGTCACATCCCAGCTTTATTAGCTGTTTACTCACAATTTCACTACCAGAATGAACGAGATCTGCTTTTTTAATGGCATATCTTATGAGGAGACCGTGAAACATTGATCTTCTTGGGTCAACGATGACATCATCCCCCCATGTGCTCAGAAGAAAGGGATGAAAGTTTAAAAAGCTTCCATACACGCCATACACCGAAATGTAATGTGCATGTAGGATGTCAGGTTTGATCCTTTTAATGGCCTCTCTTACTTTATGTATTCTTAACACGTATGCCATTTTATTGAAGTAACTGACCTTATGAACAGTAACTCCTTCAATTGAATCAACAACAAAAGTTATCAGATGAACATCATACCCCCTACCTGCAAAGTATCCCAACCATCGTTTGACATGTAGACTTTTTCCATTTGCAAGGAAAGCTAACCTGATCGCATTGACCATCCGATTCACCAGGTTAATTACAGGATTGCTGAAAAATGTGGATACACATTCACTGTATCAGTTAATTCTTTACCTGAAAGAATTAAAGGAGCCTCTAGGAAGGAAGGTTTATAAGCCCCCTTTTCAAAACCAAGTAAATGTTTATAAGCCCATT
>JAOZFT010000038.1 GCA_027492035.1 Thermoproteota archaeon
CCTATTCCTTCCCGGCAACTTGAAACCAAAATAATTATTCCACCCTCTTTAACAACCAACCTGGCGTTTTCAATCGCTTTCTGAGACTGGTATAGATTTATGTTGAAAGGAGAAGAAGCCACAGTCACCACTACATCAGCTTTACCCTTCACTTTTACACAATAAACTTTTTCAGCTTCCTTCACCATTCCATAAAAAGTTTTCTCAATATCTCCAGCACATGCTCGATAAATTCTTTTGTCCCTATTCAAAACCATGTTAACAGCGAAAATGTTAATTTCTTTCCGAATTATCCTTAAACATTCTTCTAAATCTTCATTTACAGGGTTTCCCTTCAACCTTAAAGGTTCAGCTCCTTTCTCCAAAGCATGTCTATGATTCATTTCAATTGTTTCATAGCCTGCAACTCCAGGAACCAAGCTTTTTCTTCCACCAGTAAACCCAGCAAAATAATGAGGCTCAACTGAATTAATAACTATTAAAGCGTCATTCTCAAGTACTTCCTTGTTAAGAAAAACCTTTGTACCTTTACTTGTCCCACCTAAAAAAACAAGTTTACTAGTATCTACTGTGTCATGAGGAAAAGTTTTGTTTCTTAACTTGTCATAAAGCAACCCAAGAAAAAATTTATATTCTTCCTCAGTAGGTTTCCTATGTATACCTGTAGCTACAAAAACTTTGACTCTTTTCTTCCTTAATTGATCATAAACAGCCTGTAAAACTTTGAAAGTAGGAGTTGGCCGAGTGGCGTCGTTAATAACAACCCCCACTCTACATGACTCAACTAAAAACTTATTTAAAACAGGTGAATCAACAGGCTTCCTTAACGCTTTATTCAAAACACTTGTTTCATTGTTAACTTCCAAACTTCTAGGTTCAACTACATCCAAAACGTTCTTGTCAGGTATTTCAAACGTGTAAAGCACATTATCGAACAAATACCTAACCCTCAACTCCCAGTCACACCCTCCTCTTTAAATTTTCCTTTAAGAATTCATTATTCGCCTATTTAACAAAAACACCTTTTTTGATAGATACATTTATAAGCTATAGAATTTCTGCCAAAAAGCATATTTCATTACCTTCTTGCTCCCCCATAATTTTTTAGTAAGAAAGTATTGAGTAATAAATCTCAACGTCAATTATTCTGTACATTCCATTGAGCTTTACTGACTTTAAACCTCAGAATGTTGCAGTGTTTCCAAAGTTTCATTAATTTATTAAGTGAAGCTAGTTTTTTACAGAAAACAACTTTGACGGAGTAGTATCTCATAAAAGGGAAAAAGCAGCCAGCACTCACTTAAATGTTACTTAATATTTTCTGTAACCCTGTTAAGAGTAAAAGTAGATTTTATATTAAACTAACCAAACTTGCTTAAACTATCCAAACCCTTTAATTCCTCTATCTTCCATATCTACAGCAAAACAATAAGCTTAACATTCAATA
Organism: Thermoproteota archaeon; assembly: GCA_027492035.1. GTDB lineage: Archaea > Korarchaeota > JAOZGF01 > JAOZGF01 > JAOZFZ01 > JAOZFT01. The sequence continues at coordinate 1,448 of JAOZFT010000038.1, forward strand.
TTTCACTATTATAACAACCCAACTACCAAGTTACCTGAAATGATTTTTACTCATTCCCAGTAAAAGTTTTGTTATTTAAAGAATTACAATAATGAATGCGGAGTTCCTGTTCACTTTCTACTTCCTTTAGCAGATTACCAACCTAATTGTCAACGAAACCATTTTATTGATGCCTCCGCTGAAACAATGTCTCTTCCAAACCTTTTAAATAAATAAAATACTTTTTAAAAAGAGAAATTTTTAGACTTTAGAAAGGCAAGTTTTAGTACTTCTCCTATCAAAGAAGGAAAGAAATAAAGTGGTAACAGGAAATTGAAGAAAATTACATTTTTCGCTACTGAACCGGATAAACTTACAAGATTAAAACTTGAAATAAAGTCTTTAAGGAAGGTAGGTTTTAAAATTTCTGTATGTAAACCTCTAACTAAAACTAAAATAGGTGGCCGTTTGTTTTCGGCATTTTTCAGGTACTCAAGTTACTCGCTTCAAGAACTATTTACAAATTCAGATATTTATCATGTAATGAATGTTCCAGACATAGCCCATATATCCCTAATTTTAAGAAAGGCGAAACCCTTAATTTATGATTACAGGTCCCCTTGGCCTGAAAGGCTCAAGCAATATTTCCACAGCGGTAACATAGGAAAAATAGGAGAAAAAATTGAGGAATTGTTTATAAAAAATTCAGACGTAGTTATAACTGCAAACAGGTACCTTTTGAAAAGAGCACTTAAAGAAGGTGCTGCTGAAGCTTGCATTATACCAAATTACCCCCCTAAATCATTTAAACCCTCCAAAACTAAAAATGAATGGAAGAAAGAGAAAAAGGTTAGTGAAAACACAAAGGTAGCATTATTTGTTGGGAGATTAACTAACACCTTTGACTTCCCCTTACTTCTTAAATCTTGGAAAATGGTAGAAACACGTTGTAAGAATTGTGAATTATGGATAATTGGTGACGGGCCGCTGCTACCGAAGATAAAGCATTTAATCGAGAAAAATAAATTAAAAAAGGTGAAAATATGGGGTTGGAGGCCGTATCAAGAAATACCGAACTGGATAAATGCTTCAGATGCTTGTTTAGCCCCTATAAAAAAAATTCAGGGAACACTCAACTTCTATAACGAAGAAGGGATTTGGAAAATAAGTGAATATACAGCTGTGAACAAACCAACCCTAGCCACAAACATTAAAAGAGACATTGGACAATGCATAATAGTTAAAGATGACCCTAATGAGTTCTCAGAAAAACTGCTAAAGTTACTGCATGGAGAAATAAACGTCAATCTTAAACCAGTTTTTTGGGAAGACGTTAGTGAACCTCTCCTTCTTAAAACATACTCAAGATGGCTATAACTAATAACCTCGCCTTATTTTTTATTGCTAAATCTGTAATTTAGCAATAAATACTCTGAAACACTTCACTAAACACATGTTCTGCTTTACTTAATTAAGTTAGTAACAGCGTTTTTAAGTTTTATTTTAGAAACGAAGAACCTGTACCCTCAGGTTGCCTCGTTTTTCTAATGTTAAGACTGAATATTTCAAGGAGAAGTGTATGTTCCCCAGATTCTTATTTCATCCACTATTTTGAAAAACATACGTTAACCCTGATGCTTTTTTCCTTCCAACTTCATTATTCTCCTGAAATTTTCCCTTAAAACTTCCTTTACAAGAAAGGGTTTGAAAAGAATTCAATTAAATTTGTTGAACAAATGAAAACACATTTTTTAAGTAATTGTTTCTTCATGAAATTTATATTAAGAGAAAAAATTCATTTAATTTTTTTCTTTATATGGAAAATTTTTCTAAAAAAAGAAAAATTTATATATGGTAGTATTTAGTTTTAGGAGAGATTTTTCTAGAAATATGGAGGTTTTGTTGAATGAACAAGAAATTAGTGTTGGTAATAATAGTGGCGTTAGTTCTTTCCCTTTCAGGACTGTCTACTTTATTATTAACTTCTCCACCAAGGAAAAAAACGAAAAAAATAAGGTATGGAGGACAATATTACCCTGGAGAATTTCTTCTGCTTGGGAAACCAGAATTTTGGGAAAAATACGGCTTAAAAGTTGAACATATCTTGTTCAGTTCAGGGAGCGAAAACAATGAAGCCTTGATTTCCGGCAAGATCGATATAAACTGCGGCTCAGAAGCTAAGACAATAGCATTATTTAACGCTATACCTAAGGATGCATTAATAATTGGAGTGGTTCAAAGGGGAAATAGATACTCTACAGTCGTAAGGGTAGATTCGCCTTATCATTCATGGAAAGACTTAACTGGAAAAACAGTGGCTACTAGGTTAGGAACAGGGGCTGAATACGTTTTAAGAAAATATTTTGAGCAAGTAGGCTTAAAATGGGAAGACTTCAACTGGGTTAACTTAAAAGTTGAAGATATGATCGCTGCACTTGAAAAAGGACAAATCGAAGCTTTTACTGCCTGGGAGCCCACTCCATCAATAGCTGAAGCTAAAGGAATCGGTAGAGTAATGAGAACATATGGAGACGTTGATCCTGTTCCAGCCTTTATACACACAACTAAACATTTTGCTTATAGCAACAGAGATGTTGTAGTTAAATTTTTAGCGGCTCACTTAGATAAGGCGGAAATGATCACTGAAAATCCTCATGAAGCAGCTGAAATAGCATCTCAAGCAGCTAAAGAAATGGGCATTAATGTTTCTTCAGAAGCATTCGAAAAAGTGTTTAAAAGAATAAATTTCAGTATTGATTTTAATAAGGAATTAATTGATAAAGTATATGACGCAGCAAATTTCCTGTATGAACAAGGTAAAATAGATAAAATTCCAAAATTAGCATGGGATAGAAGCTTTGTTGAGCAGGCTGAGCAGTTGAGGGGAAAATGAATTTGGAAAATAAACAACAAAAAATATCAACTCTTTACCCTCTCATTCCTGTATCTCTTTTTCTTTTATTCTGGGAGTTCTTTGCTAAAATAGGTGTCATAAATCAAGCTCTCCTTTCATGTCCCTCACAAATACTATCTGAAATGTGGAACCTGCTTATAGCGAAAAAAATTGGAGACTGCCCTATTCTGTTACTACATATCTATTCCAGTCTATACCGTCTAGTAATAGCTTTTTCTGTTTCCACCATCTTAGCTGTTTCTCTAGGTATATTAATGGGTACTAACAAATACATTTACAGATTTTTCGACCCAATAATCACTTTACTAATGCCTATTCCAGGAATAGCTTGGGCTCCCATCTTAATGCTGTGGTTAGGATTCGGAGACCCGACAATAATAACTGTAGGGGCAATAGCAGCTTTTTTCCCAATAGTGCACAACACCTGTTACGGGGTACGAAGTATAGAAAAGGAAATTGTTTGGTCTGCTGAATTACTTGGCGTAAACAAGCCCACTCTCCTGTTTAAGGTTTGTCTACCTTGGGCTACCCCATACTTACTTACAGGCTTCAAACTAGGGCTTGCCAGAGGCTGGAGGACCTTAATAGCAGTTGAAATGATAGCTGCAAGCTTATGGGGTTTAGGTTTCATGATTTTTGACGCCAGAGATTACCTAAGACCCTCAATAATTTACGGAGGAATAATTATTCTTGCGTTGATTTATCTTCTTCTTGAGAAAGGATTGCTTAGGTGGATAGAGAAAAAAACCATTGAAAAATGGGGGATACTTCATGAGAAAACCTAAACACGAATTCTTTAACAAAAAAATAAAGGATACAACTCAATTCATTTTTCCCTTCACCGTAGTAATATCTACTTGGCAACTGCTTACCCAATGTGGAATTATAAGTGAAAACTTAATTCCTTCCCCATTATCCATTCTCTACACAATCTTTTCTTTACTATCACCGAAACCTTTACTGCTTATACACTTATGGAAAAGTGTTTACCGCTTAACACTAGGATACTCCCTTGGAGTAACTTTAGGAATTCTCATAGGTGTAGCTATGGGAATAAATAAATCACTAGAAAAAACCTTTTCCCCAATAATAAGTTTCTTCATTTCAATTCCAACCATAGCATGGGTTCCCTTATTTCTAATACTGCTAGGGCTAGGTGACGAAACAATAATCACAGCCATTTTCCTCGGAAGCTTCTTCCCTGTAATTTATAACACCCTAAACGGAGTTAAAAGTGTTAAAAAAGAACTTGTTTGGGCATCTGAAATTATGGGCGCTAACCAAACCACTATAACCTTTAAAGTTTTAATTCCCGGTTCTTTAACTTCAATAATAGCAGGTTTAAGACTTGCAACAGGATACGCTTGGAGAGCCTTAGTAGGAGCTGAAATGCTGGCTGCAGCTAAATGGGGGATAGGGTACATGATATACGCAGCTAAAGCATTCTATGAAATCAAGGTAATGTTTGCAGGATTAGTCATTATTGCAATAGGTGGATTACTCCTAGACCATTTATTAATGGGTTATTTAGAGAAAGAAACAATTGAAAAATGGGGGTTAGTGGCTAAAAGGTGAAAGGCACTTTGAACAAAATAAAAATAGAAGCGCTCAATGTTCAAAAAATTTTTAGTAGCAACGAAGGAAACTTAACAGCTCTAGACAAATTAAACTTGAAAATTAGGGAAAATGAATTCACTGTCATAGTTGGTCCTTCGGGATGTGGAAAATCAACATTTCTTTACCTTGTAGCTGGTTTTGAGAAACCCACTTCTGGCAAGATACTGTTAGATGGAGAAGAAGTAAAGAAACCAGGTCCAGATAGAGGATTTGTATTTCAAGAATTTGCTTTATACCCCTGGAAAACAGTCTTAGGTAACGTAACTTTCGGTCTTGAAATACAAGGAATAAAAAAGAAAAAAGCTAAAGAAGTAGCGATGAAATATATAGAAATGGTTGGTTTGAAAGGATTTGAAAACAAGTACCCCAACACTTTATCTGGTGGCATGAAGCAAAGAGTAGCAATAGCTAGAGCTTTAGCTTACGACCCAAAGGTTCTGTTAATGGATGAACCCTTCGGGTCCCTAGACGCTCAAACAAGGAAATTAATGCAACAAGAACTAATAAAAATTTGGCGGAACTGGAGAAAAACAGTTGTTTTCGTTACACATTCAGTAATAGAAGCTGTTTACTTAGCTGACAGGATACTGGTCATGACTGCACGTCCAGGAAAAATAAAAAAAGAAATTAAAGTG
>JAOZFT010000006.1 GCA_027492035.1 Thermoproteota archaeon
GGTGAAAAAGCAATAAAAGCAACCCAGCAGAAATTCTACAACCTAGCCCTCATAGACATCCGGCTGCCCGACATGGAAGGAACAAAACTCCTAACAAAAATGAAAGACACAGTGCCAAAAATGGTGAAAATAATCATAACAGGCTATCCAACCCTCCAAAACGCAATAGAAGCAGTAAACAAAGGAGCAGACGGATACATAGTAAAACCAATAAACGTAGAAGAAACCCTAAAAACAATCAGAGAACACTTGAAAAAACAAGAGGAAGAAAGAAAGTATAGCGAACAAAAAATAGTAGAATTCATAGAAACAAGAGTAAAAGAACTGGAAGCAAAAGAAAAAATCAGAAAATAACAAACTACCCAAATTTCTTCTAAGTTCAATTTTACTCCCTAAATTATTTACAACTTAAACTGGAAATGCAAGAACGTCATAAAACTGAGGCCATACCCCTATTTATAGCTAAACAATAAAGTAAAAGACTTAAAGATGAACATAGAATTAAAAGATAATAGCGGCCGTAGTCTAGCCTGGTCTAGGACGTCAGCCTGCCACGCTGAGGACCCGGGTTCAAATCCCGGCGGCCGCACCATTTTAATTGCCAAAAATTATTGTCAAAATCTTAAACTGTGGAAAATTAGAAAATTTGATGTTGAGAAAAGGCTCTATTCCTTCTAGAGAGAAAAGGAAATCTTAAATGGAATATGAACGTGTCATTTAACGGAGATTTTATGAAACTTCCGCCTTGCGGTGCATATTGTAAGAACTGTATCGCCTACAATAAAGTTTGTAGGGGGTGTGTTGAAACTGATGGGAAACCTTTCCACTTGAAGGGTGTAGATGTTTGCCCAATCTGGCAATGCGCCCTTAATAGAAAATTGGAACATTGCGGATTTTGTAGAGAATTTCCATGCGATAAATTTTTGGAATGGTACGACCCAAGGAGAGGCATAGTTACATCTTTGAGAAGAGCGGGTTTGTTAGCGTTAAGAAAGAAGATTGGAACTGAGGCCTGGCTGAAGTGGATTGAAGAGAAGGGGATAAAGTTCGGAGTTCCTGTGGGTTCTGGTGAGAAAAACGAAAATTACAGGTAATTTATGGTTCTTTTAATTTTCTAAGCTGAATCCATATTTACTTAACTTCATTATTTTTCCCACTCCAAACTTTATGAAATCTTCTTTGTATTCTTCCGCGAAGGCTTCTCTGACCGAATTACATATGCAATGGGAGGGGACAACTTTCTTGACTCCAAGTTCTCTAAACTCTCCAACAATCAAGTATACCTCCTTTTTCATCAGTTCTTTAGCTTTTTTAACTATGTTGAACTCCGAGATGAGCACGACCAGTGACAACTATCAGCCCCTTTTTGAAGTTAGGGTTCACTTGGTAGTTATCATAAACTGAAATTAAAGTTATTTCTGCCCTTCACTTTATGATCCGATAAAGATTTCAGGCGGAATTTCCCTCTCACTTTGAATTAAAAGCCATATTCCAATTCCCATTAAAACTAAGATTACAATTATGACAAAAAATCTTTTATTCATCTCATGTTTCGCTCTCCTTCCATACTTTATAAGTGTTAAAGTGTAATTCTTTGCATGCTAATTTCGTAGTTGCTTTAGCGTTTATAGTTAATTTGGGCACTGTTATTGAAGCGGTTAGGAATAAAAGTGAAGTAAAGGTTAAATTCTTCCTTTGCTAAAGAAATGAAAGCCTCTATGAAAGTTGGAGAAATAAAGTATGGTATTAGTGTTCATAACGGTCTCTGCCGGAGTGGTAGCGTTAGCTTTTGCGCTGTTTTTTGTCTTAAGGATGTTGAGAAAGGATGTGGGAACCAGGGATATGGTGAAAGTTCATGAAGCCATTAAGGAAGGGGCAAAAGCCTACATTCACAAGCAGTTTAAGGTTATTACTCCTTTTATAGTAGTTTTAGCTTTAATTTTGGGTTTTTCTCTGCAGAGCCCCTTTCCCGGTTTAACATTTGCTTTGGGAGCCTTTCTTTCGGCTTTTGCTGGCTATGTCGGACTGATAGTTGCAGTTAACGCCAATCTGCGAACAGCAGAGGCCTCCCGTTCAAGCCTTAAACATGCCTTTAAAACGGCGTTTCACAGCGGCGCCATAATGGGTTTAACACTTACTGGAATAGGTTTACTGGGCGTAACGATTCTCTATCTATTCTGCGGGGAAGAACCATCAAGAATAATTGGTTTAGGCTTTGGAGCGTCTCTAACAGCCCTTTTCGCAAGGGTAGGCGGTGGAATATTCACAAAAGCAGCGGATATGGGCGCAGATTTAGTTGGAAAAGTTGAGAAGGGAATACCCGAAGATGACCCGAGGAATCCAGCAGTAATCGCAGATCAAGTAGGTGACAATGTAGGCGACATTGCCGGCACTGGCGCCGACGTCTTCCAGTCATATATTTGCACGCTTATAGC
>JAOZFT010000011.1 GCA_027492035.1 Thermoproteota archaeon
GTAAATCATCAAAGAAAACCCATAAAGGATTAAAGAAGGAGGTCTTTTTAATTATGAACCTAACAATTTCATGAATCCTCCCTTTACCTTTAGTCCAAGGGCAAACTCTTACACATACAGAGCATTGCCCTCCATTCTTCCCCCAAAAACTTAAACATTTGTCAGGGTTTATGTACCACTTTAAGACACCTGGATTGTTAGACTCAGGCACTGGACCGCTCCACGTAGGTTTCCCTCTTGAAATAGCTTGTGAAGGACAATACTTTGCACATTTTTTGCATTTTTCACAAAACTCTTTAACTCCTATTTTCCTTGGTTCATCTATTTTTAAAGGTAAATCTGTGAAAACTTTTGAAATCCTTACTGCCGGCCCATACTTAGCAGTTACTAGTAAACCATTCCTTCCAAGTTCACCAAGTCCAGCTTCTACAGCTAAAGGGATACTTAAGGCAGCTTCGTTAACGGTTGACATTGAGTAATACCCAAGTCTACTTATGAAATCAGCTAAACTTGCAGCTGCAAAAGAAGCTAAACTGTAACCTAAACTTGTGGAAGCGTCAAGAGGGGAAGGAGTGAATTTAATAAGTTCAGGATCCATTGCAACAACTAAAACTACAACGTATTTCAAGTTTTCAGGAATGTTCCGCTGGTACCTGTCATCCCATTCACCGGCAAAAGCAGGGTAATCAGGGTTGTAAACCCATTTCTTGTCAAGTTTACATATTCCAACTAAGTCAGCACCATAAAGTTTAGCAGCTTTTTTAACAATTTTTGCAGCTTCTTTCTTGGTAAGAACAAGTTTTTCAATTTCTTCTGGAAGATTAGGCGGCCTAACTACGCCGTGCACATTTTTCCTAAGAGTTAAATCAACATGTTTCGCCGCCCTTTCCAAAGCGTAATCCTTCAACGTGTATCTGGGTCTTCCTCTTTTAATGTTTTCTACTTCTTTCTCTTTAAGTTTCTCGAAGGCTTTAAAACTGTACTTCAAGGAACTGTCCCAGTAACATCTAGAAAACATTTGATGAGTGTCCTTCATTTGTTTATAAACAGTTTCATTTATTTTGTATAGATCAGTTAACTTCTTCCTTTTCCCCATTCCTTATCACGCCTATTTAAAAGAGTTTCCTTCCTTCCCTTCCCCTATGAATTACTTAATTTAAGAAGCAAGGTTACCAACGAATCCTCTTTAAAAATGCTTTCTTTTAAGGTTCAAAATTAAAAAACAAACGAAACAATAAGAAACCTCTTTACTTAAAACATTTATTGTTGAAATTAACCGTTACTCAGCCCCCTCTTTTCAGTAAAGTTCAAAAAAGTTTTTTAGTAAAGACTACAAAGTAAGTGTTTCTAAAAACTGCAACTTTCTTTTTGGATGATTTTTTATGAAGAACAAAACTGTTACTTTAGCTATAGCTGCTATACCTGCCTTTTTTTCTCCCTTTGTAGGTTCCTCTGTAAGTGTAGCTTTGCCCTCCATAGGTGAAGAATTCAATGTAAACACAATATTACTTGGATGGGTTGTTACTTCATATCTTCTCGCTGCAGGGGTGCTTTCAATTCCTTTCGGCAGAGTTGCAGACATGTTGGGAGTTAAAAAATTGTTTATGTTCAGTCTTTTCACTTACTCCCTAGGTTTCTTTTTAGCAACAGTTTCACCTACAGCTGAATTCCTGATTTTCTCCCGGATAGTTCAAGGAATAGGGGCAGCTATGGATTACGCCACCAGAGTAGCAATACTTACCTTTGTTTTCCCAGCTTCAGAAAGAGGTAAAGCCATAGGGATCAATACAGGTTTCACTTATGCTGGACTTAGCCTAGGACCATTTATAGGAGGTTTTCTGACTCAAAGTTTCGGGTGGAGAACTATTTTCCTTGTCAATATCCCTTCAGGTTTCTTCGCTTTAATCCTTGCTGTTTTAAAACTAAAAATTGGATTAATTAGTGACAAAAATGAAAAATTTGATTTTACAGGTTCAATAATTTACGGTTTCACACTTCTCTTAACAATTTACGGTTTAAGCGAAAACATCCCTTCCCTTCTGTTTACAGGTTTAATTTTCCTCCTTGTTTTCACAGTTTACGAAAACAAAATAAAACACCCTGTTTTTCAAGTGAAACTTCTGAAACAAAACTTAACCTTTTCCTTTTCCAACTTAGCAGCCTTACTCAACTACACATCAACTTTTGCAACAGGTTTCATCCTCAGCCTTTACTTGCAATACCTAAAAAATTTAACACCCCAAGAAACAGGTTTAATACTTCTCACTCAACCGGTTACTATGGCTGCTGCAGCTCCTTTAGCCGGTTGGTTGTCAGATAAAATTGAACCAAGAACTGTAGCATCAACAGGTATGGCTGTAGCTGCTACAAGCCTCTACACACTCTCAAAACTCAACATAGAAACACCATTAACTAATTTAATTTTAAGCCTTACATTTTTAGGTTTAGGGTTAGGTTTATTTTCTCCATCAAACACAAACGCAATAATGGGTTCAGTAGAGAAAAGTTTTTTAGGTGTAGCTTCAGCAACTGTTTCAACTATGCGTTTAATAGGCCAATTACTTAGCATGGCCTTAACAATGTCCATTATTTCATTCTTCAACAACGCAGCCACAAACCCACTAAACCACTTTACTTTTACAGAAGCTGCAAATACCACCTTCAAAGTATTCACCATCATCTGCTTTGCAGGAGTTTTTGTGTCGCTTGCTAGGGGAAAAGTAAAAAAGTAAACTTTCCTTAAAAACCTTTTAAAAGCACTTTACACCTCCTTAAAAATAAACCTGGACAAACATGGAAAGTAACAACCTAAAACTAGCAACAACTTAAGAAAGCCTGAAAACTTAGCGATTTGCTTCTGTTCTCCTAATGGGGAGAAAGAGGGATTGGGGAAAATATGCATGAGTCTCACGTAAGAAAGATATTGTACTTTGAAGAAGCGGGGCCACAAAACACTGAGGATGTAATACGCGCTGTCATAGAGAGAGTGAAGGATTCTGGAATTAAATACGTGGTAGTAGCTTCAGAAAGCGGTAAAACGCACTAAAAGTTGCAAAGGCTCTGGCAGAATTTAACATAAAAGTTGTATATGTTTCGGGTATGCTGGGATAAGAAGAACTGAAGGGCGTCCTTGGCGAGGTAGAGGAATACGAGATAAGGAGAAGGATATTGTCTGTTGTACTGAGACATCAGTCCGTGGGAATAGATCACTTGGTCAAGATTGATGAACTACTTAACAAACATGCAACAGTCTCATCTACTTATGTATTTCATAACATCATCCATTATCACCCCCAGAGATATCATTGCGTAGTCGCTTCATCAATCAACGCTCTAAGTTTATGGTCAAATACGATTAGACAGATGAGGAAGAATGAACTCAGAAACTTAGAGCTTGAGGTATACTTAGAATCTAGGGCTAAGCCTTATGGGGATATAATGCCCCCTCACGTTCTAAAATATTTGGCCGACAAGTTTGGAATAGACGATATACTTTACGTATATGATACGAAGGCGGGATGGAAGTGGCTTGACGATATTAAAATGTGGTCCTTGGAAAACTCAGATTTCATATTTAAGAAGCTGTCAGAATACGGCTTCAAACCGTTCATAGTGTCCTTGATCAAGGGAAAAAACGTTTTAGGACATAGAACTGAGCTAAGCATGGACTTCGTAAAGGTCTTCAGCGAGTATAATCGAGCCGCCCTACGTATACTATTGAACGATCAAAGATTCAAGGTAATTAAAAGTAAGCCTACGGTAGAGCTTCTGAAATCTGCGATTAAGGAAGGATATTCAATAGTGATAACGCATCCCGTGCACGAGTTCATGCAACACGCTGTAACACTCTTTGGCTATAGCGATAGAAAGGAGAGGTTTTACACCTACGACCAGCCCTCTGGTTCAGTAACTCGCATTCCATATCATCGCATAACATCCTTTACTGAACTACCAGCAGGGTGGACGTTTTGGGGTTTCAGAAAATGTCTTGACAGCATAAAGGAGTTAGAAGAATCTAATCAAGAAATGGAGAAATATGTAGAGAGCATTAAGTCTCTTATACGGGAATCTTTGAGCAATTAAGACTGCCTGTCCCTTTATATGGCTTCTATTCTGCTATTCCTATACGCAAAACGCAACATTTTATCAGAGACCCAAGAGTAACATAAGCGATGCTGAAAAGCGCAATTTCCAAAACTATTTATTGTAGCGTCTGCAAAACCTCCTAAAAATATAAGCAAATAAAACGGTGAGAGAACCCCATTGCGAGTTGCTTTTGAAAAAGCAAGCTTGGAAAATGGTGCCCCGGAGTAGGTTTAAGTGTCGGTTTAAATTTTCTGTTTTTCATAAGAAAAGCTTATGACAGCTTGGTCCATAGTTCAGTTCATTTTTCTGAGAGGTAGATCTTAGTAAAACTTAAATGTATTAGGGCAGTAAAACTTAATTGGTGTTGTTTGTTGAGTTTGAATGGTGTTCATTTTCTGCTAACGTATAAGTGTAATTTGGAGTGTGATCACTGTTTTGTTTGGAGTGGTCCTGAAGCTAAGGGCACGTTTACTCTTGAACAGGTAAGGAATGTATTGGAAGAGGCAAGGAAGCTGAAAAGCGTAGAGTACGTCTCAATTGAGGGTGGAGAGCCGTTCCTTTATTATCCGATAATGGTTAAGGCTATAGAGGAGGCAGTTAACCTTGGTTTTCATGCGGAAATCCTTTCAAACTGTTACTGGGCGACGTGCCACAAAGATGCTGTCGAGTGGTTGATTCCAATAGCCAAAGTAAAAAATGTTGAACTGTCGCTGAGCAGTGATCCATATCATGGAGATAACTGGGTAACCAAAGAGGTTCGAAATGCTGTGAAGGCTGCGAAGAACTTAGGCATTAAGACTGAAATACTTGCAGTTAAATGTCCAGAGGCCGAGGCTCCCTGTCCAAGCCGTATTGAAGGAGTGAAAGTTAACCTTTGGGAATTAATGTATAAAGGCAGAGCATTTTCCAAGCTAACCGAAAGGGCAAACAAAAAATTTTGGCGAGAATTTACAAAATGTCCATATGAAGATTTTACAAAACAAGAAAGAGTGCATATAGACCCTCTCGGGTACGTACATGTTTGCCAAGGTATTTCAATTGGAAATGCATGGCAGAAACCGTTCTCCAAAATAATCAAGGAATTTGACCCATATGAAAATCCGATTCTAGAGCCCCTAGTTCGCGGCGGCCCAGTTGCTTTAGTTGAAAGGTTCGGTCTACCTCATGATGAGTTCTATGTCGACGCGTGTCATCTCTGCTATGCTGCACGTCTCCTGCTACGAAGCAAGTATCCGGAGATCCTTACCCCAAACCAAATGTATGGAGAAACCAATAGTAATCGAATTCGAAATACAGCATGACTTCCTAAAAAGGCCAAAGGTTTAAAAAATAATGAAAAAGCAAATAATTTTATGAGATTTCGGAAGTTTGTGTTGGGCTTTGTGCTTAGGAAAGAGAGGGTGCTATTAATAAATAAGAAAAAGGGGGCTGGGCGCGGGTCATTATAACGGATTTGGAGGAAAGGTTAACTATGGTGAAAGTTATGAGGCCGCTTTGATCAGAGAGGCTAAAGAGGAGTTAGGGTTAAAGATAAAAGAGTTTGAGTTATCGGCCGTTCTATATTTCAAAGATAAACAAAACTTTATGGTTTGCCCAGTTTACATAATAAGAAATTTTGAGGGACAACCTAGAGAAAGTGAGGAAGCTGTTCCAGTCTGGTTTCATATTAAAGATATTCCTTATTCTCATATGTGGCCAGATGATATTTATTGGCTTCCAAAAGTGCTTGAAGGTAAAAAAGTTTACGGAGAATTCGTATTCAATGAAATTTACGGAACAAACCCTAAACTTTTAGACCATAAAGTTGAAATCTTATCATCCTTAGAAAAATATTTGATCAATCGGGAAGTTGAGGGATTTTCGAAATAAGTAAAGGGCTATTATCTTTTAAGGGATTGATTGGCTTTTTTAAATGAAAGTTTACGCTAAAGTGAAGGGGAGGAGAAGTTTACTTATGAGCGTTTTCAAATTTTTCCCATCTTTCTATTTCGGTGTCTAATTTTCTTTCAACAGCCTTCCATAAGTTGACTCCACAGACCTTAGCACAAATAAAAGTGGTTATCACAATGTCAGCCAGTTCATCGCTTAATTTCTCCCTTATTTCCTCAATGTTATAGCTTTCTCTTCTAAACCCAACAAGCTAAAACACCAAATTAATGCCTTCCCCAGTTTCTTCAGCTATCTTTGCGGCTTGAAAAACTGGATGTTTCTCTGAAACCTTTTCATTGAAAAGCTTGAATAACGTTTCGAACCTATCCTCCAAATTCTAACATCTCCCATATCCAGTTAACGTAAGCTTAAAATAACAATATGCCTCTTAAAAGTATAATTTTTACTTGAA
>JAOZFT010000027.1 GCA_027492035.1 Thermoproteota archaeon
TAAGTTTAGATTTCTGTTCAATCACGCGAAGGAAAAGCTGCAGTTGATGTTTGGGAGCGAAGTCGTTATTTGCACTTCCACGTCCCTTTCCAGTCGATAATGTTCAGTAGAAATCAGAAAAATTTAAAAAGAATCTAGAAACAGAGAACGCTTTCTTTCAAAGTAAAGGAGAAGAAAAGTGTTTAGAACATTTAGGAAGCGAAGTTTTTATTTTTCGCAGGTGAAGTCGACATTTTTTGTTACTTGTACAATAACTTTTGTAGCTTTTTTCGCCAGTTCACTTGGTAAACCAACAGTTCCTTATTTACTGGAGACTTTTCTTACACAAGAAGCTGCAGTCGTTGCCATGATTGGAAACCTAAATTCCCTTTTCAATTTAGCTAAACTTGTAACCAACATTCCAAGCGCTGTGTTGAGCGATGTTTTTGAAAGAAGGAAAATTATTTTTGTTTCTTTTGTTTTTCTGCCTTTCTCTTTCCTTTTGCTCTGGTTTGCTACAAGCAGCTGGTGGGTTTTAGCAGCTTATGTTTTACTAGGTGTTTTTACGGGTCTTTCAATGCCCTCTTTTAATGCTATGGTTGCAGATTTAACCCCTTACAATACAAGAGCCATGGCTTTTGCTGTTTTCAACCTTTCCTGGATTGCCAGCCAAGCTGCAGCTTTAAGTATTGGAGGGTTTCTTTCAGACGAGATCTGTTTACGGTTCCCGTTTATTTTAGCTTTTATGATTTCCACCACTGCCTCACTTTTTTACGTAACTTTGTTAAAGAAATGGAGAAACCCTTTAGCTTTGCCTAAAGTTCAGGATGAAGTTTGTGAAAGAAGAGATTCTGTAAATTATGTGAAGTCTTTCAAGAAAATTTTGGCTCTGCTTTGTAGCATGCAATTCTTTTCAGGCTTTGCCAACGGAAGTTTAACGCTTGTAACTACTGTTTTTCTGTTATATGTACTTAAAATTTCCCCTTTAGAAATGGGTTTAGTTCTTTCTTTAGGATGGGGAGTAACTGCGGCTTTAGCTCAAATTCCAGGTGGTAAGATGGGTGGTAGATTTGGGGCAAAGTTACTTGTTGTAATTTCCACTTTAATAGCTACTCCTTTACTTTTGCTTCAGCCCTTCTCGAAAAACATTTTCCAGTTTGCCTTATTGCTTGGCCTCACTTACTTTATAGTGAAGCTTCCTTCTCCATCCTTTTCAGCATGGATTGGAGAATTAATTGCAACTGAAAAGAGGGGTAAAGGGTATGGTTTCACTTCAGCTTCATGGGGGGCAGGAGCGGTGGTAGGGCCTATAGTGGCAAGTTATCTTTGGGCAATACTTGAACCAAATTATTTTCTCCCCTTTATAGCCGTTGCTCTTTTGTTTTTACTTCAAGTGCCTTTCCTGGTCCTGATCAAAGAGAAAAGTGAAATGTTAAGGTGAAACTGGAGAAGTATTGAAAAAATTTTTTGAAATGTTAACTACTACTTCCCTCCAGTTTTTTTAAGAATTCTTCAAATGGTTTAGGAAAAGCTGGTGTGAACCTGACGTTGAATGGTGTTGGATACTTCATTATCTTCTTCCCAAACAAGTGTTTTATTCCCTCTAAAATGGATTCAATGTCTTTTGCGGGGGAAGCAAAAATCACTTCTTCATCGGTTGTGGCTGCAAATATTTTATCTCCTTCATCAGGTAAAACAAGGTTTGGTTTTTGAGAAAGGAAGGTTTGAATTACGCCATGGCCGCAAGACGCATGTCTTCCAGTGTATTGGATTTCTAATGCACCCCCTACACCTGAGAGATATCCATGAATCAGTAGGAATGCTTGAGTAGGGTTTCCGTAAATTAAAACTATGTCAGGGATTATTTTTGTCCTATTAAGGGGGGAGGTGATTATTCCCTTGTACATGCTTGGTTTAAGGGTGCAGTTTTTGATTGTAAATTCAGCTCCTTCCTCTGCAGCTTTTACGCTCCTGAAGAACCCTGATTTAAAAAAGAAGTCAGTTAAATCTTTTTTATCCTTTAAAGAAGCCCATCCGAACAAGAAACATGCAAGAGGGCAAGCGCATTCTTTTTTAGAGACGCCTATTGTCCAGCCGTACCTTCTTGTGGCTGTAAATGCTTGACAGAGATTTATTTTGAACTTTAAGGTTTCAAGTGGACGTCTAACGACGTCAGGGAAGTTTTCATTTTCTTTAACTAATTTAACAGCGACAGGGTATGTTTCAACTCTTAAAAGGTTCATTATTTCATTCCCTATATTCCTCCATTTCTCAAAAGACAAATTAGCCACCTTTCCTTCAAACATTTAAATCTTTACAGAACCAGCGAGGGCCTGAATTTTTCTTTAAAATAGGTGAACAAGGAAGTGTTTGCAAAAATTTTAACCTAATCTTTTCTTTATCAAATTTATCTGTCTCTTTATTAAAGCCCCTTGGATTCTTAATTTTTCTTCTTCGCTTTTTAAAACTGACCTTGGCTTAACAGTCACAGCCTCTTTTGGGCAAACAATTTGGCAAAGTAAGCAACCTAGACATAGAAAGTCTATAACTACCGCTTTCCCATTAAATAACTCTATGGCTTTATTTACACATTTTTTAACACATAAACCACAGCCTATACATTTTTCCAAGTTAATGTTTGCCACTACACCCCTTAACAAGCCACTCAACCAAAAAAGCTTGACATGTTTCTGTGAAGTAATTTATGGAACAGAGATAACTCTTCCTACACCTGTCTCTACAAAGTTTTCTT